>JAMPDQ010000001.1:155598-205680 GCA_023665575.1 Candidatus Amulumruptor caecigallinarius | reverse complement strand
CTTCCTAACTCTAACCTTCAAGATTCCAAGTTGCTTGCAACTTGCGAAACTTGAGAATCTTAATAAATATTGCGTTTGAAGAAAACATGTTTAAACACTTCTTGAGTTTTTGTAAAAAGTTTAAATCACTTCATTTGCAACCTGCATTATAGGTTTATGGAAGATATTTTTTCGTGTCTGTGCCGTTGGCCATAAGCTCCCTCACCATTGATGATGAAATGAAACTATATTGCGGCAGTGCCGGCATGAGCATCGTCTCTATGCCGGCCAGGTCATAATTGGCATCGGCTAAATTGCGCTCATATTCAAAGTCGGCCACACTTCTCACACCCCTCACCATGAAATTCCCCCTCATTTGCTTTACAAAATCCACTGTCAGCCCGGAATATGATTCCACTCTCACGCGTGAATCACCGCTGAACACGCTGCGGATTCTCTCCAACCGCCCCATTATGTCATCGCTTGAAGCCTTGTCGCGGTTATAGCCTATCCCTATCACCACTTTCGCCCCGAAGGCAAGACACCTGTCTACAATCGATTTGTGCCCGATGGTGAAGGGGTTGAAGCTGCCGGGAAACACCACCACCGGTTCGGCTGTGCCTGTATCAGATTTGTGAGTCATCTTCTATCACAAGGTTGTTGATTATAAAATTCTGACGTTCCATGGTGTTCTTCCCCATGTAAAATTCCAGCAGCGATTCCGGCGCATCCTCCCTTTTGAGCTTCACGCGGTCAAGACGCATGTCCGGGCCTATGAATTCGGCAAACTCCGAATCGTTGATTTCTCCAAGTCCTTTGAATCGTGTGATTTCGGCATTGCTTCCGAATTCGGCAATCGCCTTCTCACGCTCTTCATCGGTGTAGCAGTAATATGTGTCACGCTTCTGTGTCGCGGCTTCCCCGGTTTCATCTTTCACAACTTTGCGGCGCTTCCCCTTGGCACGACGCACCGCATTTTTGTCGCGCACGCGGAAAAGCGGTGTCTGCAATATATACACATGCCCCTTTTTCACAAGGTCGGGAAAGAACATAAGGAAAAAAGTGATTATAAGCAGTCTGATGTGCATTCCGTCAACATCGGCATCCGTGGCGATAATCACCTTGTTATAGCGCAGCCCCTCAATCCCCTCCTCAATATTGAGCGCGGCCTGGAGCAGGTTGAATTCATCATTTTTATACACCACTTCCGGCGTCATGCCATATGAATTCAGCGGCTTTCCACGCAATGAGAACACTGCTTGTGTCTCGGCATTCCTCACTTTTGTGATGGTGCCTGAGGCGGAGTCGCCCTCAGTGATGAATATTGCGGAATCCTCTCTGCGATCTTCTTTGGCGTTGGCCTTCAGGTTGTCGTTGTAGTGTATGCGGCAGTCGCGGAGCTTGCGGTTGTGCAGGCTCACTTTTTTTGCCTTTTCACGTGCGAGTTTCGCTATGCCCGCCATCGATTTCCGCTCTTTTTCGGAGGCGGTGATTTTCCGCAACATGGCTTCCGCTATGTCGGAATGCTTGTGGAGATAGTCATCGAGCTCTTTCTTTATAAAGTCGCCGATAAATTTGTTGACAGTCAGCGGGCTTCCGGGCGCCACCTCCTTGCTCCCGAGCTTTGTCTTGGTTTGCGACTCAAACACCGGCTCCTGTATCCTCACGCTTACTGCGGCCACCATGCCGTTGCGGATATCGGAATATTCAAATCCCTTCCCTGAAAATTCCTTGATGGTGCGGCTCACATGCTCGCGGAATGCGGTGAGATGAGTGCCTCCCTGTGTGGTGTGCTGGCCATTGACAAAGGAGTAATATTCCTCTCCATTCTGGTCGGTGTGGGTGAGCACAATCTCTATATCGTCTCCTTTCAGATGAATGATTGGATAAAGAGGTTCGGAGGTGAGGTTCTGCTTAATCAGGTCGAGCAGACCATGGCGCGACAGATATTTCTTCCCGTTGAAGAAAATCTGCAGGCCGGAGTTCAGATATGTGTAGTTCTCCACCATTGTCTCCACCGTCTCAAGGTTGAAGGCAAAGTTTTGAAACAGAGTGTTGTCAGGCTTGAATCTTACAAAAGTGCCGTTGGCATCCTTCACACCTTCGGCCTCTTCCTGTTTTATGAATTCCCCCTTTTCGAATTCTGCGGTCACCATTTTGCCGTCGCGCACACTCGCCACTGTGCAATATTCCGACAGTGCGTTCACTGCCTTGAGACCCACACCGTTGAGACCCACCGATTTCTTGAAGTTTTTGTCGTCGAATTTTCCGCCGGTGTTGATTTCGGAAGCAACATTCTTCACTTTCCCCAACGGTATGCCGCGGCCGTAATCGCGCACACTCACTTCTCCCTCTTCTGTGAGGGTGATGTCTATGCGTGTTCCCATCCCCATGTTAAACTCATCGATGGAGTTGTCAACCACCTCTTTGAACAGCAGATAAATGCCGTCATCGGAGTGTGTGCCGTCGCCGAGTTTGCCGATATACATTCCCGGGCGTCGGCGGATATGTTCGTTCCAGCTCAGTGTCTGGATTGACTCGTCTGTATATCCCCCTGCCGCGTTGTTTGCGTAAAGATTGTCGGTTTGATTGTCGCTCATTTCTTTATCGGAGGCTTTTGCGTAACCTCCCCTGAATGCAAATTTAACAAAAAATCTTAAAATATTTCGCTATATTTGTAGTGATGATAAGAATTGATTTCAACCGTCCCGGCGGCTGGACCGCCGGCGACATGGAGCGTGCTTTGCGCGAGGCTCTTTCTCCGCGCTATGGTTCCGGTGAGGCCGGTGCGATGACAAGACTGATTTTTTATCACCTAAAGGGGTGGACCAATACTGCCATGATTGTTAACTCCGACAAGATGCTGTCGGATTATATCCTTCACAAGCTGAAAGATATTTTAGAGCATTTGCTGAAGGGGGAGCCTCTGCAATATGTGCTTGGCGAGGCTCGCTTTTATGGCATGGATCTGCTGGTGAATCGCAGTGTGCTCATCCCGCGCCATGAAACGGAGGAACTCGTGGATATGATCGTAGCCGACAATCAGCGCCGCGACCTGCGGGTTCTCGATGTCGGCACCGGCTCGGGGGCCATTGCCATTGCATTGTCGAGAAATCTGCCGTTTTCCGAAGTCACGGCCCTCGATGTTTCTGAAAAAAGTCTTGAAGTGGCGCGTGAAAATGCAAGGCGGCTGCATGCGAATATCCGCTTCCTTCATGAAGATGTTTTCCGCTATGTGCCCCAAAAGGATGCGTTTGATATTGTTGTGAGCAATCCCCCTTATGTCACTGAGTCGGAAAAAGCCGGCATGGATTCAAATGTGCTCGACTATGAACCGGAGATTGCCCTCTTTGTACCTGATGATAATCCGCTGCTGTATTATTCGCGCATTGCTGATGTGGCGGCTGATGCTTTGACTGCCGGCGGCAGAATATATTTTGAGATTAATCCTCTTTTTGCCGCAGCTGTCAGAGAGTTGCTTGAGCGGGCAGGATTCTCGGACGTGAATTTGTCAAAAGACATCTCGGGACGTTTGCGCTTTGCGCAAGCAATCAAAAAGTGAAATTTTCGCAAGTTTGCGACCCCTGCTTTAACATTTTTGGGGGAATAGAGCCTAAATCACATCTAAGGTAAAAATTCGAATATGGGTGTAAAGCCAAAGAAACCGCTCACAGTCGGGGAGGCGATTCTAAAGATGGCCGACCTGTGCTCCCGCTCTGAACAGTCGCCCGGTGAAATTGACCGCAAACTCGCTGCAAAAGGAATGCCGGCCGCAGAGCGTGCGAGCGTAATAGAGGAGCTTAAGCAGCGTGATTTTATCAACGAAGAGCGCTATGCACGCAGTTTCACCAACGATAAGGTGCGCTTCAGCTCGTGGGGACTCAGAAAAATCAGGGCTCATCTTGTGGCAAGGAGGATTCCGTCGCAATATATTTCAGAGGCGTTCCGGCAGGTTGATAAGCGTGAATATCTTGACGCTGCCCTGCGTGTGGCCCGTCAGAAAGCCCGCTCTCTCAATCTTGATGAATATGAAGACAAGGTTCGCCTGATGCGCCATATTCTCAGCCGGGGTTTCGAGCCGGATATAATGAAATCTGTGGTGCGGGCGGTAATTGCGGAGAATAAAGCAGAAGAATAGTGTGACGCAATGAGGCAATTCAGAGAATAAACAAAGAAGAAATGAGTGTTATAAGCGACCTTGGAGAGTTTGTTTTTCCGCGCCGATGCCATATTTGCGACGGAATTCTGCAGAGTGGCGAGAAATATGTCTGCACCTCATGTCTGGCCCGGATGCCGCGCACCGGTTATCACCATATGGCAAATAATCCGATGGAACAGCGTTTTGCCGGGCTGTTTCCTTTCAGTCGCGCTACGGCACTTTTTTTCTACGCCCGTGGCGCGGAGATTTCTGAACTGATGCAAGATTTGAAATATCGGCGGTTTCGCGGTCTGGGTCGTTTTCTGGGGGAATTGGCGGCAGATGAGTTGCTTCCGACCGGATTTCTGACAGATGTAGAGGCGATTGTGCCGGTGCCGATACATCGCATGAAGCTCGCCGTGCGCGGATATAATCAGGCTATGGAAATTGCCCGCGGCCTTTCAGGGCGCGCGGCATTGCCCGTCGTGAGAAATTTGAAGGCCCGGCGCCCGCACCACACACAGACTCGCCTCTCGCTTGAGGAACGCCATAATAATCTCAAGGGAGTGTTTCAGTTTTGCGGTGCTGAGCATGAGCCAAGACGAAATTTTCTCATTCTCGATGATGTGTGCACCACCGGCAGCACACTCACCGCAGCTGCCGAAGCCCTTCTGTCAGCAATACCCGATGCCTGCATATCTTTGCTCGCTATCGGAGTTACGTTCTGATTTCCAGGTGGAAAAGCGCAATTGAAAAATGGCGCGCTTCTCCGGAATCGCACTTTTTATTTGCATGTTTGTTGTTATAAATGTAAATTTGCATAAAGGCTCGCCTCCCACCGTGAGTTGGGTTGCGGAGGCGAACCGGATTATAAGAGTCTGTTTTATAATAAATAACTCAAGATTCCAAGTTGCTTGCAACTTGGAATCTTGAAGGTCAGAGTTAGGAAGGTTAGTGAGGCAACCATCGTAAAACTACGATGTAATTGTTGCAAAAAAACAACCTATAACCTCTAACCTCTAACCTCATAACCTCTAACCTCATTGCTTTTCGCAAGTTGCAAACTTGCGAAAGTTGAATAAAAAAAATTAGAGATCGCATGCTTGAGCTGAGTTTAGCTCTGCAGAATCAGATACTAAAAAACATGGAAAAATGAAGAAACCGGATCGAATACTTGCTGAAAAACTTCTTGAAGTGAGTGCGGTTAAGTTGCAGCCTGACATGCCATTTGTGTGGGGGTCGGGCTGGAATTCGCCTATATATAATGATAACCGCCGCATCCTCTCTTATCCTGATGTGAGGAATTACATCAAGGTGGAGCTTGCCAAATGGATTGTGGAGGCAAATGCGGAGGCAAACGTGATTGCGGCAGTGTCGACAGCGGCTATCCCCTTCGGAATGCTTGCCGCTGATGCGCTCGGGATGCCCTTTATCTATATCCGTAACACACCAAAAGACCACGGCCTCGAAAATATGATTGAGGGCGACCTCCGCCCCGGACAGAAGGTGGTGCTGGTGGAGGATATAGTGAGCACCGGAGGCGGCACTATCAACGCTGCCGAAAATATTCGTCTTGCCGGCGGCGAAGTGACCGGGGGCGTGTGTCTCTTCAATTATGAATTCCCGGCGGCTGTGAAGCGTCTGCGCGAGGCTGATGTCGACATGAATTCTCTCTGCTCCTACAACACGCTCGTGGAAATAGCGATAGAAATTAATTATATACGCCCTTCTGAGGAAATTACTCTTAAGGAATGGCGTAAGGACCCGGCCAACTGGGTGCCGGAATAACAAAAGAATATGGCAGTATATAAAAGTGACGTGGTCGGCATGATGGCGCCGGCCGAAAAGGTTTTTGACAAGCTCTCCAATCTTGAAGGGCTGGGGGAAATGTTGAGAAATGTTCCGCAGGGAAGTGTGCCGGCCGACAAGGCGGCGCTTCTCGATCAGATTCGCATCACAACTGACACTGTCAGCTTCCCGGCCGGCCCGGCGGGAGAAATCACGCTGCGCCTCGCCGAAAGGGTGCGCCCCTCTTTGATCCGTCTTGAAGGCGACGGCACCCCGGTGCCCCTCTCTATGACGCTTCATATTGCCCCGACACAGCCGGAGCTGTGCGATGTTTTTGTGGAAATCGACATACAGATTCCCGCAATGCTGAAGCCGATGGTGAATGGCCCGCTGCAGAAGATGGCCGACCAGTTCGCACAGATGTTGCGTCAGCTCCCAATGTGATTCGAATGATTTTTCCGGAATGAGACCGATTTGTAAAATATTCATGGCCGCTTTTGCGGCCATGACCTTGTTGCTTAACGGGTGCAACACCATCGATGACGACCGTATCCCCTCAATGCCTGTGAATATCAATCTCACGGCTATTGACATGTGGAACACTTATGGTGTGTCGGGTTATGGCAACTACCGCATCTTTGTGAAGGAGCTGCGCCAGCCGGCCAATTTTCCCTATGTGCAGACCACAGCCACCGGATATGGAGGCGTCTTGCTGGTGAGCGGAGTCGATCCCTTCACGCTTGAGGCTGCTGTTCCGCTGGCTTACGATCTCAGCTGTCCCGTGGAGGTGAAGCCTGATATAAGAATCAAGGTGGAAATCGATAAATATGTGCCCGTTGCCGTGTGCCCGAAGTGTGGCTCCACTTATGATGTGGTGGAGCGTGGAGGAAGTCCGCTCTCCGGCCCGGCTCTCGGCGAGAACCTCGGTCTGCGCCGTTATGAATGCCGTTTGTCGCAATATGGCGGATATCTGATAATGAACTGAGACAAACAGAAATGGATTTTATCGAGGGTGTCATATATATGATGTGGCGCGGCATCGCGATTGGCATCATTATTTCCGCGCCAATGGGCCCGGTGGGTATCCTGTGCGTGCAGCGCACTCTGGAGAAGGGGCGTGCCGGCGGCTTTTTCACCGGTCTCGGAGCCGCCCTTTCCGACATTTTCTATTGCCTGCTCACCGGCTTCGGACTCTCCTTTATCGAGGAGTTTCTAAAAACCAACCAGAATGTTATCCAGATAATTGGCAGTATCGTGTTGGTGGTGTTCGGTGTGTATCTTTTTAAATCAAATCCGTCGCGCACACTCAAAACGCCCGAGTCAGTGCGTGTGTCAAAGCGCAGAACAATTCTCGGCGGCTTCCTTTTCACTCTCTCCAATCCGCTTATTATATTCCTTATAATCGGATTGTTCGCTCGCTTTAATTTCCTCTTGCCGGAAATAAGATTTTATCATTACATCACCGGATTCCTCTTTATTTTCATCGGTGCGCTCTTATGGTGGTGGATTGTAACATTTTTCGTGGACAAGGTGAGGGGTCATTTCAATCTGCGCTCAATGTGGCTAATTAATAAAATCACGGGTGTAATCATCTTGATTTTTGCCATTGTGGGCATTGTCACAGCTTTCTTTGGCTCTGCTTCGGCTGCTCCCCCACGCGAACTATATCTCAATTCGCACCGGGGATTTGCACCACTTGTCGCCGACTCGGTAGCGCACGGAGCTCCACTGGTGATTGAAAACTGTGGAAATGACACGATTTTCAAATTCCTCCCTCTTTCCGGAGCGGAGGAATTCTCTTTATCCCTGCGTGCGGCCGATCTTGAGACAAGAAGAAAAGGGGGGTGGGCATTGGTGCTGACGCAATCGGATGGTGATAAAATTGAATTCAGATTCTCGGGAAAGGACAACCGGTTTGACGAATATTTTGCCGATGAGTTTGTGGTGGAATGTCTCTCTGCCGGAAAGTCGTTGGGAAAGGTGTCGAAGGGCAACGGCTTCGACCATGACAACGGATATAATTCCTTCAGGCTTTCGCAGTCGGCATCCTCACTGGTGCTTCAAGGGGGCAACAGGAATTATGTGCCGCTTATGCGTATGAAACCCTCCGTATTGCCCGACAGCATTGGCATTGCGGTGTTTCCCGGAGGCAGGATAGCTTTCGATGCAATATCCCTTTCTGCAGAAGGACTGCCGGCAGCGCACGAGTTGTCGCACTATGCCAATCCGGATGTGCTGGAATCATATATGATGCGCTCCATTGACCCTGTGGAAGGTGTGTGGGAGGTGTATGATTACAGTCTTGATGATGACGCCCTGCTGCCGGGCGGAAGATATCGCATGGCCTTGATCGGAAACACCGGCGGTTATGACATGATCTATCTTTCGGGCGCCGAGAAAAATGCAATGCGTTGGGTTTCGGGTATGAAAAAAGGAGTGTTGAAATCCACTCCCCACAAGAATGTCTACGACATTGAATGGCTCGATCCGGCATTTCATGCCCTTCCCGGCCACAATGTGGCGCAATATGAAAGCCCGGGGCTCATCAACATCTCTTTCCCTTTTCATTCATCCACAATGCGGATGAAGAAAATCCGGGGTGTGCCCCGGAAATAGCATGTCACCAGCCTCCTGACGCTCCCCCTCCGCCGGTGGAACCGCCGCCAAACCCGCCGCCGAAACTTCCGCCGCCGAATCCCCCTCCGCGGCTGCCGCGCCCTGCCGCCGCCCCGAGTATCGCGGCTGCTGCAATGGCTGCCGATGCATCCTCTTTTTTCTCTATCCTGTATGGCTTGTCATCGCGGTGGTGACAGAAAAGACACTCATATATTTTCACCCCTTCGCCATAAGTCCGCACCGTAGGCTGTCGTGTGATTCTGTCTTCCACCAGCGTGCGCGCTATCGTGTGGCATGCCGGGCATTCCGTGTATTTGGTCTGTTTGGCAGGGTAGGGGAATCGCTCCACCGTGCCGCATTTGTCGCATTCCCACACATCATAATCCACCGTGTTGAGTCGCTCTTCCAAATCCTGTGAGTCGGAAAGAAGCTGATTGTCTTCATCTTCCGACAGTCGGTGCATTTTCCCTCCGCATGTGGGGCATTTCAATCTTTTTGTGCGTATGGTGCGATACATTATCAGTGCCAATATGAAGAAGATGAGCCCCAAGCCAAGTGAAAACACTCCAATCCAGAAGAATGGAATCAGGTGGTTGCGCCACATCAGCGACTTGTCATGGTTGTTTCTGCGCTTGCGCGAGTTGATGCAGTCATATATAAAGAGACATAATCCCACTGCAAACATCACACCGGCGATAATCCTGACGAATCCCCATATCACGTCGGGTGAAAGGGTTTCAAGTCCGCCGGAGAAATTGTCGGCCTGTTTCGATTTCAGCTCCCGGGCTGCAGCCGGATCGCGAATGGCTTGCGCCATCATCCCTACTGCCTCCCGCACGGCTGCGTCGGGATTATTTTCTTTCATGTTGGGAATCACAGCCCTGCCGATAATGTTTGCGCATGAAATGTCAGGCAGTACACCCTCCATGCCATAGCCGGTCTGTATCCTCACAAGGTGGTCGTTAGGCACTAGCACCAACAGCGCGCCGTTGTCTTTATCGCTTTTCCCTATCCCCCACGACGTGAAAAGCTTTTCGCTCCATTCCTCTATCGGCATGTCTCCGATCGAGGGCGGTATGGCCACAGCCACTTCGGCTGTGGTCTGCAGCCGCAGATTGTAGAGTTGCCGGTTTATCGCCTCACGCGTTTCCGGCGAAAGAATGTTTGTCGGATCCGACACATATTCTCTGCGGTCGGCTATGTTGACGTTGGGCATATCTTCCGGCTTCATCACCTGTGCGGATGCCGAAATAAATGTGATAAACAGTGATATAAATATATATAGTCGGTTCATGGCAAAGTCCGTGTATACTGTGTTCTGTATTTTTTGAAAATGCTGTAGTCCCTGTGAGTTTATATGGGATATTATATGGCCGGCAGGCTGTGGCCGTTTAGCTTGCGGTAGAGGTCAAGGGCATACACATCGGTCATCCCCGACACATGGTCGAGCACACTCTGTATCCTCGTGTAGATGTTTTCCGATGTCACATCATATTGGCGCGGCACTATATTGAGCAGCAGTCTCGAATAATTCTTTTCGGGATTCATCACAGCGTCCATAAGCACTTCTAATAAAAATGAAACAATTCTGTTTCCCGCAAGTTCAATGTCCACAACCATCGGTGCACAGTAAATCCTGGTCCAGGCCGTGTCCGAGCATCGGTTGTAGGCTTCACGCAAGCGCGGCTCAATGGTGTCGATAAGCGTGCTGTCAAATTCCCCTGCCAGCATTTTTTCCTCATGCTCCATAAAGGCATCGGCACATCCCTCCACAAGCGAGCCTACCACGCTTGAGCGCAGATAAGCCACCTGCTCGTTGGGGTCGGTGAGCCTCTTCATTGTGGCGTGCATACTGTCGCGCCGAGTCGACCCGAAAAAATTGAGAAACAATTCTGTCACCAGCTCTTTTGGCAATATCTTCAACTTGTGGGCATCCTCTATATCCATAATCTGATAGCAGATATCGTCGGCAGCCTCAAGAATATACACCAGCGGGTGTCGTGCAAAGCGCCCCGCACATGTTTCCGGGATTCCGAGCTGACCTGCCACCTTGCGCCAAATCTCTTCCTCCGATTCGAAAAAGCCAAACTTCCCCTTCTCTCCGGTGTGGGCGGATGAATACGGATATTTCACAATGGCGGCCAATGTAGAATATGTCATAGCCATGCCTCCCTCCCGTCTTCCTTTAAACTGATGTGCGAGAAGTCGGAAGGAGTTGGCATTCCCTTCAAAGTTGACAAAATCGCTCCATTGACGCTCTGTCAGAAGCGAACGCAGCGCGGCTCCTTTCCCCTCGCTGAAGTAAGTGCCGATGGTTCTCTCTCCTGAATGTCCGAAAGGTGGATTCCCAAGGTCATGACAAAGGCAGGCGGCAGCCACAATGTCGCGGATGTTATCAAATTTTCGCCGCATCTCATCTCTGTGATATTTCTTGCTTAGGCGCAAGGCCACTTCATGACCGAGCGACCGCCCCACCGACGACACTTCAAGACTGTGGGTAAGGCGGTTGTGCACAAAGATGCTTCCCGGCAAGGGAAACACTTGTGTTTTATTCTGAAGGCGTCTGAAAGGGGAGGAAAATATAAGGCGGTCATAGTCGCGTTGAAAATCCGAGCGCGTGTGATGCCTCTCGTCGTGATATTCCTCCATGCCGAGTCGCTTGTCACATATTAATAATTCCCAATTCAATTTTGCGTGTGTTTAATGTTAAGAGTTTAAGAGTTTAAGAGTTTAAGAGTTTAAGGGTTTAAGAGTTTAAGGGTTTAAGAGTTTAAGGGTTTAAGAGTTTAAGGGTTTAAGAGTTTAAGGGTTTAAGAGTTTAAGGGTTTAAGAGTTTAAGAGTTTAAGAGTCTAAATTCCTAATTCCTAATTCTAAATTCTAAATTCCTAATTCCTAATTCCCTGACGCATGCTTGATGTAAAAAAAAGTCGGGCCAAGAGCCCGACTTTTTATTTCGACCGGCTATTCCCGAAATCGGATAGCCTGTTTTGCGTTTTGATTAGCGAACTACAATCTTAGAAGTCTTTGAACCCTCTTTAACGATTACGATTTCGCCGGCTGCCGGATTAGCAATCTGTACGCCCTGAAGGTTGTAGTATGTCTTCACGCTGTTCTCGCTGTCCATTACGATGCCCTCAACACCACCGATTACGCCTTCGGGGAATGTAATTTTGGCTGACATCTGGATAGGCATGTCGTCGGAGTTATACCAGCCGTCGTATGTAAACACATTGGCATTGTTGGCTACCTGGCATTTTACGATGTTTGCCACGTTGCCGGTCATGGTTGAAAGTTCATCACCATAGAATTCTGCATCCTCCTTAACAATCTCAAGTGAGTTGCCATCGAGATAGTGGGAAACACCTGCTGCGTTTGCCATGTAGAGTTTGCCAACACCGGTAGGCATGCAAGCGAGGTTCACACCTGAGTATACACCCGGAACAATCATCACGCATTCGGGATCCTGCACGTTCACGCGGATGTAACCCTCTTCACCATTTGCATTGAAGCTTGCATAGGGAGTGCCTTCACCATAAGGATTGGCGAGAAGGAAGTCGTAAGAGTCAGCTGCGTTGCGATAAAGCTTCAAATTGTAAGGATTAGTGAAGCCCATAGTCTCACTGAAATAATGCATCCAGCCGTCTTCGAATGAAGCTGTGCCTACCTCTACCCAGTTATACTCATTCTTGTTGAAAAGAGTCTGTGTTTCCTCGGCATAAGTCTCCATGGGGAGAATGAATGTCTGGTAGTAGCCTGCATAACCCCTCAACTGGGTTGCCGATGATGCATCTGAGGTCACAAGGAGGAATCTGTTCAAGGGCTGCGGAACCCACAGCGGATTGTCAAACTGCTTAACAACATCTCCTGTCTGTGTGTTTGTAATTGTGCACTGCGGCCACAATTCAAGCACAAAGTTGGATGCCACTGTTCCTGTCTTGCCACTTTGATCTACAGGATATATCCCGCAATATACACCTGCAGGTGAGCCATCCGCATTCTCAAATTCGAAGAGATTTTGCTGCGGAATCGTGATTGTGGGAGACTCCCCGCTAAATGAAACTTTTGCGTTGAGGGGAAGCACTGCATATGAGTCGGGAATAAGACCATAAATCAAAATATCGTCAGCACCTTCACCGGCTACAATCTCTACAGATGTCTGACCCGTGTCAGAGCTGTTGAATCCGTTTCTGCGGTCGAGCAGGTACATGCCAAGGATGTCAGCTCTTGATGTGGGGCTTGATTGGCCGGCTTTCATCATGCCGTTGTTCTCACGAGCTCCGGGTGTTGCCACCAATTCTTCACCTGTGGCGG
Source organism: Candidatus Amulumruptor caecigallinarius (assembly GCA_023665575.1). Classification (GTDB taxonomy): domain Bacteria; phylum Bacteroidota; class Bacteroidia; order Bacteroidales; family Muribaculaceae; genus Lepagella. The sequence continues at coordinate 192,847 of JAMPDQ010000001.1, read as the reverse complement.
GATCCATAAATCTAACTTCATGCTTCGAAGCGGGGTTAACCGCTGCAGCCGTTGCGCATGCCAATGCAGCAATGGCAAGTGTAGAGTAGAATTTTTTCATACTACCAATTAATTAAGTTAAATTAAAAAGCTTTTTCGAAATGATAATTGCAAATTTACTTTAATTTTTTTAAAAAGCAAATAATTTTTACTTTTTTTCACCACACCCCGAAAATCCCCCCAATTAAAATAGCCTCTCCAAAAAATCAGGCTCCTCAAGCACCCCATATTATCCCTTCAATCCCCAATTCCCAATTCCCAATCTCCGAGATAAAAAGGGGGCTGCGCGAATGCGCAGCCCCCTTTTTATCTCAGAGACTGTGGATTACTTCTTCATCACCTTCTCAGCTTTGCCGTTGGCAACACGGATGTAAAGCCCCTTGCCGGGGTTATCTACCTTGACACCCTGCAGATTGTAATATTCTGCCTGAGCATCTTCCGCATCCATTTCAATTCCTTCAACACCGGTGGTGTCGAAGGCGAAGGTTATATTTCCCATTCCCTTGTTCACACCATTGTTCACATAGAATGCGCGAACCGTGTATACGCCGTTGGGGCTGTATTTGCTCATGTCCATCGGAATCTCCAGCACATCTCCCTCTCCCTGTGCGAGGAAGGGATAGCCGGAATATATGCTCTCCATAACTGTGCTTGTGCTCAGTGTTTCGGGATCATACCAGCTGACTCCGATGCGCATGTAGTTGTCGAAATAGCCGCCTGTGACGCTGTAGTCGAATTTGATTGTGAAGTCGTCGCGGTTGTCTACAATATAGGTGTTCTTGAATGTTCTTGTGCCGATGGTGACATCCTTCTGTGATGCGCCGACAACTGAGAAGTCATTCACTTTAATTGTGAGTGAAGAGCGCATGTTTTTAAACACCACTTGACCAAATGTTCCCACCACCTGTTTTGTGGCAACATCGATAATCTGAAGAGTGTAGGGCACATCATATTCCACAGAGTTGTTGGTGAGCTGATAGAATCTGATCACCCACTCCTTCTCTATCTCGCTGCCGCTGTTTACAGACACGAGCATCATGTCGCCGCCAAACATCTGAACGCCGTTTTTCACAAGCACGGGCTGAATGCATTGTGACAGGTCAAGGTCGGTGCTGTTTTTGAGCTTGGCGGTGAGCATCGCATTGTGGCCATAATACACGGGGTCGGTGAGTGTCACATCTTCAAATGTTATCTTTGCCACCGGCTGGGCGGATACGCTGTAGCGGCCGCCTTCCACTTTCAGCCATACATAGTTGGCATAGCCATATTTTATTTCTATCTCCTGCCAGGGAGCATCGGTTGCCTGAGTGTCTTGTGTCATCAGAGTGACTTTGTAATTGCCGTCGGCAAGAGATGAGGGTAAATCAAACTGCAGTGTTGAGCCGTTTCTCACCGGATAATATGTGTTCAGCTGGAGCTCAATCGGGCCGGCATCCGGGTTGTTGCGTCCCCCCTTGATCACGTTCATCGGGTTTGTGCCGTCGATGCCGCTGATGCGTATGCCCACATTTGCCGACACTTCGGAGAAGTTGGGGTTGCCCCAGCCGGCGCCTTCGCCATAATCTGTGGCTGTCCAGACCAGCTTCTTTCCGTCGAGCGATGCGGCTGAGTTGCCATATTGGATGAGATTCTTATATCTCGGAGCGGGAGTCTCGCCTGTGGGGAGCTGCATGTTGATCACAGCGTTTTGGCCATAGTTGAAGCCGCCTACGGCACCGCCCGAACCCTGTGACTCCGGATTCAACACATCCAGCAGATAATAGCCGTCGGAACTTCCGCCCCAGCCCCAGTTGAAGTGGAAATAGCCGTTGCCGTCATATCCATCGCAGATAAAGGAGTGGCCGCCATCGATTGCGCTTCCGTCATAAATCACCGGCCCCACATTCTTGATGTTGTTATATATGATTTCGGCCCATTGCTCCGGAGAATATATGTTTCTGTCGATGTAATCGGCAGATGCGTCATATTTGAAATAATTCACAAGAGCGTTGATAATCTTATAGCTCATCGCGCCCGATGATTCAGCGCCATAATTCATCTCAACCGAATATCCGCAGGCTTGCATAAGGTAAGCCACTGCATCGATATTCTCAGTGGGAGAGGAGTTGGTGTAATTGTCGAGCATTTTGTCCCATTCGAAGGGCTGCTTTGTGAGGTTAAGGCGAAGAGTCTGCTTATTCCATGTATATCTCAATATGGCGTTGCCATAGTCGGGATATTTGAAATAATTCATTGCCTGCGCCATTGATGTTGCCACGCATCCGGTGGGAGTCTGGGTGCTCCCCACCTTCGGGGTGAGGCGGTTGTAGGGGGCGTCCTGATTCCAGGTGGTTTTGCAGAGTGGCTCGATTGATGTCCAGGAAGCCGGAGCGTAGGGTTTTAGTGCGTCGGCCGAAGTTGCGCCATGCTCCTTGAAATATTCGATTTCTTCGGCATATTTGCCGAGCAGCCATTTGAGCTGTATCGGCATATTGTCAATGCTGAAGCTCTGAGTGTCTGAATATCCGAGCAGGGGGAGTGCGATATCATCTGCTGCGATGATGGCAAATCCTTCGCCGGAAGCCTTTTCAAACACATAGGCGGCGGGAGCGCCGCTCTTGGAGAGCTGTGTATGCGCGAGGCGCATGGAGGCGGCGGTGAGTGCGCGGGCCTTTGCCGGGGCGTTGGCGTTGGCCCTCTGCAATGCTGCCTCGGGCGACAGAGTCGCCGCCGACAATGAAGCGGTGACGGCTATGGCCGCGGCCGCTACGGTTAATTTTTTTTTCATATCAGCGTGTTTTTGTGTTGTTAGTTGTCGCTTTTCAGATCTCTAAGACTCCATTCCCAAAAAAATGTTAAGGCTGAGACCAATCGATGCCAATATTTCTGTATCAGAATGAAGCATTAATTTAAATTTGTAATTCAACTTTCGCAAGTTTTCAACTTGCGAAAAGCAAGGAGGTTAGAGGTTAGAGGTTATACTTGAGTTTGTAAAATTATTCCGCTTTTAAAGTTACCCCTGTCTCGCAAATTTGCGTCCCCCGCCTTAACATTTTTGGGGGAATGGAGCCTTGCGTAGCCGGGTAAGTGCCGTATCGTTTCAGACCGTTGAGGCACTTGTGATGACAGATTACAAATTAAAGAAAAAAAAAATTAAAATCAAAATTTCATCTTCACCGCATCTGTCTCTATAAAAGTGGAGAGAACGAAACAAAAAGGGGAGGGAAGGCTTGTGCCTTCCCTCCCGATATATGTTGCCGGCCCGTGGGCCGGGATGCTTCTGTTTCATCAGTCGCCGAATTTTTTCAGCTGCGACAGGTCAATCATGGAGTTATACTGGGTTTCACGCAGCGGAATTGTGAAACGCCAGCCGTTGTTGTAGCTCGGTGATGTAGTGCGGCTGGTGAGGCCTTCGCCCGGAGGCACGTTGCCTGAGGTGGGATCACCGGCAACCCATTCGCGGCGGATACGCGGCATGTTCCAACGCTTCAAGTCGGTGAAGGCAAAGCCTTCGCCCCAAAGCTCAACGCGGCGGTTGGTGCGGATCTCATCAAGTAGAGCCTGGCCTGAAGTCTTGCAGGTGTAGCCGCTGACGCGCTTTGACATCAGCTCGGTGAGGGCTGCCTTTGCGCCGTTCTCGTCGCCGCTCATGTAGAGAGCCTCAGCTTCGGTGAGCACCATCTCCGATGCACGCATCCAGGGGAATGAGCCATTACCATAGGGTGTGATTGACCAGAACTTGCACTGGCCGCCGAAAGTGATGTTGGTCACCTGGCCATATCTGGTATTGCCCGCAGCGTCATTGCTCAATCGCACACATTTGTTTTTATCCGGCTGGTTGTAGGTAATCATCAGGTAGTTGTAGATGCCATCTTTGGTGGGAGTGATGAGGGTTCTGTCGCCTGTAAATGTTTTCTCGAGATAGTCGAAAGCCCAGTTCACAACGCAGTCAATCAAACCACCTTTTTTGGTGTTTTTGTCGTATACATTGCCGAATGCAACGCTGCAGAGGTCGGAAGAAACCATATCCTTGTTCCAGAAAGCGTCAGCTTTGAGCTTGCCGGGATTCTGGCGTGTGCCCATTGCTTCAATCTTGTCAGGCGTGAAAAAGAATTTGCGACGGATGTCTTTCTTGTCCATCTTGTTATAGAGGTCGATATTGATTGCACCTGCACCATAACCCCAGTTTTTCACATACTGGCCGTTGCATGCATAGTGTGAACCCCATGACCAATAGTAGGTGGTGACTTCAATCGGATTCATCTCCCACATGAAATCATTGCAAGTGGTGAAGAAGCCGGCGAAAAGTTCGGTCTCATTCATGATTGTATAGCCGGCGCGAGCCTCTTTGGCTTTCTTGGCGGCTGTTGCCCAGTCATGCTTGAGCAGGGCGGCACGTGCGAGTGTGCCCTGAGCCACCGACTTGTTGCACTCATATTTTTCAGCGCGGTCGAGGCCTGATGCATCATAGAGCTTTTCAGCTTCAGCTACATCCGCATATATCAGGTCGAACACCTGGTTCATCTTTGCAAGTGGGGCAGCGTCAGTGCCGGGCTCTTTGCGGAGCACCATGCAATAAGCCTCGCCATTGTCGGAATCCTCCCAGCGCTGGCCGAAATAAGTCATCAGCTTTGTGTAGGCGTGAGCGCGGATTGTGAGTGCCTGAGCCTTATAGAGGAGAATTGCTCCCGAAAGGCCGCCGAGGTCCTGCGATGTTGCGGGGATTGCTGCGATAAGGTTGTTGGCCTGGCCAATCAAGCCGTAATAATACATCCAGGGGAGGCCGTTGGCATAAGATGTGTTGTTGCCCATGCGCTCCCAGCCGCGCAGTCCCGGCATGGTGTTCCAGATTCCCGAGATGAAGTCATCGCCGAACGCCTCGTTACAGTTGTTGTTCATTGTGGCCTCACCGCAGTTCTGGTTGGTTTCATAAGCCTGATACTGCTGGTTCATTGTCTCGAACATACCGGCCACAGCCTCTTTGGCAACCGAAGGATCGCTAAGCTCTGTGTTGGGCACATCGGCACCGGGTGTAGTATCGAGGTAGCTGCTTGAGCATGCGGTGAACATTCCTGAGAACATGAGCGCCGCGCAGCCTGTATATAATGATACTTTCTTCATAATATTTAATTCTTATTGAAATTTTTATTCACGTTCACAAGTTTTAAAGTTGTGAACCGATTAGTCTCACTTACTCCGTTAGAATCTCACGTTGAGCTGGAATGTGTAAGTGCGTGCCGGCTGATAATATGCGCCGTTGCTACCTACTGCACCACCGATTGAAGCTTCGGGGTTGAGACCCTTCATTGCCGTTGCGATGAATGCATTCTCCATCTGGAAGCCGATGTTGATGTTCTGGAGTTTGAGTGCGCTCACCCATTTTGCGGGGAGGTCGTATGAGAGGTTGATGTTCTTCAGAGTGAGATAGCTTGCGCTGATCAGATTCTGAGAGCTGTTCGATGCATAGTTGTCCGTGCTGATGGCAGAGTTGTTAATCGGAGTCGCATGCGGGTTGATGCGGTCGGCCGAGTTCATGTCGAGGTCGGCGGGCGCTTCTGTCCAAGAGCCGAGAATGTCCTTGTGGAGAGCCTGAGGCTGCTGGTCGTTCACACTCATCATGCCCTGATACATGCTGTTCTGAATCTTGCCGCCGAGGCTGTAGGTGAAGAGCATGCCGAAGTGGATGCCTTTCCAGCTGAGGTTGGTGCCGAACGAGCCGTAAACAGTCGGAAGCTTGGTGCCGGTGAGTTTGCGGCCTGCGTATGCAGTTTTGTAAGTGTAGTCTTTGCCGTCGATGTTCACATATACGCCGTCAGCCTTTGCGTTGGCAACATACTGATCCCACAAATCACTGTTGAAATTGTATTCGCCGGCTTCATTATATGAATAGAAATCGGGAGAATCCGGATTCATCTCATAGAGTGAGCGACCGTTGCTCATGTCAACACCTGCCCATTCGTAGTTGTAGTTCTCATACAGGCTCTTGCCCTGGAAGAGTGCCTGGCCGGGCAGGTTCTTTCCATCGGGAAGTTTCTTGATCTTATTCTTGATGAATGAGAAGTCGCAGTTGAAGTTCCATACAAGGTTGGCATTTCTGATAATGTCAACACCGAATGAAAGCTCCCATCCGAGATTCTGCATCTCGCCGATGTTGGTGAGGATGGAGGGATTGTAGCCACCGCCCATCTGGCCGCCTGACCAGGGTTTCACCAGAGAATAGATAAGGTCGGCATTGCGCTTGTCGAAGAAGCCGATGCTGAAGTTGAAGCGGTCGTTGAAGAGTGAACCCTCGAGCGCAAGGTCAAGTGTGTTGGTCGACTCCCACTTCAAATCGGGTGCTGCAAGCTGGTCGGGAACAAGGTGTCCGGTGCCTGTCCAGCTGTAAAGCGTCAGATAGTTGTAATAACCGCAGTTCTGGTTGTTGCCAACTGCACCATAAGCAGCGCGGAATTTCAAATAGTCAAGCCATGTGAGGTTTTGCATGAATTTCTCTTTTGAGATAATCCAGCTTGCACCCACACTCCAGAATGTACCCCAGCGTTTGTCTTTGTGAAACTGTGATGTGCCGTCACGGTTGATAGAGAACTCACCGAAATATTTCTGGTCCCAGTTGTAGCGCACACGGCCGAGATATGATTCGGTGCGATAGCCGCTTGAACCCTCAATATGGTTGGTTACCTCCTCGAAGTTGGAGAGGATATACTGGTTGTCGAGTTTCTGACCTGAAGCTCTCACAAATGAGTAAGCTGTGTTATAGCTGTTGTTCTCGTGGCTGAGGAGCACGTCAATATGATTCAGGCCATATTCGTGACTCCAGTTGAGGGCTTGGTTGAATGTGTAGTTGTTGTAAGTGTCAAACTCTTCATCGAGACCTCCCACACCGGCTTGCGAACCGACCTGGTTGTTGCTATAGTCTGAATATGAAGATTTGCTTCTGTACATTCCGGCACGCAGAGTAAGCTCAAAGCCGTAGGGGATGACGGCTGTTCCATAGATTGAACCATCCATGTTGATAGCCTCATTGTGGATCTTGTTGAGTCTGGTTGCCCAGATGATATTGCCGCCCGAGTTAAGACCGCTGACGCTGTATACCGGACTTCCCTGCTCGTCAAGAACGATTTCGCCATTTTCATCATGCTGATAAATTGACTGAATCGGAGCGTAGGTCTGAACATTGAAGGGGTTGATAGTGGTGTTTAGGTCGCTTGCGTTTACATTGGCTGTAGAGCCCTCCGTGTAGGATGCTGCGAGGTTGATTCCGGCCTTGAAATAGCTTACGGGACGGAAATTTGCATTGAGTCGGCCTGTGAAGCGCTCATAGTCTGTTTCTATCACATAACCATCCTGCTTCAGATAGCCGGCCGATGCGAAGATGTCAAATTTATCTGTGGAGCCGGCAGCGTTGAGGTTGTATTCCTCGCGGAAGCCTGTGCGTGTGATGGCATCCCACCAGTTAAGATCGTTATATCCGGGAAGGATGAATGTGCCCTCGGCGAGTCGTCCGTTTTCGTCAAACATCTCGTTTGCGGGAACGCCTGTGATGTTGCCGTCGATATCGTAACGTCCGAACACATTCACACCCTTAAGATATGAGCTTACGAAAGAATTTCTTGTCTGGGCAAGTGCATCGGCGTAAGAAATGTTCTGCTTTGTTGCCACGTTGTTGGTGTAGCCCACAAGAGATGCCTCCATCCACTGCTCTGCGTTGAGACGGTCGTAGAGGGGGAGTGCCACTTCGTATGCGCCGAGGTTCATCTGGAAATTCACATCCACTTTGCCCTGGCCTTTTGCCTTTTTGGTTGTGATGAGCACAACACCGTTGGCACCGCGTGAACCGTAAAGTGCGCAGGATGCGGCATCCTTCAGCACTGACATCGACTCAACGTCGGCGGGGTTGAGCTCGGCGATGGAGCCGTTGAACACAATGCCGTCAACAACATACAAAGGATCCTGAGCTTTATTGCTGAATGAGTTGAAGCCGCGGATACGGATTGAGGGTGAAGAGCCCGGATAGCCCGTGGAGCTGTTCACATTCACACCCGGAGAGCTGCCCTCAAGTGCGGTTGTCACTGATGTTACGGGACGCTCTGAAATTTCCTTGGACCCCACAACGGCAACAGAACCTGTAAGAGATTCCTTGTTGGCAGTACCATAGGCCACAACCACAACATCGTCAAGATTGGTGGAAGATGAAGCCAGGTGAATCACCATGCCGTTCTGAAGCTTCACTGTCTGCTCCTTATAGCCGACATAGCTGACTTTGGCAGTGGTGACGCCTGACGGAACGGTGAGTGTGAATTTACCGTCAATGTCAGTTGCCGTGCCCTGGCCTCCGCCTACCGGCATGATAGTGACGCCGATCAGAGGCTCATCGTTGCCTGCATCAACGACGCTACCGCTGATTGTGGTCTGAGCCATTACGCTCCAGCTGACCGCTATCAGCGACATCATGATTAAAAAAAGTTTTTTCATACTGAATAATTTAGATAGTTATTATGTTCTAATTATTATCTGAAAAAAGTGTAACGTGCCAAAATTTCATCTGCTTACAATGCAATTAAGCAAGTATTTCCCCCAAACTCCGGCCATTGCAGACTGCTAAATCACGGGGAATCATGGTATGTTAAAATATGTGTATAAACTTTAACTAATCGCAAATTTAAAATTTTATAACATATCATCCAAATAATTTTCGTGATTTTAACATTTTATTCTGTCACTTTGCAAATTTCCATGCAAATTAATCCTTACGTGGCATTCTTTTATTTTATTCGCCAATTTCTGAATTATTGACGCCAAATATCTGCAAGTCTACAGCTCGTGACAGATTGCAGACTGAGGCCGAATGCCAACAATGAGAGTAGTGTGCCTACAGCATGAGCTGCACCGCCGGGCATGAAAAAAAAAGACTGTGTCGTAAAATCACAATTACGACACAGCCTTATGTTGCGGGCATATATTCCGTTTATCTTCTTCTGCGACGCACAGACTTTTCAGCCGATGCGTTGGAGCCGCCGCCCCCGCCGCTCTTTACCTTCGGTTTCTTGTTGGAGCGCTTGCGTGAGCTGCGCTTCTTTGCTTTCTTGGTCTCTGTGATGTCTTTCGACGACACCACCGTGCGGTCGGGAATCGAATCGCCGTTGGCTATCGCCTTTGCAATCTCCTCCTCGCGCTCTTTCTGCGCAAGATATTCCTCGCGTGTCGGTGTCCACATATCCTTCCCGTAGGTGTTCAGACGATTGTCGATGCTGTCTTGCGCACGCTTCAAATCGTCAGGGTCGGGAAACATCTGCACCATGGAGAGGTTGCGCAGATTGCGTGTTTTATAGATGTCGCCGTCATACATCCCGAGATTGAAATAGTCGTCAAGGCTGTATTGAGGCAGGTTGTTGTCGTCGGTGAGAAACACATATTGTTGTGCAAGCCGGGGGCGCAGTGCATCATATTTCACCCAAAACATCGGGTAGCGGGCCTCACCTCCGAAGTCGCCCACACGATTGAGCACCGGGCATATTGCCTCTACACGGGTCTTCATGCGGTTGCTGCGCTTGTCAAACTCCCATTTCTCAAGTATATAATAATTAAGCACCTGTGTTGTCGGCACATCGGCCTCTTCAATCACATATTTTGGATTCTTCTCTGTGGAGCCTTTCCCTTGCTGATAATATATTCCGAAGCGGTCGAGCATCTCGCCGACATTCACCTTATATTGGTCGGTAAAAATCTCGCGTCCGTCAAGATATTCATATGCGGGGAGCTGTCCTGACACCACAAGGTCAAGAATCAGCCTAAACAGGTTCTTCTGATTGTCAATCACATCCTCCGGATAATAGAGAGGTGAATTCTCTGGCTTAGACAAATCGATTTCACGATATATCTCCCTCATGTAGGAGAGGTCGGCATCGTGGGGTTCCTTCCGCGTATAGAATTCCTGCATGCGGTCGGTGACTCCGGGACCTCCCTTCTCGGTTTTCTTCTCCTTGCCGGAGCGTTTGCGCACCGTGCCGGCATTCTCCACCTGTGCCACTGCGGAGCCAATGGCCGCCAGGGCGGCTGCAACTATTAGAATTTTACGATATAATTTCATGATGTTTCTGTTTTAATTGAGTGCTACCTCCATCGGAGAGATGTCGCGAGTGATGCCGTCGGGGCCTTTGGCCTTGACGTTGGAGATAAAGAAGCTTTTGCCTGCTTTCATCCTCTTGAACTGTTCGCGCTGGCGCGGTGAGAAATGCGAGCCGTTAGACACTTCCGGAATGGCATTCCCCATCTGGTCGAACACAACGGTATTGAACGACACCACCTGGTATGTGATGTTGAGGATTCCGTCGTCGAGCGCCGCGCCGAGGCCGTCGGCCCCCATCAGGGCTGCCTTGGAGATGCGCTTCGGCGACCCTTTGTAATGCACGGTGTTGCCGGCTGCGTCTTTCACGGCAAGAAATGCCGTCGGGTCGGGGAGTTTGCGCACGCGGAAAGTCATTGAGCCGACACTCTGCGGGCGGCCGTCGACTGTGGCAGTGACAGAAATCACCGCCTCTCCGCCTACGTTGGATGCGCGGGCCACCCAGAGGTCGCCGTTGCGAGTCAGCGTGCCATTGCTCATTGTGGCCTGCACCGCGCTCATCGGCACGCCCGGCACCGAAATGCTGATCGGGTTGTCTATGCCGGCATAGAGCACATTCATCATTGTGGGTGATATGGTGGCCATTGGCTCTATCACCGTGTAGCTTGATTTGAACGGACGCCGGTAGGTTGATCCGTCACCGCGGGGCACTTCTATATAGCCTGAATAATCGTGTGTGCCGACCGAACCGGCCACAAACTCATACAGGCCGCCGGCATTGTTGAGTCGCGCACCATTCACATAGATTGTGGGGCGCTGGGTTGTGTCGATGGCTGCCAGCACGATGTGGGCCGAATATTTGCCGCCGCGCATCACCATGTTGGAATTCGGAATCACATATGCGTTGAGCTCATTCACACGCACATCCCCTATGTCGACATTCGTGATAAGATTGCCAAGTGCTTCAGCCTCCGCCTGGCGGATATCATTCTGCATCTTTGTGAGCAATGTCACCGCAGCAATCGCCGGCATATTCTCAAACATTTTCTGTTCCCAGCTCAGTGGGGTCACCGTGCCGCGGCTGCTGCCTGCCTTTGTAGAAAGCATTTCACGCACAGACGCCTTCTTTGTGGAATCGCCGATCAGCGACACCACATATTCGCGAAAGGAATCAATGTTGCCACGGAGCTTTTTCCCCTTTTGCGTTGTAGGATTGAGCATTGTCACTGATGATGCCTCAAGGTCGTCATTATTGACAATGTCGGCATAATTGCCCTCCGGACCGTCGGCGGCGCGGGCTATCTCGATTTTGAGAGCCTCAATCTCGTCATATACTTCACCGGCACGTTTGCGGAGCTCCACACCTTTTGCATACCAGGCGCCCGCCTTCTCCGGGTTCTGCCTGTAGAGCCCCTCGAGATATTCAAACTGCACGGAGTTGCGTGCAGACATGTTCTGATTTGTTTGCTGAATACCCTCGCGCACCTGGCTGAAGCCGTTGAGCACATCGCTCGAGACGTTGAGCGCGAGCATGGCCGTAAGGACGATATACATCAGATTGATCATCCTCTGACGCGGTGACATTCGCGCTATGTTATTACTTCCTCCTGCCATTTATGCCGGGTTTTATAAGTTTTGTGTATTGTTGGTTTCGTCAAAAGGGCCGGCATTTCCCGCCGCACGCCCCATCATGGGACTCTGCATGTTGATGGTCATTGCTGTGATCATCTTCTCATATACAGAATTGAGCTGCTTCATGTAGCGGGCCATCTTCTCAGTTTCCTCGCAATAGCGCGACGACTCGTTGGCCGCTTTGTCATACATGTCGCGGATATCCTTCAGGCCGCGGTTCACACGGTCGATGCTCTCAAGCTGCGAGCTGACACTCTTGAGCTGGATTTCGTAAATGGTGTTCAGACCCGCGATGTTGCGGTTGAGATCCTGCATCTGGCTCACATAGCCCTGCGAATTTCCGGAAATGCTTTCCGAATTCTGTGTGATTGCCTGATAAGATGTGAGCAGGGTCCGGGTCACTTCATTGAGAGCCTCGGTGGTTTCATTGAGGCGGGCCATCTGCTCCGAAATGCCCTGCATCTGCTCAAGATAATCTTTGGATGCCTCGGCAAGGGAGGTGGCATCCGAGAGCTGGGCCGCAGGGTTCACCACTATTTCCGACGGCGTGTCGGCGGCTCCTCCGGCGGAATATTCCCCCTCCGCAAGGGCTGTGGTGGGGACACCTCCATTAATCACAACGCCGGTGCCGCCGACGAAGTCGGGACGATCCTCGGCATTGTGAGAGTCAAGCACCGGGAACACATCCTCCCATGAATATTCCTTCGGCGGGCGGTCGAAAGCGGTGAGAATGAACATTGCAATCTCCGTGCCCATGCCGATGCAAAGCAGCGTGGAGCCGCCCGGAAGATGAAGAATCTTGAACAAAGCACCCCAGATCACTACGGCGGCGCCGATTGAATATGCGAAATTGAAGAATCGCTGGCCCTTCTCGCCATGCAGGAAGCGCTCTATGCCGTTGGCGTATTTGCGAATTTTAACCATTTCTCTTAAGTGTCAACAACTTGATTATTTTTTCTTTTTATTGCCGCGTGCGAAGCCGATTTGCGAGCGAACACAGCGAAAACCGATATATGAGCGCTGCTCATTCTCATATTCCCAGGCGCGAAGGTCAGCGCGGATGTTCTGCGCCGCATCCTTCCAGGAGCCGCCTCTCACTATCTTGCGCTTCATCTTGTAGGGGTCTTCTTTGGCGGCCGAATAGCGGTATTCGGGATTTAGGTCGGATGTGAGCTTGTCGATGCTCTCGGTATATGCCGTCGAAGTCCATTCCGACACATTTCCGGCCATGTCGTAAAGCCCGAAATCGTTGGGCTTGAAAGAGCCCACCTGCGAGGTGATGATATGTCCGTCGCGCACGAAGTCGCCCTCGCGCGGCTTGAAGTTGGCGTAGAAGCAGCCGCGCTCATCCATGGGGAGTGTCTCCTCCCAGGGGAATGCGCTCTCCGAATTCCCGGCGCGTGCGGCATATTCCCATTCAGCCTCGGTGGGGAGGCGGTAAGGCTCCACATACACTCCCTCCTTGCCGAGCGAGCGGCGCAGATAGTCGGTGCGCCAGTTGGCAAAGGCGTTGGCCTGGTCCCAGCTCACTCCCACCACCGGATACTCATTATATCCGGCATGCGAGAAATACATGCGGGTGTAAGGCTCATTATATGCGTTGTCGAAATCATTTATCCAGCATGTTGTGTCGGGATAGACATTCACTATATAGGTGTTGAGGAAATCGTAGTCGCCGGTGAGGGGACGTGTAACCGTTTCGCGCACAATCTTGCCATCCTCGGTGAGATAGGCAGTGTCTTTCGATATCATCGGAAGGTCGGTAGGCACGGGGAGGTCGGTGTTGTATTCGCGCAGTGTCGGATCCATACGGTTCTTGCGCTTTGCAGCTGCCGTGTGGTTGTAAATCTCATAGCGATAGTTGAGCTGTGTGGGGTCGAGTTCGCGACGCCCTGTGATGGGGTTGGTGCGATACACGCTCTCCAGCGCACGAAGCTCATCCTCATTGGGGTTGCGCCATGGAATCTGCTTGTTCCAGTTGAGATAGGGCTTCACGGGATTCCCCTCCTTGTCTTCTTCAATCTTGAACTCCTCGTTGCCGCCGAATGCGGGGTCGGCGAGACGTTCGCGGATGATGGAGTCGCGCACCCAAAACACAAACTGCTTGTATTTTGAATTAGTAATCTCCGTTTCATCCATCCAGAATGAGTCAATCGAGACTCCCCGCCCGTTCTTGCGGATGCCCGCCACGGAATCATCAGCCGCCGGACCCATCGCAATGTTTCCGCGGTCCACAAGCACCATGCCGTAGGGTGATGGCTCGGCATAGGAGCTGCCTCCCACTCCGGTCACCTCTCCGCCCGCAGAGCCGTTCTTGCGCAGCCCCGAGCAGGACAGCATCAGAGTTGTCATACACAGCATGGCACACCACACCGAAACACGGCACGCGCCACGCATGGAAGAATATGTCATCTTGAATTTTGTCATCTTTATCATTGTCGCTACATTATTCGAATGGAACGGTGTTTATTCTTGTTTTTTTCGCCGTAATTGAGCCTTATCTGATATCCGGCCACTATCTCATGGCTCCCCGAGGAGGCTTTTGATATGGCCGACATGGGATAGTCGTAGGCGTATCCAAGGAAGAAATTCTTGTATTCCGCGGCTATCATGGCGCTGACGGCGTCTTTATATCTGTATCCCACACCGAAGGAAATAAAGTTTTTGTAAGTTGCTCTCATGGTGATGTCGGCCGAAAAGTTGCTGAAATCGGTGCGCACCAACAAAGAGGGCTGCAATGAGAATAACGTGTTTTTTATCGGAATATTGCCATCGGCTGTAAAATATGCCATTCGCGGAAGCACCGTCTCGTATTCCACCGACTCCTGATCGGAGCCCCCCTCGGAGCCAAGGGTGATTTTCGGCTGTGTGATGTGAAGCACCGAAGCTCCCACCGAGAAGTATTTGTGGCTGTAATGCACTCCGGCGGAGATGTCGAATGCGTTGCCCGACACATCATTCTTCGGCAAGTCTTGATCGTCGGGCTGATGATAGTCGTCGCCTTCGGGAATGTAGATTTCCGAACCCTTGAATTTCGTGTTGTAATAGCCCGGCTGCAAGCCTACGCTCCACACCCCTTTGAGAAACTTAAATTTATAGCTTACCTGGGCATTTACGCCGAGGTTGTTGAAAAGTCCGATGCTTTCCTGATTGAAGAGCAAACCCACACCTATCCGCTTTTTGCCAATCTTCACCGGCATGTCGCCCGACGCCATGAATGTGCGCGGTGCATTCTCGATGCCTACCCACTGCAGCCTTGCGCCGCCGCGGATGCGGATATAATCGGTGGTGCCGGTGGCCGCCGGATTGTAATAGGTGGGGATTGCCCAATATTGTGTGAACGATGCATCGCTTTGAGCCGATATTTTCATCGGGCTGATGAGAGCCCCGAACGCCGCGATTGCCGCTGCTGTTATCTTTCCCGCTCGATTCATGCTATTCGAAATAGAAAGTTATCATGAACATGTTTGACTTCACTTTGGAGAGCGACTGTGTGATTTTCATCATCTCCGGGTCATCATCAAGGTCCGGACGATCGTGAACGAGAATATCTTTCAGTCCGAAGCAGAATTTGATTTCCGGATTCAGCTTGAAGAAAGGAAGATAGAAATCGCATCCGAGGCCAACGGTGAGATATGCGTCGAATGTGTTGAATTTCAGATAGTCGCTGCTCTTTTTGCCCACATCGAATGCCCCCATGGCGCCAAGTGTGACGTAGGGACGCGAGTTGTGCCACCTGTTGCCCGATATCTTCAAATCCACCGGCAGCAACACATACACACTTTTTACATCCTGCCGATATGTCTCGCCCGACACAAACTCGCGCATTTCCACATTCTTGCTGCCAAACGACATGCCCGGGCTGAACCGCAGATTGAAATATTGGTGCAGTCGAAGGTCGGCAAGCACCGACACGTTGATGCCGGGACTCCAGGAGGGGGTCTCTACAAACCATTGCTGACCGTCGGAGGTGACCGTGCCGTTGTGGGTAAATTTGAAGTCTTGAAGACTTGTGCCGATTGAGAAGCCGAGATGCCATCGCTTGAGGTCGGCATAAGGGCGATTTTCAATTTTATCCTTAGGCTTCGCGTTTGCACCGAAAGGAGCCGCAATGCCCGCAAGCATCACCGCCGCAACGGCAATCATGCGGAATGCCTTGCCATATATTGATTTATATTTCATCAAATAATTAACGAAATGTTCGGATATAATATTATAAATCGATATTGCAAAATCTTATCTCTTGCCGCAGCAGTTGTTGCGCGACGGATATGCATGAAATGAAGTTTGAGAAAACTAATTTAAACAATTCAGTGTTTAATATTGAAAAGACTTCGCCGTAAGGGAGACTCCACTATATAGAATCCGCTATAAAAATTTAAATAATGCACTATCCGATATTACGTTCTCTGTTGTTGCTTGGCGCTTCTTTATGCGTTGCTGCCGCTTCAGCCGCCGATTTCCCCTCTGCGTTTCTTCGCGATTCTCTCCCGGATCGATGGCAATATGAGTCGCCCTTTGCGCTCACCACTCCATCTGATGACAAATGGTGGGAAGGCTTCAATGACGCAGCACTCACGGGTCTGATTAAACGCGCCGTGGAAAATAACTTCAACGTTCTTGCCGCAACGCAGCGAATAGAGGCTGCCCGCGCGATGGTGCGCCGCGCAAAGGCCGCATATTATCCGCAGCTCGGCATAAGTGCGGGCTGGCAATATGATGCCGAATCGGGCAGAACCACAAGGCATGTGCTGCCTATGGAGAAATCTGATTATTTTTCTCTCGGCCTTAACCTCAGCTGGGAGATTGATCTGTTTGGCAAAATCCGCGCAAATGTGAAGAGTGAGAGGGCTAATTATGAGGCAACTGTGGCCGACTGTGATGCTGTGTTGATTTCTCTCTGCTCCGAGCTTGCCAAGGCTTATTTCAGTCTTCGCTCAGCACAGGAGAGCCTGAAGGTGACGGAGGAGATGGTGGCCACGGATGAGGAGCTGCTCAAACTCGCAAATACTCGTTATGACGTGGGACTGGTGCCGAAAATCGATGTGGTGCAGGCCCGCATGACTGTGACACAGGCTCGCAGCGCGATGCCGCAACTGAATGCGGAGATACTTACTTATCTCAATGAAATAGCTCTGCTCACCGGTGTATATCCCGACAAACTTTCTGACTTGCTCAAAAGCTCGCCGCTCCCGGCGGCTCCCGATGGTGTGGCGGTGGCCTCGCCGCAGACTTTGTTGCGTCGCCGCCCCGACATTGTGGCCGCCGAGAAGCAGCTGGCTTATTATGCCTCATTGGTGGGCGTGGCGAAGAAGGATTTTCTGCCGAGTCTCGAACTGACGGCCTCCGTTGGCACGGATTCTCATGATTTTAAAGGTCTTTTCGGCCGCAATTCACTGTCATATTCTGTGATGCCTACCCTTAGCTGGACTATTTTCGAGGGTTTCGCGCGCAATGCTGCCGTGGCTGAAGCCAAAGCTCAGTTCATGGCGGAAGTTGACAGCTATAATCTCACGGTGATGACAGCCGTGCAGGAGGTTGACAATGCCATGATCTCTGCCGGAAGTGTGAGCGACCGTCTTGTGCTTGCCGAGCAGCTGCTCAAGGAGAGTAACCGCGAACTCGAACTGCAGGTGGACAGATACAGACAGGGGCTCAATAGCTTTGACGATGTGGCTGATGCTCTTGCCAATGTGCTCAATTATCGCAACGAGTGTGTGTCGCTGCGTGCTGCAAGGCTCAACGCTGCTGTGACTCTTTACACCGCCCTCGGCGGAGGTTTCTGAAATATCATCTCTCATAAGGTTCGAAATATGAAAAACACATTTTTTTATCTGATACCGGCTGCGTTGTTGCTTATTGCCTGTCATCGTGGCGGAAAGGAGGAGGAGGCCCCCGTGCGTGAAGTTGCCGTGGCGGAGGTGGTGTCTGATTCTGTGGTGCTTACAAAAAGTTATCCGGGCTATCTGCAGGCCGCATCAAGTGCGGAGGTGGTGGCGGAGGTGAGTGGCAGGCTGCTCTCCCGCAATTTCCGCCCCGGCGCATATGTGCAGAAGGGGCAGGTGCTGTTCATTATAGAATCTGCGAAATATCGCGATGCTGTGGAGGAGGCCTCGGCTTCGCTCGCCTCGGCCAAAAGCGCCCATAGTTATGCCTCCACACAGGCCGCCGCCATGCGCAAGGCATATGCCGATGACGCCGTGTCGAAAATGGAGATGCTGCAGGCGGAAAATTCGATGAACACGGCTGCCGCTGACATACGTTCAGCACAGGCTCAGCTGGAGTCGGCTCGCATAATGCTTGCCAAATGCACGGTGCGTGCCCCGATTTCGGGCTATGTCACCATCGAGGATGTCACTCCCGGCAACTATGTCAATGGGGCCGCCGCTCCCGTGACTCTTGCCAAAATATATGACAACTCCCTCTTCCATGCCACTTTCTCTATAGATGATTCCCACTATCGCGACATGCTGACCGCGAAGAGAACGGATGCAGCGATGTTCAACAATATCCCCCTCACTTTTGACCAACAGCTCGGCCACAAATATTCGGCCGACCTCTATTATGAGGCTCCGGCCCTGAGCCGCTCCACCGGCACGCTGAATCTCGTGGGTGATGTGAAGAATATCGATAATGAGTTGAAGGATGGAATGTATGTCACAATTTCTCTCCCTTACGGGCTGCAGCGCAAGGCGATGCTCGTGAAGGATGCCGCGCTCTCCACCGACCAGCTCGGTAAATTCCTCTATGTCGTCAACGACTCTGACAGGGTGGTGTATACCCCCGTGAAGGTGGGGCAGCTTGTCAACGATTCCATGCGTGTGGTGGAATCGGGTGTGAAGCCGGGACAGAAATATGTCACCGAGGCTCTCCTCACCGTGCGCAACGGCATGCGGGTGAAACCGGTTCAATAATCCACATGTCGGTTTTATATTTAAATTACTGTTCAAGCATGTGACCCCGAATGTTAAATTTAATCTAATCCGCAATCTCCAATTCCAACAACATGTTTAGCACATTCTTTATAAAACGACCAATCTTCGCAACCGTGATAGCGGTGATAATGGTGCTGGCGGGGGTGATGACGATGTTCACACTGCCGGTGGCTCAATATCCCGATATCACACCTCCGACGGTGATGGTGAGCGCCACTTATCCGGGTGCTAACGCGCGAACGGTGGCGCAGGCGGTGGGTGTGCCTGTTGAAGCCCAGGTGAATGGTGTGGAGGGAATGATGTATATGAGTTCCTCAAGCAGCGACGGCAGTTACAGCCTCACCATTACATTCAAGAACGGCACCGACCTTGATCAGGCGGCCATCGATGTGCAGAACCGGCTGTCGCGTGTCACATCCACTCTCCCCGAGTCGGTGACCGAGCAGGGGGTGACGGTGAGCAAACGCTCGAGCAACCAGGTGCTTTTCTGCACACTCGAGACTGACGATCCCGCGCGTTACGATGCCCTGTATCTGGCCAATTACGCCCAGCTCAACCTTGTTGACCCGCTCTCGCGCGTGGAGGGTGTCGGAGGCGTAATGGCATTCGGCGCCGGAAAATACAGCATGCGCGTGTGGCTCAATCCGGATGCGCTCCGTGCACGTGGCCTTACCCCGGCTGATGTGGCTGCCGCAATCCGGTCGCAAAACCTTGAGGTGTCGGCCGGTGAAGTCGGCAATCCCCCGGGCGACAACAGCGCGGAATTTCAGTTTACACTGACAAGCAACGGCTTGCTGAAAACTCCCGAGGAATTCGGCAACATTGTGCTCCGCTCCGATGACACCGGTCAGCTGCATCTCTCGGATGTGGCGCGTGTGGAGCTCGGCAGCAGTTCTTATGATATGGTGGCCGGTGTCAATAACAGGGAGGTGGCCCTGCTTGGTGTGGAGCAGCTCCCGGGCGCCAACGCCATCGAAGTGGCCGACAATGCCATTAGGGAGCTTGACAGGCTTAGCCGCTATTTCCCGGAGGGTGTCAAGTATAAGGTGGTGTTCAATGCCACCGACTATGTGCATGAGTCGATCAATGATGTGCTCTCCACTTTTCTTGTCACCACGCTGATTGTGATGATTGTGATTCTACTGTTTCTGCAAAATTGGCGGTCGGTGATTATCCCCATGATTACGATTCCGGTGTCGCTTATCGCCACTTTCGCGGTGATGAAGATAATGGGCTTCTCGCTCAATACGCTCACTCTCTTTGGCATGGTGCTGGCGATTGCCATTGTGGTGGATGATGCCATTGTGGTGGTGGAGGATTGTGCCCGCCTTGTCGACAAGGGCGAGCTCAACCGTCAGCAGGCCGCTATAAAGGCGATGCAGGAACTCACCGGCCCGGTGGTGGGGGAGGTGCTTGTGCTTATGTCGGTGTTTGTGCCCACGGCTTTTGTGTCGGGAATAACCGGACAGCTCTATAAGCAGTTCGCCCTGACGATCGCGGTGTCTACAGCCTTTTCGGGCTTCAACGCCCTCACGCTCACCCCGGCTCTCTGCGCCCTCTTTCTTAAACCCCGCACACAGGCGAAGTTTTTCGTTTATAAATGGTTTAACAAGGGGTATGCGGCAGCGTTTGGTGTCTACACAAAAGTTATTGGCAGGTTGTTGCGCCGCCCGGGTGTGACGCTCGCGATATATGCGCTTGTGGCCGCCTTCGGTCTGATATGGTTCACCAACTGGCGCTCCAGCTATCTCCCCGAGGAGGATATGGGATATTTCATGGCTTCTGTGCAGCTCCCTACCGGAGCCTCGCTTGAACGCACTGAAAAGGTGCTGAATGCCATATGCGCCGATGTGCGCAAGGAGATGCCGGAAATCAAGGATGTGATGACTGTGGCCGGTTTTTCGATGCTGGGGGGTGGCGAATCTTCTAACATGGGGTCTGTCAATATCATGCTTGTGCCATGGAAGAACCGCAAGCATGCCGGAAATATCAATGAGTTGATGCGCAAGGTGGAAGAGATTGCCGCCCGACAGCAGGAGGCGGTCACTTTCTGTGTAAATCCGCCGGCAATCATGGGGCTCGGCATGTCGTCGGGGCTGGAGATGCAGCTGCTTGATATCAATAATCTCGGCGCGCAGCAGATGATGTTGGCGATTGAAGATGTGAAGGAGGCGGCGGCTAAAGATCCGCGCATCGCTTCTGTGACCACGCTCTATCAGGGCACCGTGCCGCAGTATCAGATTGAAGTGGACCGCAATCGCGCCGAACTTTCAGGCGTGTCGGTCGATGATGTCTACAGTGTGCTGGGTGAATATATGGGTTCGAGCTATGTGAATGATTTCGTAGACTTCGACCGCACCTTCCAGGTGACGATGCAGGCTGACGGCACAGCTCGCAAAAATCCCGACGACGTGTTGCGGCTGAGTGTGCGCAATGCCGACGGCGACATGGTGCCTTTTGCCGCTTTTGCAAAGATGAAGGAGGTGCAGGGTGAACCTTCGGTGTCGAGATATAATATGTATACCACTGCAGGCATCACTGCCACTCCCGCCAAGGGTGTCAGTTCGTCGGAGGGTATAAAGGCAATGGAGGAGATTGTTGACAACACTCTCGGACAGAATTATTCTTACGCCTGGACGGGAATGGCCTACCAGGAGACGCAAGCGGGCACCACAATTTCGATGGTGTTTATTCTCGCCATTGTGATTACACTGCTTGTGCTTGCAGCCCAATATGAGAGCTGGACAGACCCGGTGGCTGTGGTGCTTGCAATGCCGATTGCCGTGCTCGGCACTCTCCTCGGCGTGATTTTCATGGGGCAAAGCGTCAGCATATACACGCAGATCGGACTGATTCTGCTGCTGGGAATGTCGGCCAAGAATGCCATCCTGATTGTGGAATATGCGATGGACTATCGCAAGGCGGGGCTGCCGATAGAGCAGGCGGCAGTGCAGGCCGGTTCGGTGCGCTTTCGCCCTATCATGATGACGGCGCTTGCCTTTATCTTTGGAGTGATGCCAATGATGTTCTCCACGGGTGCGGGTGCCAACAGCCGGATTGACCTCGGCACGGCGGTGGTGTTTGGCATGATTATGAATGCAATTGTGGGTACCACGTGTGTGCCATCCTTCTGGGTGGTGATGCAACGCATTCAGGAGAAATATCTCTCGAAGATGTTTGTGCTGAAAAATCCGTTGAAAAAATAAATCTTAAGGCTCCATTCCCCAAAAATTGTTAAAGCAGGTGAATGGAGCCTTAAAAAAGGGGAGGGGTCGGCTTGGCCGCCCCCCCTTTTTTTTATTTCAGGCCTCGTTTGTTAAAAAATAGCGGCCTTATTTTATTTTCTTCTTGATTTCTGCCGGGATTGCATCTTTGTGGATGCCCACGCCAAGTGTCTTTTCAAGGAAGAAAGGCATCGACACATACAGATAGCCGTCATAAAGCTGGTTGGTGTCCCATGAATTCTTCACCTTATAATATTTGTTGCCCTCCTGGTCGGTGGCAGTGCCCACAATCACCATGCCATGGTCGTCGGTGGTTTCGAAATTGTCGAATGATTTCTGGCGCGACTCCTGGGTGACGCTCTTCTCCTTTACCGGCCCCTTGATGTCATATTTCGAACTTTCACGATCCTTGTCGGAGAGTTTCACCCAGCGGCTCAGCTCGGTGTCGGTCATATCCTTCTTGTCTTTGTCGTCGGGGAGCAGGGCATAACCCTTGGTCCATTTGAAACCACCCTCCGAAACGTCGGCGGCCCACATCACCGTCCATCCCTTTTCAAGAGCGTTGTCAACCACAGCCTGCATCTCTTCCATCGGCAGGTTGATGCTCTGTGTCCATGCCCAGTTGTCGGGAATCTCCAGTATGAAGCTCTCATAGAAGGGGTGGTGAGTGTAGCTTGTGATGTTCACGAAATTTTCCGGCTCCAGCCCCATCTCTTTGGCCCATTGCTGCGGAGTGTATGTCTTTCCCTTATATGTGAATGTTTCGGGCACTTTGCCGAGGTATGCATCGAGTATGCCGATGAATCCCGGCAGCCAGGCGGTGGTCAGCTTGCTGTTTTTCTGTCCGCGTGCCAGCACGGCGCGGAGATAGGCCTCGAGAGCCTCTGCCATTTCATAATGGGAATGTTTTGTCTCGCCATAGTTAAGTCCGGGATAAGCCTCCTCCGGCATAGCGCCATAAAGCTCGGTCATGTTAAGCACATCGCCCCAGGAGCCTCCTTGCGCGAAATTGATGGCGCCGTTCATGCGCATGAATTTTTTCGCTTTGTCGATATATGCGTTTCTCACGATAAACATTTCCGAGATGTCGAGTTCCGGACCCCCTTTGCGCAGCACATTATCCTCGATAGTGGATAGGCCGGAAAATGCCCAGCACGTCCCCGACTTGTTTTGATCTTTCACGGAAGAGTGTTTGTTGATTTTCACATCAGTGAATTTGAAACCGGTAGAGTCGGGCACCTCGATTGTGGGTTCTGCGGCCGGCGCGATAAAGTCGGAGGCGAAGAGGGGAGCTGAGAGGGCTGCTCCCACAGCCAAAATTGAAAGTCTTTTCATGATATTTGGTTTATTAGGTTTCACAGGTTTGGCAACTTGTGAAAAGTTGGCGGGGTTGGAGGTTGGATTGCCCCGCGGAGGCGGGGCGGAGGGAGGAAAACCTTTCCGAACGCAAATATAGCAAAAAAAAACATATTGTGGGTAATGGCGCTGAAATCAATTATAAAACATTGAATCTCATCGCCCCTGCGGGGCTCCGCGTATATGCTGTTGGCAGGCCCCCATAATCCCTGCGGTCATGCGGGGTTTTCTACGGTCACGCCCCTGCGGGGCTCCGCGGGTGGTGGGGGGTGAGACGCATTGGGGCGCATCTGTCCGGGGTGGGCGAATCGTATCGGAGGGTCGGAGACCCGTGCCTGTCTGAAACCCCACATGACCAGCGGGAATGTGGGGTTTGGGAAGATGCGAGCAGCGGAACTCCGGAGGAGTGACGAGGTTCAGGCCGGCGCGCCGATGAATGCCCGCCGGCATCGTCGATGCTTGGCATGCATATCACCGGAGGTCTTCTGCATTGGATGTGAGTCCGCTTCGTTCGCACATTCTTTCATACTCGTCTTCGAATGTCTGCGTGTCGTGTGGGACCTCGTCACTCCTCCGGAGTTCCGCTGATTATCGCGGGTTCGGCCCCCCCACAATCCCTGCGGTCATGTGGGGTTTCGGACAGGCACGGGTCTCCGACCCTCCGATGGCGGGTTCGGCCCCCTCCCCCCACAATCCCTGCGGTCATGTGGGGTTTTCTACGGTCACGCCCCTGCGGGGCTCCGCGTATATGCTGTTGGCAGGCCCCCACAATCCCTGTGGTCATGTGGGGTTTCGGACAGGCACGGGTCTCCGACCCTCCGACGGCGGGTACGGCCCCCCCACAATCCCTGCGGTCATGCGGGGTTTTCTACGGTCACGCCCCTGCGGGGCTCCGCGGGCGGTGGGGACTTGTCTCATTGGGTGTTATGTCTTGGGTGGGCGAACGCATCATGGTGCATCCGCTGCGGATGGAGACCGGAATGTTAAAAAATTATGAAAGAGGTGATAAAAGGTGTGGATATATTTTTATATGTGGACACAGTGTTATAACTTTGCGGGCAGAAGCGGCGGGCGGGTCAATGGCCGGCCGCAGAAAAAGAGACTCAATAACAAACAACAATATTAACTTTTTATAACACAGACTTGTATGAATAAATTTCTACTAAGTTTCTTAATGGCTATGCTGGCATTGCCATCCCTGTCGACATTGGCAGAAGAGAAGACCGAGACGCTGTTGTATACAACGTTTTCAAATAGTAATAATAATGCGTATGCAACAAAGAGAGAATATACCTCAAAAGAATCCGGATTTTCATATCAAATTGGTGCTTACATAAATAGCGGTAAATTCCAACAAAATAGCAGCAAAGGCTGTTTTTTTAATGTTGCAGCAAATGCTAACAAATATAAAATTAAAAAGGTTGAATTAAAGAATTGTGGATCCAAAGCTAAACTTGTTGGTAAATCAGATAGCAAAGCAATAACCGTAACTAGTACCGCAGGGTCTGGAAACCCTATAATTAGTGGTGGCACAGATGTTTCATTCACCAACTCTTCATTTCTGCTCGAGCAAGAATATTTTGCATATGTAGTTGCCGATAAATCGGGATCTTTTACTTTCTCATCTATTGAGGTTACTTACGATGACGCACCGGTTGCGAAGACTCCTCTCACTCTTTCGTGGGCTGGGGATGCTGCCGGAGTGGATAGTTTTGAAGTGAACACAACTTCCTCTCTCTTTGCCGTCGCCAAGGATGCGGCCGGCAATGCGATTGAAGATGTGACAATCGAGTATACCTCCGAAAACGAGGATATTGCCGCCATATTGGATGGTGAGCTGCATGCAATGGGCGAAGGCACGGTGACCCTTACCGCCACCCTTGCCGATAATGGCAAATATGAGGCTAAAGCAATCACCAAGACTGTGACCGTTACCGCAAAGCTAAAGACTCCGCTGACGCTCTCTTGGGCGGGCGAGGATGCCGAGAAATCAAATTTTTTGCCTAACGGGATGTATGAGCTTTATGCCGTTGCCAAGGATGTCGAGGATGTTAAGGATGTGAAGATTGCATACACATCTTCCGGTGAAAATATCGCATACATTGTAGACAACAAATTGTTGACATTGGCCGAAGGCACTGTAACTCTCACAGCCACACTCGTTGAGAACGATTATTATAAGGCTGATGCCATCACAAAGGAAATCACCGTTTTCCAGCCCGGTAAGATTGTTGCCAAATGCGGCGAGGCAGTAATTGAGGGAGAGGAAGCCGACATCTTCGTGAATGATGTTGTCACACTCACCACTGATGAGGGTGCGAAGTTGAGCGTGAAGATGAATGAAGAAAACCCCGACGAGGAGTATAATATATCAAATGTTGCAGACAATAAGATTGAAATCAAGTTCCTCAAAGAGAATGTATATGTTTTCGATGTGACTTCTCTGGATGCCGAGGGCAAAGAGCTTGTAACTCGCAACATTGCGCTGATGGTAAGCAAGCGCGACAGCGGCATAAAGTTTGACAAAGTGGAGGCAGTAGCTTATCTTGATAATCTCGATTCTTTTGAGGCGCCTGAACTCATCAATGAATATAATCTGCCGTTGACATGGGAATCAGATAATAATGAAGTTGCCACAGTAGATGAGTCGGGCAAGATCGATATAAAGGCTGCGGGTGAAACCATGATTTCGGTTAAATTCGCCGGCAACGATGAATACAATTCCGCGGAAGAGGGCTACATCCTGACTGTAGAGGAGGATTCACCGACCCCCACTACCTACACCTATACTTATGACTTCGTTAACAATAACTATGGGCATACTATTTATGAAGGAAATGGTGATGATTTTGATAAAGAAGGTCAGGTGTATGAAAGCGAACATGCGGTTGCCCTTACAACAATTGGAGAAACTCGCATATATAAAAATAAAGATAAAGAACAAGATTTCAGATTGAGAAAGGGTATACAAAATGGCTTTACTGTTTCTGTGACTGAAGGATTCAATATTAAGAAAATAAATGTCACATGTAAAGAACCTCTGAAATTTGATGGTAGCAATTCCACAAGTTCTTTTTGGGAAAATACAAAAGCAGAAATTCGCGATAGTGTAAAAGTGGTTAACGGTTCATCATCAAGTAAAGCTGCAATCAAAACGATCACCATCACTTACGAGGGCAAGCGTCCCGCTCATCCCATTATGAAAGCCGGTGAAACTCAAATCGCGCATCAAGGGAAGTTTTATAATGAAACCGGCGTGTGCGAGGTGGTGTTTGAGCATGGCGAAGATGGATACGTCCATGACTACAAGCAGGTTTATGTGAACATGAGCAAAAATATGCACGTATATGATCCTGCAACCGGGGAAGAGTGGGATGTTGATCCGGAAAACAGTATGCGCGCGGAGCAGCAGACTCTCGATGAGAACCAGATCCTCGGAGAGGACGGCAAAGTTTACACTCTCGCAGCAGACAATAAATATAAAGTGATCAATGGTGGCGAAATCAGCTATATGACTGTTCACCATGGTGGCCAGAGCAAGGTGAGAAAGGCTTCCTTCTATGTGCCGACCGGTGTGGAGGGTATCACCGTGGATGCCGAAGCCGAGGGCGAGGCAGTATACTACAACCTTCAGGGTGTGCGCGTGGCAGAGCCTACCAAGGGCATATATATCCGCGTGGTGAACGGCAAAGCGAAGAAAGTGATGAAATAAAAAATCACAATTTTAAAATCAATTAAAAAACATCCGGGCGCAGGCTCGGATGTTTTTTTTGCGCGCCGGGTTGGGCGAATCGCGTCGGAGGGTCGCGATGGATTCCGCGGGCGGTTTGCGTTAGAAGGGGAGACCGGTGGCTATGTATCCGATTTTGACATCGGGAGTGAAAAGGAATGCACGAGGAGGCCGGCGTCCCTCTGCGAGAGCTGCCGAAAGTTCGGTGCTGATGGCTGTTTCGTCAACACCGAAAAAGAGGCCGTTCCATTTCCAATACCAGATGCCGCTCTCATCGAAATTCTGCCAGTCGGATTCCACTCCCGGCAGCCGGAGCACCTTTGCGAATTCATCCCCCACATGAATATCCCCCTCAGGGGTGGAGACAGAGCGTGCATTCCCCTCAAGAGCTATCACATCCACATTCCCGTTCATGAAATCAAAGATGGTAAACTGCGGCTCATCCCCAAGCAGAAAAGTATAGGCCATTGCATCGGGAGTCTCCACCGGCAGAACCGTGTCATAAAGGTCAGGCACCTGTTTGGGGAGAGAGACGATTTTGGCACCCACCCTCACCGGACCTATGGAGTCAGCCGTGAGATAAAATGGTTGTGCCGGCATCACTAAGTCGGCGCCGGCTTCGTTCGAAACAGAATCGGCTGAAGAGTCGGCGGGAAGTGTCTGCTTATTTCCCGAGCAGGCGGCGAGCAGACACAGCGCCGCAATCGGAAACAATGTTTTTTTCATAGTTGACAAGTATTTTAGAGTCCGTTTCATAAAAAATTCAGCTTTATGGGCGGCTTATTTTTGAGCGAATTTCTTTATATCCGGGGGGGAGCAACCTTTCGGTTGTGACCCGGAGGATAGAAAGAAATTGGCCAAAAAGAAGCCGAGTCGAGCCTAATTTAATATTTTCGGAGATTGTTAGTAAATAAATGTTTAATATTTCATATCGGAGCCTTCATTAAAAATAACTTCCGCCTCGCCTCCTTGGTCGCTTTTTATCCTTGACTTTCAGACACAACCGAAAGGTTGCTCCTTTCAGTCAAGAATAAAAATCGACTCAAGGATGCGATCCCTAAAGTTGAATTTTTTATGAAACAGACTCCTAAAATTTTTCATGCTCCGCGAAGGCTTTCGAAATAGTTGGGATCGCCCACCACCCACACCACATCGCCGGCATTCAGCACCAGAGATCGGGTGGGCTGCAGATATTCATCGCCGCGCTGCACCTTTACAATCATCGAATAGAAGTCATGCCTGATATCGGTGTCGCCGAGAGGCATGTTGATCACGGGCGACCCGGGTGTCAGCATGATGCTGGTGAGCTTTACATGCTCCTGATAGCTCGTGACGCTTCTGGATGATTCGCGGGCCTTCTCGATATCGTCATTGAGCAGGCGGAGCTGCTCATCGTTGCCAATCACACCCAGCACATCCCCCGGAAAGATCCGCGCATCTTTCGACGGGAGCGGCATGTAGGTGTCGCCGCGCTGAATCGACGATACGCTCACTCCATAATCGCGGCGCAGTCCGGAATCAACAAGCCGTTCGCCCACAAAGGGAGTGTCCTGGTCAATTTCAATAAATGCCTGGTGCATGTCGGCCACAAGATTGTTGTTGATGCCGAGGCGGGTGTTTTCGCGGATATTGAGATTGTTGATGAATTTATTTTCCATTTTCTTATAGCTTCGCATCATTTTTGTGGAGGCAAAAGCCAGCACCAGGATAAAGCACCCCGCCCCGACAAGCCAGCCGACCACAGAAGAATATGCCACCGTTGTGAAATAAACTATGAAAAAGAGAGCCACAAGATAGCGGATGATGCGCATTGCCAGCAGCGGCACATCATAAAAGGCGGCTGTCTGGTGGAGCTGAATCTTCTCCACTTTCTTTGTGGAGCTGAAAGTGAGCGCAATCAAGAATGGGAGCATGGCAATCACCGTCAGCACCGTGGCCAGAAGATGCCCGGTGGTGCCGAGCAGTTTCTCGGCAAAAGGAAACAGAAAAAGGCGTGAAAACATTATTTCGGCCAGCAGAATCGCCGAGTAAAGCACGATGCGCCACAGATAGCGGCTGAACACGGCGCGCCAGAGGCGCTTCGTTTCATTTTGGTCGAAGCTTTGGCGGGAATATCTGTCGATAAGAAAGCGTAAGCTGTGGGGCAGATGCTTCTCCGCAAGAGAGTATGCCCCATCGGCCATTTTGATGAAATAGGGCGTGGTGAATATTGTGAGCACCGACACGGCCACAATGATAGGGTAGAGGCGCGCCTCAAGCACCCCGAGGCTCATGCCGAGCGATGCTATGATGAAGGAGAATTCGCCGATCTGGGTGAGTGTGAAGCCGCTCTCTATGGCCACGCGCAGATTCTGTCCCGTCACAAGCATCCCCAGCGAGCCGAAAAGAATCATGCCGGCAATCACCACCACTGCCAAAAGAAGAATCTCCCACCAATACTGCACCAGCACGGAGGGGTCAACCATCATCCCCACAGAGATGAAAAACACCGAACCGAAAAGATTTTTCACCGGCGAAATCACCTTCTCCATGCGCTCCGCAACCATTGTGCCGGCGAGGATTGAACCCATCACAAAAGCACCCAACTCAAGCGAAAAACCACACATCACGCTGAAAACCGCCATCGAAAAGCAAAGCCCCATGGCCACCACCAGCATTGTCTCATCGTTGAGAAATGTGCGTGCACGCATCAGAAATGACGGCAGCACATACACCCCCACAACAAACCATATAATAAGGAAAAACATCAGTTTCCCTATGCTGAAAAGCAGCTCCGTGCCCTGCACATCGCCCATCGCGATAGATGATAGCAACACAAGCATCAGCACCGCGAAAAGATCCTCAATTATCAGCACCGCCAGCACAAGTGAGGCAAATTTCCGCTGACGCATGCCGAGGTCGGAAAGCGCTTTCATTATGATTGTGGTTGACGACATCGATATCATGCCGCCGAGAAATATGCGGTTGATAAGATTCAGCCCCAGAATATAGCCCACACCAAACCCGGCGAAAGTCATTCCCGTGATCACAATCAGTGCCGTTACAATCGAGGATGAGCCGGCATTGAGAAGTTTGCGGAAACTGAATTCCAAGCCGATTGAAAACATCAGCACCACGATGCCGAGATCGGCCCAGAAAGTGATGTTTTCCAGATTTGATATCGAAGGAAGATATTCAAACTTCGGGCTTGCAAGGAAGCCGGCAAGGATATAACCGAGCACCACCGGCTGCTTGAGCTTCTTGAAAAGAAGTGTCACAATCGCACCGAGCAGAAGAATCCAGGCGAGGTCGGCTATCAGACCGTTGGTGTGTTGCTCCTCATGCGAAACGGATTCCCCCGGGTCGAGTTTCTCGCGGATCTCCGCAATCCGGTTTACTGTAGTTTCCTCGGGGAGTGTTGCAAACGCCGAGGCGAGAGGGAGTGTGTGGTGTTGCATGTTATACATTGTCAGTTTGTTTTTTTATCAAGTGTGTTGCATCGGTCTCTGCCGCGTGGATGGTGTTCCACCACGTAAGTGTTATAATAAGAAAGCAGCAGAGTGGTGAGCGGCAGGCCTATAATCAGCCCCATGAAACCGAGCAACGTGCCCCATATCGAGAGAGAAAGCAGAATAATGGCCGGGTTGAGCCCCATGGCCTTTCCCATGATTTTCGGAGTGAGAAAAAGATCCTGAATGCACTGCACCACAATATAAACAGCCATGGACTCCCAAAATATCATCCAGAAATCGCCACCCGTGCCCACTGCCCGGACAAGACATAGCAACGTGGTGATCGGCAACGAAATGAGCTGAAGATAGGGCACCAGATTAAGCACACCGATAAAAAGCCCCAGCACCACACCCATTGGCAGTCCGATAATCACGAAACCGGCGGCAAACAGCACACCCACCGTCATGGCGATGAGAAACTGGCCGCGGAAATAGCGGTTCATCGAATCTTTTATGTCGCGGAAGATGCCAAACACCCGGCGCCGGTGGGCGCGTGGCACAAGCTGGCGGAAACTGAGCATGAGCCGCTCATAATCAAGCATGATGAAAATCACATAAAGCAGCACAATCAGCCAGCTTACAGCCGCCGCCACAAGCGCAAGGCTCGATGTGATCACGCTCCATGTTGACGAAAGTGTGGTTTTCACCAATTCGCGCCATTCATCTTTCGACAGATAGCGCACCAGCCGGTTGAAATCGATGTTTTCGCGTATAAACCGATGGATATTGTCGGAGATAAAGGGGATATTTACCTGCGCCGAGGCATATTTCTTCACCATTACAGCCATTTCCGTGCATTCCGACACAAGATAGGGGAAGAAAACCAGGCAGAAAGCAGCGATTAGCAGACATGCTTCAAGCAGAGTCAGCACCACCGGTATGAAACGTGCCCGGAGATGAGTGATGCGCATATTCCATTGCACCACCGGCTCAAGCATATATGCAATCAGACATGACACTAAGAAGGGAAGAAGCACCCCCTTCAGGATATTCAGCAGATATAGCACCGCCAGAAGTCCGCACACTCCGAAGATGATGCGCACCACGCGGTCGAATGTGTATTGATGTTCCACCATGACTTACAAAATTAGCGAAATTTTTGTTATTCAAATGTGGATTATTTAAATTTGTGTTATGAAAACGGGCAGACTCAATCACTTTTTGGCGGCATTGCCGGTAATGGTGGTGCTAATATGCATGCCGGGACGCATCTTCGCCGACATTGCCGATTTTGTGGGTTCGGCCGCCATCGATTCCGCCTCCTCGGCTGTATTGGTGGTCGACCTGAAGACAGGCCGCACGTTGCAAAGCCTGAATGAAGAGACACCGCTGATTCCGGCCTCTATAATGAAATGCGTCACCACTGCCACACTGCTTGAAAAAACCGGCCCGGCTTATCGCTACAACACGGGTGTCTATATCACCGGAAAAGTGCGTAACCGTGTGCTCGAGGGGGATATCCTTGTGGAGGCTTCGGGCGACCCTTCTCTCAATACACGTAGTGAGCCCGGTTCTGACAATCTTGTTAAAGAGATTGTGGAGGCAATTGCAAATCTTGACATAGACAGCATAGCCGGAGATGTGGTGGTGGACGAAAGCCGTTTCCCCGGACCGGCAATCAACCCCGCCTGGGCCAAAGGAGATCTTCCACACAGTTATGGCACCGGCTCCCATGGATTCAACTTCGAAGACAATGCGAGCGGAAAAAGCTCCGTGGCCGACCCTGCCGGAGTCTTCAGGTCAAGACTGCGGGGAGCTCTCCGGGATGCCGGAGTGCCGATGTCGGGCAATGCGGGGGAGCACCGCGGAAAACATTACCCGCTCGGGATGCATGTCTCCGCTCCTGTCGATGAGATAATGCGCTCATGCATGATGCGCAGCGACAATCAATATGCCGAAGCTCTGCTTCGCACAATCGGCCTCAACCTCGGCTCGGAAGGCTCCATAGCCGAAGGTGCGAAAAAAGTGACGGAATATTGGCGAAAGTCGGGAGCCGACATGAGTGGCGTTAATGTGGTGGACGGTTCCGGCCTGTCGAGAAGCAACCGGGTGACAGCACGCTTTATAGCTGATGTGCTCACTAAAATGGCCGGCAATCCCTATTACGCCTCCTTTTTCCCGCTGGCCGGTCAGGAGGGAACGCTCAGAAAGCTTCTGACAGGTTCTCCTCTCGAGGGTTACATCGCCATGAAAACCGGGTCTATGAAGGGAATCCAATGCTACGCCGGATATAAGCTCGACGACAACTACGAACCGACGCATGTTGTGGTTATAATGCTGAACAATATGGGAGACCGTGCCGCCGCACGTCGCCAAGTGGAAAGCCTTCTACTCGAAACTTTCCCTTAGGCTTCATTCCACAAAAAATGTGAAAGCAGAGGTCGAAAATTTGGCGCAGATTTATTCTTGCAGATGAAGGAATATAGCGTGTTATATGACTGAATCTAATTGTTGCTGACAAAAACAACCTCTAACCTCTAACGACTTGACTTTTCGCAAGTTTACCTGCGATTATTAAAAAAATTGATGAAAGAGAAAATCAACGATATCAAAAACAGAGTGTATGAAGCCGAGGGCCTTCTGGAGCTCCTCTGGCTTAGAACTGAAAAACTGAGAGAGTTGCGACCCCTGATTAAAACGAGGTTGAAAGAGGCGCTCAGCAGGCTTGAAGAGCTTGAGGCTGCCAATGCTGCCGAAAATCCCGGCGAGACCGAATATGCAGGCGAGCCCGAAGATATGGGCGAACCCGAATATGCGGACGTATCCGAATATACTGCCGAGCCGGAGTATGCGGATAATTCTGCAGCGGCGGACGGAATTCCGAGGCATAAGGAGAAAAATGCTCCGGCTTTCTGCCTTAATGACCGCTTCCGCTTCCGCCGTGCTCTTTTTAGCGGCAGTGACGCCGAATTCTCCGCCGCTATGGATGCCCTCAGCGGCTTTGACAATTATGATGAGGCGGAGAATTATTTTATTGAAGAGTATGGGCTTGACCGCAATAACGAAGATGTGGCCGATTTTCTGCAAATCATAAAACAATATTTTGGAGCATGAGCGGGAAATTGCATATAGTGCCCACTCCGGTGGGCAATCTGGAGGATATGACTTTTCGCGCAATCCGCGTGCTGAAGGAGGCCGACCTCATATTAGCCGAGGATACCCGCACGAGTGCCGTGTTGATGCGCCATTATGACATCCACACGCCTATGCGAAGCCATCACCGCAACAACGAGCACCGCACCGTGGCCGGAATAGTGGAGGAGATTGAGGGGGGATTGGATGTGGCTCTGGTGTCGGATGCCGGCACGCCGGGAATCTCCGATCCCGGCTTTATGCTCGCGCGAGCGTGTCGCGAGGCCGGAATTGAGGTGGAGTGTCTTCCCGGCGCAACTGCTTTCGTGCCCGCACTGGTGGCCTCCGGCCTTCCCTGCGACAGATTCGTGTTTGAAGGATTCCTGCCCCTCAAAAAGGGGAGAACCACACGCCTCAACGAATTGGCCGCCGAACAGCGCACCGTGATTATTTATGAGTCGCCGCTGAGAGTGGCACGCACGCTTCGCCAACTCGCCGAGGCATTCGGAGCTGACCGCCCGGCAGCCGTGTGTCGGGAAATCTCCAAACTCCACGAAACCATCGACCGCGACACCCTCGGCAACCTTGCCGCAAAATATGAATCGAACCAAACCAGGGGGGAGATTGTTATAGTTGTGAGTTAAGAAACACAAGATTTCACTATTTAAATTATATCAAGGCTATGAAAAAAACTTATTTGTTCCTTATTGGAATCGGTGCGTTGCTTTTGGCTTCATGCGCCGGCGGTGACAAACAGAAGCTTGACGAAGATTCGGCAAAAATTGCCGACCTCACAGCTCAATATGATGAAGCAACCAATTTTAACGATTCTCTGATGCTCCTTATGGGTGATATCTACACCGGACTGGATTCCATCAATACTCAGGAGGGTCTTTTGTATAATATAGGCAATGGTGACAATGTGGATCGCCGAGCTGAAATACGCCGCAATCTCTCCACCATCAAGGCTCGCCTCGCTGCCAACAAAGCCCTTCTGGAGGAGATGGAAGCCAAAGTGAAGAATTCAGGCAATGAAAACAGTGTTCAGGCCAGAACAATCACCCAGCTTCGCCAGCACATCGAGCAGCAGGATGCCAAGATTGCTCAGCTCGAAAAAGATCTTGAGAATGCAAAGGTGGAAATTGAAAATCTCAACACCAAGGTGACGGAAACAGAAGAGCAGGTAAAGACGGAAACAGCCGCTAAAGAGGAGGCGCAGGCCGCAGCCGTGGCCGCCGAGAATGAGGCCAACAAGGTGTTCTATGCTATCGGCTCCAACAAGGAATTGAAGCAGAAAGGCTTGCTCGAGAAAAAATTCCTCGGCTCCACAAAAGTGCTTAAGGGCAATTTTGATGCCTCATATTTCGTAACTGCCGACAAACGCACACTTAAATCAGTGCCCACCAACGCCAAGAAGGCGAAAATCTGGACCAATATGCCCGAAGGCAGCTATCGCATCGTCGGCGAGAAGAATGGCCCCAAAACTATTGAGATTGTGAATCCGGTTAAGTTCTGGTCGCTCTCCAACCACCTCATTATTCAGACTGACTGATATAATCCGGTTTTGTGATGAAAAAAATTTCTATAAAATTCATAAGCGCGGCTATGGCCGCGCTTATCTTTATTGCCTGCAAACCTACCGAACAGGGATATAAGGCAGCATATGATGCCGCGAAATTGAAAAGGGAATCGGCTGCCCGGGAACGGATGATTCCCGCCTCCGGTCTGCTTAGTGACGAGGGGCCGCAACTGCGTGTGGTGGAGGGCGACTCTGTGTATGTGCTGCGCGAACCTGTTCGCCGTGCTGACGGCAGTGCGCTCCCGACTCCACTTATGGTGGCTGTGGGTGTGTTTAAGATGCAGACAAATGCCGATGCCTCGGCAGAAGATTTGCGCAAAGCCGGATGGCCGGATGCCGCCACTGTGCTGGGACAGGATCAGAAATGCTACACGATTGTGGCAAATGTCGCCACTTTTGAAGAGGCCTGCAGCGCAATCAAACGCTTCCGCACCCAATTTCCCGACTATCCTTATATCGGACTGCCGGCCAACCCCGTGGTTTTGGGCGCAGTTTCTAAAGATTATTCGTCAGTTTCTTTTTTTATGGACGATGGTCCGGCCATGCAACCGTTGTGTCCAATCGGATAGAAAATGCAATGACGCGGGTTTTAAACACCTCCGCCCAAAGCCTCCCCGGCGACCGCTATTTTTTATGAAACGGGGTCTTATAAACATTCATGTCAAAAACAGTGTTTTAATTTAAATCTTGTTACATAAAAAAATCAGCCAAAAAGAAGCCGCACTAATGTAAAATTTTTGGGGGAACGAAGCCTAAAACCCCCGGTGCAAATCTGAGAAATATGAATTAAAAACATACACGTTTTTGCTATGAAGACATCTGATATCGTAAAAAGTGCCGTTGTTGGCGGCACTCTCGCAATCACAGCCTTTAATCCTTTCCAAAGCGATGCATGCTCCCGTATTCTTTACGAAGGGAAGGATAATCTGTTTGTTGTGGCTCGTTCGCTCGATTGGAAAACTCCCATACCGACGAACCTCTATGTGTATCCCCGCGGCATGGAGAAGGTGAGCACAAATCTCTCCAACCCGATTAAGTGGACCTCGAAATATGGTGCTGTATATGCAGTTGGCTATGACGGCGGCGTAACTGAGGGCATGAATGAGAAAGGGCTTGTGGTGAGCGGACTTTTCTGCAAGGGAACAGTATATAATGATTCCACAAAGGTGATGCCCCACACTATGTCACT
Source organism: Candidatus Amulumruptor caecigallinarius (assembly GCA_023665575.1). Classification (GTDB taxonomy): domain Bacteria; phylum Bacteroidota; class Bacteroidia; order Bacteroidales; family Muribaculaceae; genus Lepagella. The sequence goes on along the minus strand of JAMPDQ010000001.1, from coordinate 156,558 downwards.
CTCTGTGTTTGTGGCTTGGCTTCTTGATATGAACGCCACCACCGACGAAGTGGTGAAGGCTCTTAAGGATACGCAATTTGAAATCCAGGGAGCCACATTCGACAGCGGCACCGTTTCTGCTCTCCATTGGGGTGTGACCGATGCTACAGGCAAAAGTGTAATCTTTGAGTTTGACCATGGCAAAATCAATGTCTATGATATGGGCGACTACCGCGCGATGACCAACGACCCCACCTGGCCGGCTATGACTGCCATTATCGACTATTGGCGCAAAATCGGCGGTAAGAATATGCTTCCGGGCACTGTGACAAGTGCTGACAGATGTGTGCGTGCCGACTATTTCGCACATCATGTTGAGCCGGTTTCAGATGGAGACCTCGGGGTGTCGATTGCCCGCAGCATACTTGCCAACAGCTCTGTGCCCTACACCTATATGATTGAGGGTGAACCTAATCTCAGCAGCACGCAGTGGCGCACCTACAGCAACATCCGCGATAAGAAATATTACTTTGATTTGGTGACAAACTCGGGCATTTACTATGTTGATCTTAACAAGGTGGATTTGCGCAAAGGTGCACCTGTGATGAAGCTTGATACCTCCAAAACCACAGATCTTGTGGGAGATGCCACGGGACGCCTTGTGGCCTCGGCGCCATTCACGCCTATGTATTAGAGTTGATGAGTTTATCATGTTGTGAGCAACGTGATAAATTGATATATAAAAATCAAAAAACCCGGCGAATCACTTCGACGGGTTTTAAGCGCTTCAGGATGGGCTTGAACCAACGACCCCCTGATTAACAGTCAGGTGCTCTAACCAACTGAGCTACTGAAGCAAATGTGTCTTATACTTGCCATTTCAACCCTCACGGGCTATGTATGCACTTTGCTTAATTATTGCCATTGGGCGCTTCAGGATGGGCTTGAACCAACGACCCCCTGATTAACAGTCAGGTGCTC
>JAMPDQ010000001.1:116062-155498 GCA_023665575.1 Candidatus Amulumruptor caecigallinarius | reverse complement strand
ACCGCAGGCGTGCAGGGCCGCACTCAGCGCCGCTCCAAATATGGAGCCAAACGTCCCAAGGCAGCCAAAAAATAATCTGCCGCTTACAAGTTAATCAAATTCAAACCGTTTTTGATTTATTGGATGGCTAAAAGGTTGAGTAAACCCGGCAAGAGAGCCGAGTTGAAGATTGAATAAGCAGCCAAATCAAAACATTAAACTTTCAACAATGAGAAAAGCAAAGCCTAAGAAAAGGGTTATTCTGCCGGATCCCGTGTTTCACGATGTCAAAGTGACTAAATTTGTGAATCATCTTATGTATGACGGGAAGAAAAATACGGCTTACACTATCTTCTATACAGCATTGGAGACCGTGAAGGCCAAAATGCCCAACGAAGAGAAAAGTGCTCTCGAAATTTGGAAAAAAGCCCTCGAAAATGTCACCCCGCAGGTGGAGGTGAAATCTCGCCGTATCGGCGGCGCAACTTTCCAGGTGCCTACTGAGATTCGCGCTGACCGCAAGGAATCCATATCAATGAAAAATCTTATCATTTTCGCCCGCAAACGTGGCGGCAAGACAATGGCCGACAAGCTCGCGGCTGAAATCGTCGATGCCTTCAACGACCAGGGCGGTGCTTACAAAAGAAAAGAGGATATGCACCGTATGGCAGAGGCTAACCGCGCGTTCGCTCATTTCAGATTTTAAATTGATTAAGACAAAATGGCTAAACACGAAGACCTCAAACTTACACGTAATATCGGCATCATGGCCCACATCGATGCCGGCAAAACCACAACTTCCGAACGTATCCTGTTCTACACCGGCCTTACTCACAAAATCGGCGAGGTGCATGACGGAGCCGCTACGATGGACTGGATGGAACAGGAGCAGGAACGCGGCATCACTATTACTTCCGCCGCCACCACCACGTTCTGGAAATATAATGACAATAAATATAAAATCAACCTGATTGACACTCCGGGACACGTTGACTTCACCGTGGAGGTGGAGCGCTCTTTGCGTGTGCTCGATGGCGCTGTGGCAACTTTCTGCGCCGTGGGAGGCGTAGAGCCGCAAAGTGAAACCGTTTGGCGTCAGGCTGACAAGTATAATGTGCCGAGAATCGGATATGTCAACAAGATGGACCGCTCGGGCGCCAATTTCTTCGAAGTGGTGCGCCAGCTGCGTGATGTGCTCGGTGCAAATCCTCTTCCTATTCAGATTCCCATCGGCGCCGAAGAATCGTTCAAAGGCGTTGTCGATCTCATCACTATGAAGGCTATCTTCTGGCACGATGAAACAATGGGCGCTGAATATACAGAGGAGGAAATTCCCTCATCGCTCCGCGATGAGGCCGAAGAATATCGCGACAAAATGCTTGAAACTCTCGCCGAACTCGATGACGTGCTCATGGAGAAATATTTCGACGACCCCTCAACCATTACTGTTGACGAAATCAAGGCTGCTATCCGCAAGGGTACTCTCGCAATGGAGATCAACCCGATGATTTGCGGTTCTTCTTTCAAAAACAAGGGCGTGCAGACTCTGCTCGATGCCGTATGCGCATATCTGCCTTCTCCCGAGGATGCCGGCGCTGTGGAAGGCCACGCACCGGGCAACCCCGACGAGGTGGAGACTCGCGAACCCAACAGCGAAGCTCCCATGTGCGCGCTCGCATTTAAAATTGCAACCGACCCCTATGTGGGCCGTCTCTGCTTCTTCCGCGTTTATTCAGGCGATATCGAGGCCGGCAGTTATGTGCTCAATTCGCGTAGCGGCAAGAAGGAGCGTGTGTCGCGTCTGTTCCAGATGCACTCAAACAAGCAAAATCCCAAAGAGGCAATCACTTGCGGCGATATCGGTGCCGGTGTCGGCTTCAAAGATATCCGCACCGGCGATACGCTCTGCGATGAAAACCATCCCATTGTGCTTGAGGCTATGGAGTTCCCGGATCCTGTGATTGGTATCGCAGTCGAGCCCAAAACCCAGAAAGATCTTGACAAACTCGGAGTGGGATTGCAGAAGCTTGCTGAAGAAGACCCTACATTCCGCGTAGAAACTAACGAGGAAACCGGTCAGACCGTCATCAGCGGCATGGGTGAGCTCCACCTCGATATCATTATTGACCGTCTCCGCAGGGAGTTCAAAGTGGAATGCAACCAGGGACGTCCGCAGGTAACCTACAAGGAGGCTATCACCAAGCCTGTTGAACTTCGCGAAACATTCAAGAAGCAGACCGGCGGTCGCGGTAAGTTTGCCGACATTATTGTCCGAATCGAGCCCGTCGATGAGGGCTTTGAAGGCAGCCTGCAGTTCGTAGACGAAGTGAAGGGTGGTAACGTGCCCAAAGAGTATATTCCTTCAGTGCAGAAGGGCTTCCAGACTGCAATGAAGAATGGCGTGCTCGCCGGTTATCCGGTGGAGCAGCTCAAAGTCACTTTGCTTGACGGTTCATTCCACCCTGTCGATTCCGACCAGCTGTCATTCGAGCTTTGCGCGATCCAGGCATTCAAGCATGGCTCTGAAAAGGCCGGCCCGGTGCTCATGGAGCCTATCATGAAAATCGAGGTGGTTACTCCGGAAGAGTCAATGGGTGATGTGATTGGCGACCTCAACAAGCGTCGCGGCCAGGTGGAAGGAATGGAGACAAGCCGCTCCGGTGCACGCATCGTGAAGGCCAAGGCTCCTCTCGCCGAAATGTTCGGATACGTAACCGCACTCCGCACAATCACCTCGGGTCGCGCCACATCCACAATGACATTCAGCCATTATGCTGAAGTAAGCAATTCAATCGCCCGCAACGTTCTCACAGAATGCCAGGGCCGCGTAGATCTTTTGAAATAAATATCAAACTACAATATGAGCCAGAAAATCAGAATAAAACTCAAATCTTACGATCATAATCTTGTCGACAAGTCGGCTGAGAAGATTGTAAAGACCGTGAAGTCTACAGGCGCAGTGGTTAGCGGCCCGATTCCTCTTCCCACTCACAAACGCATTTTCACGGTTAACCGTTCGACTTTTGTCAACAAGAAGAGCCGTGAGCAGTTCCAGCTCTCTTCATATCAGCGTCTCATCGATATCTATAGCAGCACTGCCAAGACTGTTGATGCACTGATGAAGCTTGAACTTCCCTCGGGAGTTGATGTGAGCATCAAAGTGTAAGAGGTGTTTTCATTGATTCAACCTCTGATATCTTAAATATAATCTTCAGGTTTTTCAAGCTCTTCGCAGCTTGAAAAACTTGAATAAAAAATACAACCACAAACAATAAAAGAAATGCCAGGATTATTAGGAAAGAAAATCGGAATGACATCCGTTTTCAGTGCCGACGGAAAAAATATTCCGTGCACTGTTATCGAAGTTGGTCCTTGTGTGGTTACGCAAATCAAGACAGTGGAAAAAGACGGCTATGAGGCTGTGCAGATTGGTTTCCAGGAAGCTAAGGAGAAGCACATCAACAAGCCCGCCGCCGGCCACTTCAAGAAAGCAGGCGTAGCTCCCCAAAGACACTTGGCCGAGTTCAAATCGTTTGAAACCATGCCTGCCCCGGGCGACACGCTCACAGTGGAGCTTTTTCAGGAGGGTACTTTTGTCGATGTCGTCGGCACATCCAAAGGTAAAGGTTTCCAGGGAGTAGTGAAGCGTCACGGTTTCGGTGGTGTGGGTCAGAGCACTCACGGCCAGCACAACCGTCTGCGCGCCCCGGGTTCTATCGGTGCCTGCTCGTATCCCGCAAAAGTGTTCAAAGGTCTCCGTATGGCCGGACAAATGGGCAATGAGCGTGTCACCGTGCAGAATCTCCAGGTGATTAAAGTGCTTCCCGAGCACAATTTATTAATGATTAAAGGTTCCGTTCCCGGACCCAAAGGTTCAATAGTTACAGTTGAGAAATAATGGAATTATCAGTTTATAACATCAAAGGCGAAGATACAGGACGTAAAGTCACTCTGAACGACGAGGTGTTCGCGCGCGATTTGAGCGAGGGCAATGCTGAGCACACCCTTTATCTCGACATCAAGCAGTATCTGGGCAACCAACGTCAGGGAACACATAAGAGCAAGGAACGCAGCGAAGTGAGCTATTCAACCCGCAAAATCGGCCGCCAGAAGGGCGGTGGCGGTGCTCGCCGAGGAGATTTGAACTCTCCGGTGCTCTATCACGGTGCACGCGTGTTCGGTCCCCGTCCTCGCGACTATCGCAGCAAGCTTAACAAGAAGATGAAGAGCCTCGCAAGAAAAATCGCTCTCACTTCAAAAGCCAACGATAAGAAAATTATCGTTGTGGAGAATTTCACTTTCGATGCTCCCCGCACAAAAAGCTGGCTCGAAGTGGCCAAAAGCTTTAAGCTCGAGAATAAGAAGGTTCTCCTCGTGTTTGCACAGCAAGACAAAAATGTGCTCCTCTCGGTGCGCAATGTTCCCAACGCTATGCTTGCACAAGCAATTGATCTGAACGCGTATGCTGTGCTCAATAACGATGCAATGCTCGTAACAGAAGGCGGCATCGAAGTCATTAACGATTTCAAATAAGGAGATAAGACATGGACATTCAAATTAAACCAATCGTCACTGAGAAGGCTACGGCCTACAGCGAGAAGCAGAACTGCTATGTATTCGCCGTATCTCCCGACGCCAACAAATTTCAGATCAAAGACATTGTGGAGAAACTCTATAATGTCCGCGTAGAGAAAGTTAATATAGCCAACTATGCCGGCAAACGCAAACAGCGCTACACAAAGGGCGGGCTAATCCGCGGCCGCAAGGATGCGTTTAAGAAGGCATACATCAAGGTGGCTGAAGGACAAAAGATTGACTACTATAGCAATATTTAATAGAAATGGCAGTAAGAAAATTTAAGCCCACTACACCCGGGCAGAGACACAAGGTTATTGGTGTGTTCAAAGGACAAATCACTGCTACCACACCAGAAAAATCTCTTACAGTCGGCAAGCGTTCCACCGGCGGACGCAATTCGTCGGGTCATCTGTCGACACGCTATCGTGGAGGCGGCCATAAGAGAAAATTGCGTCTGATTGACTTTAAGAGAACCAACGACGGCGTTCCCGCAACGGTGAAGAGCATTGAATATGATCCCAACCGCTCGGCTCGCATCGCGTTGTTATATTATCAAGACGGTTCGAAAGCCTATATGATCGCCCCCAACGGCCTCGAAGTTGGTCACGTGGTGATGAGCGGCGCTGATGTCGCTCCCGAAGTAGGCAACTGCATGCCTCTGGCTAAGATTCCCGTCGGTACTCTAATCCATTGTATTGAGCTTCGTCCCGGTCAGGGCGCCTCTATGGCACGCAGCGCCGGAACTTTCGCTCAGCTCACTTCGCGCGAAGGTGATTACGCGATTATCAAATTACCTTCCGGTGAAACTCGTAAAGTGCTTCTGACTTGCCGCGCCACTATAGGCGTGGTAGGCAATTCCGACCATGCTCTCGAGCGCAGCGGAAAGGCTGGCCGCAGCCGCTGGCTCGGCCGTCGTCCTCACAACCGTGGTGTTGTCATGAACCCGGTTGACCACCCGATGGGTGGTGGTGAAGGCCGTCAGAGCGGTGGACATCCCCGCAGCCGCACCGGTCTTTACGCCAAGGGCCTGAAGACTCGCTCGCCGAAGAAACACTCTTCGAAGTATATCATTGAAAGAAGGAAAAAATAATTTGATTAATTCAAGACAAGTATGAGTCGTTCGCTTAAAAAAGGACCCTTTATCAGCGTAAAGCTTGAAAAGAAGGTTGCTGCCATGGAGGAAAGCGGCAAGAAGAGCGTGATCAAAACTTGGAGCCGCGCTTCAATGATCTCGCCCGACTTTGTGGGCCACACTTTCGCCGTGCATAACGGCAATAAGTTTATCCCCGTTTATGTCACCGAAAATATGGTGGGTCACAAACTGGGTGAATTCGCCCCCACACGCACTTTCCGCGGACATGCAGGCAATAAGAAAAAATAAGGTCCGCATCATCTAATTTACGAATAATAAAGTAACACATACAATGGGTTTAAGAAAAAGAAAATCAGCCGATGCTTTGAAGGAGGCAAGGAAGAGCCAGTATGGCGCGCGTCTGCGCAATGTGCCCTCTTCCCCCCGGAAAATGCGCCTCGTGATTGACATGATACGCGGTCAGGAGGCTTTCAAGGCACTCGGTATTTTAAAATTCTCCAATAAGGAGGCTTCCCGCAAAGTGGAGAAACTCCTACGTTCGGCTATCGCCAACTGGGAACAGAAAAATGAGCGCAAGGCTGAAGCCGGCGAGCTTTTTGTGAAAACAGTCTTTGTTGACGCAGCTCCTATGCTCAAGCGCATGCGCCCCGCCCCGCAGGGCCGCGGCTATCGCATCCGCAAACGTTCGAATCATGTCACTCTCTTTGTTGACACTTTAACTAATAATAACGACTAAGCAAGATGGGACAGAAAGTTAATCCAATCAGCAACCGCCTCGGTGTGATACGCGGCTGGGACTCTAACTGGTTTGGCGGAAAAAAATACGGTGAGACTCTGCTTGAGGACTCTAAAATCCGTAAGTATCTCCGCACGCGTCTCGCCAAGGCCAGTGTGTCGAGAATTATTATTGAACGCACTCTTAAGATGGCCACCGTCACCATCGCAACCGCTCGCCCCGGTATGATTATCGGAAAGGGCGGAAAGGATGTCGATGCCCTCAAGGAGGAGCTTAAGAAAGTGACCGACAAGGATGTGCAGATCAATATCCACGAAATCAAACGCCCCGAACTCGATGCTGAAATCGTGGCTACCAACATCGCGCGTCAAATAGAGAACAAAGTGGCTTATCGCCGTGCCGTGAAAATGGCCATCGCTTCCACAATGCGCATGGGTGCAGAAGGCATCAAGGTGCAGGTGAGCGGTCGTCTCAACGGTGCTGAAATGGCCCGCTCAGAGATGTTCAAGGAGGGTCGCACCCCGTTGCACACTCTGCGTGCAGACATCGACTATGCTCTCGTTGAGGCTCACACCAAAGTCGGCGTTATCGGCGTGAAGGTGTGGATCTGCCGTGGCGAGATTTATGGAAAGAAGGAGCTGACTCCGGCATATGTGCCCGGTCAGAAGGAGCCCGGACGCCCTCAGAACGGCGCCGGCCGCAAAGGCGGTTTCCGCAATAAAAAAAACAATAACCGTTAAGAAGAACTACGATAATGTTACAACCTAAGAAAACAAGATACCGCCGTTCGCAAAAGGGCCGCATGAAAGGTGAGGCTCAGAGAGGCAATCAGTTGGCATTCGGTTCGTTCGGCATCAAAACACTCGACTCCAAATGGATCACCGGCCGCCAGATTGAGGCTGCACGTGTGGCTGTGACCCGCTATATGCAGCGTCAGGGCCAGATCTGGATTCGAATTTTCCCGGACAAACCGATCACCAAGAAACCTGCCGAGGTGCGTATGGGTAAAGGTAAAGGTAACCCCGAAGGTTTCGTGGCGCCTGTTACTCCGGGACGCATCCTGATTGAGGTGGAAGGTGTGCCTTATGACATCGCCAAAGAGGCTCTCCGCCTTGCCGCGCAGAAACTGCCGGTGCTCACCAAATTTGTGGTGCGCCGTGACTATGATCCCTCACAGAACGTATAAAAGATAAGAAAAATGAAAAAGGAAGAAATCAAGGAATTAAGCATTCAGGAGCTGCAGGCCCGCATAGAGGTGGCAGAGAAAGCTTATCGCGAATTGAAAGTAGCGCACGCGATATCTCCTTCCGACAATCCGGCCAAGATCACCAAAGATCGCCGTGAGATTGCACGATTGAAGACTGTGTTGCGCCAAAAGGAAATTGCCGCTGAAAAAGAGGCAGCTTCCAAGTAACTAACCCGTAAAAACTTTGAAAAATGGAAGAGAATAAAAGACATTTGAGAAAAGAAAGAATCGGGGTTGTCTCAAGCAATAAGTGCGACAAAACAATCACGGTTGAAATCAAATGGAAAGAGAAACACCCGATCTATGGCAAATTTGTGAATAAGACGAAAAAATATCACGCCCACGATGAGAAAAACGAATGCTCTGTGGGAGATACGGTTCGCCTCATGGAAACCCGTCCTTTGAGCAAGACCAAGAGATGGAGACTGGTAGAAATCATTGAAAAAGTTAAGTAATCATGATACAGACAGAATCACGTTTGACAGTAGCCGACAACAGTGGCGCCAAAGAGGTGCTCTGTATACACGTGCTCGGCGGCACAGGCCGCCGGTATGCCAGTGTGGGCGACATTATCGTAGTGACCGTGAAGAGCACCATCCCCTCATCTGAAGTCAAGAAAGGCACAGTGTCCAAGGCTGTGGTGGTACGCACCAAAAAGGAAATTCGTCGCGCAGACGGCAGCTATATCCGTTTCGACGACAATGCCTGCGTATTGCTCAACAATGCCGGTGAAATCCGCGGCACCCGTATCTTCGGTCCTGTGGCCCGTGAGCTCCGCGCCACCAACATGAAAATCGTGTCGCTCGCACCGGAGGTGCTTTAACCAAATTAATCACCGTACGGTTTCATACCGTCTTATTTAATCTAAAAAAATGGCAAAATTGCATATAAAGAAAGGAGACACTGTCTATGTCAATGCCGGCGACGACAAGGGCAAGACAGGCCGCGTCCTCGAAGTGTTGGTTAAGAAAAACCGCGCTGTCGTGGAAGGCATTAATTTCGTCTCCAAAAGCACTAAGCCCACAGCCAAATATCCTCAGGGAGGTATCGTGAAGATTGAGGCTCCGGTGCATATTTCTAATCTTAATGTGGTGGACCCCAAAACCGGCAAGCCCACCCGTATCGGCCGCCGTCGCAATGAGGCCGGCAAGCTGGTACGTTACTCTAAAAAATCAGGAGAGGAGATCAAGTAATGAGCGAAACCACACTTAGCAAGGACTATAAGGAAAGAATAGTGCCTGAACTCATAAAGGAGTTCAAATATACCACTCCGATGCAGGTGCCCAAGCTCACGAAAATCGTGATCAACCAGGGCCTCGGCGGAGCCACTCAGGATAAGAAAATCATTGAAACTGCCCTCAGCGAGCTCACCGCAATCACCGGCCAGAAGGCTGTCCCCACGCTCTCAAGGAAGGATATCTCCAACTTTAAGCTGCGTAAGAAAATGCCTATCGGTGCTATGGTGACTCTCCGCCGTGAGAAAATGTATGAGTTCCTTGAAAGACTCGTGCGCGTGGCTCTGCCGCGTATTCGTGACTTCAAGGGTATCAACTCCAAGCTCGATGGCCGTGGCAATTACACCCTCGGCATCACCGAGCAGATTATTTTCCCCGAAATTAACATCGACAATGTGCCTAAACTCCAGGGTATGAACATCACGTTCGTAACCACTGCAAACACCGATGAGGAAGGCTTCGCATTGCTGAAAAAATTCGGATTACCGTTCAAACACGAAAATTAATAGAGCATGGCAAAAGAATCAATGAAGGCCCGCGAGGTGAAACGTCGCAAACTGGTGGAAAAATATGCCGCCAAAAAGGCAGCTCTCAAAAAGGCAGCCCTTGCAGACGCTGATGGCAACATCGATTACGAGGCTCTCACCAAGCTCCAGAAGCTCCCCAAAAATGCTTCAAGAGTGCGCCTCCACAACCGTTGCGAAATCACTGGCCGTCCTAAAGGATATATGCGCCAGTTTGGCATCTCCAGAATCCAGTTCCGCGAGATGGCTTCCGCAGGTCTTATCCCGGGCGTAAAGAAGGCAAGCTGGTAACCCCGCGTGCCGATTGGCAAATACTACGGCGGTCGGAATGAGTCCGCAAAGTCGGCGGATACGAATTCCGGCTGAAAAATGAAAAAATAATATCGTAAGATAATATTTTTTAACAATAGCCGTTAATAAAAAGATGCAATTCGAACTTCTTGACGGAGACTCCTCCGGCAAGAAGTTTGAAATGTGTCATTTAAGGAAATTGCCCCTCCGCTGTGGGCAATCATAACAAAAGACACAGAGAGTATTAAATATTGTTCAGTGAATCTGAATCAATTTAACAATCAAAAAAATGACTGATCCAATAGCAGATTATCTGACTCGGCTTAGGAATGCCATTATGGCAGGCCACCGTGTGGTGGAGATTCCTACGTCAAAAATGAAAAGGGAGATCACAAAAATCCTTTTCGACCAGGGCTACATCCTCAACTATAAGTTTGAGGCAGGCGAAGGCCCCAAGGGCACTATCAAAATCGCCCTTAAGTATGATCCGGTTGACAAAGTGTGTGCAATCAAAAACCTGCATCGCATCTCGCGCCCGGGTTTGCGTCAATACACCGGTTATAAAGATATGCCCCGCGTGCTCAACGGTCTTGGCATCGCCATCCTCTCCACTTCCCAGGGTGTGATGACCAATAAAGAGGCCAAAGAGCGCAAAATTGGTGGCGAAGTGTTGTGTTACGTTTATTAAAGAAGGAGGTATTATGTCAAGAATAGGTAAATCACCGATTGCTATACCTGCCGGCGTAACCGTACAGGTGAAAGACAACGAAGTAACAGTGAAGGGCCCCAAGGGAGAGCTTCACCAGACAGTAAATCCCGACATCAATGTGAAGGTGGAGGATGGCCACGTGATTGTGACCCGTCCTGATGATGAAAGAGAGCACCGCGCGATGCACGGCCTCTATCGCGCATTGATCCACAACATGGTTGTGGGCGTGTCGGAAGGTTATAAGAAAGAGATGGAGCTTGTCGGTGTGGGTTATCGCGCCACAGCCACAGGCCAGGTTCTCGAACTTGCCTTAGGATATTCACATGCTATCTATATCAAGCTCCCCAAAGAGGTGAAAGTGGAGGCAAAGAGTGAGAGAAACAAGAATCCGCTCATCATTCTCGAAAGCAGCGACAAGCAGCTTCTCGGCCAGGTGTGCGCAAAGATTCGTTCGCTCCGCAAGCCCGAGCCTTACAAGGGCAAGGGTATCAAGTTTGTTGGCGAAATTATTCGTCGCAAGTCAGGAAAATCGGCTAACGCCAAATAAAAATCTGTAAATTATGGTATCTAAGATAGCAAGAAGAAATAAAATCAAAACCCGCATCCGCGGGAAAATTTCAGGCACCGCACAGCGCCCCCGCATGAGCGTGTATCGCTCCAACAAGGCCATATATGTGCAGGTGATCGACGACTTGACGGGCACTACTCTTTGTGCAGCCTCTTCTAAAGGAATGGCTGAAGGCACAAAGGTGGAAATCGCAGCCAAAGTTGGCGAAGAGATTGCAAAGAAAGCTGTGGAAAAAGGCATCAGCGAGGTTGTGTTCGACCGCAACGGATATCTCTACCACGGACGTGTTAAATCGCTGGCCGATGCAGCCCGTAATGGCGGCCTTAAATTTTAATAGGAATCATGGCAACAAGAAATAACAAAGTAAAGACAACAAATGATCTTGAACTCCAGGACCGCCTTGTGGCAATTAACCGCGTCACCAAGGTAACCAAGGGTGGACGTGCGTTCAGCTTCGCAGCCATCGTGGTTGTCGGCAACGGCGACGGAATCGTAGGCTGGGGTCTTGGTAAAGCCAATGAGGTACAGGCTGCCATCGCAAAAGGTGTGGAGACAGCCAAAAAGAATCTTATCAAAGTGCCCGTGCACAAGGGAACAATACCCCACGAGGTGGCTGCCAAATTCGGTGGCTCGCGCATCTTCCTGAAGCCCGCCTCCGAAGGTACGGGAGTAAAGGCCGGTGGCGCTATGCGTGCGGTGCTGGAGAGTGTCGGCATCACCGATGTGCTCGCAAAATCAAAGGGCAGCTCCAACCCTCACAACCTTGTTAAGGCCACTATCGCTGCCCTTAACGAGCTCCGTAGCCCCGCTCAGGTGGCTCAGAACCGCGGCGTGAGCGTAGAAAAAGTGTTTAACGGCAAATAAGCAAACAGATGGCACAGATTCAAATCACACAGATAAAGAGCCGTATCAATGCGCCCAAAGTGCAGAAACTCACACTCGACGCGCTCGGCCTCCGCAAAATGAACCATACAGTTGTCAAGGAGGATACTCCCGACATTCTCGGCATGGTGAAAAGGGTTCATCATTTAGTGAAAGTGACTAAACTCTAAAACGCAAAAACATGGAATTACATAATTTACAGCCTGCCGTTGGCAGCAACAAGAAAAATAAAAGAGTTGGACGCGGAGCAGGTTCCGGCTATGGCGGCACTTCCACACGCGGCCACAAGGGTGCGAAATCCCGCTCGGGATATAAGCACAAAGTAGGCTTTGAGGGCGGTCAGATGCCGTTGCAGCGTAGAGTGCCGAAGTTCGGCTTCAAAAATATCAACAGCGTGGAATACAAGGCAATCAATCTTCGCGACATCGAAGCTCTTGTGGCTGCCAACAATCTTACAAAAGTTACTCTTGACGACCTCCGCAATGCCGGGCTCGTTGCAAAGAGTGCTCTCGTGAAGGTGCTTGGCAACGGCTCGCTTTCTCATGCTGTCGAGGTTGAGGCCAACGCGTTCTCCAAGACTGCCGAAGCGGCTATAACCGCGGCCGGCGGCTCTATCGTTAAAAAATAAACAATAACACAATGGGATTTACAAAGACAATTAAAAATATCTGGAGCGTTGAAGACCTCCGCAATCGCATCGGCATCACGTTGCTGCTTGTGGTGATCTATCGCTTCGGGTGCTATGTGGTCTTGCCGGGTATCAATCCCGACGAGCTGATGGCACTTAAGAATTTCACTGCCGACGGGTTGATGCAGCTTCTCGACATGTTCTCGGGAGGCGCATTCTCTCAGGCTTCCATCTTCGCCCTCGGCATCATGCCCTACATCACGGCCTCTATCGTGATTCAGTTGCTTGGCATGGTGCTCCCCGCATTCCAGAAAATGCAGCGTGAAGGTGAGAGCGGAAGAATGAAGCTCAACCAATACACCCGCTATCTGACAGTGCTGATTCTTGTGCTTCAGGGTCCGGCTTATCTGATGAATCTCAAGTATCAGGTTCAGGCAGCCGGGGGCCACGTGGAATTAGGTTTCTGGACTATTGTGTTCATGACGATTGTCCTGGCAGCCGGCTCTATGTTTATCATGTGGCTCGGCGAACGTATCGACCAGAAGGGTGTGGGCAACGGAATCTCGTTTATCATCCTTATCGGTATCATCGCGCGTCTGCCGGAAGCATTTATTCAGGAATTCACCGGACGATTGATGAATTCTGAGGCCGGCGGCCTTGTGCTGTTCCTCGTGGAAATCATCATTTTGCTCGCTGTGATTGCCGGCGCCGTGCTCCTCGTGCAAGGCACCCGCAATGTGCCGGTGCAATATGCCAAGAAGGTGGTAGGCAACAAGCAATATGGCGGTGCACGTCAGTATATCCCTCTGAAGGTGAATGCTGCCGGCGTGATGCCCATCATCTTTGCCCAGGCAATCATGTTTATTCCTATCACTCTTGTAGGATTCAGCACTACGCAAACCGGATTTTTCGGTGCATTCACCGACATGTACGGTTTCTGGTATAATCTGGTATACTTTATCATGATTGTGGCCTTTACATATTTCTATACGGCCATAACGGTGCGTCCCGCCCAGATGGCGGAGGATATGAAGCGCAACAACGGGTTTATCCCCGGCATCAAGCCCGGCAAACCCACTGTTGACTATCTCGACTCCATCATGTCAAGAATCACACTGCCGGGTTCAATCTTCCTCGGCATCGTGGCTATCCTTCCTGCAATCGCACACATCTGCGGCTTAAACAGAAACTTCGCCTCTTTCTTCGGCGGAACATCTCTGCTCATTCTCGTGGGTGTGATTCTCGACACCCTGCGTATTGTGGAGGGTCACCTGATCATGCACAAGTATGACGGACTTATGAAACATGGCCGAATCAAAGGCCGCAGTTCCGGCAGCAGTGCATTTTGACATTTAGTTTGAATTGACAAGATGATCTATATTAAGACACCTGAAGAGATTGAAATGATGCGCGCGGCCTGCGACCTCGTGAGCCGCACGCTTGGGGAAGTGGCCAAGTGGGTTGCACCCGGAGTCACCACCCGTCGTCTCGACACCATAGCAAGAGAGTTTATCCTCGACAATGGGGGTAAACCCGCTTGTTTGGGATATCAGGGTTTCCCCGGAACTCTATGCATCGAGGTGAATGAAACCGTGGTGCATGGCTTCCCCTCCAACTATGCCCTCCGAGAGGGTGACATCATCGGCACAGACTGTGTGGTTGAACTCAACGGCTATAACGGCGACAGCTGTTACACATTTGCCGTGGGCGATGTTGATGAAAAGGTGGCTGCTTTGTTGCAGACCACTCGGGAATCGCTCTATAAGGGCATCGAAGCGGCAAAAGCGGGAAAAAGAATCGGAGATATCGCCAATGCCGTGCAGACATATTGTGAGAAGCGCGGCTACAGCGTAGTCAGAGAGATGTGCGGACACGGCATAGGCAGAAGCATGCATGAAGACCCCGAAGTTCCCAACTACGGGCGTCGAGGCATCGGCCCTGTCCTCAAGCCGGGAATGTGCATCGCTATCGAACCGATGATAAATCTGGGAAGCAAAAATATCGTGATAGAAAACAACGGCTGGGAATGCCGCACACGCGACCGTAAGCCGTCGGCTCATTATGAGCACACGATATTAATCACTCCCGATGTTCCGGAAATAATGACCACCTTCAAATATGTGGAGGAGGCATTGGGAATAAATCAAAATATGGATAACGAATCAGAAAACTGAAAAATATGGCAAAGCAAGCTGCAATTGAACAGGATGGTGTGATTCTCGAAGCCCTCTCGAACGCAATGTTCAAGGTGGAGCTGGAAAATGGGCATGAAATCACAGCCCACATATCCGGCAAAATGAGGATGCACTATATTAAAATACTTCCCGGTGATAAAGTGAAAGTGGAGATGTCTCCTTACGACTTGAGCAAGGGAAGAATATCTTTCAGATATAAATAAGAAAAAAACAAAACCTGATATGAAAGTTAGAGCATCTGTAAAAAAGCGCACTCCCGACAGCAAAATCGTACGCCGTAAGGGTAGACTGTACGTAATCAACAAGAAAAACCCAAAATTTAAACAACGTCAAGGATAATTTTATTACCTTTGCAAAAAATTGTATAAAACAATATGGCAGTAAGAATTGTCGGCGTAGATTTGCCGCAGAATAAAAGAGGAGAAATAGCGTTGACCTATATCTTCGGAATCGGACGCAGCGCAGCTAATTCCATATTGGAAAAAGCAGGCGTTGACCGTGATATCAAAGTGAAAGACTGGACTGATGCACAGGCAGCCGCCGTGCGTGAAGTGATTCAGCGCGACTATAAGGTAGAGGGTGACCTCCGCTCGGAGATTCAGCTCAACATCAAGCGCCTGATGGATATCGGTTGTTACCGCGGCATCCGTCACCGTATCGGCCTCCCCGTGCGTGGCCAGAGCACAAAGAATAATGCCCGCACTCGCAAGGGTCGTAAGAAAACAGTCGCTAACAAGAAGAAAGCTACTAAATAACAATAAAAAAGTATGGCAAAAAAGACAGTCGCAGCAAAAAAGAGGAATGTCAAAGTTGACGCCAACGGTCAGCTTCATGTGCATAGCTCTTTCAACAACATCATTGTGTGTCTTGCCAACAGCGAAGGCCAGGTTATCTCATGGTCATCGGCCGGCAAGATGGGCTTCAGAGGCTCAAAAAAGAACACCCCCTATGCCGCTCAGATGGCGGCTCAGGATTGCGCAAAGGTTGCCTATGATCTTGGCCTGCGCAAGGTGAAGGCTTATGTGAAGGGGCCGGGCAATGGTCGTGAGGCCGCTATCCGTTTCGTGCACCAGAGTGGCATCGAGGTTACTGAAATCGTTGACGTGACTCCGCTTCCGCACAATGGTTGCCGTCCGCCCAAGAGAAGAAGAGTTTAATCTTGAAGATTGATAATAAGAAATTTCAAGCAACAGATTAATTCGAACCAGTCCGGCAGGCCTCTGATCCTGAATGCGAATAGACTGTCACATGCACTTTCTCTCGACAGTCGCGGCTGCGCTAAGGGACAGGCTTAAGGATAAGAAAAAGAAAAAATAATGGCAAGATACACAGGACCAAAAACAAAAATCGCACGCAAATTCGGCGAGCCTATTTTTGGCGAGGATAAAGTATTGGCAAAAAAGAATTATCCCCCGGGCCAGCATGGCCTCAACCGCCGCAGGAAAACATCTGAGTATGGCACTCAGTTGCGTGAAAAACAAAAAGCTAAATATACATACGGCGTGCTCGAACGTCAGTTCCGCAACCTGTTCGAGAAGGCTGCGCGCACCAAAGGCATCACCGGTGAGGTGCTCCTCCAGCTCTTGGAGAGCCGCCTCGACAATGTGGTGTATCGCCTTGGCCTCGCTCCCAGCCGTCCGGCTGCACGCCAGCTCGTGCTTCACAAACACATCAACGTCAACGGCAGGAATGTGAATATCCCTTCATATCGTGTAATGCCCGGTGATGTTGTGACTGTGCGTGAAAAGTCAAAGTCGCTCGAGGTTATCGCCGACTGCGTTGCCGGCTTCAACCACAGCAAGTATCCCTGGATTGAATGGGATGAGAGCATCAAGGGCGGTAAGTTCCTTCATCTCCCCCAGCGCGAAGATATCCCCGAGACAATCAAGGAACAGCTGATTGTCGAGCTCTATTCTAAATAATAAACACTAAGATACCCATGCCAATATTAGCATTTCAGAAACCCGAAAAGGTCATAATGCTTGAAGAGAACAATTCTTACGGCAAGTTTGAATTCCGTCCTCTCGAGCCGGGATATGGCCAGACCATCGGTAATGCCTTGCGCAGGATTCTCCTGTCATCGCTCGGTGGTTTTGCAATCAATTCCATCCGAATCAACGGCGTGGCTCACGAACTGGACACTATCCCGGGTGTGAAGGAGGATGTCACAAACATCATCCTTAACCTCAAACAAATCAGATTCAAGCAGGTGACCGCTGATCACAACACTGAAAAACAAACAGTGAAAGTGGCGGGTACAGATGTGTTTACTGCAGGCGACTTGGGCAAGGTGCTCTCCGGTTTCAAGGTGCTTAATCCCGAGCTTGTGATTTGCCATCTCGACAAAGACTATGGCTTTGAGATGGAATTCTCAATCAACAAGGGTCGCGGTTGGGTGCCCGCAGATGAAAACCGTGAAATGCTTGCTACCGACGATCTCCATGTTATTGCAATCGATTCAATCTACACGCCGGTCAAGAATGTGAAATATGCAGTCGACAACTATCGTGTGGAGCAGAAGACCGACTATGAGAAGCTTCTCATTGAAGTAACTACCGACGGATCGATTCAGCCCAAGGAGGCTCTGAAGGAGGCGGCAAAAATTCTTATTCAACATTTCATGATGTTCAGCGATGAGAAAATCACTCTCGAAGCACCGCATGACGACACTCCCGAAGAGTTTGACGAAGAGGTGCTCCACATGCGCCAGCTTCTGAAAACAAAACTAACCGACATGGATCTCTCCGTGCGCGCGCTCAACTGCCTGAAGAGCGCTGAAGTGGAGACGCTCGGTGAACTCGTGGTGTTCAATAAGAATGACCTGCTCAAGTTCAGAAATTTCGGAAGAAAGTCGCTTAGCGAGTTGGATGAATTGCTCGAGAAGCTCAATCTTTCCTTTGGAATGGATATTTCAAAATATAAATTAGACAAAGACTAAATCGCACAATGAGACATAATAAGAAATTCAATCATCTCAGCCGCAAGAAAGGCCATCGCGAATCGCTGCTTGCCAACCTGATGATTTCTCTTGTAGCTCACAAGAGAATTTTCACCACCGTGGCTAAAGCCAAGGCCTTGCGCGTTTATGCCGAGCCCCTCATCACTCGATCGAAGAAGGATGACACACTCAATCGTCGTGTAGTGTTCAGCTATCTCCAGAACAAGGAAGCTGTGAAGGAGCTTTTCGGCGTTATCTCTGAGAAAGTTGCCGATCGTCCCGGCGGTTATCTCCGTATTCTCAAAACAGGCCACCGTCTTGGCGATAATGCCGAGATGGCCATGATAGAGTTCGTTGATTTCAACGATACTATGGGTGATGCTGCTGCTGAGAAGAAGAGCGGCCGCACACGTCGTTCACGCAAAAAAGCAGCTCCCAAATCTGAGGAAGCTCCCAAATCTGAGGAAGCTCCCAAGGAGGAAGAGACAAAGGCTGAGTAATAACGAACCTTTATACTTAATAAAAAGCAATCCCGACATCCAAATATGCCGGGATTGTTTTTTATGAAACGGGGCCTATGACTCCATTCTCCAAAAGTTGTTAACGCAGGGGAAAGGAGTCTTGGCCTTAAAACCTTTTGAAAAGGGATGCCGAACCGCGTTTCAAAACCATAATGGTGTTGCCTAAACCGTGCAAATCCCCTAAAGAATCGGGGATACAAGACGCACAATCGATTCAAGCGAGCGCTGAAGCACCGGACGTTTATGCCATTTGGCATAAGAGAGCTTCGTGCATTTCTTCATGTCTTCAAAAAATATGTCGCGCATCTTGCGATTGACAGCTTCGTTATATACAAACAGGTTGCATTCGAAATTGTTTTCAAAGCTTCTGAAGTCGAAATTAGTTGATCCGGCGGTGACAATACGGTCGTCGATAATCATTGTTTTTGCGTGCAGCATGCCGGCGTCATATAGATACACCTTTATGCCTGCCTTCAGACATTGTGTTACATAAGAAAAAGATGCATATTGAAGCATTATGGAGTCGCTCCTGCGAGGTATCATTATCCTGACATCTATCTTCGAGAGGGCGGCCGCTTCAAGAGCGTGGCGAAGTGCATCTGTAGGGAGAAAATATGGTGTCTGGATATATATTGATTTTGTGGCCGATGAGATAGCTTTAAGAAAGCATAGCGCAAGGTTGTCCCAGGCAGAGAGCGGACCCGATGTGACAAGCTGCATTCCCACCTCATTTTTTATTTCCGTGCGTTCACATTTTGGAAAGGTCATGGGCTCTTCATTGTTGCGGAAGTTCCAGTCAATAATAAATGAGCCGAGCAGCGATTCCACTATATCACCGCGCAGACGGAAATGAGTGTCGCGCCAGGAATCTCGCTGAGACGCGCGTTTTGCATAACGGTCGGCAATGTTCATGCCTCCCGCATATCCGGTTTCATTGTCTATGATCACTATTTTGCGGTGGTTGCGCCAGTTAATCCTATTTGCAAGCTGGGGGAATGTCACCCTGAAAAAAGGATGTGTGCGCACGCCGGCAGCGTTCATGTCTTTAAAAAAGCGGTTATGTGCGGAGAAACTTCCAACATGGTCGTAAATCACTCTCACATCAAGACCCTCGCGAGCCTTCTCTTTCAGAATCCCGGAAATCTCATGGCCCAACTTGTCGTCTTGAAAAATATAATATTGAAGATATATTGATTTTCGCGCCCCTCTGAGGTCGCGTTTGAGACTCTCGAATTTATCCTGTCCGCGTGTAAAAATCTCAATCTCATTGTTCACGCTATAGAATGCCGATGAGAGATTGCGTGCGAGTTTTATCAGATTGCGGTCGGACCTCGTGAGATTCCCCGAATTAATATCGCCGTGAGCCGGCGCCATGATTGTCATCATCTTGCGGCGGTTCATGCGCGAAATCATGTGTTGTCCACGCAGCGACCTGCCGAAGAAGAGATAGAATATCAGCCCTACACCCGGCAGGAAAATCAGCGCAATCACCCATGCTATCGAGCGGATTGGATTCCGGTTTTCTTTCAGCACCACCACCACCGATGATATAATGGTGACGGCATAAACTCCGGCAATAAGATAATAAAGCCAGTCGTTTAATGTTTCCATTTCAGATATTCTTTTGCGGTTATTTCCAGCTCAGCATACCATTCCTTGCCAAACTTCGCTGTCAAAGGCTCCTTCAGAAACTGAAACACGCGTATTCCCAGCTTTCTGCCATTCACTTCCGCACTTTTGCATATCTTCCAGCGGTGAAAATTCACAGCCGTGAATCCGTCATATTCCTTGAGTCTCACCGGATAGAGTCTGCACGACATAGGCTTTACATCGGCAATTGCGCCCTCACGGTATTTTTTTTCAAGCGCGCACAGACATTTCCCCCCGGCCGCATAGCATGTGAAAATGCAGTCACGTCCGTTTACAATTGATGTGACAAGGTCGCCCTCGGAGTCAACATAGGCCGACCCTTGATCCTCAAGCACTTCAACTGCGCCGGGGAGCATCTCCTCTTTCACAGTCTCCACCACATCATCGATTTTCCGCTTCTCATCTTCTGAAAGCGGAGCGCCGGCATCCCCCTCAATGCAGCATGCACCGAGGCAGGCGTCAAGATCGCACGCAAAATATTTCTCTATCACATCGAGCGACACCAATGTATGTTGAATCTGTATCATATAAGAAAAAACCGATAAATGAAACATTCAAATGGGGTGAATTATTGCAAAGCCAATCAGACGGTCGCCCCTTGCTCCCGGTGGCCTGAAATATACTGCAATGTCATATTCATTGTCAGTTTCATATTTATTTCCCTCCACAAGCGCGACATTCGGCTGCGTTTTCCCGTCTCTCGCCAACGCGACATACTGATAGTTGTAATTCCCTTGTTTCAACGGAATCTCCGCGCGATATGTGTGTGTGTCGCGATCATATTCCATTCTGTTGAAATCATTGAATTGATTATGCGTAAATTCACCATCCACATATATGTCGGCATTGATGAGTTCGGGAAAGTCGAGATTGAAATGCACTGTGATATAATCGGCAGCTATATCGGAATCTGTAGCATTATATTCGCGCACTATATATCGGCCGTTTTGCGTGCGGTCATAATTATATTCGCTCGTGGCGCGTTCGAAGTCGGGCTTGAGCCACACATGGTAATTACTCCCCATAAATCTCAGCGAGTCCACATGCATTCCCGGGAAATTATTGCTTGTCGATTCGAATCTGCGATATTCATTGGATGCCGGAAATATCATGTCGGGAGTGTGTTCATATACAGCTGTCTTCTCTGAGACCCTCACCGGCGATGCCAGCATCCTACGCGTGCTCTCGCGCTGATTCTGCATAATTTCCACTTTGATGTCTTGATAGGGGTTGAGCATCGGCAGGGCCTCATGATTCACCGCCAGCGAAAGCTGCTGCCACTCGGTGTTGTGGCCGCGATCCGTGCGGGAGTTGGCCATGCCGGATATCGATGTGATATGTTCGGAAACGCGAAATCGTGTCTGCAGAATCAATTCATCAGGCGAATCGGGATTATATACCTGCAGCAGATAATTGCCTGAATGCAGAATCCGGCATTCTTCGTTGGGAATTTCCACCCTGTAATTCACATAATGCACATATGTCAGCTCTGAAAAGGCAAAATCCTCTATCCTGAAGGCATTGAAGCCGTCGATATAGTCGGCTTCCACAAGCCGTGAGGGCGTCCAGTCGGAGTTGCAGTGAATAAGCCGGTATTCAAGAAAGCTGTTTTCCTCTCCTATTTCATCAAATGTCACCACCAGCCGGTCGTCAGAGTTCATCCTTATCACCGGAGGGCTGAAGAAATTGTCGGCTACCTGTGTCTTCAGTGTGCGGAAACGTGGATTGAATATTTTTTCTGCCGTATCAACACCCTGTGCAAATGCCGCCAATACGCCCGCTGTGAGTGTCATCAGCACTAAGCCGGAAATCTTGAAAAGATAATTCACCATATTATGGGCGTCTTGTTGTGAGATATCAGATATTCGTTTGCTCTTGAGAAATGGTGGTTGCCGAAAAATCCGCGGTGTGCCGAGAGAGGGGAGGGGTGAGGGGAGGTAAGCACCAGGTGCCGGGAGCGGTCAATGAATGCCCCCTTGCGTATGGCATCGCTTCCCCACAGGATAAACACTATGTTGTCTCTTTTTTCTGCCAGCGCGCGCACGGCTGCATCCGTGAATCTTTCCCATCCGATTCCCGCATGCGATTTCGGCCGGTGCTCGCGCACGGTAAGCGATGAATTCAGCAGAAGCACCCCCTGGCGCGCCCAACGGCTCAGGTCGCCGTCAGATGGCAACGGTGCGCCCGTGTCGGCGCTGACTTCTTTGAAAATATTGCGTAGCGAGGGGGGCATCATGATTCCCGGCGACACGGAAAAACAGAGTCCGTTTGCCTGCCCCGGTCCGTGATATGGGTCTTGTCCGATAATCACCACCTTTGTCTCGGCAAAGGGTGAGGAATTGAAGGCCGCGAATATTTGTGAAGCCGGGGGATAAATCCGGCAATCTTTCCGGCCATATTCCGCACGCACATAATCGGCAAGAGTCTCAAAATATGAGGCTTCAAACTCCCGGACAAGTGCCGCATGCCATCCTGATTCGATTTTTACCATATTACAAATATAATCAATATGTGGCATTTTCCTTGGCTGCTTATGAATAAAATGCGCCAAAAATATTTCTTAATTGCCGGAAAAGAGTTATCTTTGTGTCTGCAAGGCCACCGCGAGCCTTCAATTATGCTCGCGGATCCGACATAAGTGCCCGTAGTTCAATGGATAGAATAAAAGATTCCGGTTCTTTCGATTAGGGTTCGACTCCCTACGGGCATACAAAATAATCCGACCTCTCCGGCCGGATTATTTATTTTGTCATGCCACGGGGCTGTTTTTTTGCAATGAGCCTTACCGTGCAAGAATCAGTGCTGAATATGGCGCCACGGTCATCTTGCCCCCTTGTGATGAGCCGAGTCCTTCCGAAGGTGAAATCTTTCCATCGGCGGCCACGATTTTCCAATTCCCTTTCATGATGTTTACTTCGCGTGCCTCTTTCGAGCCGTTAAACACCAGCTTTATCTCTTTCCATTCATCGCCGTTGGCGTTGTTGAGAATTGAATATGAAATCAGATTGGGTGTTTTCTGCGCATCAATCTTGTCGAATTTGATGTTACGGGCAATGTCCGCCGCATTGTTCATGCGGAATGCCGGATGCTTTCTGCGCAGCTCGGTGAGCCCCTTGTAATATTCAAACTGGTCTTTATATTTGGCCTTGTTGTTCCAATCGATTGCATTGATTGAATCAGGACTTTTATAAGAATTGTGGGTGCCTTTTTTGTCGCGGAATATTTCTTCGCCGGCAAACATAAACGGAGTGCCTTGCGAAGTAAACACTATGGTCTGTGCAAGTTTTGCCGCTGCAAGCATATTCTCTTCCGGCTCGCCGGCCATGGATTTGTGAAGTTTGTCGGTGAGGCACAGGTCATCGTGACATGACACATAGTTCACAATCATTTCGGGAGAGTCAGCATAGGCAAATTTTGAATTGTTTCCCTTTTTATAGTCAACCTGCGGATGTGCGGTGGCGGCCACAATTCCGATTTTCACCGTTTCCTCAAGTCCGGGCTTCCCGGTGGCAAACCCTCTGTCGGAAGCATCAGTGTAGTGTCCCTTCACTGCATCCCGGATGTCATCGGAGAAAACAGCGATATCGGTCATCTTCGACACATTCTCCTTCAGAGCGCGTCTTTCCGGCTGTAGCGGAGAGTCGCCGGCAGTCCAGCCCTCGCCATACACAAAGATTGAGGGATTGATTTCCTTGAGTTCGGCGGCCACTTTGTTCATTGTCTCTATGTCGTGAATCGCCATAAGGTCGAAGCGGAAGCCGTCAATATGATATTCTTTTGCCCAATATTTCACCGAATTGATTATATAGTCGCGTGTTTGTTGGAGGTCGGAAGATGTTTCGTTGCCGCAGCCCGATGCGTCGGAATATCTGCCGTCGTCCCAATGGCGATGATAATATCCCGGAGCGGTGAGTTCGAAGTTGGAGTCATCGTTCTGCGCTGTGTGGTTATACACCACATCCATCACCACTCCTATGCCGGCATCGTGAAGAGCCTTTACCATCTCTTTCATTTCGCGTATGCGGGTGGCAGGATCCGAAGGGTTGGTGGAATAGCTTCCTTCAGGCGCATTATAATTCAGCGGATCATATCCCCAGTTGTATGTATTGTTCTGAAGATTCATTTCATCAACAGAATTGTAATCATAAGAAGGGAGGATATGCACATGTGTGATTCCCAATTCTTTCAAATGGTCTATGCCGGTGGCGAGTCCCTGCGGGGAGGTGGTGCCATTTTCGGTTAGGGCAAGAAACTTCCCTTTGTTGGCTATTCCGGATGAAGGATGCATCGACATGTCGCGATGGTGCATCTCATATAGAATTACATCGGAGAAATTCTTCACTTCTGGCCCTTTATCGGATTCCCAACCTTCGGGATTGGTGAGTGACAAATCCACTATTGCAGCACGTTCACCATTCACTCCCACGGCTTTTGCCCACACACCCGGAGTCTCTTTCAGAAGCTTGCCGTTTTGCCGCACGCTGAATGTGTAGAATTTGCCGTAAAGCTGTTGCGGCACGGATGCGGTCCATGTGCCGTTGGAGGCATCATATTTCATGGGGAGTGTGGAGTATGCTTTGCCTGTGTGTCCGTTGTCATAAAGATTCACCGACACATCATCTGCCTTAGGACTCCACAGACGGAAATGTGTGCCGCTGTTGTCAACAGCCACCTCAAGGTCGGCACCGTTGTAGGTGGGATAGGATAAGAATTGTGCGTCATATTTGCTGTTGGTCTGAGCCGTTACGGCTCCGGCGCCTAATGACAATAAGGCTGCAGCCATGAGAATTTTAAAGTTTGACATCGGTATTCGGTATATTGTAAATTGTAATTTTGCAGATTGCGGGTGGTGTCACACTTTCTTGAGCACACGGCCGAGAAGGTCGCGCTCGCCGCTCTGAAATGCCACTCTGTATGACTGTGCTGCAGAGTCAAAACGCACCACTGTTCCTCTTCCAAACACTTTGTGTTCCACAATTGTTCCCGGTGGCATAGGGGCGTCGCCGCCCTCTCCGAGCTCGGCATTGAGCATCGATACCATATTGCGGGCCTCTTCAAAAAGCCGCGTGTCGGGATTGCCTTCAATCGTGAGAAGCACCTCCGGCACCTCCGAAATGAAGCGTGACGGATATTTGAGTGCGCCATTGTCGTTAAGATAGCCCTCCGACTCAGTGAGGTAAAGCATGCTGCATGCCCGTGTCACGGCAACATACATAAGCCGCCGCTCCTCCTCCTCTCCATCTTTGCGCCTTTCGCGGATTGAACGGTGATTGGGAAATATCCCTTCTGTCAGCCCCATTACAAAGACTGTGGGAAATTCAAGTCCTTTCGACTGGTGTATGGTCATTATCTTCACCTTGTCGTTGTTGGCAGCTGCATCCACATTTGTATAAAGTGCAATCTCTTGAAGATATGATTCAAGAGTGCGGTCGGATTCATCATCCTGCATCAGCTCAAATTCCTTCATAGAGTTGATGAGTTCCGACACATTCTCGAGTCTTTCCTCCACTTCATCAAGGCGGATAAGGTCGCCGAGTTTGCTGTCGGTTAGCATTTTTTCTGTAAGTGCCGACACCGGCATCCTGCCTGCCGTCTCTCTGAGCGTATCTATCAGGGTTATGAAGTCGCGAAGCGGTTTGCGGTTGAATTTGGGAATGTCAACGGCAGCCCTTAGAGCTGTCATAAGAGAAAGTCCGTTTGCGTCGGCAATCATTCGGAGGGCTTTCATTGATGCATTCCCGAATTTGCGCGCCGGGAGATTAATGATGCGGGCGAAGGCTATGTCATCGTTCTCAGAGGCGATAAGCCTGAGATAACACACCACATCCTTGATCTCTTTCCGCTCGAAAAATCTCACACCTCCCCACACGGAATATGCAATCTTGCGCTTCAGAAGTGCCTGCTCCACTTGCCGAGACAGAAACGAGCTGCGGTAAAGCACTGCGAAATCTTTCGCATCCGCCCCTTTTTTCACAGCTTTCTCAATGGTGTCGGCTATGAAATCGGCTTCCTCTCGTTCGCTACGTGAATGATGATACACTGTGCGCCGCTCGTTAAGCCGCAGTGTGTAAAGTTCTTTCGGCACACGGTTGCGATTGTTGGATATTATGCAGTTTGCCACCTCCAGAATGTCGGGGGTGGATCTGTAATTCTGATTCAATATCACATCCGTGCGAGCCTTGAAATCCACAAATATTTTCGGATTCGCACCTCGCCATTCATAAATGGCCTGGTCGGGATCCCCCACCACGAAGAGATTGCCATGCTTTTCTGCAAGTATGTGCAGCAGCTTCCAGTCGTCGGATGAGCAGTCCTGCACCTCGTCAACCATGATGTAATTGAGTTTGTCGGTCCAGTATTCACGAGCCTCCGGGAAATGGTTCAGAATGTATATCGTGAAATAAATCAGGTCGTCGTAATCGAGAGCATATTGCTTGAGCTGCAACCGGATGTATCTCACTTGTGCATCGGGGCAAGAGGAATCGGAGGCGGGGAGCAGATGCCGCTGTATATATGCATCAATGTTATATCCTTTGAGCGCGGCAACAGATGTGAGAAACCTTTCTGCAGTGAGCTTTTTGCGGTCTATGCCGAATTCGGTCATCGCCTGTTTGGCGAGTGTCTTGGCGTCCTCTTCGTCGATTACGGTGAAATTTTTCGGATATCCTATGCGATAGATTTCCCGGCGCAAAAATTTCACACAAAAACTGTGGATTGTGCAGATGAAGTCGTTGACACTCCCGCGGTCCACCATTCGTGCAATGCGGTGTTTCATTTCCTGCGCCGCCTTGTTGGTGAAGGTCAGGCAGAGAATATTGCCGGGCGAGATGCCCAGTTCATTCACCAGGTAAGCATATCTGTAGGCGAGCACGCGTGTTTTTCCCGACCCGGCTCCGGCCACCACGCGCACACGTCCCTCCGTGGCCTCTACAGCCTTCTGCTGGTGAATGTTAAGAGTCTGCATCAAATGGTGGCAATGTTATTTTATCGGGAGAACTATATCAACCGGCACATGGAAAAGAAATCTTACACCCTGCTTGTAGCTCTTGTCAACAAGCAGGTCGCATTTGAGCAGCATGGAGTTCATCCTGCAGAAGAAAAGGCCGCCGTCTTTCATGTCTGACACCTGCTCAAGGTTGACAAAGTTATCAAAGAGATATTGCTCGTCACCAGTGGGAATTGCTTCTCCGGAGTCGGTGAACCGGAAAGTCACCTTTCCTCCGGTCTTATCAACTGATGCGCTGAATGAAATCTCCCCCGAAGTGGTGTATTGTGCTGAATTGTTCAATATGTGCCTGATTATATATTCCAGCACCTCGCTGTCAGTGAACATTTCAATATTCTCGGCCGGAAACTCAATGTTGAAGTTTACACCCGGTTTAATCGCACTCTCAATCCCCCGGGCACACTCCCTCATAATTTGGTCAAGATGAATGCGGCGCACATATTTCACGCGGTCGCGCCGCCCCATGGATGCAATGTAGAAAAGATTGCAGAATATTGAGTTAAGCACATCGGCCGAGGGTCTCACAATCCGCCTCTTTGCTCCCGATTTTCGTCTGCCGGCACTGCTTCGGGGCGCATGCTGAGGCTTTGCGTAATCATAATATTGATTGTCGCGTATCCTGTTTCTCTCTTTTACAAGTGAATTGTAAAATTTAATGAATGCGCTTGTGGCCATGCGGTGGCGTGTCCAGAAATATAGGAAAATCACAATCGCCACTCCGATCACAAGGATGGCCAGCATCAGAAAGCTCATGGTGCGGCGCTCGGAGGTTTCCTGTTCGGCGAGGTTTTGCTTCTCGAGGGCGGAGTTCTCAGTTTTAAGTTGCTGCACATCGTAGCGAATCTGCAACTCCTTATATTTTTCCGTGTCGTTAAGACTGTCAATTTTCTCAAGCACATCCACATATTGTGAAAGCGCCTCCACAAGGGAGGTGTTGTCGTGTGTTTCGGTGGCCGCTTTGCGCAGCATCTCAAGCGCACGGCGCTTCAAGCCGAGGCTCGTGTCTTCAGCGATAAGCTTTTTCAGATAAGGAATCGCCTTGGAATATTCGCCGGTGTTCATGTAATAGAATGCATAAAACCGGGGATTGCTGTTGATATCCTGCTTCACCTCATCATCAATCGCCGCAAGCGCCATTACTTTTTCATACACATCTTTCGCCTCCTGAGCCGTTAGTTGCTCATAGTTGCGGAGCATGCGGCGATAGGAGATGTATTGGGCCATGGCGAATGTGCGGTATTCGCGTCCCTTGTGGCCATATTTCTGCTTAAGCGTGATGAGTACTTGCTGAAGCTTCTTGTCGAGCTCAAATCCCTTTTTCTGATATCCCGAATCGCTGTAGGTGTCGGCAAGTTCGGAATATATAAAGTCGGGCACGGCGTTGATTGTAAAGGTCATCTTGTCTACTTTTGCCGACAGTTTCTCAAGATAGTCAATCATCATTTCTCCCGACACATCGTTGCGCAAAAATGCCACGATGGTGTAGAGATTGAGCAAATCATCATATTGCGACTTGTGCCCTGTGTTTTCAATCGAATTGATGGCGTTGGTAATCACCTCCTTGCTTTTCTCATCTGAAAGTGCATTCGATTTTGCGGCTATTCTTTTTAGTTTTATGAAAAGAAGGGTCTCCTCTTTTGCTTTGGATGATGGGATATTGGTGAGTTCCTTCTCTATTTTCTCGAGAGCGTCATCGCTGAGATTGTTGTAAGCCAATACGCGGCACACTTCCAGCTGCACGTTGGTGTTGCCCGACCGCTTGGCCACATCATATATTTTGCGTGCTGTAGCGAGCCGGTTTTCGTGGTCGCTCAAGTCAAATATGTTATAGAAAATTGCTATGGAGTCAGCGGCTGACTTTGTGCCGCTTAGTTTCTCCTGTTCTTTGGTTATCAGTGCCTTGTGGCGCGGCGAAATTTCAGCATGCGTATAAAAGATTCCGAATATGGCTGCAAGCAACAGAATAATAGTGTGTTTCATAATAAAAAATGCCTCTGTCTTAGCAAGGTCGCTTGGAAGTGTTGGGTTGATAGATTTTTGTTGTTTATGTGTCGAAGAAAAATAAATGTATACGCACAAATATGGTGTCGGCACATGCGGGCATGGTAGCGATAACTCTTTTTGTGCGTTTGTGAACAAAAGTAAAAAAAAACTTCAACTTTCGCAAGTGAAAGAAGAAGTTTCGTGAGTTCCGTTTTCGGATTGCTTTTATTTCGCACCTCGTTTCATAAAAACTTCAAGACTTTGCCTCCATCTCTAATGTTGAATTTTTTATGACACAGACTTATGCTCCATTCCCCTGCTTTAACATTTTTTGGGGAATAGAGCCTTAGGGATTCATTGTCAAATCAAGATTTTCTTCGAGGCGCTTCCGGCTTTTCCCGACACTCTCACAATGTAAACGCCGCCTGACATCTCAGCTGCCGAAATCCTGAAAATATTATCGTTGGCGGTGGCTCGGAATATGCATCTGCCGTCAATGCCGCATATCTCCACTGTAATCGTGCCGGCGCCCGGATTCAGAATCTCTATCACGCCATTGGCTGCGTTTATGGCCGGAGTGTGTGTGTGATCAGGATTCAATGGTGCGCTGCTTGTCCTCACCACTTCCTGAAGCCCGGCGAGCGGGTCGAGCCATCCCATGCCGTGACGCGGATTTTCCGGGTCGGGATAATCAGTTCGGTTGGTTTTCGCGATCACCTCCTGCACACGGTGCACATTCAGCGTTCTGTCGGCTTCAAGCCATGTGGCAATCACTCCGGCTGTATATGGCGAAGCCATGGATGTGCCTTGTTCAATTCCCCAATAATATGTTTTGCCGCCTTTCTCCACTTTTGCCACATTCTGACCGATATAATCAGGATATGTCCTGCAAAACGGGGAGCTGACTGAGGATACAATGGGGGCACCGGGTGCCACTGTGAGCGGGAGCTTTCTGCCGTCATGCAGTGTGCCGTAGCTGGAGTCGGTGTTCACCGTGCCCCCCTCATAATTGAATGTCTGCACATCGCCTCCAATCAGTGTTATCGCGTTGCGGGTGTTATACATCCCCACGGATATCACATTCCGGGCGGTGACAAAATCATTCAGAGCAAGCTCGGAGCCGGGCCAGGGATAATTGAGAAGATTTGAGAAGAAGGAGCTGCCTCCGTCTATGTGTATGTCAGCGTGGGTGCCGGGAGCCCCTGTGAATTCAAAACAGATTGTGTATCTTGCCCATGCGCCGTTACGGCTGGCTTCTGTTGTGGTGACGTCATATTCGGCCTGTGTCAGCCATCGGCCGTTGGTGTTGCTGATTTCTCCGGTTATTTTCACATCCCCCTTGCATATCTTTGCAAATTCGCTGTCGCTTTCAGAGCTGACGCTCCATGCGAATTCTTCTTCGCCCCTCTGCATTTCTCCTTCATACATGATTTGATTGTTATCCATATCGATTACGGATAATTTTATGCCTACCGGCCTTTCGTCCGCGCTCCAGGCCTCAATCATTCCGGCCGGATGGTAAAGCATGTTTTTGTCATATACCTTTGCACCCCACACCGGCTCATCTTCGGTGAAGTCGGCAATATGTGAAAGTCCTGTATATGCGAAAGAGGGATGGGAGCCGCCATTGCCGGCTGAAAACACGATGATTGCATCCTCCCCCTGCATGTCAACATATCTGCAGAAGAGCGATTTGCCATCGTGAGAGCCGAGATAGCTGCATATCGACAGATTGATTACCGCCGGTTTCCCCACTTCTTTCGCGTAGGTGATCACATCTTCTATTCCGGCGAGCAGGCCGATGTCGTAGAGAGTGGATGTGGTGGCCACAATATCGGAATCTGTTGCAAATCCGTTGTAACCGTTGTCGCGGTAGCCGCCGGCCAATATGCCGGCAACGTGTGTGGCATGGTAGCCATGAGGAGTGTCAGTGCCCCATGCTTCATATTCCTCCGGAGTGGAAAGCTCCGTGCGTTCGCCATTCAGCTCATCGTAGTGCACCAACTTTTTTATGCGGTTGTTTCCTTCGGCATCAATGAAATTTATATGATTGGGGTCAAAGCCGATGTCGCAGAATCCCACTACCACATCCTTGCCGGTGTAAGGAATACGTGTGTCAGTGCCGGTGAGGATTTCATCCGCATTGAAGCATTGGCGGGCCACATTCATGGCCGGCACGGCTTTTCGCGGTGTAATCTTGCGCCCTTTCTCAATCTTGTGCGCTCCCTTGATGCGTTCAGACGTATTCATCAGTGAGGCGGGAATCAGTGAAAGCACCAGGTTTGACCGCTGGCCCCAAACAATGATGCCCTGCGACTCAAGTTTTTCAGCTGTTTCGTTTTCTTCAAGTTCGATGATTGTGGGATAATATTTGATATCCCGGCCGAAAAGTGACAAGACAGAAATTACAGCCGTAATCAGGAGTAAATATATTCGCATTGAGTTGATGAGTTAATGAGTTGATAATATAACGTGAGATGTTGCGTGTAATTTTGTAATATATTAAAATTTAGCTAAATTTGGATATTTGATGAGAATTGTTTCTCGCTTCCATGCTATGTTTAACGGTTTATCTCAATTATAAGGCTTCATTCTCCAAAAAATGTTAAAGCAGGGGCGGCCTGTTTTTGGGAAATAGAGCCTAATTTAACATTTTCGGGCTTTGTTTGTAAATAAATGTTTAATATTGGATATCAAGAATTTCATTGTAAAATCACTTCTGTCTCGCGTCCTTGGCCGCCTTTCATCCCTGACTTTTAGTCACAGCCGAAAGGTTGCCCCTTTCAGTCAGAAATGAAATTCAGCTCAAGGATGCGACCCCTAAAGCTAAATTTTTTATGAAACGGACTCTAAATCACTTCTGAAACATATTCTAATACAAAATGAAAAAAATTTCAACTTTTTTGTTTGCATTTTCTGCGGGTGCCGCTGCGGTCATTGCCACGGCTGCTCCGGCTATCACAAATGTTGAGCCTCCGTTCTGGTGGACGGGCATGGCTAATGATACTTTGCAAATTATGCTTACAGGGCCGGATATCGCTTCAGCGAATTTCAAACTCGATTACCCGGGTGTGAAAATCGACCGCGAGGTGGCTCTCGACAGCAGGAATTACAAGTTCCTCTATATCACTGTCGCCAAAGATGCTGAGCCGGGGAAAATGGAATTTAAATATGAGCTCGACGGAAAGCACGGCAAACTCCCCTACGAACTGAAGGCTCGCACACAGGATGCTGCCGATTATAAGGGTTTCGATGCCGGCGATGTGCTTTATCTGCTTATGCCCGACCGATTCGCCAAAGGGCTTGGAGATGAGGAAATTGATATGAGCGGCCTTGACTATCCCGTGGGCGCCGACCGCTCGAATCCCAATGCCCGCCACGGTGGTGATATGCGCGGAATCCGGAATCACCTCAATTATATCGATTCTCTCGGTGTCACGGCGATATGGGTGTGCCCCGTGCTTGAGAATGATATGCCCGGCGGAAGCTATCATGGTTATTCCACCACAAACTATTATAAAATAGATCCCCGTTTTGGCTCGAACGAGGAGTGGAACAGTCTTATTGAAGAAGCTCATGCCAAAGGGCTCAAAGTGGTGATGGATCTGATTTTCAACCACTCAGGTTCGAATCATCCCTGGGTGAAGGATATGCCCTCTCACAACTGGCTCAACCATCCCGACCGGGATGTCATGACCAATTATCGTCTTACCACCGTGCACGACCCCTATGTGTCTGATTACGACCTTGACCGCACCGTCAACGGCTGGTTTGTGCCCATGATGCCAGACCTCAACCAGCGCAATCCCCACCTTATGAAATATCTCACACAGAATTCAATATGGTGGATTGAAAACTCTAAAATTGATGGAATCCGCATGGACACATATCCTTATGCCGACATGAACGCTATGTCGCAATGGGCTGCCGATGTGCTTCGCGAATATCCGAATTTCAATATAGTGGGAGAATGCTGGTATTCCAACGAGGCCGGCTCGGCTTTCTGGCAAAAGGGCAACAAGCTCAATCCAACGGAAACTAATCTTCCAAGCGTAATGGACTTCTTCTATATTCTTAACGGCCGCAAGTCGTTTAATGAAGACACCACTCCCTGGACAGGCCTGAATTATGTATATGACCATCTCGCGCAGGATTTCATGTATCCGAATCCGCAGAATGTGCTGACATTCCTTGACAATCATGACAGCGACAGATTCCTGGCGGAAATGCCCGATTCAATCGGCAGCTGGAAACAAGCCATTGCCTTCCTGCTCACTTCAAGGGGAATTCCGCAGGTGTATTATGGCACGGAGCTGCTGATGAACGGTTCTAAAGAGGGGAGCGACGGATATGTGAGGCGTGATTTCCCCGGCGGATTCCCGGGTGACGAGGTGAATGCCTTCTCTCCTGAAGGACGCACCCCCCTTCAGAATGAGGCGTGGAATTACATGTCGAAGATTCTTAACTGGCGCAGAGGCGAGGCCCGCGATGTGATTGCAAAAGGCCGCCTTAAACATTTCATGCCTCAAAACGGCATCTATGCCTATCAGCGCAAGCTCGGCGACAAGGAGATCGTTGTGCTTCTGAATGGTCGTGATGTCCCGAACACGGTCACCATGGAACGCACAGAGGAAATTCTCCCTTACGGCAAAACATTGAGAAACATCTTGACTGATTCCGATGTTACAATAAAAGAGGAGATGACATTCGCCCCGCGTGAGGTGATGATTCTTCAAAATTGGTAGTCACCGCTAAGTCGGTGGTTGCCTGTTGAAACGGGATATAGATGAAATATAAGGAAGCCATATTGCAAAGGTGGGAAAAGAGAGCGGAGCTGTTTCGCTTCAGATGCCTGAGATGGATTGAAAGCCATCTTTCGAAAAACCTGTCTATTGTTATTATTGCTGTGCTTGTGGGAATATTCACGGGGTGCGCGGCCGGTGTGCTGAAGCGCCTCGTGCATTTTTTCAACTCTCTTGCTCTCACGGGCGTTAAGCTCGGGCATCCCAACTATCGCTTTCTGGTTCTTCCCCTGGCGGGAGTGCTTCTTACGAGCGTGTATCAGAGATATGTAGCCGGACTCAAATTCGGACGTTGCACATATCTTATAAAGCGCGACCTCAATTCCAATAATTTCCTGCTCGACCCGCTGATGATTTTCAATCCGATTATCGGCTGTTCGCTCACCATGGGCTTCGGCGCCACCGGCGGCACCGAAGGACCGACTGCATTGTCGGGCGCTTCTATCGGCAGCACGCTCGGGCAATGGTTTCGTCTTCCCGACCAATGGGTGAAGATTTTCTTTGCAATCGGGGCCGGTGCCGGCATTGCGGCAATTTTCAAGGCGCCGATAGGTGGAGTGCTCTTCACTCTCGAGGTGCTGCAGATGCAGATGTCTACAATTTCCGTGCTTTCGCTTGTGCTCGCCTCGCTCATCTCCTCATCCACGGCGTATGTGATGAGTGATTACACATTCGATATCTATTTCGACCGGCACATGGCTATTGACATGACCCTTCTCGGATGGGTGGCGTTGTTCGGTTTATTCTGCGGCCTTTATTCCATCTATTACAGCTATATGGAGCATAAGGCCGGCGTGTGGTTCAGAAGCATTCGCAACCCCTGGTCGGCTGCCCTGCTCACCGGCGGACTCCTCTCTCTGGCGGTTTTCTTTTTCCCCGCTCTCTTCGGCGAGGGATTCGGCATTATCACCCCCCTTGTCAACAATGCTGACACAGAATTCATAAAAGGGAGCTTGTTTGAAGCCCATAAATCTGCAATGTGGGTGCTCGGAGGTGTGGCTGTAATGATGCTGATTAAGAGTCCGCTTGTAGCCGCCTCCTATTCGGGAGGGGGTGTGGCCGGCGAGTTTGTGCCGGCATTCTTCACCGGTGCGCTGGCCGGATTTATGTTTGCCACAATTGCCAACATGATTTTCGGCGTGCACCTCCCCATATGGTATTTTGCACTCATAGGTATGGGATGCGTGATGGCCGGAGCCATACACGCCCCCCTCATGGCTATATTCATTCTGTGCGAAACCACCAATACATTCGGATATATCTTCCCCTATCTGATAGCCATAAGCATCACTTATGCCACCGTGAAAATCATCACGCCGCATTCGAAAGGTGTAGGTCCGCATCATGACGACCTTGGAGCATTGTGGGGGCAGGGTCCGAAACGACTCTGACGAATCCGGCCGGAACTCCATTTTATTTATGTAGCCTTAGAACCTCAGATAGAAAGCCACCGGGTCGAAAATCACCCGGAATGGCGCGCCGCCTCGCTTCGGCGCAGGGCCATCGATATAATAAAAAGATTTTTGCTTGTCCCAGCTTTTTATTTCAGCACGCCGTGTCTCAAAGGGAGGAATGTCGCATGTGAGTTTCACAAACCGTTTGTGCAGCTGACGCCCGTCTTCAGTTTCGTATTCCACATATAGATTCAGTCCGCTCATGCGGCGATTGGTGTTGTTGGTGATAAAGAATGTCTCCACATTGCTTCCAAGCGGTTTCTCATATCCTTGAAATGACACCTGGTTAAGATGATAGCCGTTGTTGCAGTCGGAGCAATCGCTCGCCACCATGAAGCTGCCGCGTGTCATCTCCGGCTCGTCATCCTCTTTCCCCGTTTTAAGCCTGAGTGTGGTTTTGCGGGCCTGCATCTCGGCTATGCCGCCGAATCCGTGAATGAGAGGCATAGCAATTGCACTTGCCGCGACAAGCAGTATTGTTGATAATGGGGGAATTGACTCTGATTTCATTTCAGGTTATAAGGCGTGTTATAAATAATCGGGCTGACGGTGCACACGTTGCGGATAAATCTTCACCATGCCTTGCGGAATCTTGTCGGTGGGATCGTCATGCTTCAGGCGCAACGCTCTCCAGAATGCCGGCAAAAACCAGCGCGAGGCGAGTGATATCTTCACTTTGCGCGATTTCACCACAATGGCGTCTTCTCGGTCGTTATATTCAGCGGCACATTTGCCGGGTTCGGCAAAGATGCCGTTCACTTTCACCCTGTAAATTGCCATTTCATATTTGTTTTGCAGCGGCGACTGTTGGAGATATCCTATCACGTCTCCGGGTGTCAGCCTGCAGTCGGGAGAGTCGATCACCACTATGTCATATCTGGTGTCTGACTCGGGCGTTTTGCGCACAAGCACACGCGTATGGTCGTCGGGATACTCCCAGATTCCTTCAATATGGTGGAGCATCTCGGCGTCACACCATTCACGTGCACTCTTCATGTCGCAAATGGCGGCGCTTTGACTCTGCGCAGTTATGGTCGGCAGCGTTGCTACGGCGCCGTATGCCCGGATTGCGATGATGGCTGTCATTAGAGCCGGTATGATGCGTAACTCCCTGTTCATACGCGTTGGGATTATTTTGAAAAATGTGTGGTTATTTTGATGAGAATGTGTAGGATATTCCCACGCTCAGAATTTCTTTCAACATCCATTTCTTCCAATGGGTCGACACGGATGTGTCAGTCGATGAATCATAGCGGAGATGTGCGTATACCTGTGTGGAAAACAATCTGTTGAATTGAAAATTAAGTGTGTTCTCCCAGTCTCCCTGAAATGTCTTGTAATCGGTGAAAGTGTAAAGCCTTGTGGTGTAGGTGATATTGCTGAATATTTTCCACATGAAGTTCACCTCGCCGTTGCTGCCGAATTCGTTGAGCGATTTCCGCCCCGCATCTATGCCGAATAGGGTGGGGTCAACATCCGGATCGATACATGTTTTGAGATTATACGATGCCGGAGCAACTGATATGGAAAGCTTTATTGTTTTTCGGGCATTCTCCTTTGAATATGTCATACCAAGACCCACATTCAGCTCGCCCGGTGAGAGGAAAGAGGAGGTGCGTGTAAGCGAATTGGCCGGATAGCTTCTCAGCAGCTGTGTCTTGAATTGAAGCATCAGCGTGTAAAACCAGTTGTGAGCAGCCTTGTATCCGGCCTTGAAATTGTATTGAAACAAGTCTTGCGACACTGAATATTTGTGGTATTGGTCGTCGGGCGTGGAGTTGAGCGCAAGCTTGTAGGAGAGTGTGCTCTGAAGCATGTAGTTGGGATAATACACTTTGTTGAGTTGCACATCCCACATGAAATTGCCCATGAAAGCCAGATAGCTGTTTCCTCCCTGATACCAGTTGTCGGAGATATATGCCTGCGACAGCTGAAGGGCCACATTCACCGTGTGCAGCCAGTTGATTCTCTCTCCGGAGGCATGCACCGGCAGCCGCTCCGCCGGTGGCGACACATTAATTTTCATTCGTTTCAGATATCCGTGGAATGACTCATCCTCTTTCGGCATCTTCGGTCTTTTGGGTAATCGCCAATAAGCATACCGGATAAATCCGGGGTCGCTCACCATTATGCTGTACATCAGTTGTTTCTGTGCCTCATAATCTTTTGTTCCCCGGGCAATGGAAGCGGGCACAACAGAGCCGAACGCCACCGGCAGCTCTTCGCGCGTGGGGAGCGTTATCTCGGGTTGCTTCGGTTGTAGGGAGTCAGCAGGCATAAGCTCCTCTTCCATGAGTCTGTTTGTCAGCAAATCGGTTGCAAGCGAATCTTTCAATGCGTTATGCCGACCGTCTTCACTCAGCTGTTGCCATATATCGGCTGTTATGGCCGGATCGGGAAATAATGTGGCAAAAGGGTCGCGGATTTTCTGATAATCCGTGAAAATCCATGGGCCGAGCAGCAGGTTGGCACGTTGCGGAATCATTTCGCCCTCAAGGTCGGGACGTGTCAACTCCTGCGCCAAAACAGTGGCGGTGGGAAAGTGAGGCAGAATGGCAAAGCCGACGATGGCGGCTAACGCCATATTTTTCACACTGAATATGCGGCGCTTATTCCGAAAGAATTTTATCATAGTCGGCGGAGTTGATGAGTCTCAAAGCTTCCTTGAAAATGGGGTCAAATTCATTGAATACTTTGAAATAGGTGGCCTGCTCGTATGTGTCGCGCCCAATGAGACCTTTCACAATCATTTTGAAAATCTCTTCACTGAGTTCCGCTTGCTGCGGGTCGGGCTTCACACCTTCGGCCTCGCCCATTGCGTAGATCTCCTGCAACATTTCCGGTGTCACTGAAAACTGCGCCACAAAGTCATCATCGTTAGGATATGTCTTTTTGAGAATCTTGCGGTTACGGTCTACATATTTGATAGCATACTGGTTGAGCACACCCTTTGCGGTGAGGTCGCGGTAATATTTGGTGTAGCCTGTAGTGTCGAGCGGCACGAACTTGTCGGGATAGATTCCTCCACCGCCATAAATCTCACGCTTTAAGGATAGTGTATTATATTTCAGCGAATCAATATATTTCACGGAGTCGGCATGCATCAGCTCGCCGTGATTGAAGCGGTCGACAATGTCGTTGCGATATTTTTTTGAATCGCCTCCGGTGTAGGGTTTCTGTATGTCGCGGCCGGTGGGTGTATAGTAGTGTGCCACAGTGAGACGCATCATCGAGCCGTCGGGAAAGGGGATGGGGCGCTGCACAAGCCCCTTGCCAAACGTGCGTCTCCCCACAATCACGCCGCGGTCCCAGTCTTGTATCGCACCTGATGTGATTTCCGCTGCAGATGCGCTATATTGGTTGGTCATCACAACAAGTCGTCCGTCGGCAAAGAGAGGCTTGCGCGAATGTGGAGTGGCCCGGTGGTCATAACGGGGGGAATTGCGTCCCTCGGTGAAGACGGTCAGACTTCCCGGTTCGAGCAGCTCGGAGAGCACATCTACAGCAGCGTTAAGATAGCCTCCGCCGTTATCCACAAGGTCAAGTATGAGTTGGGTCATGCCCTGTTTCTTCAGATTTTCCACGGCTTTATAAAACTCTTCGGCCGTATCGGCAGCAAATTTATTGAGGCGGATATATCCGGTTTTACCATCGGCCATATATGCTGCATCGATGCTGTAGATGGGTATGTCGGCACGTGTGATTTTGAAATCTATTGTGTCGGAAACGCCGGCAGTGCGGCGGAGCACCTTTACATTCACATCAGTTCCTTTCGGGCCGCGCAAACGCTTCATGATGTCGGAGTTTTTCATCTTCACCCCGGCTATGGAGGTGTCGTTCACCGCTATAATCCTATCGCCGGCAAGAATTCCCACACGTTCCGACGGGCCTCCCGAGATTGTCTGAATCACATACAGGGTGTCTTTGTTCATGTTAAAGCTGATGCCTATGCCGCTGAAATTGCCGTTGAGCGGCTCGTTAAGCTCACGCGTCTCTTCGGCGTTGGAATATGATGAGTGCGGGTCGAGCTCCTCAAGCATCCCCTTGATGGCAGATTCCACCAGATTGTCTTCATTGACAGTATCCACATAAAGCCGGCTGATGGCTGCTTCTGCCATGCGCAGCTTGTGAGATGCGGGAATCTGGGCATTCACTCCGGCCAGACCCCAAGCAAGAATGCCGGCCATTCCGGCAATTGCACTGAGTGTATATATCTTGTTTTTCATATTATCGAAATTTTTTCAAATTGAAGTGATTTAAACTTTTTTCAAATGCAAGCTCTAAGATTTTGAGCAAATTTCGGTTCTTGAAGAAGGAGTGATGCGGGCATCACGACTGATGAAAGAAGCGGAAGTTGCCAAAATCTTAATTCAACTTTCGCAAGTTTGCAACTTGCGAAAAGCAATGAGGTTAGAGGT
>JAMPDQ010000001.1:41423-115962 GCA_023665575.1 Candidatus Amulumruptor caecigallinarius | reverse complement strand
TATTAAATTTTCTTTCAATTTCCCCTTTATCTACCAATTTTTGGCGAATTACACAATAGACCCGGTTTCGCCTTCAGTGGGCAATTTTTCGATTTTTACCAGTTCAATTCTGGTGGTAGACATCTTTTTAATAGTGAATTTCAAGTTGTTGATTTCGAAAGTATCGTTCTGTTTAGGCAATGCTTCCAGGCTTTCAAGAATATAACCGGCGAGTGTGTGATAGTCTTCACTCTCCTTGATATCAAGGCCAAACTCCTCGTTGAGCATGGATATTTCCACTCTCCCGGAAAAAATGTAAGAATTCACGCCGATTTTGCGAGCCACAACTCTTTTTCTGTCGTGCTCATCTTCAATCTCTCCGAAGATTTCTTCCACAAGGTCTTCGAGAGTAGCCAATCCGGCGGTGCCACCGAATTCATCCACAATGATGGCCATTGAGCGCTTTTCGCTCAGCATTCTGCGCATCATTTTGTTGGCGAGCATTGTTTCGGGCGTGAAGATTACAGGTTTGAGTTTTCCGGTCCAGTCCACACCTTCATTAAAGAGCTCCGAGATATGAATATATCCGAGCACATCATCGATATCCTCCTTATATACCACAACCTTCGACAAACCAGTAGCGATAAATATGTTTGTGAGCTGTTCAAGCGATGTTCCATGCAGCGGCACTGCCACAATTTCATTGCGTGGAATCATACACTCGGCAATCTGCGTATCTTTAAAATCTATAGCTTTGCGAAATATTTTCACTTCATTTTCCACTGTGTTTTTCTTCTTGTCGGCATCGATATTCTGCTGAATATAATCATCAAGCTCATCTATGGTGAGTGGCGAGTCGGTGTTGGCATCCGAGCGGAGTCCAAACACTTTCATTAAGCCTTTGGATATGGCCGACACCAGCCATGAAACGGGATACAACACGCAATAAATAAGAAACAGCGGAATGGCAAGAATCCTAATCATTGCATTCGGATTGATTCTGAACACGGTTTTGGGAAAGAATTCTCCTGTAATCAGAATCAGGGCAGTGGAAATTGCCGTGTTACACACCAGCACAAGAGCCTCGCCATCGGGGCCGAACCATTTTTCAAGGAACGGATTGATGATGGCTGAAATAGCCAGTCCATATATTACAAGCACAACATTGTTGCCCACGAGCAGTGTGGATATGAACATATCTCCATGCCGGCTGAAGCGCTGAATAATACGATCGGGCAGTCCGCCTCGAGCAGCATCTATTTCGCGCCGCACCTTGCTCGACTGCACAAAAGCTATTTCCGTGCCTGAAAAGAGTCCGGAGAAGATTATTGCAATCACTGTGATAATCACAGCAAGACTTAATGATAAATCCATTTACTGAATTAGTTATTACTTGACTTTTCAGCTCCCGGCCGCACATCATTCTGCTCTACGGGGAATATGCCCTGCGGCTTGATGATTCTATATGTAGACAGTCGCTCGTCGCTTTCGAATCCCAGCCCCTCAAGCACATGTGATTCATTTTCTATATGTATAAACGAATCACTGTAGATTTTTCCTCTCCGCTGGTCCCAGAAAAGTTGTTCTGTTAGAAAAAGGTCTTTTGGCACCTTGGTCATTTCCACATTGCCATCGAGGCGCCACACTTTCAGTTTGCTGAAAAAGCGTGCTGAATCTGCCGCTACTGTAGCCACTACATGGAAATAGGGGTCATACTTCTGCAAATATATTCCTTGCGGGAAATCCCAATAAGGGGTGTCTACAGCATCATATACACGCCACAGCGGAGCTACGATTTTATATTGAATCATGCCGCTGTCAGAAATCAGCGTTGCCACATTCCTTGTGGTCATTGTGGCCATCCTTGCCGGATTTATTGAAGAGGCAACATTGATTTTCTTCTCTTCGCGGCAAGCGGTTGACGCGATGAGAAGAATCAAGGCCATTGTCGGGGGCAGGGATGAAAGACGCCTGAACATAGTTTATGACTTGACGTTATCTGATTTTGCGCTTAAAAAACCACACCTCGTTAAAGTTCACGCCCAATGTGATATTGAAATAATTCTCGCTGATCAATGTTTCAGGCGTTGCCCTGCGTTGTTTCCATTCCAATCCGAGATTGATTATGGTTTTGCCCTCTACAGTCGGGAATCCGAATCCGGCTGTCACACCATATTCCTTCACGCTGTTGCTGCCAATGCGCAGATAGTCGTTGGTGTAATATCCGCCGAGACGATATGCAATCCGCTGGCCGTAATTTCCCCGGAGTTTGGGGATATACTCCACGCCGGCGGCAAATTTTGTACGGTTGTTAAATTTCATGCCGTCAAAAGCTATCACATTGGGATTGGCCTGCGAATGGAGAGCAGAATATTTGCAATCCTTCCATCCTTGCCATGTAAAATCCACTTCAGCGGCAAGCCGGCTCACACGCTCATGAGTGAAGCTCACGCCGACACCGATGGTGTTGGGAGTGTAATAGTTGTTTTTCAGATTAAGCGTGCCTACAGTGTCAGGATAAGAATCCTGTGTCATTTCCTGCACAGTGGCCCACGATTTTCCGTGCAATGTCTTCTTCGGGCTGAATGTTGCGCCCACCACCATGCTGTTGAACTTATTGAATCTGTGAGTATACTGTGCGCCAATCACAATGTTCCAGTCGCGGATTTGCATCACATGTTCGAATTTGGTCTGACCCTGTGCCGAGGGAGCAGCAAACACATCGTTAACTATATTTCCGAAATCATAGCTCACATTCACACCGAGAGAGAAGCCTTTATATTTGCCGGCCACGCCGAGATAGAGCTCATTTATGCCGCCCGAACCCTGGTTTTCCATCGTTCCGTGTTTGATTTCATCGCCGAAGGCATAACCCACGTTGCTATAAGGAATCAGGCCGACAGAGCCTCCCATATATTCGCAAATCGGGAATTGCATGGTGAGATAGTCAACGCCGCCGCCGAAAGTCCTCTCCTTGGCACTTCCCTCCTTGCTCCAAAGTATTGACATATCGGCTCCAAGGTCGAAGAGAAACGTAAGTGAGTCAACAGCTGCATATGATGCCGGGTTCATCACATTGATCTGGCGACCCGAGTTCATGGCATATCCCACGCCACCCATTTGTCGTTGCATCGCTGTGGCGCGGTCGCCGAGAATTCCGTATCCATACATAGAATAGGGCGTTGACACTTGCTGCGCCAAAGCGGGCAACAGGCAAAGAAACGACCCGAGTAAAATCTTAATTCTTCTCATTATGATTGTTGTGATTGAAAATTCTGACCAGGCCAAGGCCAACCAGCGAAGGACAAATTCTGAAGTCCGCACCCTCCGCAGCCAGCATATTGCCGATTATGTCGGCGTCGCCGCCTGTCAGCATTAGTTGAATATTGTTGTATATTTGCTTTGCCAATCGATATTCGCGCATTATCTGAGCCGCCACGCCACCCATCACACCGGCCCGGATAGCCGTGACGGTGTCATGGCCGAACTCCGGGAGCTCTCCATCCGGTCCTATAAGCGGCAAGCGCGAAGTGAATGCATTCAGCGAACGAAAGCGGAGTCGCAAACCGGGCGAAATGTTTCCGCCATGAAAGCATCCTCCGGCTATGATGTCGGACGTAATGGCAGTGCCGGCATCCACCACCAGCGCGGCATCGGCATAAGCCGTGGCGCCGACGGCCGCTGCCACGCGGTCGTTGCCAAGTGTGTTGCGTGTGTCATATTCCACAGTGATTGGCAATTGAGTGGAAGGAGTTAGCTCCA
The DNA here is from genome assembly GCA_023665575.1 of Candidatus Amulumruptor caecigallinarius. Taxonomy (GTDB): domain Bacteria; phylum Bacteroidota; class Bacteroidia; order Bacteroidales; family Muribaculaceae; genus Lepagella. Next base: position 112,221 of record JAMPDQ010000001.1, on the reverse strand, counting down.
ATGCGGGCACACCGGATTTCATCAGCCGCTCCACAATATTGTAGGGGTCGTTGCCCACCCTGCAGATTGCAATGCCGTCAGGACGCCACTGATCAAGCAACTCCCCCACATTCGGAGAATCCCCGGCGAACACCTTGCGCATCTCGGGAGCATCCCGCTCCCCGCAATAGAGAGAAGCTTTTAAAGCAGTGTTGCCAAGGTCAACTGTCAAGATCCTTTTCATCAGCGCTTTCCAATCCGTTCCTGCTCCTGCTTTTTCAAAGCGGCCACAAGCATCCATGAAGATATAATCTGAATAAGCGCACCGGCCAATGTGAAGGTGACGGTTTCGCCAATCACCTTCAAAGAGAATCCTCCCGGGAAGCGATGACTGTTGAAGAACCAAAAGAAAGCTCCCGTGCAAAAGGCGAAGCCGGCCCACATTTCCATGCGGCGCATTCGCCTCACACGCAAAGAATCGGTAGGCTCATTAACATTCACCATTCTGGCCACAGTATAAATCAGAGCGCCGGCGGCATATATCCATTTGAAGATATCAAGCAGTCCGGGCATATTGGCAAAGGGAGCCACGGTAGCCGCAGCCACGAGCAGCAAGCCGACGGTGGCTGTATGCTCCATAATTTTGCGCAAACGCTCCTTACTGCGCCCCGGCATATTCACTTCATGTTTTCCGCTCATTTTATCAAATAGATGTCTTCCGTGGGTTTTTGCATCCTATATTCTTCGCGTGCAATCTGTTCCAGCTCTTCAGTGCCGGTGAGCAGTTTTTCGCGCTGTTCGGCATAATAGCGGGCAGAGTCATTGCACACTTTAATTTTCTCGTTCAATATCTTTATGCGGCTCTGATATTCCATGTTGTGTTCCCAGGAGGCATCCTCGTTGAGAAACAGCACAACAATCACCAGTGAGCCGATTGCTATGACCGCGAGATGCGATTTGCGACGCACCCAGAAACTGAATTTCTTAATCTTTTTGCTCATATATGATATGACACTGCTTCAACTTGCAAATTTAATTATTATTGCGGATTAATCAAAAAAAAGCGGATTTCACCTGAGTGAAATCCGTTTTTTTGCAATTCGAGCCCCGAGCCCCTGAGCCTATTCACGGGCTTAGTCCCCATTCACCTGCTTTAGAAATTAAGCCTTATTCTCTGTAATCCTTAAGCACCGCCTGCAGCCTTTTGCGTGCGAAAAATATCCGGCTCTTCACTGTGCCTAACGGCAGCCCCATCTTTTCAGCAATCTCGCTATATTTATAGCCTGCAATATACATTGAGAAGGGGAGCTTATATTCCTTTGAGAATTCGTTGATTGCCACAGAAATCTCTTGCACGGCAAAAGATCCTTCGGGCGAAGTCAATCCCGAACGCTGCGACAGATTCAAGTGATAAAGATCGGCAGTAGTGTCAATCACTGTGGCACTTCGCACCTGACGCCTGTAATTGTTGATAAAAATGTTGCGCATGATGGTGAACACCCATCCTTTAAAGTTGACATTGTCAACATATTTCGACTCATTGTCAAGCACTTTCAAAGTGGTGTCTTGCACCAGATCCTGAGCCGCCTCGCGGTCGCCGGTAAGCTGACAGGCGAAATTATACAAGTTGCATTGTAAACCGAGCAGTCGTTGCTTAAAAGTTGGTTTGTCAGTCATATCTGTGGAATCTTAAGAAGTGAATATTTCTTTTGACCCTTTGACATCTGATTTAGCATTAGGTTGCCCTTGAGCATAATCCAGATCTAAAAGATCCTCCGTTTTCCTGCAAACTCCGATGTATTCACACAAAAAGATTGCAAGTCTTATACTTACATAACAATGCAACACCGTTTTTTATCATTTTTTTATTCTTTTTTAACAAAAGGCATCAGCAACAGTCAAGATAGCTTACATATGGCACGGTCAACGCTATATATTCACCTCGCTCCCTATTGGCATAAAGTTCAAATTTCACGGCATCATGTTCGTGCCTCTTCTGCTCTTCGGCATCTCCCAATCCGAAATGCATCGGGAAGAAGTGCCGCACATCGAATTCCCTCACAAAAGCAGCCGCACCCTCATAATATCCACTGCCGATTCTCGAATCCACCGGAAAGAAACAATAATCTATCCATGACGGATTGCGCGGAGTGTCGCCGGGCTGCAGATATCTGCCAATTTCGCGCAGACATGCATGATAGTCGCCCAACGCCTTGTTTATTTCCTTTTCATCCGACTCGTCGCGCCACACCCACGCATTAAGATCGCCGGAATGAAAAAACCTTTTGCCGGCGGTTTCCACAACATAAGAATTCCCCACATCCGTTGAAGGAAACGCGGCAACCTTCACAACTCCATCCGACCACTCTTCGCCACTTTTGAGACACACCACAGCATCTGCGTCTACTTTCGGGCCTGAATAGACAGATGTTTCGCTGACAACATGCCTTATGCGTCGCATCACATCCCGGCTCACTACATATTTCACCCCGGGAAACATCAATGCCCAGCTGAATATTTCGGGATTAAAATGGTCTTTATGACTGTGGCTTACGAAAACATACAGAGGTTTTCCGGCATCGGCCATTTTCAAAAAATGGGGAATTGCCCCCGGTGCCGACACCGGGTCTTTCCAATAATCGAAAATCAGAGTGGCTTCATCCGTGCCCACAACAAAGCAGTCATGCCACACATATGTGATCTTAATCATTTACAGCTTAACAATTCAGGTTTCAATTCTTCATGCAGATTCCGCGTCTGATCCATGCACAGGACTCTCCCTGCACAAAGGGCTCTACTCTTATATGACAAACAAACATTTAAATTGTTACAATGATATGGCGTCCTTTGCCATTTTTTTAGTAATTTTGCATACTGAAACCGTTCGCAACCATGTTTACAGCATCAGTAAAAAAGAGAGAAAACATTGCCGAATATCTGCTATATATGTGGCAGATAGAAGACATAATCCGTGCCTATGGCCTCGACCTTGAGAAAATTGAGAAAAATCTCATCGATAAATACACATCCCTCTCCCCGCAACAGAGAAAGGAGCTGACGGAATGGTATGAATCGCTCATCGACATGATGCGCCGCGAGGATAAAGATAAATCCGGCCATCTGCAACTCAATGAAAACACTCTCCATGATCTCGAGCATCTGAATCGCAAACTTCTCAACGACCCAAAATTCGCAGCATATTCAGCCGAATATTACAACACATTACCATTGATTGTGGAATTACGCGCAAAATCGGGTAACGACCGCAGAGATGAAATTGAGACATGTTTCAACGCCCTATACGGCATGATGTTGCTGAAGCTTCAGGGAAAGGAGATTTCCGACAACACTCTTCGGGCCGCCAAACAAATCAGCCGTCTGCTCGCGCGTCTCTCAAATTATTACAAGCTTGATTACAACAACGAACTGGAATTCAGCGAATAGGAATATTGAGGCTAATGTTGAATTTTTCACAATACAGACTCCAATTTACACAAATTCGCAACAATTTGTGAAAAAACTCCTTTGAAAATTACATGCCAATATGAAGATATTGATAACCGGATGCAATGGCCAGCTCGGCAACTGCCTGCATCTTGAATTTGACAAAGACCCTGAAATTGAAGGGATATATACCGACTATGACACGCTTGACATCACCGACCGAGCGGCTGTGGAGCGTTTTCTCGATGACAACAAGTTTGACTACGTGATTAATTGCGCAGCCTACACAGCTGTTGACAAAGCCGAGACTGACGAGATTCTCGCCTCAGCACTTAACACCGGAGCCGTCGGCAATCTCGCTGAAGCTGCGCTACGCCACAACACCCGCGTGATTCACATCTCCACCGACTACGTGTTTTCCGGCGAAAGCTTCCGCCCCTATGAAGAGAATGACGAGCCATATCCCCAGGGAATTTACGGTCGCACAAAGCTCGAGGGCGAAGCGCTCCTTACATCATTCTGCAAGGATGCAATGATCATCCGCACCGCATGGTTATATTCGGAATTCGGCAAAAATTTTGTAAAAACCATGCTGCAACTCGCCGAAACGCACGACTCGCTGAATGTGGTGTGCGACCAGCTCGGCTCCCCAACCTACGCCGGTGACCTCGCAAAAGCCATACATCAAATCGTAAAGCACAACACCTGGAAGCCCGGCATATATCATTTCACCGATGAAGGCGTGGCCTCATGGTATGACTTCTCAAAAGCCATTTTTGAAATCGCCGGTAAAAAAATAAAAGTTCTCCCCGTGTCAACCTCGGAATATCCCACACCTGCGAAACGCCCCCTTTATTCCGTGCTCAGCAAGCGCAAAATCAAGTCAGTATATGGTCTTGAGATTCCATATTGGCGCGATTCGCTCGCACACTGCATCAACATCATTGCCAAACAAAAATAAAGAAATGTCGGAAGAACTGAAAAAAGAAATAGAACGCAGGCGCACATTCGCCATCATCTCCCATCCTGATGCCGGCAAAACCACCCTCACCGAAAAGCTGCTGCTCTTCGGTGGCGCAATCCATGTGGCCGGAGCGGTAAAGAGCAATAAAATCAAGAAAACCGCCACATCCGACTGGATGGAAATAGAGAAACAGCGCGGCATCTCCGTGGCTACATCTGTGATGGGATTCAATTATGGCGACTACAAGATAAACATCCTTGACACACCCGGCCACCAGGATTTTGCAGAAGACACCTTCCGCACGCTGACAGCCGTCGACTCCGTAATCATCGTAGTTGACGCGGCAAAAGGTGTGGAGACCCAGACACGCCGCCTTATGGAGGTGTGCCGCATGCGACGCACTCCGGTGATTATTTTTGTGAACAAGCTCGACCGCGAGGGCCGCGACCCGTTTGACATACTCGACGAACTTGAAAAAGAGCTGAAAATAGGCGTGCGTCCGCTCACATGGCCCATCAACATGGGAGAGCGGTTCAAAGGGGTATACAATATTTACGAACACGGGCTTGACCTCTTCACCCCCTCAAAGCAAACTGTCAGCGAGCGCGTGGAAATCAGCGATGTCAATTCCCCGGAAGTAGACCGCCTCGTGGGAGAAGAGAATGCCGCCAAACTCCGCGAAGACCTGGAGCTGATTGAAGGCGTTTATCCTGACTTTAACCCGGCTGAATATCTGAAAGGCGAGCTGGCACCGGTGTTCTTCGGATCAGCGCTCAACACTTTCGGAGTGAAAGAGCTTCTCGACACATTCGTAAAGATTGCACCCTCTCCGCGGCCCACTGTCACTGAAGAGCGCGAAGTGAGACCCGAAGAGGAGCAATTCTCCGGCTTTGTGTTCAAAATCCATGCCAACATGGACCCCAATCACCGCAGCTGCATCGCCTTTGTAAAGATATGCTCCGGCAAATTCGAGCGCAACGTGTATTACCGCCATATTCGCCACGACAAAATGATGCGCTTCGCTGCCCCGACTGCCTTCATGGCTCAGAAAAAAAACATCGTTGATGAAGCCTATCCCGGCGACATTGTCGGAATTCCCGACACCGGCAATTTCAAAATCGGCGACACGCTCACCGGAGGCGAGACACTGCATTTCAAAGGACTCCCCTCCTTCTCCCCCGAGATGTTTAAATATATCGAGAATGCCGACCCCATGAAATCCAAACAGCTTGAAAAGGGCATCAACCAACTGATGGACGAAGGCGTGGCGCAGATATTCACCAACCGCTTCAACGGACGAAAGATAATAGGCACAGTGGGACAGCTTCAGTTTGAAGTGATACAATACCGCCTTCTGCATGAATATGGCGCACAATGCCGCTGGGAGCCTATCAGTCTTTACAAGGCATGCTGGATTGAGAGCGACGATGAAGAAGCTCTTGAAGCCTTCAAGAAGCGCAAAAGCCGGTTTATTGCCACTGACAAAGAAGGGCGCGATGTCTTCCTCGCCGACAGCAACTATGTGCTTCAGATGGCGCAAAGCGACTTCCCGAAAATCAGGTTCCACTTCGCCTCGGAATTTTAAGGCCCGGTTTCATAAAAAACAGCGGTCGCCGGGGCGGATATGTTATATGAAAACGAGGCCTGAAAATCGGCGATTATTTTGGCAAATAAAACCGAATGCATTATATTTGCGTTATAAAGGAGCAGGCGAGACTGCTTCAGCATTGAGAAAACCCACATCAAAGCACATTGGGAAACTCATCAAATTTAAATGAAATGCCGAGACAAGCTTGTCGGTTAATGGCGGGCCCCACGTCGCAAGACGTTGACTCACGTCACAGGCGGATTACAAAGACTGTCAAGCCCTCAAAACCTGTCTGTCGGAGTTTCGTCACAATCCTTTGATGTGGATCTTATAAGAAAACCGGTGAGTGCATCGCATATCGCCGGTTTTCCATTTTAAGAGTCCGTTTCATAAAACAATCCCGCTTGCATAAAGTTGCCGAATCTTATAAAAATATATATCATGATTGACGTAAAAGACTCCCTCTTGCTTCGCACAAGTGTAAGACGTTACGAACGCGAAGCTATCCCGGAAGAAACAATGGATTTTATCCGACGTGCAGTGGAAAACACTCCAACATCCTACAACGGCCAGCAATTCTGCGTGATTGAAATTGACAATCAGCAGCTCAAGGAGCAGCTATATGAATTGACAAACCAGAAGCAACTAAAAACATGCAACAGGCTTCTGATATTCTGCTCCGACTATAACAAAATTTCATTGCTCGCTGCGAAAAAGAATTTGAGCGTGCCACCTTTCACCAACACCATGGATGGTGTGACAATCGGCATCATCGATGCATCGCTTGCGATGATGAGCGCAGTGGTGGCCGCACAGTCGGCCGGACTCGGTTCCAACTGCGTGGGCTATCTCCGCACGGTAGACCCCGCCAGAGTGGCCGAACTTCTAAAGCTTCCAAAGGGTGTGTTTGTGGTGTGCGGACTCGCACTGGGCATACCGCGTGAACATCCCGACCTCAAGCCCAAACAGCCCACATCGCTTGTATTTTTCAAAAACGAATATCGCCGGGACACCGAAAAGATGACAGAAGAGCTTGAAGCCTACGATGAAGTGGTGAAGGCCTACAACCGCACACGCTCCGGAGGCACCACCGACAACGACTGGGTGGCGCACATACTCAACTACTACGACCATGCGATGGCCTACCGGATAAAAGACTACCTGCGCGACCAGGGTTATGACATAAAAAAATAAGAAAATTTTTAACTTTTTTTGAGAACACACAATAAACTTTTCTCAAATTCAGTTGTCATAAATATAGGTGATTGTCGCAGACATTGCCGAAAATAATAGAACAATGCATTAGCGACAAAACGGAGCCGGGGCTGAGGCCTTGACTCCGTTTTTCTTTTCACCATCCCACCCAATCCCCAATCCCTTATCCCTAATTTTGTCCGGTTGCTGGCAATCGGACAAAATTAGAGGACACGCCTGCGCGGCATGCCCTCCTTTACTGTTAGAAATAGTTTATAATAACTCTTTCCGTTGTCTGCTGATGCAGAATTTATTTCTTTACTTTAGCCACAATAGCCTTGAAAGCCTCGGGATTGTTCATCGCCAATTCAGCGAGCACCTTGCGGTTAATCTCAATGCCTGCTGCATGAATAAGACCCATAAGCTTGCTGTATGAAAGATCCTCCATGCGGGCAGCTGCATTGATACGCTGAATCCAGAGAGCGCGAAAATTGCGTTTTTTCTGCTTGCGGTCGCGATATGCATAAGTGAGACCCTTCTCCCATGTGTTTTTGGCTACTGTCCACACATTGCGGCGGCTACCATAATAACCGCGGGTCAGTTTCAATATTTTCTTTCTTTTGGCTCTTGAAGCCACGTGATTTACTGATCTAGGCATCTTTTCTTAATTTTTTGAATGTCAGCGGCATTTCCTTGCACTTGCGGAGCTAAACATTCGGTTGTTAAAATCTGTTTGTTAAATGCTGCAGTTGAAAATAATGCTACTGCTGTGATTAGCGGAGAGTAAGAAGTTCGCGAACCTGCTTCTCATTGGCCGGAGCCACAAGAGCGGTGTGGTCGAGGTTTCTCTTACGCTTTTTCGACTTCTTGGTCAGGATGTGGCTGTGATAAGCATGTTTCCTTTTGATCTTACCGGTGCCTGTGAGTGCGAAACGCTTTTTCGCAGCGGCGTTGGTTTTTACTTTAGGCATTTCAGTTAAAATTTAGTTGTTTAAAATTTACCTCGGCACCGAGTGCCTACGGTCTCTAATTTATATATTCAAGAATCCTCCTCTGCCGTTGGACTCTCATTTTTTTCAGCGGCAAGTCTGGCGGCCTTTTTGGCTGCATCCTTGCGTTCCATGCCCTTCTCCTCCTTCTTGGGAGCGGCTTTCAGCGGTGAGAGCATTATCGACATCCTCTTTCCTTCAAGCACCGGCATCATCTCCACTTTACCGAGATCCTCAAGATCGTTGGCAAAACGCAGCAACAGCACTTCACCCTGCTCCTTGAAAAGGATAGAACGGCCTCGGAAAAACACATAAGCCTTCACTTTCGAGCCCTCCTGCAAGAAGCCGCGGGCATGTTTGAGCTTGAAGTTATAGTCATGGTCATCGGTTTGCGGACCGAATCTTATTTCCTTCACCACCACCTTCGCAGCTTTCTGCTTCTGTTCCTTCTGGCGTTTTTTCTGCTGATAAAGGAATTTCTGATAGTCGAGCACCCTGCACACCGGAGGCTCAGCGTTGGGAGAAATCTCCACGAGGTCGAGTTCCTGCTGCTCCGCTATTTTCAGAGCCTGCTGAATCGGGTAGATTCCCTGCTCCACATTATCGCCGACGAGACGAACCTCGCGTGCTCGGATATATTCGTTAATGGCATGAGGGTCGTTTCTGCGGTCTCCCCCTCTTGGGGGGCGCTGTCCCGGACGCGGGGGTCTGGGACCCATCGGGCGACGCGGTGCGCCGAATTGCGGTTTTTTCTCCATTCAGTTGGGCCGGTTTGCTGCTCCGGCTGATTTCTTTTTATTTATTGTTTGTCTTTATTTCATTTCACCTGTGGAGGCTGCGACGGCATCATTGATTTCCCGGGCAAACTCTGCCACGCTCATCACGCCTTTGTCGCCCTCTCCGCGGCGTCTCACCGACACATTTCCGCTTGAGGCTTCATTATCCCCTACAATAAGCATATAGGGTATTTTCTTAAGCTCGTTGTCGCGGATTTTCTTGCCTATTTTCTCATTTCGGTCGTCCACCATCGCGCGCACTCCCTCCTCATCAAGTTGGGCAGCCACCTTGCGGGCATATTCATTATATTTCTCGCTGACAGGCAAAATTGCGCATTGGTCAGGAATCAGCCAAAGCGGGAGATTTCCGGCTGTGTGCTCCAGCAGCACGGCCACAAAACGCTCCATAGAGCCAAACGGCGCGCGGTGAATCATCACCGGACGATGCTTGCAGTTGTCGGCGCCCGTGTATTCCAGTCCGAAACGCTCCGGCAGGTTGTAGTCCACCTGGATTGTGCCGAGCTGCCAGCGGCGGCCGATGGCATCTTTCACCATGAAGTCGAGCTTCGGACCATAGAAGGCGGCCTCGCCCTCCACCTGGCGCGCCTTGAGCCCCTTCTCCTCGCAAGCTTCGATAATTGCATTTTCCGCCAGATGCCAATTTTCATCGCTACCGATATATTTCTCCTTATTCTTCGGGTCGCGCAATGAAATCTGCACCTCGAAATTCCGGAAATCAAGAGCCTTGAAGATATAGAGAATGATATCCATCACCTTCAGAAACTCCTGCTTGATCTGCTCGGGCGCGCAGAAGAGGTGAGCGTCATCTTGCGTGAATCCGCGCACACGGGTGAGTCCGTGAAGCTCGCCGCTCTGCTCATAGCGATACACGGTGCCAAACTCTGCGAAGCGCAGCGGAAGATCCCTATAGCTGCGCGGAACAGCTTTGTAAATCTCGCAGTGGTGAGGGCAATTCATCGGCTTGAGCATATATTCCTCTCCCTCCTGGGGTGTATGAATCGGCTGGAAAGAATCCTTGCCATATTTGGCCCAGTGTCCCGAGGTGACATAGAGCGCCTTGTTGCCTATATGGGGGGTAATCACCTGCAGGTAGCCATATTTCTTCTGGATTTTACGCAGAAACTGCTCCAGCCTGTCGCGCAATGCAGCGCCCTTCGGCAGCCAGAGAGGCAAGCCTGCACCCACAGTTGGTGAGAATGTGAAGAGCTCCATCTCCTTTCCGAGCAAACGATGGTCGCGTTTCTTGGCCTCCTCGAGGAGTTGGAGATATTCATCGAGCATTTTCTTCTTGGGGAAAGTGATTCCATACACTCTGACAAGCTGTTGACGCTTCTCATCACCGCGCCAGTAGGCTCCGGCGAGCGAAGTGATTTTCACAGCCTTGATGGGAGCTGTTGTAGGAATATGCGGTCCGCGGCAAAGATCGGTAAATGCGCCCTGCGTATATGTGGTGATCTTGCCATCTTCCAGCTCGCTTATGAGTTCGCATTTATACACCTCTCCACGATTGCCAAACATCCTGAGTGCGTCATCCTTCGAGATATCCGCGCGTCGGATTTCCTCCTTGCGCTGAGCCATCTCGAGCATTTTCTTCTCGATTTTAGGAAAATCCTCGGCTGTGATTTTGTGCTCACCCGGGTCGATATCATAATAGAAGCCGTTCTCAATAGCCGGGCCGATACCGAATTTCACGCCCGGATAAAGCTCCTGAAGCGCTTCTGCAAGCAAGTGAGCTGAAGAATGCCAGAAAGCATGCTTGCCTTCAGGGTCATCCCACTTGAAAAATTCAATTGCACCATCTTCATTGAGAGGACGTGAGAGATCCCAATCCAGCCCGTTCACTTTGGATGCGAGCACGTCTTGCGCAAAACGCTGACTGATGCTCTCGGCAACCTTCAACGGAGTGATTCCGTCTTCATATTGTTTTACACTTCCGTCAGGGAAAGTTATATTTATCATATTTTTGCTTATGTTCTGTAACTATAAGAAGCTCAAACACATGCTTAATCGCTCCATGAAGCAGCACCCCTCAGGCCGGCATCTTCAGAGCCAAAAGCAAGCAATTGAACCCACAAATTCGCGCAAAGATACATTTTTTTTACGAGAATTCCAAAAGATTTTCAGAAAGCCACTGTTCTGTCCAGGTCCTGAAATTCATCTCAGAATTAAGAGTCTGTTTCATAAAAATTTAACATCAGGTGCACATACATGAGCTGAAACAGACTCTGACAGGTCCTATTCTGTCTTGAAGGTGACATTATCTGTGCGCGGATGCACAAATTCGAATTCGAGTGTCCTCGCAAGCCCTTCTCTGAGCGTATAGGGGGGAATGAAGCCGCTATTGTGCGCCTTCGTGGAGTCGAATTCCGTGGTGGCGCAGAATTTCTTCACCCTCACCGAGCTTATGGCAAGTTTCTTCCCCGTGATTTTAGCCAGCAAATCAAAGCAATATCCGCCCGCCATGCCAAGCCAGAAGGGAAAGTGAGTGGCCGGAATATGTTTCTGAAGCACCTCGCTCACCCGCGACACCAATTGGTTCATGTTCACATCCGGCTTGTCAATATAGTTGAACACATTGTAGCCTTCAGTCAGATCATCAATCATGAATTTCACAAAAGCCACAACATTCCCCACATAGGCCATTGACTTCTTGTTGTTTCCATTGCCCACCATAAGGAATTTGCCGGAAGAAATCTGATTTAGCAGATTATATACATTGCCGCGGTTTCTTTCGCCAAACACCACTGTGGGACGAACGATGTTGACATTCCAGTCGCGGTGCGATTCATGCCACTCTTTCACAACATTCTCGGCCTGCCATTTTGATTTTCCGTAATGATTAAACGGGTCAGCCGGATGAGACTCATCCGGATTTTTCTTGTTCATGCCATAGATTGCCACCGAGGAGAAGAATACAAGTCTCTTTATCCCGTTGCGTTCCATAGCCTTAAGAGTAACCTTCATGCCGCCCACATTCGTATCGTAATAGAGTGATGTCGGCGTAACATCATCTCGATGCTGCGCAGCGAGCAATATCACCACATCCGTGCCACGGAGTTCGCGGTCCATTTGATCCTGCTCACGCACATCTCCGATAACTGTCACTTCATTAAAGAAATGGCTGGGTTGCAGGTCAATGTTTTTCACGCTGTATTTTGTCGGGTTCTCGCTCAGCAGCCCCAAAATTCTGGTGCCGATGAATCCGCTCCCCCCGATTAGTGTCACTTTCATTATTTCAGCCGGTTATCTCATTATAAATTTCTAAATATCCATCCGTCATCCTTTCCACAGTCAGACAGTGGGCATATACATTGCGCGCCTCACACGACATTGCCTCATAAGCCTCTTTCGAAGCCATTATCTCGGATATCTTTTCCGCCATTTTTCGGGCATTATTCTCCACGGCGAAACCATTTTTGCCGTTAAGAATCTCCGGGATTCCACCCACTGCGGAAGCCACTACCGGTGTGCCGCATGCAAGCGCTTCGATTATCGACATCGGCAACCCCTCGTAATTGCTCGGAAGGAAAAACACATCGGCATGCTCAGTATAAGAGCCCGCACCCGGGATATTACCCATAAAGAAGACATTGTCGGGGAAATTCCCCTCCGGTATCTTCTGATTGCCAATCCATATAAAGGCATAATCGGGCATAAGAGCCGCCACATCGGCAAACAGTTCGGGCTTTTTCTGAGGTGATATTCTGGCAATGCACAGAATCTTTCCCTTATATTTATTCATATTTGCGAAGGGATCCTCCTTAAGATGCCGGGGCGGGAATATGCCATTGTATACAAACGACACATTGTCGGTGATTCCCTCCTTTATGAGATTATCCCGGTCATATTTACTCACACCCACAATTGCCGAACAATGATGCTGCAACACTTTCTCCAGCGGAAGAAACCTGCGGTAGGCCACACGGATGGAATCGAAACCATGAATTGTGTAGAGAGTCTTTGATCCGGGAAATGCCAGACGTCCGAGCAATCCGGCCTTCGATGAATGCAGCTGAATCACATCGGGGCGATATTTACGATAAATCCCGCGCATTGCCACGAGCGTTTTCAGCTCATTGAGTGGAGACAGCCGACGCACCAATGAGGGAATCCGCTCCGTTTTGATGCGTTTGTCGAGGAGTGTCAGCATCTTCCCATCACCCTCGCCCGCAACCACTATCACCTCGTGACCGCGCCTGACAAGTTCGTTCGACAAATTGCTGACAACAGATTGCGCACCCCCAAGTTCACAGAGCGTGATCACCTGCATTATTTTCATAGGCTTAGTCATTAGGCTGCTTGGCGAAGCCGGTGTTACTTGGATATCGTCACCACAAGCGTGGCAACTGTGATCCCCACAGATCCGAGCGACACCCAGAACGAAGGATTATAAAGAGTGTTGCCACTTGAGGTGGTTTCCCGTTTCGACCGTTCGTTTGGCTCCACATAAATCATGTCGTTCTGCTGCACATAATATCCCGGCGACTTCATCGATTCCTCAGCGTTGGTCAAATCGAGCACATACACATCACGCTGCCCGTTGTTATCCCTGATCACTTTCACATTAGTGCGCATGCCGGTGTTTCTCATGTCTCCGGCCAATGCAAGAGCATCCAGCACAGTGACACGGTCTTTGTTAAACTCATACCGTCCGGGGTTGTGCACCTCTCCGAGCACAGACACTCCGGTGTTGATAAATTCCACAGTCACCACCGGATCCTTAACCAAATCTTCCGATATGAGGCGTTTTTCTATATATGAAGCGAGCTGCGAGCGGGTCATGCCTGCCACATGCAGCTTCCCGAGCACCGGGAAATTAATGTCGCCATCGGCATTTACCGTGTAAAAACCGGTGCGTGAATCGCTCACATTCAGCGACTCTGACACACTGCTTCTTGTCGTGGCAATCCTGCTCTGTGTCATCACAAGATTAAACTGTGCCGACAGATTCGGATCCTGTGTTGTGACAATTATTGAAAGCTTGTCTTCAGGAGCGACTTTCAAAGCGGACACTCCTTCAGGAAGCACTGTATGCCCCTCCTTTATATCCTGAAAATATGTAACATCTTTCGGGGTGCTGCACGATGCCGCAAGAAAAAGCAGGCATGCGGAGGCAGCCCCGGAGGCTGATTTCACGATTGTTCTTACGCTGAAAATCTTCATATGTATAATTCTACTCTATATATAACGCTGAAACGTTAAAAATTATTATCAAATCGGAATTTTATATCATCAGTCTATCTGTTGGAACTCATCCACAAGACTCTCGCGTTCGGAATTTTCCTGAGGCGAAAACACTGATGAATAAGGATAAAACAATTTCCAGTGCTCATTTGCAATAAACCCGTACAGACGCACTGATATCGCGATGCATAGACACACCACAATTGCCGACTTCATCAGAAAATCCACATTTCTCTTCAGCACCCGGCATCCGTAGCACATTGCCACAATAGTGAACGGATAGAGGAAATCACATGCCCTCACCATCACCTCCAAATATCTGAGCTGCTGATATGAGAAGAAAATGAAAAGTATGATAAAGCCGCGCCAATAAAGATTGCGGTGATTTTTCGACAGCCATAGAAAGAGAAACCACGGCATCATATAAAACGTCTGCGCTATAAATCCGTTGACATTGGCCTGGTTGGTCATCTCTGTATAATTCTCCAGAGTTGACAACACACGTTCCGACACCGACAACACCGACAACAGATATGGTGTGACATCAAAAATCAAAACCGACACCACGCAAATGAGCAGCAATATCGTCAGATTGAACAGATTCGTCTTTATCTTCGACAGCAGCACACACACCGGCAACGCCATCATCATCACCGCCTCGTTGTGGAACAAAAATGCTACAATGGCCAACAGATAATACTGCACCCACTTACGCTTGAGATAGAAATCGAATCCGAAAAGAAACACACTTATCGCCAGCGATGCGCGCATCAGCTCCGTGTTGAACGTAAGCATATACATCAAGCCATAAAACAGTATGGCCGTGAAATAATTGGGCACATGCTTCTTGAAGAAATAGAAGAAAGCCGCGTTCACAATCGCCGACTGCAATATCTGCAGAGTGGCGAAATCGTTATATATCAACTTGCTTATTCCTGAAAGAAGCACCCACCCTATATTGAAGCGCTCACTTTCATAGCCAATTCTCTGAAACTCGTCGAGCGTGGGCCACTCGTCATATTGATAAAAATAGACACACGTGTCGCCCCCGACCTTATATCGGAGGCCGAAGATCAACACAATTACAAGATACTCGATTATCAGATATATATTCCCCTTGTCCGGGCGTTTGTCGTTGTAATAGACACTCCCGAACAATAATACGGCAATGAGGAATATATATATCATGTCAAATGCGCATCAATTGCCGTATGCGTATGAATATGAGGAATAGGCAATTTTTCCGAAGCTGTTGCGCGCCAGAGGCACACCGTTGAGAATAAATGCCATCTTCTTATATTCCTTCGCGTTGGCAAGTTCATCAAGGTCTTTCACCATCGAACGTTCCATTACACCCACACGCATCACAAATATCATTCTGTCTACAAATTCATTGACAATCTTGGCATCAGCCACAATGTCAATCGGCGGACAGTCTATCAGAATAAGGTCATAATCGGGTCGCAACTCCTCTATCATTTTGCCGAACTCGGGGCGCTCTATGAGCTCGGTGGGAGCCGGCGGCAGTTTGCCGGAGGGGAGCACTTGCAGCGAGGGAGTTCCTTCCACACTGACAAGCAGCGAGCGAACATCTTTCTCATCTCCATTGAGATAGTCTGACAAACCCTTCTTCGGATTGCCAACATATTTTGATGTTGCCGACTTGCGCATGTCGGCGTCGATCAGCAGCACACGCTTGTTGCGGAGTGCGAACGCCACCGACACATTGAATGATATGAATGTCTTTCCGGAGCCGGGGTTGAACGAGGTGATGCCAAGCACATTGCACTGATGCTTGTAGACGCGCGCGAAATTGATGTTTGTGCGGAGCACTCTGAAGGCTTCATTCACTATGTCGCGCTTGCCCTGCCGCACAAGAGGCTCATTCTCGTTTTCAGCCATCTCCTTGGCCGGAACTTCCGGAATCTCTCCGATCATCGGTGTGCGCAGTCCCTTTACATCATCGCGGCCGCGCACCTTGGTGTTGAGTGTCTCAAGCACATAAGTAGTCAGGAACGGACAAATAAAGCCGAGCACAAAACACGCACCCATTATCAGCGGCACCTTCGGCTTTGTGGGGTCGGGATCTCCACCCGGACGGATAATCACACGGTTATTATATGATGTGAACGACTGGTTCAACTGATTATCCTCACGGCGCTGCAACAAGAAGAGATAAAGGTTTTCCTTCACTTTCTGCTGGCGTTCGCGCTGAAGCAGATTTTTTGCCTGCGTAGGTGTCGCTGCCAGTTTGGAAGTTTCCTGTGCGCGCGCACTCTGCAGTGTGCCTATCTGCGATTCGAGAGTGCGGATTGAATTGTCAACCGAGCCATGAATAGCAGTGCTCAGTCCGGCAATATCCTTGTCGAGAATCTTTACGAGGGGATTTTTGTCGCTCGTTTGAGCCAGAAGCCGGTTGCGCTCCGTAATCTTCTGGTTGTAGGTGGTAATCTGACGCTCAATAGCAAGGTCGGTGAGTCCGGTATTGGCCGGGAGTGTCTCATAAGCACCCTCTTTTGAAATAGATGCGCGTATTTTATAAAGGCTCTGCAACTGGCCGGTGAGGCCGAGAATATCCTGAGTGAGCTTCTGTTCCGACTGCATTGCGGCGCTGGCTGTCATCGCCACATCCGGCACAAGATTCTCACTCTTGTAGTTGGAGATATCCGAATCGACACCGCCAAGCTCCTTCTCTATCACATTCAGGCGCTCGTCGATGAAGCGCGAGGCCTGTGCGGCAGCAATGTTTTTATCTTCAATCCAGTTGTTATTGTATGCGGCAATAAGTCCGGCAAGCACGGAATCTGCCCGTTCGAGGTTGGGATCGTTGAATGTAAGGCGTATCACGGTAGACTTCTTGTTGGGGATGTCTGCCGCAAGGCGCGACTCAAACGAGCGGATTGTGGAGCCGCGTGAATCTCTGTCCACAACAATCTCCATATCCTTTTCCGTCGGCTTGTAATATTGCGTGGGATTCACTGTTATGGCGCCGACTTCGGTCATAATCGGTGCGCCGAGCTTCCCTTTGTATTCCTTATTACTCTTAATCTTCTTCTTTTTGCCCGGGCCGGGAATCAGATATGCAAGCTTGGAGAGCGTCACTTCCCCCTTCGGAGTCACTTCAATCTTGAAACTGCACGAAGATTTTTCCGACAAGCCCGGAAGCGAGACTTTCACCGGCAGGGAAGTGCCGAAAATCACCGTGTCATGAAATTTACCCGGTTTGTAATATGTGGTTGACAAATCAAGATAGTCTACCACCTCCTCCATCAAGTCGGGCGATTTGAAAGTTTCGAGCTCATTCTCAACATCGTTATTGCTTGAAAACAAGCCGAGACTCTGGAGATCGCCGAGCATGGCGGCTGATGCGCCCTCGCCATCCTGCTTAATCACCATAGAGGCGGTCTGTGTGTAGGTTTTCGGGGTGATTAGTATGTAGGCCGCACCCAGAAAAAGAAAGAAAGTGAGTGAGGCCAGAATCCAGGGCCAACGCTGCAGCGTGGCTTTCACTGTGTCTCTGAGCGGAATGATATTTTTCAACTTACTGCCGGCTCCTCCCGGCATCAGATTCTCATCTATTTCATACGATGGGTGGTTGTCGTGTCCCATATATAGCGTTCTATATTTGAATTCCTGATATTTTTATATTCCGATATTATACTGTGAGCATCAGCACAATATGCTTATTAAAAATCGTTCACAAACGATTTGCGACTCCAAATTTAATATTTTTTCCCTTTCAATCCCGTTTATTAACGCTTTTTACACCTTTTTTATTGCAAGTTTCTCCCGTCTGTCATAATATAGCTTCATCACCTTCATAGCAGCTCTTATTCCAACAACCCTCACAAGCATCCTTACCTTTGAAGTTTTCGCATTCGTCTTATATCTGAAAAGATGTTTGTGTTGCTTTATTCTCTCCAACACTCGCTCCTTCTCGTCTCGCTGCAGGCTGTTGGCAATCAACATTATGATAGAGAGCTGATAGGCAAGATAGCCGAGATAGATTTCACGCCCGGCCTCATCCGTCCGCATCCTAAGCAACGGCTCCTCCCATTTGTCGATTATCGTGAAGAGATTGTCTATACGTTTTGCGGCATTGCTGTTGGTGATTGAGCCTTCACGCTGCTGGCGATAGCAATAATAGGGCGTGTCACATTCTGTTATTGTTTTTGCTTCCGGATATATGGAGAATGTCCAGTCGATATCTTCCGACAGCAAACCTTTTGTGAACGGATGAGCCATCGCCAATTCCCTTCTTACGAATTTCTGCCATGCGGCAATCCTGAGGTCGGCACATTTGAAATAAAAATATTGCAGCATCTCCGGCGCGGATTTTCCATTCGGGGCCTGCTCCCCGACTGTCTGCGGATAGAGAAAGCTGTCGCTTGCCTCATAATATTTGATGAAATCGCTCACCACAATATCAGGATTGTATCGCTTTACCAAATCATTGATGCGCAACAACACATCACGCCCCTCCCAAAAGTCATCGCTGTCAACGAACGTTATATATTTTCCTGAAGAAACCCCCACTCCAAAATTCCGGGCGTCACTCAGCCCGCCGTTTGGTTTGTGCACACTTTTCACACGCTCGTGCGCCGCCGCATATTCGTCGCATAAGGCGGGGCATGCATCGGGCGAGCCATCGTCTACCAGCACAATCTCATAATCATCGAAATCCTGTGCCAGCAACGAGTCCACACACCGAGCAAGATACTTCTCGACTTTATAGACCGGCACGATTATTGAAAACAACACTTCACCCATCATGTCCCGGAATTTGAAATCTGATATTTGCAATTCGGAATCAGCAATGCGGCCAACACACCTGTGCCGACTGCCATCCCTATCACCAAACCCGTGTTGTCGAGCACCTCACATTGTCTGAACTCAATTGCGGAGCACTTGCCGATTTCCTTATATTTCTCAATCACACAATTCTCGAAATCAATCTGCTTCGAATCGCGAATCTGCAACCGTTCGGTGATGTTGCAGTTTTCCACTTTTGCACCGATGGCATTTCTGAATTCACACACTCCCATGGTGCAGTTTTTTATCTCCACATCCCCACCGGTGCGCGGCATGCCGTTTTTATAGAAATATGTGTGACACCGCAAATCCGGACCCTTGTTGTTGGAAAACCGGCAATTGTCAATCGTGACATTTTTGATTTTCCCCTCCAATCCGGTCCATGGCTCTATATCTATGCCCGCCCCCGGCTCCGTGAAGGCCGGATGGCCGGTGCCGGAGAATTCTGAATTCTTCACCACCACATTTTCGGCAGCCTCTATGCTTAATCCCTGACGCCGGTTATTGCGGCATCTCACATTCTCTATCAGCACGTTTCTACAGTTCACGGTGGCATTCCCATCGGAGTCGTCTCCTTCAATCAAGTCAATGCCATCGCCCCAGCAATATGAGCTTGTCACATTTTTTATCACCACATTCTCCGAGCCGCCGCATCTTATGCCGTGTCCCCACTCCCCTTTCGTGCCGGTGTGGGTGCGAGAATCTCCAATAAATGTGCCGCCATCAATTGTCACATTCCTCTGTCGGTGGATATAAACCGTATTGAAGAAATCATAGCTGCACGGCAACATCATGATTGTTGACCTGTTCTGCCAATACACATTGGAGGGCATCAGTATCGGTGCGGATTTTCTCACGGCCTCAACATAATATGTCGCAGCCGGAGTGTAGAGCCGCGTCATCGAATCCCCCTTGCAGAGCAACATCAGATTGCAAAAATATTGATTGGCCGGCTTCCTGCCTCCCGGGGCACGAAACCACCGGCCATATACATCGGTCTGCCTCCATGTGCCCGCTACATTGACATTGCGAAAAATCTCCCTGTTGTCGGCTATTATCCTCGAATTGCTTCCTCTTATCACTCCGTTCTGCAATCTGCCCCCTTTGCCAAACTTTATGACGCTTTTGCCGGGCAACTGTATGGTGTCTCCCCCAAGATCGAAACTTCCGTTCACCACAAACACATTTCCCACCCCCGTGAGCTGCGACTGCAAGTTCAGCCCCCGCTTCAGGATTATCGTAGCCGCCCGCATCGGAATCGCGGCAAACATCACCGCTATAATAAGAGCCGGCAACAATATTGACCATTTAACGCGCTTCATAAATCTGTTCCAAATTCTTAACATTCTGTGATATGTCAAAATTATGCATCGCGAATGCCTTCTTGATCTTCTCAAGGGGCAATCCCTCTTTTTTAATCGATACAGCCTTTCGCGCCCACACTTGCGGAGAGTCGTCAAGCGAAAGAAAATGCAGCAGGCCGAGCCCCAGATCGATTTCGCGAGTGATGACATCCGACACCAACACCGGCACTCCGGCAGCCTGCAGTTCTATCGGCCCGAACGGCAAACCCTCGAATATCGAGCAATATATCCACACATCCGACAGATGATATAAATCCTCCACCCTCTTGAACGGACCGGTAATCCGGCAGAATTCTTCAAGACCATACTCCCTGATTTTATTTTTCACCTCTTTCTCTGTGGAGCTGAGGTCGGGAATCACACCTCCGCATATAAAAATTGCATCCGGATCGATTTTATGAATTTCCCTAAACACCTCCACGGCGAAAAGATGATTCTTTTGCGTGTCAAGCCGCGTTACATTGGCATATACCCTCACACCTTCGGGAATTGAAAGACTTCTGCGCAACGCCTCCACATTCGCTCTGTCAGGAGTGAGAAACTTCTCTGTCGGAATTCCGTTTACAGCGACTTTGAAATCCGCACCCTTTCCATACATATTCTCGCCGGCCAATTTTCCGCATGCGAGTTTGCCCGTGGCAAGCCGGTTCACAATCCATCTTCGCAATCCGGAATAGGATCGCTGAATCAGGGAGTCGCGGAAATTGTCGGTGGTGTGCGAGTGGGAAAGCCTGTGGGGAACCCCGGCCAGCTTCGCAGCAATCAGCACCCATGCACCGATAAGATTGGTGTGGGCATGCACCACATCGTAGGGGCCATGCTCCTTCATAAAGTGATAAAGCTGCCTTATAAATCGCGGTATATTCTTTTTGGCATTATTTTCCGGCTCGAAAAAAATCCTTGCGCCAAGTCGCTGCACCTCCTCTGTGAATGGCGACGAATCATCACCAAACACATATATGTCAACATCGAATTTCTCCTTGTCGATATATCTGAGATAATTCATTATAAAGGCCCGTATCCCGCCATAATCAAAGAGATAGGCCACCTCCAGCACTTTTATTTTCTTCTTCCCGCCTTCAGCCATTGCAATGATATTGATTCAGGTGAATATTTTAATGATGTCTGTTTTGCCTTCGCCGCCATACGGCGCGCCTGCTCCGGCGCGCCAAGCAGCTCCTCCAATCGCCTTGCAAACGCTCCGGCATCACCAACCGGCGAAAGCATTCCGCCCCCCTCTCCGAGCATCAGTCGGGCGCCCCCTATGGGACAATCCGTGCAAACCACAGGCATCCCGGCGGCCATAGCCTCAAGCATTGAATTGGATATCCCTTCATAATCGGATGTTGAGACGAACACTGAAGCTTCCGCAAGTTTTTCGGCAGTGTCACGGGTGACTCCTCGCAGCGACACGTGTCGCGCCAATCCCATCCCGCTGATTATCCGCTCCAACTCCTCTTTCAACTCTCCCTCTCCATATATGTCAAGATGAATGTCGGGGAATTTCACCCTGAGCATTCCCACTGCTTCAAGCAACATCGGAATGTTTTTCTGGCTGTGAAGCCTGCACACCGATATCAGCTTCTCCGGCGAAAGGCTTCCTTGCCACGCCTTGCCGGTTGGCGTTATGGGATTGGGAATCACACTGCATTTACTTTCCGGCAGAAGATAATATTTCCGTGCATCCGGAGTCTGAAACACAGAATGTGACGACATGAGATAGGGAAGCGTGTTTTTTATCCGCGAAAGCAGCGAGCCTCCCTTTATATACGGGTTGTTTCTCTCCGCAGAAATCACGCGTATGCCGCCCAATCCACAGCGTGCAGCCAGGGCATATTTGAGCGCGGAATCATGAAACGCATAAAGAATCACCCTTCCTTGCCCGCATTTTGCATCGCGCAATGCAGCTCGCATTCTGCCTATTCGCTGCTTCATCGGCATGTTGAGCATGCCGAATGTCCTGACTCCCACGCTTTCGGGAAGCTGATAATGCATCCGGCTCCCGAAAAGCATCCAAACCTCTGTGCGCAGGCCAAGACGGGAGAAATTATTGCATAATATGGATATCACGCGCTCCGCACCCCCCGAGCCCATGTCGGGAATTACAAATATATAACGATTCTCCATATTCAGAGTCTGTTTCATAAAAAATATTCTGAACTTCCGTCGCCGCGCAGATTCTTCGAGATGAACCGTCTGTAATAATACAACAAAATTGCAAGATATATGCCGGAGCAAAACACCATTGTGAGCAAAGCTCCATATATGTTGAAGAGATACACAAACAGCGTAAAGCCCACCACCTTGAACACACCGTTTGCAATGCTGGCATTGCGTATGGACTTGCCACAGCCGTGTGAGCCGAGATACCTGTTGATCATATCACCGAATCCGTGCATGCTGAAGCCGATTGAAAGAATAGTGGCATACGTGCCCACCCGCTCATACGTGTCGGTATAAAGAAATGCCACAAAAGGCTTCACGATAACCACAAAAACTATGCATGAAGTGATGGTGAGCAGGGCTGTTGCCTTCATGACATTGGCCGGGATGCGGGGCTGATCGGCAAATTTCTTGAAATATACAGTGCCGATAATTGCCGGCAGCGTGGCCAGCGGGCCGGTGATTGTCAGAGCAAGCGTATAAAAACCCACCTCGATATTGTTTTCATTAAATACGCCGAGTGAGATTCCGGCAATGTAATTGGTAGCCACCATCACAAGCGACCCTATATAGAGCTGGTTGCCGTAGGTTTTATTCTCTATCCGTAATTTTCGCCATGTGTCACGCAGATTGTCAAACCGCGGGCGTGTCGACACAATAACTCCCCCTATTACGATTGCCGATATGCCCCACTGCAGCAATATCATTTTTGTGGCATCCGCACCAAAACGACTATAAACAAAATATGCCATCGGCACATATATGAATGCCGGCAACAGTCGTGCCGCTGCAAGTCGGCCTATCTGGTTGTCGCCCTGGGCCGTGGTGTTGACATAATTCAAAAATAACGGACACACGCACACCGGCAGGGATATCCAGAAGAGATATGACACATTATCCTTTTCAATGTTGAAGAAGCCGCATGCCACACACACCACAAGCTGCACGGCCACTGTAATCAGGAGCACAATCACCATGCAGCCCTTCACCCTTGCCACATCCTCAGCCGTGCGGGCTACTGCAAGCAGTCGGCTCCCGGATGTGAAATATCCCAGCAACAAAAGCGAGGCGGTGAAGTTCAGTATGTTCTGAACATATCGCACATCTCCATAAACGAGCGGGTCAACAAAGCGTGTGTTGATAATAGACGACACCACCCCCAGCACCACACCTATCAGCGTGGTGACATAGAGCAGCAGCACCTGCGTTTTCTGTGTTGACCTTTTTGCCACTGTCTATTCCACTTCTATGTTAAGTTTTTCTTCTATAAATGACACCAGGCGTTCCGGCCCGATTTTGTCGTGAAACCTGTTTTTGGATGCCATGCCGGAGCATGCCGCCCTTAGAAATTTGATGTCAATATCATCAGGCGAATTGAATATCGACACATATTCCGGTGAGAAATATTCGCTTTCGAGCATCGCCGCATTGTTTGTAAGCAGCATCTTGTTGAATGATATTGCTTCGAGCATCCTGTAGGTTGAACCCACAGCTCCGGGCTGCATCAGCTCAAGCAGGCAATCCGCGCACTCCACATATTCGAGTGTCTCGGCATATGGCAGCTCTCGGTCTATATACCGGATTTTCCCTTTATACATTCTTTCACGCTCCGGCACATCAAGAAGGATGAACAAGCAATTGAAGCCGGTAGCCGTGAGTTTGTCATAAATCTGTCCGAGAAGCTGCTGCCTTCCCTTGTCCTTCCCTATAAAAAACACATCCGAGCGCGGTTTATTGTTTTTGGGGATGTCAACATGAGAAAAGACAGTGGGATGAAACTCCATGCCATATTCTTGACAATCGGCTTTGTCGTAAGATATCAGCAGGTCTGTTTTTTCATGCAGATAGTCAAGTCTGACAGCTCCGCCATTCGCACCTCCGCTATATGAGGAAACAATATCTTGAAAGAAAAACACAACCTTGTTGTCGCGGAAATGCCTTTTTATATGCTCAATCAGGCCGGTTGAGGCATTCATATCAAGCCATTTTTTGAATATCAGAAAGACAGTCGGCTCATTTTTGTCGAGCTTGCGAAACCAATATCGACACCACAGCCCTTTGAACGGGAGCTTCACAAACCTGTTGATTTTCTCTGTGAAATGCACCTTGTAGAGAAAGCGCAGGATTTTCCCTTTCGGCTCTCTCTCGCCCATGTATATTCGCCGGCCATGCACAGCCTCGGAATATGCCAGCCGGTAGAGGTCCCATTCGTGGCCCAGAATCACCAGGCGGTATTTTTTTGGATTACGTTTCATAAGCCGTGTCATTTCATGCGTTTGAGAAGATTGTATGAGGGGAGCACTCCAAGTTCACCGGCCTTGCTCAAATCATCAAATGCTCTGCGCTTGTTGCCCATTTTCAGATATGTAAGCCCTCTGTTGAAATATGCCGCGCCAAACTGCGAATCAGTCTCAAGCGCAGCCGAATAGCAGCTTAAAGCCGATGTGTAATCTCCGAGTTCGTAATAAAGATTTCCCTTGTTGAAATATGCATATATCAGTCTCGGGTTGAGTCGCAATGCTTCGTCATAGTCGCTGACAGCGAGCGGCGCTTTCATCGGGTCGCCGCAATGTTGAAGCACAAAGGCTCGCTCCAGATAAGCCATTGTGAAGCCCGGCACCATCTCAATTGCCCTGTTGAGCGCGCGGAGGGCGGCGTCATAATCTTTCAACATGGCGCGGGCCACCCCCAATGCAAGCCAGTCGGCCGGGCGAGCCCCGGGCTGCTTTGTCACTTTGTCATAGCAGTCGGCAAGGGCAAATATGTCATCATAGCTCTTTTCTTCATGCTCGTCAGGGCTCAGGGAGAGCCGGCCGGCGAGATAACGGCTGTTGTTGAATTCATCGAGTTCTCTGAAATAATTTGATGTCGTTTGGAGCGACTGAGGCATTTCGCGAAACGACAGCATATATGCTGGCTCAAGCGTAACGGGCATGTTGCGATCCTGCACGCGTCCCTTGATTTTGTCATTGTAGGCCAGCCGGGTGCCGGAGGTTCCGCCCACGGTGACAAGCTGGTTGAAGCGGTTCATCACCTCATCTTCGCTCTCGTTTTCGCGAGCCTCGACGCCGCTGTTGTTGGATGTTCCGGCCAAAATCGCCGGGCGGTCAAGCGGATTGCGCTCCGGATTTTTTACATAAGATTTCACAAGCTCATCGGCATGATACGCACTCTGCATCGCCGCCCGCATGTTGCCCATGCTGCGCAGAGCCTCTGCCCGCGCGTAATACACAGGGTAGAAGCGCGGATATTTCCGAGCTATTGCGTCAAACTGTTGCAAAGCATCCCCATTGTTGCCCCGCTCCATCTCTATAAGGCCGAGATTATAGCGCGCATGAAAATTATCGGGTTGCAGCCTCAGCACCTCATTGAAGTCGCGGGCGGCACGGTTGAGGTCTTTCACTTCATACCTCAACAATGCCCGGTTATACAGCGCTGCGTTATTAAAGGGTTGCAGCTCCAGCGCATAGTTGTAGTCGGCCATTGCCCCGAAATAGTCATCAAGGTTATATCTCAGATATGCACGGTTCACATATAGATCGGCCTCATGCGGACGCAGTTTCACCGCATAATCCATATCATTAAGCGCATCCTGCCAGTTTTTTTGCTTTGATTCTATCTCCGCGCGCAGCAGGAAAGGCTGTATCAGATTTTGATTCATTGAAATAGCCTTCGACACATCCTCGAGGGCGCGAACCGTATCTCCGCGCACCATCTGAAGGCGCCCTCGGGCAGTGTAGCCCTCCTCAAATCGCGGATATATCCTCAGCAGAAACGAAAATGTAGAGTCTGCCCCGGCATAATCTTTCAGCTCTGTCTGCGCCACAGCCTTGTAGAACAGGAAGTATTTGTCCTGCGGATTATGACGCAGTCCCATGTTGTAATCTTCAATAGCCAGAGAGTCTTTGCCGAGCGACTGACGCGCAAAGCCGCGAAGCCGATAGCTTTCGGTCTTGAATTTGTTTCGGTCTATGGCGAGTGTGCCATCTTCTTCGGCTCCCTTGTAATCTTCAAGCGACAGCTTGGCAAGTCCGCGCAGATAGTAGGGGTCAGACAGATAGGGCTTTGCTTTTATTGCCTGATTGAAATATTGAATGGAGAGCATGTAATCATCCATCGCCAGCACATTGCGTCCGATGCGTATCACCTGCTCGGCATCAATCTGCGCATGTATTGCCGGAGCACACACCAAAGCTGCCGCCAGCACGCATGCCGCGCGCAGCAGCCTCTTTAATTGCCCTGCCGACGCCATGCACGCCTCAGTCTTCGTCATCCTCGAAATCATCCTCGAAATCAAGAAAATATGTGTCGGCATACGTATCCTCCTTAAATTTCGACAACTCCCGCGAATCTCTTTTGGTGGGGCGTCCGAGACCCTTTCTGCGATCCACGAAGCCGGATATCTTTGTCATTTCAAGCAGGTCATATTGCGACTGCGGTGTGATGTTCTCAAGATATTCAGGCACAAGGCGCGCGCCGAGCCGGTTGCCGGTGACGCCCTTCACACGAAATGTATAGGTGACCGGCGGTTTTCTCACATCAATCACATCTCCGGGCTTCACCGCACGCGAGGGCTTCACAGCCACTCCACCCATCATCACCCGCCCCTTTTTGCAGGCTTCGGTGGCGATTGTGCGGGTCTTGAACACGCGCATGGCCCATAGCCACTTGTCGATTCTCTCTTCACTTCCCATAAGCTGCAGATTAACGGTCGGTGGTGCGCACAAGTGTCAGCACCGGATTCATGCGCGAGTCGTAAAGCACCACTTCATTGCCGGAAACAGGCCGTGCCATCGAGGCCTCCTCAAGAGCCACCACCAGGGCTGTTTCCATGCTGCTGTCGTGACATGCGGCACGGGTCATCGCTATTGAACTGAAAGAAATGGAATTGACAGCATTCATATCTATCTCCAGATTGCCGTTGATAATGTTGCAGCCGGTGTTGCCGTGAAGCTTGCCCTCGTCAACATCTATCACCAGCTTCATCCCTTCCACATTCACTGTTTTGTCTTCAATCTTTGCTACTCGCCACACACCGTTGAGAAACTGAAAATTCTGATGCATCAGCACCATCACCTCGCGGCGGGTTTCATCGTAAAATGTGATGTAGAAGTTGGAATTTTCATCTCTCCATGTGTAATATTTTGCAGCACCGAGTGCCGTATTGATTTCATAATCTGTGAGCCCCTCCTTCTGACACATCATCATTGTGGAGGCGAGCTTGTCAAACCGAATGGTGGAATCATTTGGATTATAGCTGTATTCGGCATTAATCACATTGCAGCCGTTATTGCCGTAGATGCGATGCTCCGAGGGCACAAATTTTATGAACGGAGCCTCCTCCCCTACTGCCGGCTTGCCATATACCGACTCTATCGCCCAATCGCCTTTCACTATTCCTTTTTTTATTTCTTCAGGCGAATATGATTTCACTGATGTTTTCACAGTGATATACTCTCTGTCTCGCGGCAGTTCGGGCGTAGTCTTTGTTTTCGGCCCGAACATGCTGCATCCGCTCGCCGCAACCATAAGTGCGGCACACGATATGATTAATTTGATTTTCTTCATTTCCGCATGTCTTAACCCCTCAATGTCGGGAATATTGCTCCGTCTCAAGCAGAGCCTTCATATTATGACCATGCAAAATGCAAATGGTTTAAGACTCCATAAAAAGGCCTAATCTCCCCAATGGCGCCGTTCAGGGAATTTGGTGGGGCGCAACAACAGCCGCAGCGAAGTGCTGGAGAAAAGATAGTTCCAGAACCAGCTTGTCATGACACTCAGCTTGTTGCGCATTCCCAATATTGAAATCAAGTGGATTGCCAGCCATATAAGCCATGCAAAGAGGCCGGAGAAGGATGCAAAGCTGAGGTCGGCCACCGCTTTTTTCTTGCCGATGGTGGCCATGCTTCCTTTGTCTTTATATATGAATTCATGCTTGAATTCCCCCGCGTTCAGATTTTTCGCCAAGTTGCGTGCCTGCTGTATGGCCGGTTGCGCCATCTGCGGATGGCCTTTAGGATATTTCTCGCTAATCATCAAAGCGATATCTCCCACGGCATAGAGGGAGTCTTCATATCCGACCACCCGGTTGAATCTGTCCACTTTCACACGCGCCCCGGGACCGACCACCTCTGCCGGAAGTCCCGGCATGTTCTCGCCGCGCACTCCGGCAGTCCAGATCAATGTTTCGTAATATTCGCGGTGGCCGTCGGCGAAGGTGACATATTTGTCGGCATAGCTCTTCATCATGGTGTTGAGCCTGACGTTCACCATCAGGTCGCGAAGCCCCTGAAGCGCCTTTTCACGCGACTTGGGCCGCATCGCGCCGAGCAGGTTGGAGGTACCCTCCACCAGTGTGATGGTCACATCGTCAGGGTCGAGTTCGGGATACTCCTTTTTCAGTATATATTTCTTCATCTCGCCGAGTGCGCCGGCTATTTCCACACCCGACGGGCCGCCGCCCACCACCAGGAAGCTGAGCAGCTGGCGGCGGCGCTCCCTGTCTTGGCAGAGGGCTCCGCGCTCAAATCGGTCGAGGATCTCATCGCGCGTGTGAGCTGCCTCTCCAACTGTCTTTATGCCGAAAGTGGTTTTGTCAAGCCCGTCCATGCCGAAATAATTGTTGGATGAGCCGGCGGCGAGCACCAACTTGTCGTAGCTGATTGTCTCATAACTCGTTGTAACTATTTTCCGTTCCAAATCAATGTTCTTTACATGCCCCATGTGGTAAGACACATTCCGGCGCTTCTTGATTTCCCGCCGGAATGGAAAGCAGATGTTGGCCGACACAAGTGCCGATGAAGCCACTTGATAGAAGAGTGGCGGAAAACCATGAAAATTGTTTCTGTCTACAAGACAAATCTCATATTTGGAGGCATCAAGGTGTTTGCACAGATTCAATCCGGCAAACCCACCACCTATAATCACAATCTTTTCCATGCTGAGGGGAGGTGCGGCTCTTACCCACCGCGCCCACAATATAAACGCTCGCGCTCCAACATTTGTTGGAGCGCGAGCGACTTCCCCTCTCCTTGCTGAAGTGAGGCGCGCCAAACCCATCGCACCCGCTATGCCTTTCGTGGGGCAGTGCAAATCATCAACGTTCGGAGAAGCGACTGAGTCGGGGCAGTACGCTTGGCGCAATGCTGCAATTTTCTTTAAAATCAATCCACAATTTATATTTTAACATTTTTTAACACAGGGGGGGATAAATTTAATATTCAATTTTTATACCTTTGGCGTTTAAACAAAAATACATCAATTATACATTACAGCCGGGGATCAAAATCCGGCCACAAACCAAACATCAATGAAAATTAAAACTCTACTGACGGCAGTGTTTCTGGCTTTGTCCTGTATCACCGCAGCCGCATTCCCTACCTATACGGTTAATCCGGCGGCAGGGACGCTGAACTCCAGCTATTATTTTGCGAATATCAATATGGTATTCTCCTCTAATGTGACAAAGGCGTCCGATGCCAAAGCTTATTTAATCCATCTGGAATCGGGCGAAGAGCTGACATCCACCGATATTGTCGACATGTCTCGCTTACAGGCCCGGACTTTCGGCATAAAGTTTGATGACAGCAAAATCCTGAAAAACGGGGCATGGATGCTCAGAGTGCCTGAAGGCACCTTCTTAAGCAACGGCGAAGGCAACCCGAAGATTGAGCTGAATTACACCCTCAGCGACCCAAATATCATAGAGGAGGAATTCGCGCCAATCACTCTTATATCCGCAAATCCCGAAGCCGGTTCAACTATTATGGCATTCGGCCGCGACTACATCAACCAGGTAAGCTTCAAGACTTCCAACAATAGTTCTGTAAACTATATCGGCTGGAAAATCTATGATGTTACCGACCCCGACGATCCGAAATACGTGACCGAGGGAAATGAGAACCGTTTTGATCTCAACCGCACCGGAAAAAAGAATTTTGACCAATGGGCAAACAAAGATCCCTTCATCACAATCGGCGGCGAAGGACACAAGCTCATGAAAGGACATAAATTTGAAATGCAACTGATGTTCTGCGGAATCGGATATGATGAGGCCACAAACCAATATCCCACTCCCGAGCAGAGAGAAAAAAGTAAACTCCTTGAGACATCCGTCATATATCTTGGCGGCATGGAGCCCACGAAATATAGCCCCTATGTAGTGGAGTCTGTTTCTCCCGACCCCGAAAACTATCGCATCAACAGCTACGACTTCCCCTTCACAGTGTTCTATTCCGGCCCGGTAAAGCCTAAATCATTCATATATGCCAAGGAGCAGAACGTGACTCCTACCGCCGGCACATGGGAGCCTGTTGGCACCGCAGATGTTGACGGTTATGCTAAGGCATGGCAATTCAAATTTTATGACGGCATTCTCGAGGAAATTGTCGGCACAGCCAATGTCACCATCACCGCAGAAGATAAAAACGGACTCCCCGTGAAAGGTAGCGGCGACTATGACTTCGACAACTTCAACTACAGCATCTATTGGCTCTGCAACCTCGGCGCAACCGCCCTCACCTGCGTAAACCCCTCCGCCGGCTCTGCTGTGACGGAGCTCTCCGAGATTACCATATCAAACAGTGACAACAAGGCCATGGAGTATATGTCGGGCACCGCTACCATCGTGCGCAACAAAGAGTTGGTGCGCACTCTCTCAGCCCCCGAAGCCGTTTCAACTTCTCAAATGAAATGGACATTCGAGCCCATCACTACTCCCGGCACATACACACTTATGATTCCCGACAACTATTTCTCTGTCGGATCAGACCAGAGCAGCACATACAATAACGAAACATCATTCTCTTTCATGATTGAAAGCCCGGATGAGACTCTCTTTGACGTCATTCCCTCAACAGTTGACCCCGCTGACGGAAGCACTGTGGAGAAAATCGATATCATTAAAGTTGGAATCCCCTCCGGCTATGACATTATCCGCAACAGCAAAGGTGACATCGTGACCAAAGCCAACGTTTACAAAGTGCTCGCCAACGGCAACGAAGGCGTGGTGGAAACAGGCATTGTCGCAGTTGAATCTGAAGAGAAAGACCCCGAATACGAATTCTACCCCCTCTACGCTGTCTTTAACCTTAAAAACGCTGTCACAACTCCCGGTTCATATCGCGTTGTGATTGAGAAAGGTCTCCTCGGCGATGATGATTATTCAGCCGGCATCATGGATGGAAAGGGTGGTGGCCACGCCACTCCCGAGCTACGCTACACATACACCATAGCAGACGGCGGATCAGGTGAAGAACCCGGACCTTCCGGCGACAAATACAAGGTTGACTTCGACACCCCCATCGACACTTCCGACCCCGAATTCATCGTGGCAGAGGGCTGGGGACACATCGCAGACCTTCCGGAAAATACAAAATACACATACAACGCCACCGGCGGTTTCTACGGCTCCGGCTGCCTCACCGTGCCCGAACAGGATGGAATTTACGATTGGAGCACAATGGAGACCATAGATTACAACGACATGCTCGTCACTCCCCTCGTAAAAGGTGAGGTCTCAATTAAGGTAAGAGCGATATTAGGCTATTACAAAGACACCAAACTCCGTGTTTATGAGCTCGACAGCGAAGGAAATGTTGTTAAACTCGTGAAGGAATTTGACCGTAAAACCGACAATCTCGGTTATACCGACTCAGACAGCGAAGCCGACCAATGGAAAAAAGTCATTCTTGTTCCGGCCAACGAATCAACCGAGTTCAAGAAATACGGACTCCGTTTCAGCAAAATGGACATCGATGATTTCGAGGCCGATGAGGTGCTTCTCGGTGAGCTTCCTCCCATAGGTGAAACTGCATATGACGCCGCCCCGGCCAGCGTTGATCCCGCCGATGGAAGCAGCGTGAAAGCAATCGAAAAAGTCACTCTCGGCATTCCAGAAGGCTTCAACATCATCAAAAACAGCGAAGGCAATCCTGTTGCCAAAGCTAATCTGTATGCCCTGAATGAAAATGAATCTGAAACTCTCGTTGAGGGCGAACTCACTCCCGTTGAATCAGAAGAGAAGAATGAAGACACCGGCAAGCCTCTCTACGCCATATTCAATCTCAAAAATGCTGTCAGCGCAGAAGGCACCTACAGCATTGTGATTGAGAAGGGACTCCTCGGCGATGACGACCATGCCGCAGCTGTGGCTGAAGGCAACGGGGCAGGTCACGCCACTCCCGAACTCCGCTATACATTCACCGTTAAGAGCAATGGCGAAGATCCCGGTGTCGAGATTGTTGAAGGCTACGTAGTTGATTTCAACACCCCCATCGACACCTCAAATCCTGAATTCGCAGTGGCTGAGGGCTGGGGACACATCACTGACAATCTGCCCGCATCCTATCAATATTCTTACTCCTCGACCGGAGGCGTTCAGAATTCCGGATATCTCTCCGTGCCCGAACAGGATGGATTTACAGATTGGAGCACATGGGAGTCCATAGATTACGACGACATGCTCGTCACTCCCCTCGTAAAAGGTGAGGTCTCAATTAAGGTAAGAGCGATATTAGGCTATTACAAAGACACCAAACTCCGTGTTTATGAGCTCGACAGCGAAGGAAATGTTGTTAAACTCGTGAAGGAATTTGACCGTAAAACCGACAATCTCGGTTATACCGACTCAGACAGCGAAGCCGACCAATGGAAAAAAGTCATTCTTGTTCCGGCCAACGAATCAACCGAGTTCAAGAAATACGGACTCCGTTTCAGCAAAATGGACATCGATGATTTCGAGGCCGAATTCATGATGATCAAGACCAATGTGGAGACCGTCAATGTTTCGGGAACAGTTTATCTCGGCGAGCAGCCCGCTGCCGGCGCCGAAGTGAAGTTTGTCAGCGCCGACGAGGATATGGTGACCTACACCGCCACCGCCGCCGCCGACGGAACATATTCCGTAGACATTGCTGAGAAAGACCGCGCATACAACGTTTACGCGAAACTCAGCGAGAAGGAGGATATGGTTCTTGGCTACACTCTCGAGGAGTCTGAAAACATTCTCAACCTTCATCTGCTCGATGTTGTGGAAATCGACAACACCGTCGGCGACCACAACCCCTCCGAGGCAGCCATCGTGAAACTCAATCTCACGCTCAACGAGGGCTTCAACAACATCGTGCTTCCCGTCAACATGGACAGCAACGAAACCAAGGCGGCATTCGGCGACAACGTGTATGTCTACAGCAAGAGCTTCCTCGACGAAACAGGCACCGAGCTTACGCTCCACTTCAAACACACCAATGAAATCGTGGCCGGCAACCACTACATCGTCAAGCTCGACGGCGCTCCCGAATCCGTGATGCTCCGCGGCAAGAAGGTGATCGGTGAGGTTTCCGAGGTTGAGATCACCGACATCATGTCGAACGAGGCTCCCGAAGTGGCCACCCTGCACGGCACATACTCGCATCTCGGAATGGAGAGCGGCATGCACCTGCTCAACAATTACAAAGACACCAACGAACGCGCTTACGCGCCGAATTATATGAACACCGAATCCACAGTGGCTCCCTACGCAAGCTTTGTGAAACTTCTTGACAACGAGAAGGGCGGCAAGGTGCAGTCGGTTTCATTCTCAGTTGGCGACTATCCGTTGCCCACCGGCGTGGAAAACATCCCGACCGTCGATGTCAACGAGAACGATGTGGTCTACACACTCACCGGCATCCGCGTGAAGAATCCTTCGAAGGGTCTCTACATCGTAAACGGCAGAAAAGCCTTTGTGAAATGATTGATGCGAGATGAATAAATAGAAATTCATAGAAAAGCGTGCTCCCGGAGCACACACCGACCGCCGCCCGGAAATCTGAAACCGCAGATTCCCGGGCGGCTTCTTTCCCACGGATTATGACACGCATATGGTGGCACGCCCCTTGAAAAATTTTGACAATTGCGAATAATTTGCTATCTTTGCGCCGCTTTAGGCACAAAGTGTGATGGGAAATTCGTTGGCAACT
This sequence comes from Candidatus Amulumruptor caecigallinarius, assembly GCA_023665575.1. Classification (GTDB taxonomy): domain Bacteria; phylum Bacteroidota; class Bacteroidia; order Bacteroidales; family Muribaculaceae; genus Lepagella. Next base: position 77,780 of record JAMPDQ010000001.1, on the reverse strand, counting down.
GCCCGCTCCCCGCGCAGATTGCACGGAGCAAACTTATTTTGAGTAACACAAACAAAAACAATGAAGAAATTCCAACTTAACGCCCGGCCCCGCACGGAGCTCGGCAAGAAAGCCGTAAAGGCTTTGCGCAAGGAGGGTAAAATCCCCGCAGTGATTAATGGTGGAGAACTCGTGGAGCTCCCCTACAACGGAACTCTCAAAGAGGGTCAGAAACTCGTGAATCTCGACGACAAGCGTGGCATCATCACCACTGACATCTATGTGACTCAGGAGGATGTGCGCAAACTCGTTTACACTCCCGACATCTTTGAAGTTGACATCAACATCAATGGCGAAGAGGTTAAGGCTGTGATGAAAGAGCTCCAGTTTCAGCCCGTAAAGGACACCCTGCTCCACATCGACTTCCTCCAAGTTTATCCCGACAAGCCGATTATAATGGAAGTGCCCGTTCAGATTGAAGGTCACGCCGAAGGTGTAAAAGCCGGTGGTAAGCTCACCCTTTCTATGCGCAAACTCAAAGTGAAAGCCGTTTATTCAGAAATCCCCGAAAGACTCGTGATCAATGTTGACCACCTCGGCCTCGGCAAGTCTATGGCCGTTGGCGACCTCCACTTCGAGGGTCTCGAGCTGATGAACGCCAAGAACGCTGTGGTATGCGCCGTGCAGCTCACCCGCGCCGCACGTGGTGCCGCCGCCAAAGCTGAAAACGCATAACACTGACTCCCTATACAAGATGCATCATGCCAACCCCGGCATGATGCATCTTTTGATTTATAATCCTATTTAATTTAACTCTATTTATCTTTTATTGCCTGCTGAAATGAAGAGATTCCTTATCACTTGCCTCGGAAATATGGCTCCCGAATATGTTAACACAAGGCATAACGCCGGATTTATGGTGGCCGACAAAATTGCCTCCGACGCCAATGTGGATTTCACATCAAAACGCTATGGCGACATCGCAATTGTGCGCGAAAAAAATTGTGAACTTATTCTGTTGAAACCCTCCACTTTCATGAACCTCAGCGGAGTGGCCGTGAGATACTGGATGAATCATGAGAAGATGCCGCTGGAGAATCTGTTGGTGGTGGTTGACGACCTCGCCATCCCGTTCGGCTCCATAAGAATGCGCAAAAAGGGGTCAGACGCCGGCCACAACGGATTGAAAAACATCAACGGGCAACTCGGAACCTCCAACTATGCGCGTCTGCGCATTGGCGTGGGTAACGGCTTCCCAAAGGGGGCGCAAATCGATTATGTGCTCGGAGAATTCCCCCCGGAAGAGATGAAGCAGCTGCCTGAAATACTCGGGCGTGCCGCTGACGCAGTGAAAGCCTTCTGCCTCTCGGGCCCGGATTTCGCCATGACTCATTTCAACGGCTGATCAGACTAAGGCCCAATTCCCCTTCAGTCGTCTGAATCGTTATTGCACAATCCCTTGAGATAGCAATAGCGGCAGTTTGATTTGTCTTCCGTGGGGGTGAAATCAATGTCTGCATCAAAAATCTCCTCTATAATGGCATTCACACGCGGCATGAACATAGCCTCGCATTCGCGCAAACCCTCTATCACATGTTTCTGCTTTGTGTCGGGCTTCTCTTCGGACTCTCTGCTATAACCCGGAATATAGCTCGGCTTCACAGGGCCGGCCTGCGCGATTGTGTTGACATCATAAATCACCATCTCAACATCACCGACATCCTCTCCCGTCTCATCAAATATCTGGCGTTCAAGCAGCAAGGCATAAATCATCAGCTGCATGCCATATTTGGCATCATACCAGCCGTTGAAGAAATCCTCAACATCCAGCGCACTGACGTGTGATGAACCCGTCTTATAATCCACAATCCTTATTTTTCCGTTCACACGATCCACACGGTCGAAGGTATATTTGAAATTCACCTCCAGCGTGTTGCTGACTTTCAGTCGCGTGGCACGACCAAACTCCACTCCCAGCAGCTCAAAAGGGGCAAGCTCTATGTCATGGCGCACCACATCCTCCACCTGCCTTGCCAGGCGCGCGGCTATCAGCTCCGACGACACCGGCAACGGTCTGTCAATATCATCTCCCTTCAGCTTATAATGCTCACTGTTGACGGCACGCCTCACCTCGCGTCTGATTTTTTGGGGATCATTCAGGATTCCTTCCAGAAATTTTCGGTCAATTCTTATTGCCGGGTTGAGAAATTTCTTCTGCTTCGATTTCTCAACATACAGATTCTGCATGGTGCGATGCACAATGTTGCCCTGCGCTATGGCATCTATATAATCTTTATCGCTCTCACTGTCTTTTATCCCTTTCACCACCTCGAGATAAAACTTGAGCTTGCAGCTCGTATATTTCATCAGCGCCGAAGACGACAGGTTCCATCCGTTTTCAATTTTTTTGAAGTTTCCAAGCTCGCGCATCACCTGTTCATCCTTCACCACACGCTCTCCCTCAGTGGATCCGGAAGTGAGCTTAAACTGATAGTCTGCATGTCTAATTCCTGCGGAAGGATGCAGATATTCAAGCTGATAAATAAATCGCGATTTTCCCCCAGAGCGCATCCCCTCACCGGCTCGCGAATCATAAATAAGGGTGACATCTTTCGCCCTTGCAAGAAGATGATAGAAATAATAGGTAAAAAGCTCCTCCCCCTGCACAGCCAGCGGCAGTCCGTAGCCGCGGCGCAACGAGTCGGGGATATAGGTGCGCTTGCGCGTTTTGGAGGGCATTATTTTGTCGTTCATCGACATGATGACAAGATGGTCAAAATCAAGGCCGCGCGTCTCAAGCAGCCCCATCACCTGCAGGCCGGCGAGAGGCTCCCCCTTGAATGTGACGCTTTCTCCCGATAACAGTCTGTCTGTAAGATAAAACACGCTCGATGGACGCATATTCACATCATGCTCCTCCATGGCATCACGCAGCCGGTTAAGCGCAATCCGGTATGTCTGCACATGCGATCTTTCCAGATTCGTATTCATCCCGTTTTGAGCCACGCCGGAGCCACCGGCCGCAAGCGCGGCGTCAATCATGTCGAGCACTTCCGCAAGATAGTCGGCCGCCTCCGAGGCGCCGGCGTTTGCCGGCACAAATCCCAGCATGTTGGCCAGCGGCTGCGACGCCTTAGCGATCGCCTGCAGTGGCACCCGGATTCTGTGAGAGTCGCGAATCTCCCCTTTCAGCCTGTTTATATTTCCACTGCCGGCAATAAAATGCACAAGAGGATGCGACAGAAAAAGGTCGAGGTCGGCATGATGAAAAGTGGAGCTGAGTCCGCTGCCCGACTTGCGTGCAAAAAGCCGGCGCAGATGATATATCAGTGATGACATCGCAGTGTAGCGCATGGAATAGCCCATTGTCAGATTGACCGACTTCATATTCTCCGGCAGCGAATGCACAAGAGGAAGAAGCAGGCTTTCATCAGGCACCACTATTGCCATGCGCGCATCATCTATCTTTTTCTCCCCAAATTTCTCCAGCCATTTACCGGCCACCCCGGCGGCTATCTTTGTTTGTGCCGAATTCGATGGAGAAGCCACAATCTCTATCTTCTCGGGCATAGTGTCAACTTTCGCCTTTTCCATGTAAGGAGCACTCCACACCGGCTCGGGAAAATTTTTTCGCAGCCGCCGCATCGTCTTCACGGCAGCGGCCACAACATCAGAGGTGTCGCCAAGCACCGGACCCGGCAAATCCCAATGGAAATCGCAGAAGGGAAGCCCGTCGTTGCCTTTCATCTTCTGCAGCTCTTCAAATATCCGGGATTCCGTTGTCGACAGGGAATTGAATCCGGCCATAACCACTTTTGAAAATGGAATGGCGTCACGTCCGCGCCCGCATATTTCCTCAAGGGCGAGACGGAATCCGCTTCCCGGCAAGCATAGCCCCGACGCCTCCAGGTCGGCCTTCAAATCTTCAAACAGCTCGGGCATCAATGCCCACAGCTGCACAAATCTGCGCGACAGCTTCCCCTTTGTCTCCGCATCGTCGTCGTAAACACTTCTCCAGAAACGCTCCACATCTGACACCGCCGGCGAATAGCCGAAATATCGTTCTATCACTTTCACCTGCTCCGGAGTGAGAAAATTAGAGGCAATATTGTTAAGATCTCTCACATTTTGGAAAATCTGCGATGAGTCAACACCATATTGCTCCACTTCACTGAAATCTTCAATCAGAATCTCTCCCCATGGTGCAAAGCGGTCGAAATCCACCAGGTCATCATTTTCAGCATTGCTGCGGCTCCCCACACGCCGGCGATATAGCTTGTAGAGCCTGAAGAGCAAGTCGATGCGTGAATCGGGTATGCGCCCACCCACATTCATCACAAACTCAAGCACACTCATCACGCGCGGCGCCAGAATTGTTTTGTTGCCAACAGCCTCCGACAATCTTTTCAGAAAAAAAGTGCCGGCTCTTTTGTTTGGGAATACAAAACACATTTGCGACAAATCGTCATACTTTGAAGAATAGGCCTTTGCGAGCGCACCGAGAAATGAGTCCATTGCAGTTGTGAGTGGATGAGTGGATGAGTGGATGAGTGGATGAGTGAAGGGGTTCAAAAATAATAAAAAAAATTGGTATTGAAATAAAATTAAGCTAATTTTGTATATGACGGATGCAACCGGTTCCCCCGTTATTCAAATCATTACATACACCTATGAGATTCAGCGACATACCCGGAAACGAACACACTAAATCAGCACTCAGAAGCCTTGTGGATTCCGGCCATGTGCCGCATGCACTCATGTTGTCGGGGCCGGCCGGGGCCGGCAAGATGCTGCTGGCCCGGGCTTATGCCCAATATCTGCATTGCGAACATCCCGCCAACGGCGAGCCCTGCGGCGTGTGCAAAAGCTGCAAAATGCATGAGTCGCTGAGCCATCCCGACCTGCATTTCATTTTCCCGATAGTGAAAAGTGAGAAGGAAAACCGTTGCATTTCTGACGATGAAACTGAGCACTGGCTTGAAATGCTCAGAAAATATCCCTCCATGCCTGAGGAGCGTTGGCTTGAAATCATTAATGCCGGAAATTCCCAACCGTCAATTTATGTGAACGAAGCCGACAATATCATCCGCTCCGATGCATATCCATCTTTCATGTCGCCAAGAAAGATTTTCCTGATCTGGCTTCCCGAAAGATTTCGCACAGAGGCTGCCAACAAACTTCTGAAAGTGATTGAGGAACCTTCGCCCGGCACCACATTTGTGATGGTGTGCAACAATGAGCTTATGCTCCTCCCCACTATCTTTTCGCGTGTGCAACGCTTCCATGCAGGCCGCATATCCGACCGGGAAATCAGCGCGTATCTGCAGGATGTGCACCATTTCGGACAACAAATGGCCGACAGATATGCCCCATTATGCGAGGGTAGCCTTATAAAGGCCGACGAATTTGGTGAAGACTCTTCGGAATCTGACGCATTTCTCGCAATGTATCAAGATATCATGCGCTCCGCCTACGCCCGCAAACCGGCCCGGCTGCGCACGCTTGCCGATAAATCGGCTGCCTTCGGAAGAGAGAAGCTGCAACGCTTTCTCAATTATATGGCTCGTATGACCCGCGAGAATTTCATTTACAACCTGCGGCAGCCATTGCTTGTGACGCTCACCCCCGAAGAGGAGAATTTCTCCACAAAATTCTCCCCCTTCATCAATCATGCCAACATTGAGGATTTCCTTTCGGAGATCGACCGCGCAAGGCGCGACATCGAACGCAACGGAAACTCCAAACTAATACTGTTCGACCTCTATATAATGATTATCATTCTGCTGCGCAGAAAACCAACTTGACATTGCTGCAAGATTCCAACTTGCAGAACCTTAGTGTCTGACTCATAAAAAATACCAAATTATGAAACCTACCTTGTTTATACTCGCTGCCGGAATGGGCAGCCGTTACGGCGGCCTTAAGCAGCTCGATGGCATCGGGCCGTCGGGAGAAACAATTATGGATTATTCCGTATATGACGCACTCAGAGCCGGATTCGGAAAAATCGTGTTTGTTATTCGTCACGATTTCGAACAGGAATTTCGCGAAAAAATAATTTCCAAATATGAAAACCATGTGCCGGTGGAAGTGGTGTTCCAAAACATCACTGATGTGCCGGGCGGCATTGAGATTGACACCCGGCGCACAAAACCCTGGGGCACAGGCCACGCCGTGCTGGCCGGAAAAAACGCCATTCATGAGCCTTTCGCAGTGATTAACGCCGACGACTTCTATGGCGCCGACAGCTTCAGTGTGCTCGCTGATTTCCTCAACTCCCGACAGAATTCAAAAGGGGAATATTGCATGGTGGGCTTTAATATTGAAAACACACTCAGCGAGAATGGCGGTGTGTCGCGCGGCCATTGCCATGTCAACGAGCAGGGATTCCTGACAGGTGTGAATGAATGCCATGGCATACACCGCCTTGAAAACGGTGACATAGCGCAGATCGTCGATGGCAAGGAGATCCCATTTCCGAAAGATGCCAATGTGTCGATGAACATGTGGGGCTTTACTCCCGACTATTTCGACTATTCGGAAAAGGAATTTGTGGATTTTCTCATAGAGCATGGCAAAGAGCCGAAATCGGAATTCTATATCCCCTCCGTGGTGAATGACATGATTAACGATGGCACAGCAACTCTTAAAGTGATTCCCACCACTTCCAAATGGTTTGGCGTAACATATGCCGCCGACCGCGATGCCACTGCAACTCAATTCAAAAAACTCGTAGACGAAGGTGTCTATCCGACCCCCCTCTTTATTTAGGCTCTATTCCCCAAAAAATGTTAAAGCAGGGGGCGCAAATTTGCGAAACCTGATTTATGAAACAAACATGAAAGACAAAATATTAGTGACCGGTGGAACCGGATATATAGGCTCGCACACCACAGTGCAACTGCAGAATGCAGGCTTTGACGTGGTAATTATCGACAATCTCTCCAATTCCAACAAGGAGGTTGTGGACCGCATTGAATCAATCACAAGAATACGTCCCGATTTCGTTGAGGGTGATTGCACTGATATCAACACACTGCGCAAACTCTTCACAGACTTCCCCGGGATAAAGGGCATCATCAATTTTGCCGCCTCCAAAGCAGTTAATGAATCTGTGCATAAACCTATCCTTTATTACAGGAACAATCTCGGCACTCTTCTCAATCTTCTTGAATGCATGCCTGAATTCGGAGTGAAGGGAATTGTGTTTTCCTCATCCTGCACCGTGTATGGCGAGCCGGATATAAATCCCATTGATGAATCCGCACCCATCAAGCCTGCCACCTCTCCCTATGGCAACACTAAGCAGATTTCTGAGGAAATTATCACTGATGTGATTCATTCGGGAGCTCCGATAAAAAGCATCATCCTTAGATATTTCAACCCGATTGGAGCCCACCCGTCGGCAAAAATTGGAGAGCTCCCGGTGGGTGTGCCTCAGAATCTTGTGCCTTATCTCACACAGACAGCTGCCGGAATCCGCAAGGAGCTGACTGTGTTTGGCAACGATTATAACACTCCCGACGGATCATGCATCCGCGACTATATTGATGTGAATGACCTGGCTGAAGCCCACGTTGTGGCCATGAAGAGAATGCTCAACAATGAAAATTCCGACAGCATTGAAATCTTCAATCTCGGCACGGGCCGCGGCCTCTCCGTGCTTGAGCTTATTAATGCCTTTGAAAGTGCCACCGGAGTGAAAGTGCCCTATAAAATCGGGACGCGGCGCGAAGGCGACATTGAAAAAATCTGGGCAGATCCTGCAAAGGCCAACAATGTGCTCGGATGGAAAGCCTCAACTCCCGTGGAGGATACCATGCGAAACGCATGGGCCTGGCAATGCACGCTGCCGCGTTAAGGCCCCGTTTCATAAAATTCAGCCCCCGCAGAGGCCTTAGAGTATGAAATCAATGTTTACGGGGAACATCCACGTTCCACGTGTCAAATATGCGTTGGGCACTGCGATCAAACAGTGTCCAATGTTCTTTTTGCCCCGCCGGCATCTTCTCCGGCATCCATGAGGGCACAACCTGATAATTAGTGCCGGCTCCGGTGGGCTTGGCCGAAAGGAATGTGTCATAATCCGCACCGCTGAAGCGCGCCCTGCCGTCAGCACCGCGGGTGATCCGCGCCCTCACGAGCGCACCTCCGCGGGTGTCACCGGTCTTCATATTGCTGATAAAGTTGCCAAGAGAATACACCAGGAGCACATCCTTGTTTTCCTTCTCATTGTGCACCACTTTCATTGGCTGAATCACATGCGGATGGCCGCCGATAATCAGATCCACACCGTTATCAATCAGAAATTGTGCTAATTCCTCCTGGTTTCTGTTGGGCAGAAGCACATATTCCACCCCCCAATGAATCGCCACAGTGATTATCTCGGCTCCTGCCTCGCGTGTCTTTTTTATCTCCTCGGCGATTCTCTTTTTATCTATTAGCGCCACTTCTACGCCCTCTGTCGGCTCTATGCCGTTTGTGCCATATGTATAGTTCAGAAAACCAATCTTTATTCCCTTGATATCCTTTACAAAGGGCACTCTCTTTTCTCGGTCGGCGGCATCATCATAAGTGCCTATGTGATCCACTCCGATCCTGTCGAGCGCTGTGAGTGTGCGCCGGGCAGCCTTGTCGCGGCGGTCAAGGCAATGATTGTTGGCGGTGAGAAACATATCGAACCCCGCATCGCGCAGCGCCTCGGCATAGGAATCAGGCGCTGAAAAGCAGGGATAACCACTGTAGTCGGGGCCTCCTCCCAGCGGCACCTCAAGATTGCATACCGCATAATCAGCCTCCGTTATTGTCGGAGCGATAAGCCTGAAGCAGTCGGAATAATCATATCCGCCATCGGCAGAGGCAGCCTTTGCCGCATCAAGTTGTCCCTGATGCTGCATCGCATCTCCCACAAAGAGTAGCTCCGCACTCTGTGGCTCACCGGGAGACGAAGCCCCGGTGATAAACGACAATAAACTAAAAAGCAGTGTATTCAACATTCTTCAATTCCTGTCTCTCGATTCCCTATTCCCGATTCCCAACATCCGGCTCCTACCTGATTTGCTGGCTCGAATATGTGAAGCATATCACAGCGCGGTCTGTATGCAGACGCGTCATTGTGGGCGCAGCCACATATGGTGCGCAGCGCGTCACATATACCGACACCACGCCGTTGTAACCGGTGTTGGTGTCGGTGGTCACCTGCACCGGAACAAGGATAAATTCCATATCTTCACCTTCGATGCTCTCCCCATTCTTCTCATCTTCGAGAAGCTTCAGAAAATAGTCGCGCATGGAATTAAACTGATAGCTGCCCGTATCCTTATTGTAAGCCGCATAAAATGAAGTGATTCCATCTGGCACCCGATTCTGTGCAAAGAAATCGTCAACCTCTGAAGACCGAATCATCAGCAGATAGGGAGCCACCCCGATTGAATGCTCATTCCTTATCATGGTGGCCGGAATTTCGAAGCGCAATGCCGATACCATCGACAGGGCATCTCCGTTGTGATGATATTCTTCAAGAAGCTTTTTGGCCGGAAATTCCACCTGCACCATGTAGCCGCCGGGTGAGGTAATCACCATATCGCCCGAATTCACAAGGTTTGTGATATTGTCGGAAATCTTGTAATCGATTATATTGCTTGAGAGCACTTCGGGTTGAGAAGCCAGCAGACACACAGAGTCTCTGACCACAACTTTCTCTGTTTTCCATGTGGAATCGGGCTGCATCACCGACTTGTAATCCGTGCGGTGCCAATAGGTGAAAAATTCCGATTTGGTGATATTTGCTATGCAGCCGTTGCCGAAATTCTGCTCCACGTATATGCCCGGAAAATATTGATTGAATGTGGCAGGCCATTCAAAAATAGGGTCGTTGGCGCGATAACGTGTGAATATATCTTTCGCAAATTCAAGAGGCATATCCACCGGGATGCGTATGCTTGTGGCCTTTGTCATGGCAGAATCTCCCTTCGCGATATTGCTGAGCGAATAGCTTTTCTTGCCCATCAGGCTTGAACTGCTGTAATAGCCTGAGGGATTGAAAGATGATGTTATGTCGGAGGGAAGTTGCTTCTCAAGACGATACACCTTCAGCTGCTGCGGAGCCAGGGAGTCTCCGGTGAATGAACCGCGGGGCACCGTGAACACAAGGCGCATCGAATCCACATCTTCAACAGTGATGGAATCGGGCACAGTCATTCTAGCCGCGCTCATCACCTGCGTGACAAACGAACAAGAGAGGCTTCCATATTCCGGCACATTTATGCGCCCTATCAGCTTGTTGATTGTGCGGCTGTCAAACGAGTCGTAATAAATTGACTTCGACTTCACGTCGGTCACTAAAGAATCCACAACGATGGAGACTTCCCCCGTGCTGAGCGATGAGCCGATTTCGCTCACATCATCCTGACAGGATGCGAATAGAAGCAGCGAGCCCAGAGCCGCGCCTGCAAGTCGTTTTAATTTCATCAATCTTCGGGCATTAATGATTTATACAATGCGTCATAATCTTCGGCATGGTCTCCCTCGCCGGCGAAATGACACCATGCCTTGCCGTTGGCCTCGCAATATGCCACCAGCTCCGGGTCGGGCTCCACTGCGTGAAACACCACCGCATCCGCGCTGCCGATTGCAATCTTGTGCAACAGGTTGTGGTTTGGCTCCTCTTTTGAGAATTTTTCCACCACTTCCCCCGGAATACCCTCCACACGGAGCTTGTCGAACATTGCACAGTCAAGACTGCCGACTTTCTCCTCCGGAAGTATTGAATATATCAGCTTTGTTTTGTGAAAAGAGGGGCCATCGCTGAAGACTGTCCTCATATAGAGAGGCACCAGGCTCGACATCCAGCCTGACACCTGCATGATATCCGACTCCCAGCGCAATTTGCGCACCGTCTCCATTGTGCCGCGCGCAAAAAATATCATGCGCTCGTCATTGTCCTCACGGTTGGTGCCGAATGCATCGACATCGCTCGCCAACTTCTGGAAATAGTCGTCATTATCTATGAAATAAACCTGAATGCGCGAGGGCTGCATCGACGCCACCTTCACAATCAGCGGGTGGTCGTTTTCTCCTATCACTATATTCATGCCGCTGAGGCGGATCACCTCATGCAGCTGATTTCTGCGCTCGTTGATGTTGCCAAAGTCAGGCATAAAGGTGCGCACCTCATATTTGCGTTGCTGAATAGCGTGCGGCAATGTGCGGCCCCACTGACCGTTTTCCGTTACCGACAGATATGGTGAAATTTCTTGAGATACAAAAATTATTTTAGGAACTGCCATCTATTATATATTTTTCTTGTCGCTACAAATAGCGCACTCCAACATGCAAATTTAACAAAAATTTTTCATATTTTTCGCATCATTGACCACTTTTGCCCAATTTTTCGACAACATGCCCCCTCCACTACATATTTATTGACTGAAAATTGCCGTTTTTGCTGATTTTATTGTAACTTTGCGCGTTAAGAAAAAAAATCAGATTTTGCCGACCCAAAGTCTGCAAAATCAAGACGGAAAATTTCACGTTAATTTTCGCAACCAATTATATTTATGTTGATTATCAGATCAGCCGCTGAGTTGGAAAATTTCATTGGCCGCCAGAAGGCCAACGCACATTCCATCGGCTTTGTGCCCACTATGGGCGCGCTCCACGACGGCCACTTGTCTCTTGTGAAAAGAGCCGTTGATGAAAATGATATCGCAGTGGTGAGCGTGTTTGTGAATCCCACACAGTTTAACAACCCCACCGACCTTGCCACATATCCTCGTGACGAAGAGGCAGATATCCGACTGCTCGCCGGTGCCGGCGTCACCGCTGTGTTCTGCCCCACTGTAAATGAAATTTATCCCGGCGGTGTGGATTCCCGCAAAAAGAAATCTTTCAGGCTCGGCACTGCCGCTGAAGTGATGGAGGGCAAATTCCGGCCGGGGCATTTCCAAGGCGTTGCCGAAGTAGTGGCTCGTCTTTTCGCCCTCGTTCGCCCCGACAGGGCTTATTTCGGCGAGAAGGATTTCCAGCAGATTGCCGTGATCAGAAACATGGTGGAGTCGGAGGGAATCGATGTGCAAATTGTGGCTTGCCCCATAAAACGCGGCGACGACGGCCTCGCCCTCTCCAGCAGGAACGCACTGCTCTCCCCTCAGCAACGTGCCGTTGCCCCGGAAATCCACCGCGCACTCGCCGACTCTGCAGAGTTTGCTGTAACACACTCTCTGCAAGAGACCCGCAACATGGTGATTGACCGTCTGAACGCCACCGAATTCCTTGAAGTGGAATATTTCGAAATCGTTGACGGCCGCACTCTCATGCCTGTTGACAACTGGGCAGAATCCCCCTGGATTGTGGGCTGCATAACTGTGTATTGCGGCAAGGTGAGACTTATTGATAATATCTGTTATAAAAATCACGCGCAATGTTGATAGAAATGATGAAATCCAAGATTCACCGCGTCACAGTGACCGAGGCGAATCTGAATTATATAGGCAGCATCACCATCGATGCCGACTTGCTTAAAGCCGCCGACATCCTCCCGGGACAACGCGTCTGGATTGTCAACAACAACAACGGCGAGCGATTCGACACTTATGTGATTGAAGGGGAGGCCGGCTCGGGAGTGATATGCCTCAACGGCGCTGCCGCGCGCAAAGCCCAGCCCGGAGATGTGGTGATTATCATCGCATACGCAATGGTGAGCCCCGAAGAGGCCCGCTCGCTGAAACCGGCAGTGGTGTTTCCCGACACCCGCACCAACAAACTCGTTTAATCACTGTTGGCCTTGCATGTATTGGATGAGCTTGACTCTTTGAATCAGCCACACAGCCCGATATGCTCCTGATTCTGCATATCCAAACCCGTCTCATGCATGCGACCTCTGTTGTTAATTTTCATAAAACAGACTCTTAACATTATAGGACTTATTTATGTTTGAAAGCCTTTCCGAACGCCTCGAACGGTCGTTCAAAATTCTTAAAGGTGAGGGAAAAATCACCGAAATAAATATTTCCGAAACGCTCAAGGATGTGCGTCGCGCCCTTACCGACGCCGACGTCAACTACAAGATAGCCAAAAACTTCATCGACACCGTGAAGCAAAAGGCGCTCGGCCGGAATGTGCTGACTGCGCTTAAGCCGAAGGAGGTGATGATTAAAATCGTGCACGATGAGCTGACCACTCTTATGGGAGGCGATGCCGCCCCTCTCAATATTGACGGCAAACCGGCAATCATTCTTATGGCCGGACTGCAGGGCGCCGGCAAAACCACCTTCGCCGGCAAACTCGCCAAAAAGCTGAAATCATCGAAAGGGAAGAACCCTTTGCTCGTGGGAGCCGATGTTTACCGCCCCGCCGCCCGCGAACAGCTGCGAGTGCTTGCCGACACTATCAATGTGCCCCTCTACACTGAAGAAGAGAGCAAAGACCCGGTGGCTATCGCACGCAATGCCGTGAAATTCGCACGAGAAAACCATCATGACCTGGTAATTGTCGACACGGCCGGCCGTCTCGCTGTTGACGAGGAAATGATGAATGAAATCGAAAATCTAAAAAACGCCCTGCAACCGCAGGAAACTCTCTTTGTGGTTGACTCCATGACCGGCCAGGATGCCGTAAACACTGCAAAGGCATTCAACGACCGAATCGACTATGACGGCGTTGTGCTCACCAAGCTCGACGGCGACACCCGGGGCGGCGCCGCTCTCTCTATACGCACCGTGGTGAACAAACCCATCAAATATGTCGGCACCGGAGAGAAGCTTGAAGACCTGCAGGAATTCAACCCCGAAGGCATGGCCAACCGTATCCTCGGAATGGGGGATATCGTGGAGCTGGTGAATCGTGTGCAGGAGGTTTACGATGAAAAGGAAGCCCTCAAGATTCAGGAGAAACTCCGCAAAAACAAATTCGACTTCAACGATTTCAAGCAGCAGATTGCCTCTATAAAAAAGATGGGCAACATCAAAGATCTTGCACAAATGATTCCGGGCGTCGGGAAAGCCATCAAGGATATGGAAATCGACAACAATGCTTTCAAAGGCATCGAGGCTATAATTGACTCCATGACTCCTTACGAGCGTGAAAACCCCGACATTATCAAGGGCTCGCGCCGTCAGCGTATTGCCAAAGGCTCCGGCACCTCCCTACAGGAGGTGAACCGTCTGCTCAAACAGTTTGAAGAAACCCGCAAAATGATGCACACTGTCTCCAACATCAAAAACCCCATGAAGATGATGAAGCAGATGCGACAAACAAAATTCAGAAGATAAGAAGATAAAGAAGATAAATGATACAGGTAAACAATCTGGGCATGCAATTCGGCAAACGCGTGCTCTTTCAGGATGTGAACCTCACATTCAACCATGGCAACTGCTATGGCATTATCGGAGCCAACGGCGCCGGAAAATCCACCCTTATGAAGATTCTTTCGGGCGAACTTTCCCCCACACACGGCACTGTGACCTTCGGCCCGGGCGAGCGCCTGTCGGTGCTGAGCCAGAACCACTTCGAATTTGATGAATGCACAGTGCTGGAAACCGTGCTCCGCGGACACACCGTGCTCTGGGACATCATGCAGCGTAAGGATGCCATATATGCAAAACCCGATTTCTCTGACGAAGACGGCATTGTGGCCGCCGAGCTCGAAGAAAAGTTTGCCGAGCTTGAAGGCTGGAATGCTGAAAGCGATGCCGCTGCTCTCCTCTCCGGACTCGGAATAAAGGAAGACCGACACTATATGCTCATGAAAGATATGAGCGCCAACGAAAAAGTGAGAGTGCTGCTCGCAAAGGCTCTCTTCGGAAACCCCGACAACCTGCTGCTCGACGAGCCAACCAACGACCTTGACCTCGAAACTGTGGCTTGGCTCGAAAACTATCTCGCCAATTTCGAAAACACTGTGCTTGTGGTGAGCCACGACCGGCACTTCCTGAACGCGGTCAGCACCCACACGCTCGATATCGATTTCAACAAAATCTCTATTTTTGCCGGCAACTACGATTTCTGGTATCAGTCATCGCAACTTGCACTGCGCCAACAACAGGCCGCCAACAAAAAGGCGGAGGAGAAACGCAAGGAATTGCTCGAGTTCATTCAGCGATTCAGCGCTAATGTGGCAAAAAGCAAGCAAACCACCAGCCGAAAGAAAATGCTCGAAAAGCTCAATGTGGAGGAAATACAGCCATCATCCCGCCGATATCCGGGAATCATTTTCACGCCCAACCGCGAAGTGGGCAACAAGATTCTGGAGGTGAAGGGGCTCGCTGCAAGCGTGGATGGTGAAACGCTTTTCTCAGATGTAAATTTCCAAATTGAAAAAGGCGACAAAGTGGCTTTCCTGAGCCGCGACCCCCGCGCCATGACTGCCCTCTTTGAAATCATCATGGGCAACCGCAAGGCTGATGCCGGCGATTATGAATGGGGACAAACCATCACCAATGCTTACCTGCCGCTCGACAACAGCAAATTCTTCGACTCTGACCTTAACCTCGTTGACTGGCTTTGTCAATATTCTTCCGACTCTTCGGAGATTTATCTGAAAGGTTTTCTCGGCAAAATGCTTTTCAGCGGCGAAGAGGTGCTTAAGAAGGCTTCCGTGCTTTCGGGAGGTGAGAAAATACGCTGCATGATTGCACGCATGATGCTCACCGATGCCAACACTCTCGTGCTCGACTCCCCCACCAACCACCTTGATCTGGAATCAATCCAGGCGTTCAACAATACATTGCAGAATTTCAAGGGCGTGATTCTCATGTCGAGTCATGACCACGAATTCATCCAAACTGTCTGCAACCGCATTATCGAACTTACGCCCAACGGCATTATCGACAAGATGATGGACTACGATGACTATGTGGATGATGAAAAGGTGGCTGCAGCCCGCGAACGCCTCTATCCGATTGCCCCGGCTGCAGGAAAACTGTAAAACCCGTAAAACCAAGGCTTCATTCTGATAAAAAATATTGGCATGACCAACCTCTGCTTTAACATTTTGGGGGAATGTAGCCTTAGAGTCTGTTTTATAAAAAAATCAATGTCATGGTTAAACACGTTGTAATGTTCAAGCTGACCGGCACTCCGAAAGAACGCCGGATGGCAGCCGACAAATTTGCGGATGCGCTCAGAAAGCTTCCCAATGTTATCGATGTTCTCCTTAATATTGAAGTGGGAGTGAACGAAAATCCCGCAGAAGATTGGGATCTTGTGCTGACCGCACATCTGGCAAATATGGAGGATGTGAAACTGTATGCCGCACATCCGGCTCATGTTGCCGCCGCAGCCATTATCAAAGATTGCAAGGCCGCACGCGCCTGCGTGGATTATGAAGTGTGATAGTCGGAAAGGCTATCCCTCCAGCTCAAGCAGCTCCAGATAGCGAAGTTCGGCTTCATCAAGCGCGGAAATCACTTCTCCGACACGGTTGCCGGCTTTGATTATCTCATCATTGCCGAGTGTGCCCGATGAAAGGCTCTCCTCAAGCTCTTTTCTTTCGACTGTCAGTTCCTCGATGCGCTGTTCCAGCTCTTCCATCTCTTTTCTCTCCTTGAAGGAGAGTTTGCGCCGCTCATCATGCCTGCGCCGCGAATTGCCCGATGCCGACTGCGCACCGGGCTGTTTCTTTGCAGACTCTTCCCGCTCGCGCTCACGCTTCTCTTTCTCTTCCATCGCCACACAATGACGATATGTGGAATAGTCGCCCGGGAAATCCTTTACTTCGCCATCCCCCTTGAACACGAAGATATGGTCAGCAATGCGGTCAAGGAAGAAGCGGTCGTGACTCACCACTATCACACACCCCTTGAAAGTGGAGAGATAGTCTTCAAGCACGGTGAGTGTCATGATATCGAGGTCGTTGGTAGGCTCATCGAGCACCAGAAAGTTAGGGCTGCGCATCAGCACGGTGGCAAGATACAACCGCCGACGCTCCCCACCGCTCAACCTGGAGATATATTTCTGCTGTGTCTCCGGCGTGAACAGGAATTTTGACAGAAACGCAGAGGCGGTCATCTTTGTCTTTTCATCAATGCGGACTTCCTCTGCCATCTCGCGCACCGCATCTATCACCTTCTTGCTCTCATCGAAACCGGTCATCCCCTCCTGGCTGTAATATCCCCATCTCACTGTCTGCCCGATGTCGAAATGGCCGGAGTCGGGCTTCAGTTCGCCCAGAAGAAGCTTGATGAATGTTGATTTACCGGCGCCATTGCCGCCCACAATCCCCACCTTTTCATAACGAGCGAACGTATAGCTCCAGTCTTTGAGAATCACTTTTTTTCCGAAAGATTTGGAAACATTGTGGGCCTCGAATATTTTTGAGCCGATATAGCTCGACTTCACATTGAGCGACACCTCCTTTGATGAAAGATTCATTCGGCTGCGATCCTGAAGCTGATAGAAATTGTCGATACGATATTTGGCTTTCGAGCCGCGGGCCTGCGGCTGACGCCGCATCCATTCAAGCTCTGTGCGGAGGAGGTTTTTTACCTTGGCAAGTTCGGCGGTGAGATTCTCCATTCGCTCGGCACGGCGATGCAGATAATAGTCGTAATTACCGTCATAACTGAAAATCTGCTGCCGGTCAATCTCTATAATCCGCGAACAAACATTGTCGAGAAAATATCTGTCGTGAGTCACCATAAGCAGTGTGACGCGCTGACGCGACAGATAATTTTCGAGCCATTCGATCATATCCATATCAAGATGATTGGTAGGCTCGTCAAGAATAAGCATGTCGGGATTTGTGAGGAGCACTTTCGCGAGTGCCACACGCTTTGCCTGCCCGCCCGAAAGCTTTTCAAGAGGCATTTCCGCATCAGTGATTTTGAATTGCGTTAGCATGCGGCGAGCGAGATCCTCTCCGCTCCAATGCGGGTCGCTTCCCGGCTCTGCCTGTGGTGCGGCATATTCCACAGCGGTCATCCCCGCCGGCATGGGAGGAATCTGCTCCAGATAGCCTATCCGCAAACCATTGCGATACACCACGTTGCCCGAATCATAATCCTCACGCCCCGTAAGTATGTTGAGAAAGGTTGACTTCCCGTCGCCATTGCGCGCCACAATGCCGATTTTGTCGCCCTCATACACGCCGAAAGTAACATCCGAAAACAGCAGACGGTCGCCGAAAGACTTTGACAACCCCTCTACCTGCAAAAAACTCACCATAGCAATTCAATTCTCTGTGATTGACAACAAATTTACAAAGCATTGCGCGGAATTCAAAAAAAAGACCTCAAATTAACCATAATAGGGCACAAGCCGAAAATTCAGTGCATAAAGTTTTAGGGGAAATGTTAAATTTGTGGGATGAAACGGTCAGCAATGATATGCTCCGGCGCAACCTTGTCTACACCTGTATAACACGCGCCAAGAAAATATGCGTACTCGTCGGCACAACCAAAGCCCTCGCATACGCCATCCACAACAACACAGTCTCCACACGCAACACCATGCTGAAGGAACGCCAAACAACGAATGACCATGATTATTTCTTCAATAAAAAGAACATACAACAAGTATATAAATGATAATAATCGAAATATTCTTCGCTGGATATTTCTTATTGGTATCGCGATATATCTCATGGCATCTGCCTCACCACACAACGATGTTGTTGAACGAAGCACAATAGGGAATGCCATATTCTGGATATTGAATGGAATACTGCTGCTGATTGTTGCAATAAACATGATTCTAAGCATTTATGCAGCCATAAAGACCACTGATAAGAAGATTGTCCTGGATGCCATTTGCAGCATCACTAGTGCTATTCTTCTTTCATTGTTTGTTATGGATATATACAATCACAATGTATTCTACACAATCAAACAGTATATGCTAAGTATGTTCTCATGAAAGATATAATATTCCCTAATGGCATAAAAGTCCCTGCGGTTGGGCAGGGAACTTGGCATATGAGATGAGATAAGTCAATTGATGCTCGTTAAAACAAGATGGTTCTAAATCATCCAATAAAATATAGTTGACTGATGTCTTACACTCTTCAAGCTATCGGTCAATTTCATCTCCACGATGTTTTGATACATTAGGTGTGGTATCTGTAAGAAATCCCGGCATCTTGCGCTCTTCCCACATATTTAACAGGTCTTTATAGGAGTCTATATATTTCCAATCAGATGCGACTACGACATCAGCACCAATCAATCCAAATTATGGGTTGGATATTGCGCGTGCATAGAATGCTATTGAATTACTAAGGCTCCATTCCCCAAAAAATGTTAAAGCAGGGGGGCGCAAATTGGGAGCCTAAGAGTATAGCTGTAACACAGTTAATGCTTTTGCAATGTTATTGTATTGCTTTAACGCGGTAATATTGCTAAATTTGCGGACATGTACAGAACCGGATTTATTGTTGCGTTTTTATTGTCGGCGACAATCTGCACCGCCGGTGCCCGGGCATCGGCAGTTGCTGACAACGTTTTGCAGGAAACCCCTCAGACAGGGGATTCTGCATTCAATTACAGAACCCTTCATGAAAATGCGCCCAAAGTGGAGAACCGCCGCGATGTTCCGCGCTTCGCCTTGCTAGGCAAGGAGGGGAAATTCTATATGGGGTTCGGTGCAAATATAAAACTCATCGGAGCTTATGATTTCGGACATCCCGTAGACAACCCCGACCTTTTCACCACATCCGCCATCCCCATGACAATTCCCGGAGGTGACAATGCGCAGATTAAATTCTCGGCCGCCCAAAGCAATATATATATGAATATAGTGGCTATGCCCGGCTCGAAAGACCAGCTTGGAGCCTACGCATCCATAATATTCACGGGCAATGATTACACTCCCGGGCTTGAGCATGGATATCTCAAATATCGCGACATAACGGCCGGCTACACATATTCGATATTCACAGATGCTGCCGCGCTGCCGGCCACGATCGATTATCAGGGACCGAATGCGTTCACTTCCGTGATTCACGGAATGATAGCCTTTGAGCCGCGATTTGGAAGGGAAGATGCCTGGAAAGCGGGTATGGGACTTGATATCCCGGCAGCATCCTGCACTAATGCCCTGCACACAGCCACCCTGTCGCAACGTGTGCCCGATATCCCTTTTTATCTTCAGCGCAACTGGGCCGGTGGCGAAGGGTGGATGAGACTTTCGGGGATTGTCAGAAATATCTGCTATCGCGACGAAACATCCGCAAAGAATCAGTATGTGACGGGATGGGGGGTAAAAGTGAGCGGAACAGCCCCGGTGGCAGGCGGACTGAAAGCCTATTTCCAGGCATTATACGGCAGCGCAATTTCCAGTTATATTCAGGATCTCACCGGATGCGGCATGGATCTTGTGCCGGATGCCGGAAACCCGGGCAGGCTGCAGCCCGTAAAGGCATGGGCGGGTTATGGCGCGCTGCATTATGTTTTCTCGCCGAAGGTGACATGCACTGCCATCTACAGCCATGTGCGCACTTACGCCGGCCGATATGACGACACCCTCAATCCGTGGGGCAGTGAATATAAATATGCGCAATATGTGCTGGGCAACGTGTTTTATAACATCAATTCCATCGTGCAAGTGGGGGCGGAATATATCTATGGCCGACGCGTAAATCGCGACGGAGAGCAGGCGCATGACAATAGGGTGGAAGCCATGATTCAGGTGAGCTTCTAAAAATTTTTTTTGGCAAATAATAAAAAAATGAGTAATTTTGTTGTGTGAAGTCAGCGCAGGGGCTTCTTGATTTCTATTTACATAATGAAATCGGATACAATACTGCGATAGTGGATAAATTTGGCTGCTTGCAACCACTGAAAAAAATGCTAAAACTGCTCCTGTATCCGGCTGCGCGCCGGTGCAGACAGCTTGGGCAATATCAGATGGCAATCGCAGGAAGCGGTTGTCTTTTTTTGTGGCGTGCAACGCTTGTGAAAGAGAAAAAAGAGATGAAAAAGAATTATTTGTTTACATCAGAATCAGTTTCGGAAGGACACCCCGACAAAGTAGCCGACCAGATAAGCGACCGTTTGCTTGATGAATTTCTTGCTCGAGATGAAAACAGTCATGTGGCGATAGAAACACTTGTCACCACAGGGCAGGTGGTAGTGGCCGGCGAAGTGTCGTCAGAAGCGTATGTGGATGTGCCGCAGGCCACCCGCGATGTCATAGTGAAAATTGGCTACAATCGCGGAGCCTACCGTTTCGACGGAGATGCATGCGGCATACTGTCGGCCATCCATGAGCAAAGCGCCGACATCAACCGCGGTGTGGCTCGTGCCGGCGAAGGGAAATCAGAAGAGGAGCTGCAAGGTGCGGGCGACCAGGGAATGATGTTTGGCTATGCCGTGAATGAGACGGAAGAATACATGCCTCTCACAGTGAGCCTCTCTCATAAGATTCTGCAGGAGCTCGCTGCAATAAGGCGCGAGGGAAAGGAGATGTGTTATTACAGGAAAGGGAAACTTGTGAGCTATCTGCGTCCGGATGCAAAAAGCCAGGTGACTGTGGAATATGATGCCGGGAGAAAGCCGATGAAAATTCACACAATCGTGGTGTCTACCCAGCATGACGACTTTATTCCGGCGCTCGACGACAGCGAGCAGGCGCAGCTTCAGGCCGACCGCGAGATGCTCGCCACAATACGCGCGGATGTTGAAAATGTGTTGTTGCCTCGGGTGAAGGCGTCGCTCCCTGAAGAAATCCGCTCACTCTTCGGAGATGATCTTATATTGCATGTGAATCCCACCGGAAAGTTTGTGATTGGAGGTCCTCACGGCGACACCGGACTGACAGGCCGCAAGATAATCGTAGACACATACGGCGGCCGCGGCGCCCATGGCGGCGGTGCGTTTTCAGGAAAAGATCCCTCAAAAGTGGATCGCTCCGCAGCTTATGCCTGCCGCCACATAGCTAAAAACATGGTGGCTGCCGGGGTGGCCGATGAAATGCTTGTGCAGGTGGCCTACGCTATTGGCGAGGCTCATCCGGTGAGCATATATGTAGACACTTACGGCACGGGCAAAACCGGAAAATCAGATGCGGAAATTGCTGAAATAGTGAGCCAATTGTTCGACATGCGGCCACGGGCGATAGAAAAAAGGCTCGGACTGCGCAACCCCATATATCTCGAGACAGCAGCCTACGGCCATGTGGGCCGCAAGCCCGAAAAAGTGAAGAAAATATTCCGCAACCGCTACGAAAGCAAGCCGATAGAGCGGGAAGTGGAACTCTTCACTTGGGAAAAACTCGACATGGTGGATGCCATTCGTGACAGCTTCAATATGCCAAAAAGTTCAAAAAACGTGCAAAAAAATTAATATTTTTGGGAATGTTGGTCAAAAATGTTATCTTTGCGCGTTAAGACCCCGTGTTTGGGCGGCTAAAGGCCTGAATAGGGAAAATCCGGAAGTGCGTTACATAGATAATTAACTTAAGTGCAAACACATTTCCAAACATAAAGAAAACAATAAAGAGCTATATAAAGAATGGCAACATTAGAGAAAATCAGAAGCAAATCAGTATTTCTTATCGTTGTGATAGGCGTGGCGCTGCTTGCGTTTATCGTTGGCGATGCATTAACCAACAGCCGGAATATTTTCGGCGATCAGACCACAGTGGCGAAAATCGGTTCGACAAAGATAGACTATACCGACTATCAGCGCAAACGCGAGGAGCTCAATCAGCAGCTCGAAGAGGCCCGCAGACAGAATCCGGAACAGTTTGCAAATTTCGACACCCAGATTCTGCCGCAGATGGCCCTGGAACAGTTGCTTCAGGAAGCCGTTCTTCTTGACGCGGCTGATGAAGCCGGTGTGCGCAGCTCCGGCAATCTGTTGCGTCAGTATATGCTGGAGAATGCCAACAATCCGGAGGTGATAAAGATTGTGCGTCAGCTCAATGCCTCGGGTCTCAGCGTGCAGACCCCCCAGCAGGCCTACGAGGTGATATTCAATCCGAAACGCAACGGACTCACAGATGCCCAGGCCGAGCCTTTCCAGCGTGCATGGCTCGCCGCTGAGAAAGCCACAGAGCGACAGCTTAAGATGAACATTTACCAGCGGCTGCTCGTGAATTCCGTTAAGGCCAACGATCTTGACAAGAAGGCGCTCTATAACGATTATGTCACCACTTCAAATGTGGATCTTGCATTCCTTCCTTATGGCAATATCGATGCGAAGGCATATCCCGTAAGCGACAAGGAGATTGAGGCAAAATATAAGGAAGAGAAAGAGCTTTACAAAGTGGAGCTCCCCACCAAGGAGGTTAGCTTTATAGCTGTGAACATCGCCCCGTCGGATGCCGACCAGAAGGCTTCGAAAGAGTTGGCCGCCAAAACAGCCGCCAGTCTTGCACAGGGAGGTCAGCTTGATAAAAACATCAAGAAGGAGGGTGTGAGCGTGACTCGCCATTCACTCCGCGCCAATGACATCCCCGCGGGTGCACTCAAGGATTTTGTGCTTGCCGGCGGCGACAGCACATCTTCAAAAGTAAAAGTGGTTTCCGACAATGCGCTTGGCTTTAAAGTGGTGCGTCTGGCAGGCCGCACCGCAGCAGTCGACTCAATCAAAGTGAATATTGTGTCAGCAGCCGGTGACAAGCTTGGCAATCGTGTTCTCGCAGCTCTCAACAGCGGTCTTCCCGCCGACAGCGTGTCGAAAAAATTCTCTGCCGACAGTGTGGCTGCACAGACCGGACAATGGGTTGTGCTCTACACCGCTGATGGCCCCACAAATGCGCTTCCCAAGGAGACTCTTGACAGTCTGATGAATGCCGGCGGCAAATATATCACCGTCAATTCCACTCCGCAGGGCGCTGTGATGGCACAGGTGGTGGAAAAGAAGTCGCCGGTGACCATATATGAATATGACGAGGCTGACTACACATTGGCACCGAGCCAGAAAACAAGGAATGATGTTCGCGATGCGTTCGAGAAATTTATTGGAGCCAACAACACGGCAGAGAAATTCTCAGCCAATGCGGCGAAGGCCGGATATAATGTGCAAAACTTTATTCTGACAGCCGACAACCCCGCCATTCCCCGCTTCCAGGGCATGGACAAGTATTATCCCGACAGTCGCCAGGTGGTGCGCTGGGTGATGATGGACAGCGACAAGGGTGAAGTGAGCCACATTTATTCATCGCAGGATGCCACAATGCCTATGCTTTATGCCGTGGCAATCGATGATCAGTATGAAGATTATGTTCCCGTAACAAACAAGGCAGTTCGCGAGGCGCTCACAGAGCGGATTCGTCACGACAAGGCCGGAGACAAGATGGTGGCCGACTATAGCAAGAAGGCGCAGAGCATTCAGAGTGCCGCAAACGCAATGGGCGTGCAGGTGAGAAATCTGCCTTCAATGAGATTCGGCACTGCAATGGGTGTTAATGACCCGGGTGTAATCGGCAAGATCAATGGTGCGAAAGCCGACAAGAAGGTGAATGTGGTGAAGGGAATCGATGGCGTTTATGTATATCAGGTCAACGCTAAGAATAAGGAGAATTTCCCCTACACCGACCAGATGTACGACCAGCAATATTTCCAGTTCCTTCGTCCGAACATGGCACTGATGCTCAAGGGCAACAAGAAATATAAGAACAATATCTATAAGTTCGAGGCCGGCGAATAAGCCGCCCTTGGGGAGAATATAGAGGGAGCGGCTGAAAATCCGCTCCCTTATTTTTGACCGCAATCACTTTTATCCATGGAAAAGCAAAAACTTATCGGAATGAATCTCGAGGAGCTGCGCAACGTGGCTTACAAGGGGGAAATGCCCAAATTCGTAGCCACCCAGCTTGCCGAATGGATATATTCCAAGCGGGCTGTGGATTTCTCAGAGATGGTCAATATTTCAAAGAAGAACAAGGAATGGCTCTCGGCGAATTATGAGATTGGCCGCATGAAGCCGAAAACACAGTTAAAATCGGCCGACGGCACTGTGAAATATCTTTTCCCTACAAGCACTGCACACAATGTGGAGGCGGTCTATATCCCGGATCATGACAGGGCCACACTCTGCGTGTCGAGTCAGGCCGGATGCAAGATGAACTGTTATTTCTGCGCCACCGGGAAGATGGGTTTTTATGCAAATCTTGAGGCAAGCGACATCATCAACCAGATTCTCAGTGTTCCCCCTAATGAGGCACTGCAGAGCGGCAGAATGAATGCACTCACAAATGTGGTGTTCATGGGGATGGGAGAGCCGCTCGATAATTTTTCGGCCGTGGAGCGTGTCATAGAAATTCTCACTTCGTCATGGGGACTGGGTTGGAGTCCGAAGCGAATCACGGTGTCGACAGTGGGAAAACTTCCCCAGCTCAAGGAGCTGCTCGACCGCACACAGGTGCATGTGGCAATAAGTGTGCACACAGCTGACACCGGTCAGCGGGAGGCATTGATGCCGGCGCAGAAAGCATTTCCGATTTCAAGTGTGATGAAGTGTTTGTCGGCTTTTGATTTCAGCCATCAGCGCCGCCTTTCGCTGGAATATATCATGTGGCGCGGCATCAATGATGACATAGCCCATGCAGATATGCTGGTGAAATTGATTGGGAAAGTGGATTGCCGTGTAAATCTGATAAGATTTCATGCAATTCCGGGAGTGGAATTGCATCCGGCATCCGAGGAGAGAATGCTGATGTTCAGAAACTATCTTAATTCCAAAGGAATCACGGCGACAATCCGTGCATCTCGTGGAGAGGATATAGATGCGGCCTGCGGAATGCTCGCCAATAAAACAACACGTAAACAGTAAGGATTAAAATGGGCAAACCAAGAGTGGGTATCACCCACGGCGACTTCAACGGGATAGGATATGAAGTGCTGCTGAAGGCAGTGTGTGCGGAAGGAATATGCGACCTTTTCACGCCGGTGATTTTCGGCGACTGGCGCATTATTGAATATGCAAGAAAAAACCTGCTGCCCGATATGCCCCAGATGCAGCGGATTAGGGATGCATCGGAAGTGAAAGATGGGCGTATCAACGTTGTGGATCTCAGAATTCAGGATGTGGATATCACCCCCGGCAAGCCCACTCAGGCGTCGGGCAAAGCGGCCGTGGCTTCGCTCGAAGCAGCGGTAGATGCTGTGAATGGGGGAATGGTTGATGTAATTGTGACGGCGCCCATCTGCAAAGAGGCATGCCAGAGTGAGAGCTTCCACTTTCCCGGACACACGGAATATCTTGAGGCGCACGCCGGAGAGGATTGCAAGGCGCAGATGATACTCTTCTCTGACAGCCTGCGCGTGGCTTTAGTCACCACGCATCTGCCGGTGTCGGAAATTTCCGGGGCCATCACAAAGGAGAAAGTGGTTGATTCAATAAAAAGACTGGCCGGCACATTGGTCAGTGATTTCAGCATAGAGCGTCCTAAAATCGCAGTGCTTTCCTTGAATCCCCACAATGGCGACGGAGGGCTGCTGGGAAATGAGGAAAAAGATGTGATAGAGCCGGCTGTTGCCGAGTCGGAGTCTGACAGGGTTATGGCGTTCGGCCCTTATGCAGCCGATGGCTTTTTCGGATCCGGAATGTATAAACAATTTGATGGCATATTGGCGATGTATCACGATCAGGGGCTTGCTCCCTTTAAGGCACTCGCCGGCGAACGGGGAGTGAATTTCACAGCCGGGCTCCCGTTTGTGCGCACAAGTCCGGATCATGGCACCGCCTTTGATATCGCATGGAAAGGGAAAGCAGACCCCACATCCATGAGAGAGGCAATCTATAGGGCAATAGACATATGGCGCAATCGCAGCGTTTACCGGCGCGCGTCGCGCAATCCTTTGCGCAAGGCAAAGTTGGAGCGCACCGCAGATATCGCAATTGGCGACACTAACGACAGCAAGGAGTTATGAATTTCGGAATAATAGCAGCAGGCGAAGGAAGCCGTCTTGCCACAGAAGGTGTGAGCCTTCCCAAGCCCCTTGTGCCCATAAACGGCATCCCTATGATTGGGAGACTTTTTAAAATCTTCGACAGCCTCGGAGCCGGGAAAATCTCGGTGATAGTGAATGAATATATGACAGAGGTGGCCGCATATGTAAGCCGCACTGCTCCGTTGCTGAATGCGGAGGTGAAAATGGTGGTGAAGACCACGCCCTCATCAATGCACAGTTTTTACGAGTTGGGGCGTCTGATGAGGGGGGATGGAAGATTTGTGCTCACCACAGTCGATACTATATTCCGGGAAGCAGATTTCCAAAGATATGTGGAAGCCTGGCGAAACGCACCCGCCAATGTGCGGGCCATGATGGCGGTGACACGCTTTGTAGATGATGAAAAGCCTTTGTATGTGAAAACCACACCTGACATGCATGTCTCAGCCTTCCTTGATGCAGACCCCGACGGAACAGCGGAATATGTGTCGGGAGGGATCTACGGACTCGATGACGGGGCAATCGATGCGCTCAATGACTGCCTGGAGCGAGGGGTGTCGCGCATGCGCAATTATCAGCGTGCACTCCTGGAATCGGGGCTGGAAGTCAAGGCATTCAATATGGGAAAAATTCTTGATGTGGATCATGCCGGAGATATTGAAAAGGCAGAACGATTTTTAAAGACACTTAAAACAGAGTGAAATGGCAGGAATAAAGATAGCCGGTGTGATGCGTGCGGGCGCATATTCGCCCAACCATATCGGAAATGATGCCGCGATTTTCAACGCTGCCGCCAATCAGCTCCGCAAACGCGGTTGCGAAGTGACGGTATATAGCGAGGCTCAATTCAACAATGAGGATATCTCTGAAGATGTTATCCTCAACATGTGCCGTGAACGGCAGTCGATAGAGAAGCTAATGGAACTCGAGGAGGCCGGACGACTCGTTGTGAACAGTGGCTTCGGCATAGAGAATTGTACGCGTGAGAAGATGACACGTATGCTGCTTGGCAACGGCATCCCATATCCGGAGAGCCTCATAGTAAACACTAATGAGGATGTGCGTCCGGAGCTGGAGAAAGCCTCGTTCGGCCCATGCTGGATAAAACGCGGCGATTTTCATGCCATGCACAAAGAGGATGTGAGCTATTGCCGCCATATTGAGGAGGCACAAGATGTGCTCCATGAATATTTCTACAGAGGCATTCATCGCGCGGTGATCAACCGTCATCTCGTGGGTGACCTCGTGAAATTCTACGGAGTGAGCGGTCAGCCCTTTTTCTATTGGTTTTATCCGTTCGATCAGGGACACAGCAAATATGGCTATGAAATGGTAAACGGCAAATCGCAAGGGTTCAGATTTGATGTAGATGAGCTGCGTGCCACATGCCAGCACGCCTCGGAAATAATGGATGTGAAGATTTACGGAGGCGACTGCATAATTGATTCAGATGGGAATTTCAGCATTATTGACTTCAACGATTGGCCGAGTTTCGCGCCGTGTCGCGAAGAGGGCGGAGTGGCAATAGCGAAGTGTGTCATGAAAGCAATTAAGGAGTGGAAGAAATAATGGCAGCACAAAAAAGAGACATAAGAAGCGAATACCAGTCCACATTGAAGTCGATGGATACCGAAGAGCATATCGACCTCTACTTTTACAGGCCGATAGGATATGCTTGGGCGCTTCTCGCAAGAAAGTTGGGAGTCACCCCGAATGCAATCACAATTGCCTCTATATTTCTTGGGGTGGGAGCAGGGATATGCTTGTATTTCAATAATATATGGTGGAATCTATTGGGGGCGTTCCTATTGGTATGGGCCGATTCGTTCGACAGCGCAGATGGCCAGCTCGCGCGAATGACCGGCAAATATTCACGCATAGGGCGCATACTTGACGGGCTAAGCGGCGACCTTTGGTTCGCATCAATTTATATAGCAATCTGCCTTCGGGAAAATGTCACATCCGAATTTTTTATGGCCCATCACCTGGTGATATGGGTGATGGCGATTGTGACCGGGATATGCCATGGCACACAGGCGGCCATGGCCGACTATTACAGGCAGTTTCATCTGTTTTTTATAAAAGGGAAGACGGGAAGCGAATTGGAGAATTCCGGCGACCTGCGCGAAAAATATTCCGCACTGAGCTGGAAACACAATTTCTGGAGCAAGCTTGTTATGACATTCTATCTCAACTATACCGTGTCGCAAGAGAAACGCACACCGCGCATGCAGGCATTGAGAAAATTGCTGAGAGAGAAATTTCATGGAGAAATTCCCGAAAAATTCAGAAATGATTTCAGAAGCAGAAGTCTCCCACTAATGAAATATACCAATATACTGTCGTTCAACGTTAGAACAATAGCGTTGTTTGCATCGGTGCTGGTGTTTGGCATGCCCTGGCTTTATTTTGCCTTTGAGCTGACGGTGCTAAATTTCATACTTGTGTATATGGTGGTGCGCCATGAGCATATATGCAGCGCAATGATTAAAAAAATAAGAAATAATGAATATTGATGTTTCAAAAATCAAAGGCCTAATTTTTGATTATGGAGGCACGCTCGACACGGGCGGCGAACATTGGAGCCATGTGATATGGCGGGCCTATCAAAATGCCGGCGTAGAGGTGAATAATGCCGAATTCCGCGAGGCGTATGTGTATGCAGAGCGCGAGTTGGCGCGTGTGCGTCATATTCTTCCGGCACACGATTTTCATGACATGCTGAAAATAAAAGTGAAAATCGAGCTGGAATTCCTTGTGCGTAGCGGGCTTATGTCGCCTGATGCAGTTGAGGAGAAAACCGAGAGAGTGGCAGCCGAATGTTACGAAAGCGCACATAACTTCACCCAAAAGGCGGCTCCCGTGCTTGAGGCATTGTCGCAGAAATATCCGATGGTGATGGTGTCGAATTTCTATGGTAATATAGACACTGTGCTGCGGGATTTCGAACTCCGCCAATATTTTCGGGCCATAATCGAGAGCTCCGTGCTTGGCATACGCAAGCCCGACCCCCGCATATTTGAGCATGGAGTAAAGGCGCTCGGCCTTATGCCGTCGGATGTGCTGGTGATTGGCGACTCTTACAAAAAGGATATTGTGCCGGCAGAGCAAATCGGGTGTCAGGCAATATGGCTGAAGGGCAATGGCTGGACAGACGAGGAGAATGCCCCGATACACAGTAATGTCATAACGGAAATAGAGCGGCTGACAGAAATATTGCTTGACAAAGAGGGTTGAGCATCGTTAATGATAATTAACACATTATTACGAATAAGCCTGTAGTTTAACTAAAATTAACGATATTGCGTAAAATTAACAAAATTTAAGAATTTTGATAAATAAAAAAGGCTCAAAATGTTTTGCTGAATGCGAAATAGATAATAATTTAGCAACGCTAATTGAGCTTATGCGCCTTTTTGAGGGTGCGAATATCATGAAGAAGCATCACAGGGCGGTCATTGCTTGCCCGAAAGTGCTGTAAATTAAGAAACAAACAACACACTATTAAATTATGTCAACAAAGAAAGCAGAAGCTCCCAAGGGTAAACTCGGAGTTTTAGTGGTAGGACTCGGCGCCGTGTCATCTACATTCATGACCGGAGTATTGATGACCCGCAAGGGACTCGCGAAGCCCATCGGCTCGATGACCCAATATGACAAAATCAGAGTGGGTCGCGGAGCAGACAAGAAATATTTGCATTACAAGGATATTGTGCCTCTGGCCGACCTTAACGACATCGTGTTTGGTGCGTGGGATGTATATCCGGCCAACGCTTACGAATCGGCAATCAATGCAGAGGTGTTGAAAGAGAAAGATATCAATCCGGTCAAAGAAGAGCTTGAGGCAATCAAGCCCATGAAGGCAGCATTCGACCATAATTATGCAAAGCGTCTTGACGGTGACAATGTGAAGAAAGTGAAAGACCGTTGGGATATGACAGAGCAGATTCGCGAAGACATCCGTCGTTTCAAGCAGGAAACAGGTGTGGAGCGCGTTGTTGTGCTTTGGGCCGCTTCAACCGAGGTGTATGTTCCGGTTGACGAGAAGATTCATGCATCAACAGCATCTCTTGAGGCTGCAATGAAGGCCGACGACAAAGAGCATATTGCTCCATCGATGTGCTATGCCTACGCTGCTCTCTCAGAAGGTTGCCCCTTCATTATGGGAGCGCCTAACACTACTGTTGACATCCCGGCAATGTGGGAACTTTCAGAGAAGACAGGCATGCCGATAGCAGGCAAGGATTTCAAGACAGGCCAAACGCTTGTGAAGTCAGGTTTTGCTCCTATCATCGGCACTCGTTGCCTCGGCCTCAGCGGTTGGTTCTCTACAAATATCCTCGGCAACCGCGATGGACTTGTGCTTGATGAGCCCGCCAATTTCCGCACAAAGGAAGTTTCAAAGCTTTCCACGTTAGAGAGTATCCTTGTGCCCGAAGAGCAGCCCGACCTTTATGGCCACGGCAATGATGAAGACACACAATATTATCACAAGGTGCGCATCAACTACTATCCTCCGCGCAACGACAACAAGGAGGGCTGGGACAATATTGATATCTTCGGCTGGATGGGATATCCGATGCAGATCAAGATTAACTTCCTCTGCCGCGACTCAATCCTCGCCGCTCCTCTCTGTCTTGACCTTGTGTTGCTCAGCGACCTCGCCATGCGTGCCGGGCGTCACGGAATCCAGCGCTTCCTCAGCTTCTTCCTGAAGAGCCCGATGCACGATTATACAAAAGGGGAAGTGCCTGTGAATCATCTCTTCCAGCAATATACGATGCTGAAGAATGCCATCCGCGAGATGGGTGGCTACGAAGCTGATGAAGAAATCGACTGATGAAGACTTGTAATGGTCAGGACAGCTGACTGAAGATTAGGAGTCTGTTTCATAAAAATGATTAAAAAACCTTTTCCCGGATTCTTGGGAAAAGGTTTTTTCCTGTTTATTCATTAACTTTGCATCATGAGAATAGATTTACTCACCGTGATGCCCGAGATGCTTGAATCGTTCTTCGGGTGTTCGATTCTTAAGCGGGCCTGCGACAAAGGGCTCGCGGAGATTGTGGTGCATAATCTGCGCGATTACACCACCAGTCGACACAGGAAGGTGGATGACTATCCATTTGGCGGGGAAGCCGGGATGGTGATGCAGATACAGCCTATAGATGCGTGTATCACGCAATTGCGCTCGGAGCGTGAATATGACGAAGTGATTTTCACGAGCCCCGACGGGGAAACTTTTAATCAGCCCATGGCCAACTCCCTTTCGTTGTTGAATAACATAATCATCCTCTGCGGACATTATAAGGGGGTGGATTGGCGTGTTCGGGAGCATCTTGTCACAAAAGAAATATCCATAGGAGATTATGTGCTAACCGGCGGAGAATTGCCGGGTGCCGTGATAGCCGATGCTGTGGTGAGGTTGTTGCCTGGTGTGATTGGTGATGAGCAGTCTGCCCTTTCCGACTCATTTCAAGACGGGCTGCTGGCTCCGCCCGTGTATTCGCGTCCGGCGGATTATAAAGGATGGAAAGTTCCCGATATACTATTGTCGGGGCATGAGGCAAAAATAGCGGATTGGCGCTATGAGCAGGCGTTGGAGCGTACACGCCGACTGCGCCCCG
This sequence comes from Candidatus Amulumruptor caecigallinarius, assembly GCA_023665575.1. Classification (GTDB taxonomy): domain Bacteria; phylum Bacteroidota; class Bacteroidia; order Bacteroidales; family Muribaculaceae; genus Lepagella. Next base: position 45,341 of record JAMPDQ010000001.1, on the reverse strand, counting down.
ACTTGCTCGCGGAGGATATGAAATGAGCATGGCTACAGGCACAATAGCGGCATTGCCGGGGCGCGTAGGCGCTATGGTGCGTCCGCGTTCGGCACTGAAGCGTGAGCTGGCGTCTCTTACACTTCCGATATTGGTGGAGACACTTCTGATCATGACATTGGGGGCAGTCGACACATTCATGCTCTCGCGTCATTCTGATGCGAGCGTTGCAGCTGTGGGGCTTGCCAATCAGCTGATTGCATTTACATTCATCATATTCGAGGTGATTAATCTCGGCACATCCGTGCTTTGCAGCCAATATCTCGGCGCCGGATTGAGAAAGCGAATGGAGTCAGTGATTGGAGTGTCGTTGGTTGTGAATCTGCTTTTCGGACTCTTCGTCAGCTCGGTGCTGTGTGTATATTCCGATGAAATATTGTCGGCTTTGGGTCTGGAGGGGGAGATGTTGCGCGAGGGCAATGGCTACATGGAAATTGTGGGAGCCTTCGCATTTTTTCAGGCGTTACAACTCACACTTTCGGCAGTGCTTCGCTCCAACAACAAGGCGGTGTATCCGATGCTTGTTATTCTTGTGGTGAATTGTCTCAACATATTTGGGAATTACGCATTGATATTCGGGAAATTCGGAGTGCCGGCTCTTGGAGTGAATGGAGCGGCTATTTCCACTTCTGTGTGCAGGATGATAGCCATGGTGACATTAGCTGTGATAGTGTTTCGCACCACGATTTCACGATTCCCCACACACATATTCCGCAAGTGGCCGGGGGAAGAATTTCGGAATCTGATGAAAATTGGGCTGCCTTCGGCCGGCGAGCAATTCAGCTACAATTGTTCGCAATTGGTGATAGCATATTTCATCACATCGCTTGGCATGGAATCGCTGGCCTCGCGCACATATTGCGTGAATATAGTGATGTATGTATATCTGTTTTCGATAGCGGTTTCACACGCCGGCGCCATATGCGTAGGGCATCTTGTGGGAGCCGGCCGCTGGCAGGGAGCATATCTGATGGGAAAATATGTGATGAGGGTGGCATTGGTGTGGACACTTCTCTTTTCATTGTTGATAGCATTGGCCGGGCCGCAGATTATGTCGGGACTCACCGACAACCCGCAAATCATATCATTATGTGTCGCTATTTTGTGGATAGACGTGGTGCTTGAGATAGGGCGTCCGCTTAACATACTGTTCGTAAATGTGCTTCAGGCAGCCGGAGATGTGAATTATCCATTTTATGTTGGATTGGTGTGGATGTGGAGCATAGCTGTGGTATGCGCATATTTATTTGGCGTAACCTTCGGTTTCGGCATTCTCGGGATGTGGTGGATGTTTGCACTCGATGAAAACGTCAGAGGAGTGGTGTTCATACGCCGTTGGGAGTCGCGCAAATGGCAGAACAAGGCCTTTGTTGCATAACAAAGCGCGCGTCAAATATGATAACATTTCCACATATTTTGCATGTTGCATAAAATTTATTAAATTTGCAGAAGCAAACGCCGGAGGCGAGAAGCGCAAAGGGCCGGAGGCAGTAAGCGCACAAAAAAGCCGCAATAGCTCAGTTGGTAGAGCATTTCATTCGTAACGAAAAGGTCGTGGGTTCGAGTCCCACTCGCGGCTCCAAATAAACAATAAGATAAAAGACTGAAAATTAATCACTTTCTGTGGTTAATTTGTGGTCTTTTTTCTATTTTTGAGCCATCAAAAAAGGCAAAAATCAGGCCAAAATTCCCACTTTTGGGGCTATACGATGTGCATTTTATATATCATAAATTGGCCTGCTGACTATGCCGACAGGCATACAGAGCGATGGACAACGGCTTCCTGATGCAGCTGTATCAGCAGCAGGCCATCAGCGTAGAGCAGCTGCTGCAGGCCGGCAACTTCCCCTTTGCGGACGAACTGCTGCAATCAATACAATCTCAGAAAGAGCAGTTGGAGGCAGGGCAAGTGCCCGAGGGGGTAAGTCCGCAGCTGATGGCGCAGGCGCAGCAGGGTGCGAATATGGAAGTAGTGAATCAGCAGGGGGCTATGCGTGGACAGGGATAAAATTAAAACAGGTCGGAGTGCGAGCCTGTACGCACAAGAGTAAGGAGGTTGACCCCATTGTCAACCGAGTATATAAGCAGCCAGTCGGAGGTGATATGACACTCCCGACAACCTTTATAATCCCCCTTAAGAGTATGGTCTTTGTGTTTGGCGGGGAGAGGTTTGCCTTGAATCAAGAGCAAGAGATTTCGTCAAGCAAAGCCTCATCAAGGCCACGCTTGCGAGCAAGCTTAAGGTCGCGCTTGTATTGATGAGAGATACATAAATCAAACATCGTCAAGATTTGCGACCATACGTTTGTAATCGTCAAAAGAGCCGCAATAGATGCCCTCTCCGTTCTCAACTTCCTTAATGGCGGCAAGAGTGACGGGATTGGGCTTGGGGGGTTCGGTCTTTACCGACACGACACCGCGAATCATCTTAATAGCCTTTTTGATGTCGCGGAGCATATCGGGATTTTCTATAGAAACAGTCAGCTGAGTCATAAAATGTCAATGTTATAACAATGTTATACCGCAGTCATATCAACGCTACGACAATGCAAAGTTAACACAATCAGCGGATACTACAAAACTAGAACAAAAGAAAAAGCAGTTGTAGAGTCAACTGACAAGTGCAAAATTAGCAATTCTTTTGAAAAACTCCTTTTTAGGGGTTGAAAAGCCCAGTTTTTTTCTTGGACGTTCATTGATTTGGTACTGCACTTTGTTCATTTCCTTTTGATCAATCTCTCGAAAATCAGTCCCTTTTGGATAATACTCTCGAAAAATTTTATTGATATTCTCGACACCGCCCTTTTGACCGGAACAATATGGATCGGCAAAATAAACAGTGCATTGAAGTGCCTCGCATATCTTCTTATGATCCATAAATTCAACGCCATTATCTGTAGTGATAGTGAGTACGAACGGTTTATATGGACGAAGGAGTAGAATCACCGCTTCTGAGACATCAGCGGGTTTTTTAGATGGGAGTTTGGTCTGAAGGAAGAAACTCTGGCTTCTCTCAAACAATGTGAGAACTTGACTTTTCTGTTCTTTGCCGATAACAAGATCCATCTCCCAGTCACCAAAGCGCGTGCCGTCAGCTTCCTTAGGGCGTTCATGAATGGAGACTCTGTCGGGAATCAGTGATTTGCCTGCTGATTTACGAGGTTTTTCCTGATGATGTCTGTATTTCATCTTGTGATGGCAGTATTGATGAAGCTCGGGCCGTTTGCGTATTTCCTGATATATGCGTTCTATAGATATTTGCTCTCCATCCAGCTTCATGGAACCTGATATCTGTTCTGATGACCAACGTTTGTCTTTCAGCAGTTTAATCGCTCGGTTTAAGACCCCTGGCTTCAACGCTGTATTGCGGACAATACGCTCGCGCTTTTCCATTGCCATCTCATGTGCTGACTTGGGATTGTACCGCCCGGTTTTTGTGCGGTTGCGGCGTAGTTCGCGACTTATGGTTGAGGCACTCCTCGGTTTCTCGGGTGGTGCCTGTCCACTATTTATAGCTGCCTCAGTTTCAATCTTATGCAGCTCTTCAGCAATAGCCTGTAACGTCAGGCCATTTTGTCGCAAAGAAAATATTGTATATCTTTGCTCTAAGGTTAGTTGCTTGTACATGACAATACAAAGTTAATTAATCTTTGGGAGACTTCGGTCTCCTTTTTTGTATTGTCAGTTTTCTCATCGTCGCTACCCGCTCTTGGGGGCGGTTTAGGCCGTCCCCGCCGCTCGGGCATCCCCCTCCAGAAGGAGAGAGGAATGTCTTGCTACTGAAAATTACGCCTCAAATATTGCACTTCGATTTGGAATCTTCAATTTATTTCACTGACGCCCAAATAATTGGAACGCCATATCAGCCTCTCCCGAAGC
>JAMPDQ010000001.1:13168-41323 GCA_023665575.1 Candidatus Amulumruptor caecigallinarius | reverse complement strand
AGACTGTAAATCTGCTGGCTTACGCCTACGGTGGTTCGAATCCATCTCCACCCACTCCACTAACATCAATAACGACTTTTTTAAAGAGCGGCTCTCGAAGAGTCGCTCTTCCACTTTTTTTATTATCTTTGCACAGAAACCATTGAACATTCCGTTTGTTTCAATTTTATATCTCGTTTCTAAAGTCTGCTTACAATATGAAATCCAACCATCTCCTTGTTGCCCTCGTATTGCTCTTTACAGGGCTCGCGCTAACCGGATGCTCTTCCGACAAGTCTGCAAACGCCTCCGACCTGCTTAAAACCGTCCCCTCCGATGCATCTCTCGTGGCTGTGGCCAACATTGAGGCCCTCCTCAACGACGCCGGCTGCACTGTAGACGGTTATGAAGTGAAACCTTCCGACTCGGCCACCGCTTTCGTGAATTCTGTCAAGAATGAAAACATGCGCAGTTTGCTCTCCGACTTTATCACCGGCAAATCGGGCGTGGACCCAAGCGTGACTGTGCTCTTTAAAGAGGGATATTATTTCTACTGCACAGGACTGGTGGCTAATACCGATGATTTCAAAGCAGCAGCCGCAAAGCGGCTCGGCGGCGAATTCAAAGAATCCGGCGGAGTGGAAACACTCGGCCCGGTGGCTATATGCAACAATCAGTTCTGGATTTCTGAAAACAATTCAATCGATCCTCTTGAGATAAAACATTTCACCACTCTTGCCGACGACCAAAGCTTCATCAGCAACGGCTATGCCGACAAATTAAAGGAAATAAAATCTGACATAGAAGGGTGGGGAAACCTGTCGGGCATGCTCAACACCGGCTCGCTCTCCTTTCAGCAACGGGCAACAGTGCAGGTGGCGTTGCAAACTCTTTTTGATGATGCCAACGCTTTCACTTTCACTCTTAATTTCAACAAGGGTGAAATGAATTTCGTTGCCGACATATTGAACGCCAAAGGAAAGCCGGCAAAATTCCTATTCCCGACAGAGAAAATAAATCCGGGAACAGTCGCCTCGCTTGGCGGAACCGCCGGAATGGTGTGCGCAATGGCTATAAGCTCCGACTTTGTCAAGAAACTGCAGAAGGAAACATCAGGCAATGCCCCCTCAATGCTCGGCGTTTATGCCCAACTCCTTTCACCGGTCAACGGCACTGTGGCCTTTGCAACCGATGGAAACACTGAAAACATCAACGGCGTAATCACTACCGACGGATCCAATGCCGGCGCTCTCGTGTCCGCACTCAAATCAATGGATATCAACGCAAAAACAGAAGGCAAACTGCTTCGCATCAACAAGGGGGATGTGAAAGGCGGGTTGCAGCCGGCAAACGATGCGTCACTTTGCAAAGATGCGATGTTTGTCGTGATTGCAGATCCCAATGCCGGCATTGGAGGACTTGGCATTCCGGGATTTCGATGCGGAGTTCTGTCAATTGTTCCCTCCGACGACAGCGTGAAGGTGAAATTCAATGCAATTAGCTCCGACAAGGAAAAAAACGCATTGTTGACAATCCTCAATCAAAGATAAGCATGGAAAAATGAACAATCCCGCGCAACTCCCCGAACATGCAGAGCGCATTGACAGCATATCGCTTGCCAATGCGCTTCCGAGCATATTTGCCTCAGAAAAAATTCCCTATTCGGGGATATGGAAAACCGATGTGGCCTTCCGCCGGGGCAATTTCTATCTTGTGGAGGCCACAAGCGGCGCCGGAAAATCATCGATGTGCGCCTATATTTACGGCTCACGTATAGATTACACCGGTGAAATACTATTCAACTCTCAGAACATCCGCAACTTCAGCATGGACAAATGGCAAAGCCTGCGACGCAACAATCTTGCATATCTGCCCCAGGACCTCGACCTCTTTCCGGAGCTTACTGCTCTTGAAAATGTGCAGATAAAAAATTGCCTCACTGATGCGGTGGAGAGCGAGCGGATTCTCGAATGGTTTCATCTGCTGGGCATCGACAACCGCACAGACACCCCCGTGGCTCTCATGTCGGTAGGGCAGCGGCAGCGTGTAGCCATTGTGCGCGCATTGTGCCAGCCCTTCGACTTTCTTTTGCTCGATGAGCCGGTGAGCCACCTTGATGCTGAAAACAACCGGATTGCCGCTGACATAATCACATGCGAGGCGCGCCGCCGCGGTGCCTCCGTGATCTCCACTTCTGTTGGCAACCATCTGATGCTCAACTATGACGCCACAATAAAGCTATGAAACGACACTCCTCACGGCTCATCTCCGGGCTGCTGCATAAAAACATATCCAAATCGAGAATCGCCGGATTTGTGATTTCTAATTTCATCGGACTCGCCATTGTGGCTGTGGCCGTGCAGTTCTATATGGATGCACGCTCCATTTGGACAGATTCACACTCCTTTATCAAATCGGATTATCTTGTAGTCAACAAGCGTGTCACCTCTGCCAACACTATGGGACAAAAGTCTTCCGACTTCACGGCTGCCGAGATTGCCGACCTCGGCAGCCAGCCATGGGCAAGGCGTGTGGGCAGCTTCAGCTCCACCGATTACCGTGTGCTGGCATCTGTCAACAGCGGCTCGCGCGGCATGTCAACATACATGTTTTTCGAATCCATTCCCGATGAGTTTGTGGATGTGCCCCGTTCCCAATGGGAATACCGCCCCGGCAGTGATGTTGTGCCAATAATACTCTCGAAAGATTATCTCACACTGTATAATTTCGGCTTTGCCCGCTCCGCCGGGCTTCCGCAGATGTCGGAAGGGCTTATGAGCAGCATTCCGCTGACACTGCGCCTCACCTCCAACGACGGCACACGCAGCCGCGAGCTGCATGGCAGAGTAGCAGGCTATTCCAACCGGCTCAACACAATTCTTGTGCCGCAAAGTTTCATGGATGAGACAAATGCGGCACTCGGAACAGGCGCCGATGCCCACCACTCACGTCTGGTGGTGGACGTCAGCAGCCCCGGGGACGTGGCAATCAAGCAATATCTGGAGCAACACGACTACGAACTCGCCGGCGACAAATCAGCCAGTTCAGCCTCCTTTCTGCTGAATGTAATTGTGGCAGTGGTGACAGGAATCGGAGCTGTAATCACATTGTTATCGCTTTCGATATTGATATTGTCACTTTCTCTAATCATGGAGAAAAACCGCGACAAAATCCACTCGCTGCTCATGCTGGGTTATGAGTTTGACAATCTGGCAGCCACATATCGCAGGCTGGTGGTTTACGCCTCGCTGGCGGCATGGGTGATGGCTGTCGGGAGCATGCTGCTGATGCGCTCGCAATATCTGGAGCCCTTGTCGGCACTCGGCGCCCGCCCCTCAGGCATTTGGGTGGCACCGGTGGTGACACTTCTGCTCACCGCAGTGACCATCGCCTGCAACATAACAGCCATAAACCGCAAAATCCGCGCATCCTGGCGCTAACCCCCTCCCAATCCTTTCAATCCTTCTAATCCTACCTATTCTCCCACCACCCAAGATTTCAAGTTGTAAATCAACTTGAAATCTTTTTTGCACACGTAAAAATTTTTAGTTATTTTTGCAACATGCCATACATTTTATGCAATTTTAACAATCTTACGATTGTTAATTAACATTGTTAAACAACTCCGGCAGCCATCCGAACATAACATAAATCACTATATTTGTATAATTTGTGTCGCAGAAAAACATAAAATACATGAAAAACGACAAAATCGGAAAAAATATAAATTTAAATAACCCAATGTACAACTAAACCTCATTCTTGCATGAAGAACTTATGTTTTCATCTGAACAGGAAGCTGTGGACACTGGCGGCAGTGCTGTTGGCGTTTGCGCTTCCCTCGCTTGCTCAGAAGATCACGGTCACCGGACATGTGGCTGACGAGCAAGGCGAAGACCTGATTGGTGCAACCATTATGGAGAAAGGCACCACCAATGGTACATCGGCCGATATTGAAGGAAACTTCACTATCGAAGTTCCGGCAAATGCCACCCTCGTTGTGAGCTATGTCGGCTATGACCCGATGGATGTGGCCGTAGATGGCAGAACCAACATCAACATTATCATGAAACAGAACGCCACCCTCCTCGCCGAGACCGTGGTGATCGGTTATGGTTCGGTTAAGAAATCCGACGCAACCGGTTCTGTGGCAGTGGTTACTCCCGACGACATCGATGCCGGTATCTCAACTTCTGCACAAGATCTGCTCGTGGGTGCAAGCCCGGGTGTAGTGGTGACAACCAACGGTGGTAACCCTACCGGCGGTGCCAACATCCGCATTCGCGGTGGCTCCTCACTTTCAGCCTCCAACAACCCGCTTATCGTGATTGACGGTGTGCCCCAGACCAACGACGAAAACGGCGGCGGTGCCAACGCCCTCACCATGATTAACCCGCAAGACATCGAATCAATGACCATCCTCAAGGATGCTTCCGCCACCGCCATCTATGGTTCGCGTGCATCTAACGGCGTCATTATCATCACCACCAAGAAGGGCAAACGCGGTCGTCCCACCGTGAACTTCGCAGCCAACTGGCATGTGAACACTCCGCGCAAAACTCTGAAAATGATGAATTCCGCACAGATCACCGACATCCTCAACCAATACGGTTCGGATGCTGCCAAAGGCATGATGGCCGACCCGGCTCTCAACGCCAATCCTGATCCCAACGGCGAATGGATGAGCTATGACACAGACTGGCAGAAGGAAGTGCTCCGCACATCATTCTCACAAGACTATTCTCTGAGTGTCGGTGGCTCCGCAGGATTCCTCCCCTATCGTGTCAACGCATCATGGACCGACAACCAGGGTATCATCAAGACTTCAGGCATGCAGCGCACCACCGTGGGCTTCACACTCACTCCGAAATTCTTTAACGACGCTCTCTCTGTCACAGCCAACGCCAGCGGTTCTTATATCCGCGTGCGCAACGCTGCCGGCGTTGTGGGCGGAGCAGTGGGAATGTCGCCCCTCTATCCCGTATATTACAACTATCCGACAATCGGTGATGCAGGCGCCACAATGTTCAACGGCTTCTACAACATCACCCGCTCCAACGGCAGCTACGAGGATAATGCAAGCCAGAACCCCGTGCAGCAGCTTATGGACAGAAACAATGTCAGCAAGGTATATTCAAGCACCGGTAACCTCCAGCTCGACTACGCACTCTACTGGATTCCCGAACTTCACTTCAACCTCAACCTCGGATATCAGGTGTCGAAAAACACCAACCGCGACGACTACGCTGCCAACTCTGTTATGGCGTGGAACCAGCGCGACAAGAACGGCTCCGGTCAGAGCGGCGACTGGTATCAGCTCCAGCGCAACACAATGCTCTCTTTCTATATGAACTATAAGAAAGAATTCGAGGCAATCAAATCGAATGTTGATGTGACAGCCGGTTACGACTGGCAGCGTTTCGACTCACACGAGCGTTCGCACACCACAACCAGCTCATTGGGATTCTACAACACATGGTCGGACATCTACAGCAACGGCACGTATGACCTTACATACAACCCCGCCACCGATGCTGAGATTGGTCATCCTTACCAGAATGCTCCCGAATCTCTGGGCGGCACAATCTATCAGCTCGTGTCATTCTACGGACGTCTGAACTATATCTTCGATGACACCTACCTGCTCACATTCACTCTCCGCGGCGACGGCTCTTCACGCTTCTCGAAAGACAACCGTTGGGGTGTGTTCCCCGCCCTCGCACTCGCATGGAAGATCAACAACATGAAGTTCATGGAGCGCACTTCCGGCTGGCTCAATGATTTCAAGCTCCGCCTCAACTGGGGTGAAACCGGTCAGCAGGACCTCAACGGAATGTATTTCCCCTATCTGCCTATCTATGCCAACTCATATCAGAACGGATTCCACTATCTCAACCCCAACGGCGACGGCACATGGATCAACCCCTACTACCCGAACGCCTACAACCCCAACCTGAAGTGGGAAACCACTACAACCTGGGGTGTCGGTATCGACATGGGATTCCTCAACAACCGCATCACACTCGCGGCTGACTGGTATCTGCGCAACACCACCGACCTTCTCTCTTATGTGCCCACCGGCGCCCAGAACACATCCAACTATATGTGGAACAACATCGGCTCCATGCGCAACGTCGGTTGTGAAATCACTGTAACCGCAAAACCGGTTATGACAGACAGCTTCACATGGACAACAGCTGTCAACTTAGGCTTCAACAAGAATAAGATCACAGAGCTCCAGGGCGGCACAATGACCAAGGCCCGCGGTCTCGGCGACATCTCCGACACTGCAATCCAGTGGCATATCGTGGGTGAACCCGCTTACACATTCCGCGTGTTCGAGCAGGTTTACGACTCCAACGGCAGCCCGATTGAAGACCAGTATGTCGACCAGAACCAGGATGGCGTAATCGACGACCTTGACCTTATCAACTATCATTCACCCGAACCCAAGGTTACCCTCACATGGAACAACAACTTCCAGTGGAAAAACTGGGACCTCGGCATCTCTCTGCGCGCCAACTTCGGCAACTATGTATACAACGGTCTCAAGTTCAGCAACTCTCGTGTATACAACGTTACCGCCGCACAGTATATGCTCTCAAACCTTATCCAGGACGAGACATTGTTCTACAATCCCGCGAGCGCGCAACACCTCAACCGTTCAAGCTATTTTGTTGAAAACGCAAGCTTCATCCGCTGCGACAACATCACTCTCGGCTATACATTCCGCGATTTGCTGAAAGAGAAACTCACACTCCGCATCTTCGCCGCAGTGCAGAATCCCTTCGTGCTCACCAAATTCCGCGGCATCGACCCCGAAGAATTCTCAGGCATCCAGAACGATCCCTATCCGCGTCCGATCACAACCACACTCGGCATCGTGGCAACATTCTAATCTTAAATGTTTAAAGAATAGAAATTTAATATGAAAACAATAAATAAAATAGCATCTGCATTGGGCGTTGCCGCCGTTGCCTTTGGTTTCTCATCATGTGTGAGCGACCTCGACCTCGACCCCAACAACCCCAATGATATCACCAACGTCAGTGACAACATTGACGAGGTGTTTGCAAATCTTTTCTTCAATTTTGCCACCTACGGACCCAACGGAGACACTCCGGTGAAGGGCTTCGATGGCGGTATGGCATCATTCCAGCGCGCTGTGTTCATTGCTGAGGAGCTTCCCACCGATGAGGCATGCTGGCTTTGGGACCCGGGCGACTACGGCACCATCAACTATGGTCAGATCACAGCTGACCTTAACTGCGCGTATGGCTTCTATTCGCGCCTCACCGTGAATGTGTCGCTCTGCAACCAGTTCATACAGTCGTTCAATAACGGAACATTCAATGTAGACGTGAACGATGCCAAATATCAGGATTATGTGCGCCAGGCAAAAATCCTGCGTTCAGGCTGCTACTATTACCTGATGAGCCTCTACAACAATCCCCCCTATGCCGATGAAACCTCGGCAATCGGCGCCGAGTTCTCGCAGCCGGGTCGCGCAGCTGTCTATGAGAATGTGACAAGCTGCCTGGAGGAGATTGTGGCCTACTACAAGCAGAACCCCTCCAACACCGTTTACGGCTATGTTGGTCTCGATGCCGCTGAGGCTATCCTCGCCAAGATTTATCTCAATGGCGAAGTGTTTGCCAACCGCGCTGACTATGACAAATGCTATGCCCACTCGAAAGCCATCATCGATCGTCTCGGTCATGGCGGCATGGATGGCACAGGTCTCGCCGAATGGTATCCCGGCCTTTTCGCCGCAAACAACGACAAATATGTCGTGGGTCATCCCGGAAGCAATGTCAACGAGATTATCTGGACTATTCCCCAGAATGTTCCCAACCTGACATCTTATTCCGGCGCCACATTCCTTATCTGCGGCTGGATCGGAACCAATGGTGTTGAATTCACAGTGGGCAAACCGACTTCTGTAAGATATGACGATCCTCTGGAATATGTGAGAAGAAACGAGAAATATTATGCTCCCGAAGATCTCGCGAAGGCTGAGGAGGAATATGCCAAGGTAGTTAAGGAAAATGAATGGAAAACTATTGTTTCGGAATGCAAATACAATGTGAACTATTCATTCGACCCGAAAGCTGTGGGTTATGTTTCACAAGACTGGTTTAACGCCAACAACGGCTGGAAATGTATGGTGGCACGCAAATCATTTGTGCGCAAGTTTGAATGGAATGATGTGGAAATGACATCTTCACCCGATATCCGCACACACCATTGGCTCACCTATAAGTATGGCTTCACTGTCGACAACATCTCGCTCGTTGGTGATGATTGGGGCAAAAACGGATATCTTGCTCCCAAATATTCAAACTGGGCATATAATGACGACGGCTCAATCGACTATGCCGGTTCGGCCGACAATCAGATTCCTTGCGGCGGTGACTACGCTGTGATTCGCCTTGCAGAGGTTTATCTGATGGCGGCCGAGTCAACCCTTAAGGGAGGCGGCGGCTCACAGGCCGAGGCTCTCCAATATGTCAACAACATCCGCAAGCGTGCATATCGCGAGAACTACACTCCCTGGACTTCACTTTCGATGAACGACCTGCAGGAGGAGCGTTGCCGCGAACTTTATGGTGAGAACAACCGCCGCACCGACCTCATCCGCTGGGGCATGTGGACCAACGGTTACACCTGGGATTGGAAAGGTGGCATCAAGGCCGGCATGAATCTGCCTGAATACACGAAGAGTTATCCTATCCCCTCTCGCGTGATCACTTCTTCAACTCTCAAACAGATCGAAGGCTACAATTAATCAGTTCGGATTTGCGGGCCGGCTTCGGTGTCGCCCCGCAAATCCGGAACCAAACAATTAATTATATAGTAAAAATGAAAAAAACATCGATTTTACTGGCGGCTGCAGCCATGGCATTCGGCTTCTCATCCTGCACACAGGAGGATGAACCGAAATTCCATATGCCCACCACCTTCACAATAGCCGTTCCCGGTCTGCAGAACCAGGAGTTCACAACGGCCAACGACATGACCGACCCGGCCACGTTCAATCTCTTCTGCAGCCAGCCCGACTACGGCTATTCCGCAATATGCAATTATTCCGCCCTTGTGTCGCTCGACCCGGAATGCCCGATTGAAACAGCCGTGGCTTTGGAGAACACCACTCCCACTTCTGCAGCAATGAGCATCAAAACTTTCGAACTCGGCGCCGCAGCCTGCAAACTACTCGGCATCACTTCTCAGGAGGATTTTGACAAGTCGGTTTATGCCACACAGCCTGTCACCTGCTATTTCCGTGCCGTTTGCTCAATCGACGGCATCGATGGCAGCGAAATCATCAGCTCGAATGTTGTCAGCTACAACAAGGTGCGCCTGCAATTTGCAGAGAAGAAACCGGGTTGGATTTATATCGTGGGTGACGTAATCAACCTTGACAACGGCGTGGTTGACGGCTTCAAAGGTCCCAACACGGCCAACGAGGCTCACTATAACGACAATTTCCGTCTCTTCGAACCGCAGGAGAAGATTGGTGAAAAGATTTATGTGGGAACATTCGGTATCAACCCGAAAGTGAAAGACCCCGACAAATCTTATGAAGACAACTGCTCACAGTTCCGCTTCTTCACCTATCTCGGCGGCTGGAACGCCGACCCGTCGCTTGGTTCGAACGAAGCCGATTTCTATTGCCTCTCGATCACCGACAAATATGAAGGCGGCTATACAGGCGACGTTGTAAACCAAGGTCTCGGCAACTGGGGTATCTACACTGACGATGTTGTTCCCGTAACAATCGTTGTAGATGTGCAGATGTTAAAGATTTATGTAAAACAGGGTATCCACAATGTGGCATTCACAGGGCGTGATCCCGAATTCAATTGATGAATCATGAAAAAGATAAAATTCATTTCAGCCATTGCGCTCTCTTTGGTTCTGGCATCCTGCGATGATTTCGACCTGCCGAATCCTCCGGGTCAGACTTATCCCGATGCCGACGGATATTTTGAGAATTCCGACATCTCCATCGATGCCATCAACGGCGGCACAATCGACCTTAACACCCTTTCCGGTGAAAATGCCGATGTGAACCTCGGTATGGTGTCAAATCTTGTGAACTTCCCCGCTGAATACAAACTGGCGGTTGACCTTCAGGTTGGCTCTGACAACAATTTCTCCAAGGTTGCCACCCAAACCATGACAATTACTCCCGACAGCGCGCTGACAATCGCTCCCGACATACTGAACGGAATGATTCAGGAGGTGCTCACCAAGGCTCCCTGCACACTCAATGTGCCGGCCCGCTTCGTGGCTTATGCCGAGCGCGGCACCACCCGCATGCGCCTTGGCGGCATCAACGCCACTTTCGCACCCACTGTATACAGCGTTACAACCCTCAACCCCGTTGAGGTGATTGAAGATGCTTATTATCTTGTCACAGAATCAATGGATTGGAATGTCAGCAAGGCAATCAAAATGGAAAACACCTCAGCCGGTGTCAGCCCCTATGACAATCCTAATTTCGCAATCAAGGTGGATGTGCCGGTAGGCAGCCGCTTCAAATGGAAGATTGTGCCGCAAAGCTCTTATGTGGCCGGAAATTGGGACGGCGCTCTCGGATGCCGCCCGGCTGAAGACAATGATCTCGCCGGCAAGCTAATCTCCACCACCCAGGGTTCTGACGACGCGGGCGTAATCACGCTCGGCGGTCCGGTGCTCATCTCTGTGAACATCGCAGACAAGTCTTACACGGTGAATTATGCAATTGATGTGCTCTATGCGGGCTCCACACTTTCGAATGCCTCCAAAGACTTCCGCCTCTTCACCGACAACTATATCAACTATAGCGGTGTGGCTTCGCTCAACCGCGTATGGTATCTCGCCGGTGAGCCCAACTATCGCGGCGACCTCGTGTTCAAGCAAGACGCCGACAAGGGCTTTACAGACGAAGATGGCATCCGCAAGGGCTTCCTCACCGGTGGTGAAGGCACCAACCTCAGCGCTCCCGCGAAAGGCTTCTATTGGGTAGACGTGAACCTTGTTGAGCTGACTTACGAACTTTCGCAAATCAACTCAATGAGTGTGATTGGCGTAGCCAACGAATGGAACCTTGGAACAGCTGTGGAACTCACTCCCTCCAAGGATTACAAGACCTGGACAGCCAAGGGTGTGACAATCGGCAGCGAATTCAAGATCAACTGCAATGGCGCATGGGCAATCAGCTTCGGCGGCCCGGCCGAAACAGGAATCACCGGCCCGCAGGTGTTTAATGTTGTTTACAACGGCTCGAACTGCCAGGCAACTCCCGGCGTATACGATGTTGAGGTGAACTTCTCTGCACGCCCCTACACCGTGACACTGAAATAACAACCGGCCGTGAATCCGGAAGGATTCTGCCGAACATAATCTAAAGAGAGGGATGCCCGAACGGCATCCCTCCTTTTTTTGTGAGAGGCATGAAAACATAAGAGGAATGACGGGGAGAAGGGGGATTATGAATTTTTATTAAAATATTGTATTTTTCTGTTGCTTATCTTAAAATTTGTTGCTAAATTTGTGCCGATTTAGTGCCGTAAGAGTCCTTATTGTTTAATTTTCACTCTGTTGCGACATTCATCCGGTAAAGAAAAACTTTATATACTATTTTATTAACCAACAAATCTAAACTTTTAAGTTATGAAGAAAATTTACGCAATCGCTCTTCTCGCAGGCGCTGCTTTGTCAGCCAACGCACAAAACGGAGCCCCCCTCTACCTGACCGGCGACTCCAACTCATTCGGTGCAACCTGGGCACCTTCAAGCCCTGCTGAAATGCTCTACAACAACGGCGTTTACACATTTCTCGCCGAAGGTTGCGGCGCAATCAAGGTTTCTACTGCCAAATCAGCTGTAGAAGGTCAATGGGACGAATTCAACGCCGGTGCTTTATGCGTTGACGGCGGCCCCGCTGCCTATGGAACAGAGCAGGGTGTGGTTGTTCCCCTCGTACAGGGCGATGCCAACATCAACACTCCCTGGTTTGGCGACTGGACAATCGAAATTGCCGGTGACCTCTCTACAATCAAACTCACCACTACAACTCCGAAACCCAATGACACTTCATTGAAACTCTATTTCCGTGGCGATATCAACAACTGGGGAAATGATGGAGTAGAGTCTCTTGCAAACTACACATGGGAGGCTTACGAAGGCTCTGAAACCATTTTCAAATATACTGCTCCTATTACTATCCCCGCAGGTCAGGGTTGGAAAATTTCAACCGCTCCCAACTGGAATGACCTTTACAACTATGGTGACGGCGGCTTGATAATGCTCGAAGTTGAAACCGAACTTGCTTGCGGTGGCGGCACTAGCGGCCAGCCCTTCGAGGAGGATTTCAATGGTGTGGGTTATCTCAACATTGTTGAACCCGCCGGCAACGTGCCCGCTATCATTTGGTTCTCTAACGACAAAGATGCTGAATGCCCCTTCGAGGTAGGTGGCGTTGAAGGCATCACAGTTGAAAATGCAAACGCTCCCGTTGAAATCTACAACCTCCAGGGTGTACGCGTTAACGAGGCTACAAATGGCATCTTCATCGTTAAGCAGGGCGACAAAGTGACTAAAATCGTTAAATAATATATTTCAATTTCGATTTTACTGAATCAGGGGGCGGCTTTTTGCCGCCCCCCTTTTTTTGCGGGAGCAACTTGAATTAATGGAAATCAAGAGGAAACCTTAAACCCCCGGTGACCTTAATGACTTAAGAACCTTAAAGAGATTAGAGGCAACCGATAAAAATCAGGGAGAAGAGCCTGCTGCTATCTTCGGCAAAAATTTTATACCAATGATTTCAAGAGTTGTGCTCTCTGATAAGAATTCACGCATTTTTGATATGCTTGCCTCCCCGGGCGGATCCGAAGGTCCGGCAGAGCCTTCGACCCCCAATCTTCCCGACTCCGGAGAAATTTCTAATTTCCGCGCCAAAGCGGCCTTTTCCATTCCGGATGCAGGGCTTTTCCCGAAGCCCGGTATCTCTTTCTCTCTCACTCCGGCTCTACTTCAGGATTATGAGTCGGCACGCTACTCATTTCCGGCAATCGATATTGCCGTGTCGGTGCCTGAAGATGATTTGCCAAGAGTGCGCTCATGGATTCATGGCACGTCGGCCACCAACCTGCCGGAGCTGTCGGAGACTCTCCGCAAACGCCTCACCACCGCCATAATCGGCGCACTTGAATCTTTCTGGAACCGGGCAACAGCCGAAAATCTGCTTCATGCACCCTTAAAACTCGGCTGGGCCTATCTTCTGCAGAATGACACAACGCTGCGCCTTGCGGAGCCTTCGCTTATGGTTCCCAATGACATGGCTCCGCTAATTGCCTCGCGCGAGCTCGAGCTTCAGAGCAGCACGCTGAAGTCTGTGGTCGAGTTTCGGCAACATGCTTTTTCGCTGACTGTCAATATTCCGGCACTCAACCTGCCGGCTGAGGTGCGCAATGTGATCAAAGGCATATGCATCTATTCCACGCGAGAGGCATCACTGCTTTCGGGAGATGAAACAATAACAGGCATTCGCACATATTCCGCAGAAGATGAAATGCTGCGGATTTGGGCATACTCAAGAAAGCGGAGCGACACTGTGATTCGAGAGGCCGGCACAGACACAACATTCAGAATTCTGACAACAATTCCTGTTGAAGAGCTTGAAACCGGTCATCCTGCAATGGGGTTGCCGCAAGGGGATGTTTCGCTGACAATGTGGCAATCTCTTCCGAAATTGCCAAAGGAATATGAAGAAACTTCATCGGGCGGCAGTGGTGACACCGGGGGCGGAAGCAGCAGTGGCAACACGGGCGATGAAAATGATGACGAGAAACTGCCGGAATATCTGCTGCTGCGCACAGAGCCACTTGATTTCGGGCTTCCGGAGATTGAGAAGCGGGTTAGAAGGGTGATGCTGCGAGGCATCTTTTCGCGCAATCCGCAGTATATGCGGATTACACTTTATGGTTCGCATCACCGCGAAAAATGGCGTCGGGTGGCACGCGCTTCGGGCTGGTGCATCAGTGGTGTGCGCGGCGTAAGGTATCGATGGTGGCGCGTGGAGATTGAGGCACGCACCCGGCCGGGCGACAAATTCGAGGCAATAACTTTCGAATATGTTTCAGATTTATGATTAGGTGCAGTTTCATAAAAAACAGCGGTCGCTATTTTTATGGAATGAGGCCCTCCAAGGGCGGCTTCGTTCGCCATTTTTTGGAACAAAGCATAATGAACAGAGCCTGAAATTTTATGACACGGGCTTTTGGTTTGCCTGAAATGCTATCTGTGCTTGAAATAGTCGTTGTAGATCTTTATGCCGGCAATTATGGTGGAGCTGAGTGTGGTGAGCACATTTGTGACAAGCAGCGGAAGATTGCCTGTCAGTGCCCCTTGAATTGCAAAAAAGAGCCCGCCGAGCCCCATCAGTATGAAGGTTGGCATTGCAATTCCGTCGGTGTCGCGGGTGCGGATTGTGTAAACCGCCTGCGGCAGATATCCCAGCACCATACACACTGCGGCCGCATATCCTATAATATTAATCCAGTCCATATAATCAATTCTTTTTGAGGTCAGAGAGAGAGACGCGGGGGAATGCGTCGATAAAGCTGCCGGGAGTGGCGTTAAGCACTTCCACTCCCCGATGCGAAGTGTAATCCTTCACATTGAAATAGCTTTTGAATGCGATAGCATAGTTTTCATACACTTCATGGATGTGCACGTTCTTAAAAATCTCTTCGGCTCTTCGCAACTCTTCATCATCATCCTTATAGAAATGGGGCTGCACCGACACAACGCGGTTGCGCTCCGTCACCCAGAGCGTTTTGCTCCAGTTATGGTCGGCGCCAATCAGCACAATGCGGGTGAAACCCTCTCTGACAGCATTCATGATTGAAGGAATAAGCACATTTCTGGGGCGCGGCATTGCCAGGCCACTGTCGTAAAGCGGGCGCATCACACAGCGGAATCCCTCGGCCGGCGTGAGATTGTAATATTTCAGAGTGATATTCTTCGGAAGGCGCTTCACTTCATCCATAGCCCGGGCAGTTGCCGGCAGGAAGAGGGTCATATCCCAATCGACAGCTGCCAGCGCCTCCCAGAGTTGAGGCACCTTGCCGGTTTTCTTCTTAAGAAAGAACGCAATATCAGCGAGAATATAATAGTCAGGGCGCAATTCGCGAAAATCGGGAGTGAGCGCTGACAGATTCACGGCAAGGCGCGGATAAGACATCAACACATCGCGGTGATGCTGCATGGCGTCGCGCAGAGAGGGGCCGTTGCCCATCAGAATGATGGTGTCGCCCTTAGGCGTGCCCCGGCCGCGGCACGATTTGCTCGGGCGTCGCGACATCAGCACAACTTTCAGCAATGAGGCAACTGTGGCACCCAGGTTGGCAGATGCCGGCTGCAGCTTATCAATCATTTTCATAATCGAATTGTGAAATAAATGATTTTTTCTTTCCGGTTGCAAAAATAATCTTTATTTTTGTTATACCAACGGGGAAATGAAAACTTCCCCGCCACCCTCGGAGTCCCGCCACCCTCGGAGCCCCGCCACCCTCGGAGTCCCGCCACCCTCGGAGCCTCGCCACCCTCGGAGCCCCGCAGGGGCGTGACCGTAGAAAACCCCACATGACCAACGGGAATGTGGGGATGAATCAGAACCAGTAATAAAAGCCTCGCAGAGGCGACGAGATACACGAATCATATTTTATGACATAACCAAAAGATTATACATATAACCCAAAAAAGTATATCACTATGAAAATCAACGAGAAATTAGCCAAGGCCATCAACGACCAGATCAACGCCGAATTCTGGTCGGCCTATCTTTACCTCTCCATGTCGATCTACTGGCGCGAAAACGGCCGCCCCGGTGTGGCCAACTGGTTTAAGGTGCAGTTTCAGGAAGAGCAGGCACATGCCGAGATTTTCATCGAATATCTGCAGAATCGCGACGGAAAGGTGCGCCTCGAGCCCATCACCGGTGTGAAGCAGACATGGACAGATCTTGCCGAAACATTTGCCGACACGCTGGCACACGAATGCCTTGTGACAGAGAAAATCAATGCGCTCTATCAGCTCGCTGAGGAGGAACGCGACTATGCTACACGCCAGATGCTCAATTGGTATATCGCGGAGCAGGTGGAAGAGGAGGCAAATGTGCGCAACATCATCGACAGCCTCAACCTTGTTGGCGACAACGGCACCGGCATTATGCAGATAGACCGCGAACTCGCCACACGCAGCTACACCGCCCCGAAAGTGAACTGATTCGGGCGGCAACATCTGTTAGAGGAAAGATTAAGGAAATATTTCTTTAATTTTTCCTCTAATTCGTGTTAAATTCACAAAATTTTAGTAAATTTGCATTCAGAAATCTCGCGAGAGATTGTTATAATTTTGAGAGGGCGGGCTAAAACTCGCCACATTTCGGTAATCAGATAGGAATCAAATAATTATAAACCCAACTTCTAATAATTTAGATTATGGCAACATTAGATCTGTCACAGTATGGCATCAAGGATGTGAAAAATATCATTCACAATCCCTCATATGATGAGCTCTACAAGGCTGAGCTCAACCCAAACCTTGAAGGCTATGAGAAAGGATATCTCACCGACCTTGGTGCAGTTGACGTGTTCACCGGCGTTTACACCGGTAGATCTCCCAAAGATAAATATCTTGTAAAGGATGAAGTTACAGAAGACACTGTATGGTGGACAACCGACGGCTATAAAAACGACAACAAGCCCATCAACACCGAGGTGTGGGACAAGCTTCGCGAGAAAGCCGTAGACGAGCTCTCCGACAAGACTCTCTATGTGGTTGACTGCTTCTGCGGTGCCAACAAGAACACCCGCATGGCTGTGCGCTTCATCATGGAAGTGGCTTGGCAGGCACATTTTGTCACCAACATGTTCATCCGTCCCTCTGAAGAGGAACTCAAGGAGTTCAAACCCGATTTTGTAGTGTTCAACGCCTCGAAGGCAAAATGTGAAAATTATAAGGAGCTCGGCCTCAACTCAGAGACTGTGGTTGCATTCAATATCAAGCAGCGCGAGCAAGTGATTATCAACACATGGTATGGCGGCGAAATGAAGAAGGGCATGTTCTCGATGATGAACTATTTCAACCCGCTTCGCGGCATCGCTTCGATGCACTGCTCGGCCAACACCAACATGGATGAGACTTCAACAGCAATCTTCTTCGGTCTCTCCGGCACAGGCAAAACCACTCTTTCCACTGATCCGAAGCGCAAACTCATCGGTGATGACGAGCACGGCTGGGACGATGAAGGCGTGTTCAATTATGAGGGCGGCTGCTACGCCAAGGTGATCAACCTTGACCCCGAAAGCGAGCCCGATATCTACAACGCCATCACCCGTGATGCTCTTCTCGAGAACGTTACAGTAAACAAAGAGGGTGTGTGCGATTTCGCCGACAAGAGTGTCACAGAGAACACCCGTGTTTCCTACCCGATTTATCATATCAAGAACATCGTGAAGCCGGTTTCAAAGGGTCCGGCTGCAAAGCAGGTGATTTATCTTTCAGCCGATGCATTCGGTGTGCTTCCTCCCGTGTCAATCCTCAACCATGAGCAGGCACAATATTACTTCCTTTCAGGATTCACTGCAAAGCTCGCCGGCACAGAGCGCGGCATCACCGAGCCGACTCCTACTTTCTCGGCTTGCTTCGGCCAGGCATTCCTTTCGCTCCACCCCACAAAATATGCTGAGGAGCTTGTGAAAAAAATGAAGCTTTCGGGTGCAAACGCATATCTTGTGAACACCGGCTGGAACGGAACCGGCAAGCGCATCTCAATCAGGGATACACGCGGCATTATTGATGACATCCTCAACGGCGACATCGACAAGGCTCCGACAAAGGTGATTCCCTACTTCGACTTCGTTGTGCCCACCGAGCTTCCGGGCGTAGACCCCAAGATTCTTGATCCTCGCGACACATACGCCGACCCGAAAGAATGGGATGAAAAGGCCAAGAAACTCGCTGAGATGTTTATCAACAACTTCAAGAAATTCGAGACCAACGCACTTGGCAAAGAACTCGCCAAGGCCGGCCCGCATATTGATTAATACCTTTCATTTGTTGATATTTAAGGGTCTGTGCCGATATCGGCACAGACCCTTAAACTTTTTATCAAAGTCTTGTCTAATAAGTAAGTGATCAGATTAATAGTCTGTTTCATAAAAAAGATATGAAAAGAATTTTCCTTACAACAGTTGCAGTGCTGGCTCTCATGGGAGCAGCATTTGCCGGCAATGCCTCTTTTCCCGGAGGCGAAACTGCACAGAAAGAATATTTCGTGCAGAATCTCAAATACCCCCCCATGGCAAAACAGAATGGCATTGAAGGTGTGGTGTATGTGGTTTTTACTGTCAATATCGATGGCTCGATAGGCAATATAAAAATCAAGCGAATGGTAGACCCCGACCTGGAATCGGAGGCCATACGTCTTGTAAAAGGCATGCCCAAATGGACTCCGGCAACAGAAAACGGCGCCCCCATAGAGAGCACCGTGGAATTGCCGGTAGTATTCACGCTTGAATAATAGTTTATGGTTTATGGTTGGGATGTCCCACGCATCGTGAATCCAAACTAACCACTTTATAAACCAACAACCATCAACCCAAAAAGCGTCAGTTTCTTTTCAAAAATCTGTTCCTGTCGCGTTCGCTCTTCTTGCGGAGTGTGGCGGCGAACGCATCTTCCAGATTAATCCCCGTCTGGTTGGCGATACAGGTGAGCACCCAGAGCACATCAGCAATTTCTTCGCCAAGCTTTTCTTTCGCATCTCCGTTGAGACCATCCGACTCCTTTGCCACCTGGTCGCCATAAACACGCGCCACAACGCGCGCCAGCTCGCCTGTCTCCTCTGTGAGGAGCACCATATTTGTCAGCTCCGAAAAATATCCTCCCCCCACTTCGCGAATCCAGGTGTCAACTGTGCGCTGCATTTCATTTATTGTCATATCAGACTCAGCAAGCGAAGTTCGTCATATATTTCCGTGCCGGAAAGAGTGCGCTTCAACGAGAGTGTGCGGGCAAACTCATCGATAGCCGGGTGCAATCGGGGATTTGCGAAGATGCGGCGCATGCCGGTGGTGGTGCGTGCATAAAGCGATTCCACCTCGTCACTTTCAAGAGCGCACGAGTCTTCGCCTTCAGCCAAAATCTCTTTGTGAATCTCCTCCAGCAGATTTGCCGGCACCTCACTCTTCATTCTCACCATGCTGCGAGCCATGATGTTAGACACCACCATCGCTGAGGTGATATAGAAATTGTTGAGCATATTGTTCCATGTGGCCTTCGGAGAAATTGCCGGAGAGCCGCAGAAATAATATTCGTGGGAGAATTTCACCATAGGCCCTTCGGAATCGAGAGAAACCATAGCCACCTTGTCGATTGCATCAAGAGCCGCAAGCGAGATGGCCATGCCCGCCAGTCCGTAGGCACGGTCATCTTCGTTGACATATTTTAATGTTATTTTTTCTGCCATTTTGGAGTCTGTTTCTTTGAGTCTGTCCTTATTTAAAACATTGATGCAAG
This sequence comes from Candidatus Amulumruptor caecigallinarius, assembly GCA_023665575.1. Lineage (GTDB taxonomy): Bacteria > Bacteroidota > Bacteroidia > Bacteroidales > Muribaculaceae > Lepagella. The sequence goes on along the minus strand of JAMPDQ010000001.1, from coordinate 21,769 downwards.
TTTTTCGGTTCATCTTTTTCGGCCCGACTTGCGGTCAGAAAATCCAGGACAAGCCTGCAGACAGTCTTATTCCTTGCTCGGGCAGAGAGGGGAAACGCGCATTGCGGCGGTTGAGCAGATTATCAGCCTGTATCCACACGCCAATCGGGTCGGTGACCTGATAGAAGGCTCCGAAATTGAGCATTGTCAAATCCGAAAGGCGCACAAGCACAGCCTCCTGTGTCAGCTCGCCGTCGGGGTTGACCACATCAGTCAGCAAAGGAAGCCCGCGCACACCGCGCCAATCATATTCGAGGCGCAGCTTGAGCGTGCGCCAGGGATTGCTCTCAAGCGAAACGAGGCATGTCAGGCGCGAGCGGTCGAAGCCGTTGAAATATCCTTTGTCGGCCTTTTGCGGCTGATAGTCGGCCTTCCCCTCCAATCTGAACCATCTGCCGGCATCATATCCGGCATGCACACCGAGCGAATAGCCGCTGAGATTCTGCATCCCCTCATAATAGAAAGAGCCGGATACTCCGCCATAAATCACGGGAGTGTTGAGTGCCGTCTGATACCAGCCGCCGAGAAATTGATTCCGGCTTATCCTGTATGCAGCATGCAATCCGGCATTGAATCCGGAAAAGGGGCCGAAATCCACTCCGACTACGGCATCCAGCGGAGTATACACCGGCGTGGTGTTGAATATTGCGGGTGCACTGTAATAATCAAGCTCACGGGCCGAAGCCAGGGTGTGAAGGCTTGTGCCGCCGCGCATATGTGCATAGAGGGTCACGCCGCCGCTTCTATAGTCTGCAGTGACATCAGGCGATACATGAAACACACCATAGCGGTTGCCTTTGGGCCCGGCATTGAAAGTGAGGTCAATATTGGCTCCCACCTTTATGCTGAGATTATTTGCAGAATATCTGTAGAATGGAGTGAGCGAAATCATCTCATAGGTGTCGGGAGCCTCAATGGTATAGCCGTTGTTTCCTTTTTTCTCATAGTCGGCATAAGTCATTATGTCTCCGCCGAGATTGAATCCGACATCTGAAGCCGTCGACAGCCGATACGCCAGGGTGCCGTTGAGCCATACATGCGTTTCGCGCCCACCGCTGAGCCGGGTGTTCTCCCCCTGCAAATCCGGACGTTCATATAGCGACCTGTAGCCGAAATATCTCACTCCGGCAGCCACACTCCAGTCAGGGCGACCAACTGCGGATGCCGACTGCCATCCTACGCGCAGCGAAATGTCGTTGAGCGTCTGCGTGGGAGCCTTGCCCTCTCTGTCAGGCGATGGATAGAAATGCTGCGCTACTCCTTCGGTGCCATAATAATTGAAATTTCCCACATGATAGTCAATCCCGGCGTCAAGACGGCCATAACCGTCAAATTTGTGAGAGCCATACACTCCGAGCGATTCATCGTAACGCCACATCCTTACATCGCGCATCTCGTTTGACATGCGGGGATGCCACAAACTTGTGGAATTATGCTGCAGCCTGATTCCGGCCACAGTGCCGGCGTTGTCGATTATCCGGTATCCGGCATTCAGGGTGGAGTTCAGATACGACCCGATTCCTAATTCCAGATATCCCGGTGCTTTCGAGAAGCGGTGCACATCCCGCCATCCGGTGGCGGGGAGCGGAAGTGCATTGGGGGTGAAATTCGCCACAACGCCTCCGAGCGAATAGTCAAGGCTGCTCTCCGCCGCGGCGAAACGCACCGGCTTCGGAAACATTCCCAGGCGGTCACTGCTAATGATTTCAGGCACATATTTCCCTTCCACAGCCACCGTCTGATCATATTGGGCTGATGCCGCCGCCGCGAGGCCGGCCAACATTATGATTGCTAAATTTCCTCTTTTCATTTCCATTGGTTTAGACGGGTCCGTATCATGTTAATTATCTCCACTTCATCTCCCGGATAGTTGTCGCGCAGACTTGTGAGGTATTCACGGGCGAGATATGTTTCACCCTCGCCATGGAGAGCATCCGCAAGGGCTATATATCCCCGCGCCAGCCAATACCGGTGGGGAGTGCCGGCATCGGTGAAGCCTTCCATCGCTTCGCGGGCTTCGGCATATCGCCGCTGCTTCAGGAGATTCTCCGCCACCATCACGGCACCCTTGGCACCGGCGGCTGTGGTGGGGTTGGCGGCAAGTGCGGAATAAATCCGTCCGGCCTCTTCGGTGCGTCCGGTTTCATTCAGCGCATCCGCCTCATACAGGCGCACCATCATCATTTCATCGGGCTCAATACCACCGGCGCGGTGTATCTTTTCCACCACCGCAAGCAGGTCGTCATAGCGCCCGGCACTATGCATTGTTGCAGCCATATTCAGGAGCTCGTCAACATCTATATTATCGGCCACAGCGAGCCTCTTCTTGTAAGCATCGGCGGCCCTAACAGCATCTCCGTTCTCTTCATATGTGACCGCCGCCTCATAAAGCGCCTTCGAAAGCCATCTCGAATCGGGATAATCCTTCTCTATCATTGCCAGATCGGCCAGTTTCCCCTTCACATCGCCGCGAAGGCCGCGCATCACAGCCCGGCGGTAAAGCGCATAATCCGACTCATCGGAGCCCGACTCGACGGCTTTGGTATACAGAGGCAACGCCTCCTTATAGTCGCCCTCATAATAGAGGCAGTCGGCACGACGGATGAGGGCATCGGCACAAAGCTCCGCCGGCAGATTTCCCGGTGACGATATCACTTTTGCAAAATTGGCTGCCGCAGCGGCATATTTGCCGAGCTTATATTGCGAATACGCAAGGTTATAACAGGCAAGGGAGGCATTCGCATCCGCGTGTGCACTCTTCAGAAATTTGAGAAAACAGCCTTCCGCTTCGGAATATCTCCCGAGCGAATAGAGGGCATCACCCAGCCAGAGCCGACATTGTGACGTTATGGCAGCTTCGCCGCCGCGGATATTCACAGCCTCGCTCAGATATTTCCGGCTCTCTTCCGCATTGCCGTTGGTCAGCGCCTCCACTCCGAGTTCGTAGAGAATTTTCTGTTTTGTGGCAATCACATTGCTGCCGGGGTGTTTCACCGCATTTACTGCGCGTAGCGCCTTTGCATAGTCACGGTCGTTGTAATAGGCCGTGGCAAGGTAGGTCTCCACTGCCGGAGCATATTTTGAATCCGGATATCTTCGTGCAAAATTCTCAAGCAGGTCGGCCGATGATGAGAAAGGCACTTTGCCACCGCGTGTCAGAGCCACTGCATAATTGTAAAGTGCCGTTTCGCTCACTTCGCGGTCATAGTCGAGGCGGGCGGCCTTTTCAAATGCCAGAGCGGCGGCAGAAGGATTATTCTCCTTCATCGAGCATTGTCCGAGATAGAGCCACGCGCTCTGCCCCACCGGGTCGTCGGAATCGGTGAGCGAGGAGAAGCGACGCGCGGCATTGCTGATATCTCCGTTGCGATAGTCGCACACACCCAGGGCATATGCTGCGTCGGGCGACATGCTTCCATCGGAAACCGAAGCAGCCTCATATTCCTTCAGATATGGGGCGGCCTTTGCATATTCACCCAGTTTGAAGAAACTGAGCCCCACGATGCGCTGCATTTCCGGCACAAGTTCTTCCGGAGGATCTGCGCTGAGCAGCTCTTCGCCACGTGCAATCACATCGGCATATTGAGCTCGGGTATAGTCGATTTGCGCAAGATAATATCCGGCCTCCAGCCCCTTTTCCCCGGCCGGCACGCGGCTGAACCCGGCACGTGCAGAAGTGAAATCTCCATCGATATAGTCGAGATATGCTGTGTAGAAATCGCAAGCTGCCGCATAATCCCCGTCGTTGCGCAGTGCGTTCACCAGCGGGCGCGCCTCTTTATAATGACCGGTTTTGATAAGCGACAAAGCCTCACGGAAAGTATAAAGCATGCGGTCGTCACGATTCATCCCCGACAAGTGGAGCGCCGAATAAGCAGTGGCCGCCTCAGGCCATTTATGATTGAAGAAATAGAAATCGGCCATGGCGCGGCGAGCGTAGTCCGACAGCACTGAAGCCGGATAGCGACGGGAGAATTCCCCAAGAAGAGCGAGACACTCTTCATCGCCGCGTTCATAATACGCCCGTGCGAGCAGATATGTATATTCTTCCTGCTGTGCGGGAGTCAGCACCACATGCTGTGTGCAGAGTTGGCTCAGCCGGTCGATGACGCCGGCATAATCGCCGCTGCGCTCCATAAGACGCGCACGCTCCATGCTGCCGGAGGGCAGCGGTGAAAAGCGCTGCGGCAATGTGTCAGCGAAGACCTGCCCCGCCGCCACAATGCCGGCAGCAATCACCACCGAAAATATTCTGTTTCTTCTGTCTTTATTCATATCTTACATAAGGATTTTCTCAGTTACCTTTCGGCTCTCTCCACCACTGTGTCCGGTGAGCACACCGATATAAATGCCACGCGGCAAATCAAGCTCCACATTCTCAACGGCGCCGGTGGCGGAAAGATTGTAATACCCGGCAATTTTCACACCTGTTGCACTGAAGATTTCAAGCTGAAGATTTTCTGTAGTCTCAGGCGCGGAATAATTCATGGAATTGCCGGTGAATTCCAGAGTCATTGTTCCAAGCGGGGCGACATCTCTGACACCGGTCATCACACCCGGGTCGCTGCCCGCAACCACATGGAATTCCTTGCCGGGACTGAAATGCAGATTCAGGCTCAAGCGCCCTTTGTCGGTATCGGCATAATAGCCGTTGTCGCCGCCCTTCTTCAGAGCCTCAAGGCTATCATAGCGTGTAAGCGGAATCACCACTCCCTCTTTTGATGGAGCACGCTCGGCAATGTTCGCTTCGCTGCCGTCATCTCCGGTTATCACGGCAATCTCGGTTGCCGATGTCAACCCCTCCATGCGGTGGATATTTATCAGCATGTCATGCTTGTCGGGCATGCCATCATATCCCCGGCCCTCTTTAAAGAACGAGAGCACATAGTTTCCGGTGTCACTATGGTTGTATGAACAGAATTTTATAAGACTGTATTTCCCCTCTTCAACCGGATTGACTGATTTGAAATCATCATCATAATAATATGAATAATGCATATCGGGGCTGCTTGTGGCAAAATTGTCGATAATCAGTTTGCTTTTGTCGATGGAGGCAGTGTTGGTAAATGTGCCGTTGTCGCCTGCATATCTCACCACTGTCGCACCCTCTTTCAAGAAATGCGGAAGCTTGTTGAGCGGTGCGTAATAATTGGTTTCGCCGCTGTTATATACAGTGTTGAAGTCGTTAAGGTCGAGCCATCTCCCTTCGGGGAAGCTGATTTTTCTGGATGTTTCGTTCTTCACCACCGGAGCCACTAATATATCCGACCCCCACAGATATTCATCCAGACAGTTTGCAAGACGCTCTTTGTTGGAATCGTAGAAATTGGCCGGGCGCGATGTGGGCTTGCCGTTGCAGGCATATTGATATGCCACGGTGTAGTTGTAAGCCAGCCAGCTATAGCGCATATTGATGAAATTGCGCAAATCGTTAAGAATGTCAGTGTGCAGATATGGCTCGGCATTCCAGCTCTCGCTCACGGCGTGTGTGCGCAGCATCGGATAGAATATGCCGAGCTCCACCCAGCGAAGATAAAGATTGTTATCCATTGCCATTCCGCCGGCAAAGCCACCGATGTCGGAGCCGAGGAAACCCACACCCGACATTGAGGCATTTACAGTGGCCGGAATCTGCTGTGCAAGACCTCCCCACGAACGGTTGACATCACCCGACCAGGGATACACGCCATAACGCTGCATGCCGGATGTGCCGGAGCGGGGCATCATGAAGTGGCGCATGTCGGGATGATTTTTGCTCAGGGAATTATATACACCCTCAATCCACAGCAGTCCATATTCATTTTGCACTTGGCGTCCGGTGCCCCCCTTGAAAGTGGTTTTGTCGATTTCCGTGCCGTTGAATTTCTCCGGCTCTCCCAGGTCGAGCCACCATCCCGACATGGATGTGCCGGGATTCTTCATGTGGTCTTCAAGCCTGTCGCCGAACCATTTCATGGCATCGGGATTGGTGACGTCAATGAGACCTACCTCCTTGCCGTATCCCACCCACTCCATGTCGACGAGCGGATTGACATCGGCATGCGCAAACCAGCCGTTGTTTTTCAGCATGGCATAATTGCTCGGCGCCGCCGGGTTGTGGCCGTGGTTGCTGAAATATGGCTCCACGATGGCCACATTGTGGATGTTTTTCTTCTTGAATTCATTCAGCATGTCGTCGGAGTCGCCGAATACATTTTTGTCCCATGTCAGGGCGCCCATGCCGACGGCCTTGGGAGTGCTCCCATTGTATTCCACACCCTGCCAGTGTATGTCATATATAATCGCATCCACCGGGATTTTGTTCTGCTCCATTTTGCTGATGCATTCCCTTGCCTTGGCAGAGCTCTGGTAGCTGTAGCGCGATGTGAGATAGCCGAGTGCCCACACCGGCGGCATCTTCGGCTTGCCGGTGAGCAGAAAATAGTTGGCATTGACTTCTTCAATATCACCGCCTCCGATGTAATAGTAGGCAAAAGGTGTGGGGGCTGCTGTATAAAATGCAGAGCCTTTTGCCGAAGGAATCATTTTTGAATCGAGGTAATGGTCGTCGAACAGCACGCCATATCCGTTTGTGGACACATAATATGGAATGCAGATGTTGTGGGGATATGTTGCGCCGCTGTCGGGCCATCCGCCTGTCTGCCTGTTGTGCATGGTCAATGTCATTCCTCCGATATTCATATTCGTGCCATTGTAGCCCGCACCATAGAAAGCGATGTCGCCCATTGCATCGAATGTCACCGAGCTGTTGCCGGGGGAGTTTCGAAGCCCCTCTTTTTCACGCAGCATTGTGGTTCCTTCATTGTCATGAAATGTCAGCCTGCATGTGGCCTTGTCAACCTTTACGATGGTGCCGCCGGTAATGCTTATCACATATTCATTGTCCGTGTCGGTAGTGGTGTATTCGGCAGAAGGCGCGGCGCAGACGGTCACTGAGCGGCGCTCCGTGGTGCGCGATGCTTCATTTGATTTGAGGGCTGAAGCATTGAGCGAAAACACTTTCACGATATCCTTTGAATAAGGGGTGATATAAAGTTCATCCCCTCTGCCGTTTACAATTGTTACTGTGCCTTCATTGTCGCTTGCCGACACAAAACCACCCGTAAGGGGTGTATATTTCAAATCAATAAAATAATCGCTGGTTTGCACATTGCCGTCGGCATCCCTGAAAATCACAGCAACTTTCTTTATTGCAACGCCATCCGCTCCAAACCAGTTTTCAATGCCGGCGGCAAATTCCAGCTTGTAGATATCCTTGCCGGAATCCACCCGGCTCATCTTGTATTTCGAATATTTTTTCAAATCAGCCCATGCACAGGTGGGGGCATATTTCCAGTCATTATCACTCGAGGATTCCTCGGTGATAAGGCCAATCCAGACGTAAATATCGGCTGTGTTCTTAAGTTTGTCGGATTTTGCGCGATTAAAATAAAGCGTAGCCGGCTGCTTCTGAGTGGGAGTGGCCGGATCCAGCCAATACTCACTGTCAGTCGGGTCGGGATCCGGGTCGGGATCCGGAATATTGTTTTCAAATTCCGAAATGTCGCCCAGCTGCTTGCCTTCGGAGCCATACACCTGATTGGCGACCATTCTTTTGCCTGTTATATCGCCTGTGTTTCTGCCACCGGAACTTATGCCATTGGTGAACATGAAGCCTATGGTGCCGGCGGGCAATTTATAGCGGTAAATGTTTTTGAGGCCGTTTGCCGTGTAAGCCTCGCACTTTACACCGGGGAAATTGCTCGACTTGGCGCCCCAATAGTGCACATATACATTGACCCATTTTGTAGACTCGTTGTTGAAATAAACATAAGTGTCGCTCAGGAGCTGCCTGTAATCCTTTATGTCTCCGAGAGCCTTCCAACCTTTGTCACTATTATTGTTTCCCTCATAACGATAAACCTGATTGTTTACTATATATCCATTCTCTATATCGCTGGTCTGCACACCCTCATTATTATTGAAAATGATTCCTGTGGTGTTGTCGGGAATATCATAATAATAGATGTTTTGAAGGTTTGGGTCGGTGTCATATTTATTCATGTTCACCCCCGCCCAGGTGGTGGAGCTTGAGTCTCCCCAATAATGGATTTTCACCGTAGTCCATTTGCTCATTGTATTTTCATAATACACCCGTTTTGCCGCCATCGGGAGCGCACAAGCGAGAACTGCCGCGAGCAAAGGCAGGATTCGCGATAATCGAAAAAAACTCATAGTTAATGCAAACTGAATAAAAGTTGTTAAATAGTTGTTGGGTTATAAGTGTAAAAACACAATAAAAATCACGCAAAAATAATAAAAAAAGCGATGAGATATAAAATAAATTTGCACAATTGCGAAAAAAGCATTAGCTTTGCACTTGCAAAACAGAGCCGTCCTTTCTAAGAGGAATCGGCAAGACATATTGGAGAGGTGGGTGAGTGGCTGAAACCACCAGTTTGCTAAACTGACGTAGGAGCAATCCTACCACGAGTTCGAATCTCGTCCTCTCCGCAAATCAAAAATCCGGAGAGATGGCAGAGTGGTCGAATGCGGCGGTCTTGAAAACCGTTGAGGGTCACA
>JAMPDQ010000001.1:0-13068 GCA_023665575.1 Candidatus Amulumruptor caecigallinarius | reverse complement strand
AAGGTGTCGGTAGTTCTAAGAACGGCCGCGAATCAGAAAGCAAACGACTTGGAGTGAAAATTTTTGGTGGAGCAAACTGCAAAGCCGGCAACATTATCAAACGCCAGCGTGGCACAGTGCACCATCCCGGGCTGAATGTCGGAATGGGTAAAGACCACACTTTATTTGCACTCATCGACGGTGTGGTGGTTTTCTCCAAAGGCAAGGAGGGACGCAAATTTATCAACGTTCAGCCGCACGCCGCAAATTAAGAGACTTCTCTTTCTAAAGAATACAAGGCAGCGCTTCCCCCGGGAGGCGCTGTTTTTTTCGGACTCAGCAGGAAATTTTCGGTATTAGTAAGAAAAAATGGTGTAATGTTAATGAAATTTAAGATTTCAATTGTTTACATCTATGAAAAGGCTTACTTTTGTAAGTAGGCAAAATATCATATGCAGTCTTTTTGTTTGCGGGATTGCTTGAGAACCAGATTCTAACTATCCATATATGGCTGTCAATAAAAAATGGCTTGTACGCTCGCTAAAATGCATGGTGTGGCTGATAATTGTGCTGCTTTTGCTTCCGATGCTGTTATATCTGCCGCCGGTGCAGGATTTTGCTGTAAAAGTGGCCACAAAGCAACTGGAGAAGTCCACAGGCATGAAGGTGAGTATCGGTAGCTTCCGACTTGGCTTCCCGCTTGATGTGAAGTTGAGCGATGTCACTGTTCTTGAGGCATCGGGCGACACTATGGTGCGCGCCCGCGAGTTGGTGGCCGATGTGAAACTGCTCCCCTTGCTCAATCTTGATGTGAAGCTCGAGAAACTGCGTCTTTCTGATGGATATTACATGATGACTTCCGCCGACTCCTCAATGGTGATAAAAGTGGATGCGGGATTTCTGGAAGCAGATGACAAGAGCAGCATGGATATACGCAACTCGCGTCTTGTGCTCAACAAGACGTTGCTGCGCAACGGACGACTTTCCCTTTACATGAATGTGTGGAAAAAAAAGCCCACACCTCCCGACACGGTTTCGGGCAAATCCGCACCTTTCAAAATAGTGGCAAACAATCTGACGCTGGAGAATTTCAGTTTTGGCATGTCTATGCTTCCTACAATCGATACGCTCAACATGAGTGTGAAATCGGTGAAAATCAAGGGTGCGCTTGTAGATTTGGGCGAAAATCTTGTGAGATGGAAAGAGGCCGGAATAACTGACGGCTCTTTCAAATATCTTACTCCCACTGCCGAATATATAAAAACACATCCGGCTCCTCCATCGGAACCATCTACAGGACCGCCGATGCGCATTATGGGCGACAGCATTGCACTAGATGCAATGAAGGTGCTTTACGGCGTAAAGAATGCAAAGCCTCTTCCGGGATTTGACGCAAATTATATATCACTTGAGGATGTGGCGCTGGGTCTGCGTGATTTCTATAATGAGTCGTCCACTGTGAAATTGCCGCTAAGGCGTCTGAAGGCGCGGGAGCGTTGCGGACTGCAAATCACACAGGGCTCCGGCACGGTGGGGATTGATTCCGTAGGCCTCACACTTGACGATGTGAAAATAAAGACACTCTTTTCCTTTGTAAATGCCACTGCGGATGTGCCCTTTGCCACCATGCAGCTCGATGAACGCTCTGCCATGAATGTTGTGGCGGAGGGTCGCATAGGCTTGCCCGACGTCGACGCTTTCATGCCCTCGGTGAAACAGCTCACCGCATATGTGCCGGCGCGAAAACCGCTTGTTTTTTTGATTGATGCAAAGGGCTCGCTTTCGCAGCTGGATGTGAAGCGGCTCAATCTCAACATGCCGGGTGTGCTTGCACTCAAAGCTGCCGGAAATGCCGGAAATGTGCTCAATCCCCGGCATCTCACAGCTAATGTGAAATTCAGCGGCTCGCTCAGCGACCCTCAACTTGCCGACCGGTTTCTGGCTCCCTCGCAAATCAAAGTGCCGGCATTCGACATCAGCGGAACTGCAACCGCCCGCGGTCTTGTTTACGGTGCAGACTTCACTCTTCGAAGCACGGCCGGCGATGTGGCGGCGAAAGGGAATGTGGCGCTTACTCCCGAGACATATACAGCCGATGTGCATGCCACCGGATTCGATGTGGCACGTTTCGTGCCTCAGGCAGGCGTGGGACATCTGACAGCCGATATTCATGCCACCGGGCGAGGATTTAACCCGCTTTCGGGAATAGCGGTGACTGATGCAATTGTCAATGTGAAAAGTGTGGAATATAACAAACGCCTGCTTCGCGACATAAAGGTTGAGGCCAACCTTTCGAATGCCGGTGACCTGACATTGTCGGCTTCATCGCCCAATCCCGGGCTTGATTTCTCGCTCGACGGCATTGGCACCATACACAAAGATAACTATGCCTTTGATATAAAAGCCCGGATGCGCGATGTTGACCTGCAGACTCTTGGTCTCTCCGATTCAATTTGCTCGGGAAGCGCAAATGTGGCGTTGCGCGGCACGGCAAGTCCTGGAAAATGGCTATATAATGTCGACCTCAATGTGGACAATTTAGACTGGAATCTGCCGGGCGAATACATTCATTTGCCCGGTGGCGTGCAGGCATCGCTGGCTGCCGACAGATTAAGCACGGCTCTTAAAGTGAATTCGCTTCTGACAGAGCTGGATTTCAACGCCTCAGCCGGACTTCACACGCTGATTGCAGCTTTCTCCAAAGCGGGGGAAACCATCAGCAGACAGATTGCCGCCAAGAATATCTCCATAGATGGTATCAGCGCAGACTTGCCGGCGTTTAATCTCAACCTGAATTCATCCGGGGATGGTTTGCTAAGCCAATTCCTCTCGCCACAGGGCATGACCCTCGACACGGTATATGCCTCAATACGCAAGGACTCGCTGATTACCGGTGATATCAACGCACTCAATTTCCGGTCGCCTTCAGTAAATCTCGACACCGTGAGGCTGGATCTGAAGCAGAGAGGCAGTCTGCTCGACTATGCCATCAATGTGGGCAACCGCCCGGGAACGTTCGATGAGTTTGCACGGGTGACTCTGCGCGGATATGTGGGAGAGAATCGCGCCAGCGCATATTTCACCCAAAGAAACATCGAAAATCGCCAGGGCTATAAAATCGGTGTGACCCTGGCTATGGAAGACAGCACAATTACGGGACACATCACACCTCTGAACTCCACCATAGCTTATATGCCCTGGAAATTCAATGATGACAACTATCTTGAATTCAATTTCCTCAACAGGCATATAGCGGCCAATCTTCAGGCAGGCAGCTCGGAGAGCAGCGTGGCGATAAAGACACAGCCAAACGCACAGGGACTTGAGGAGCTTGCACTCAACATAAAGAATCTGCATGTGGAAGATTTTCTGCATATGTGGGCGTTCGCACCTCCCGTCAAGGGTGCGGTAAATGCCGATATGCACATTGTATATATCGATAAAAGATTCGAAGGTAACGGCACGCTCGGTATCAAGGATTTTACATATGATAAGGTGCGAGTGGGGAATCTCGACCTGAATCTTGATGCCGGCATAGGGCTTGACGCCTCTACAGAGGTGAATGCCTCGCTGCTTGTTGACGGCACATCGGCGATGACAGCCTTCTGCAATCTGCGAGAAAGGGGTAAAGGACTTGAGCCTGACAGTGTAGGCCTTTCTCTTACACGCTTTCCCCTGAAGGTGGCAAACCCGTTTCTGGGAGAGAGTGTGAAGCTGGCCGGTTATCTCTCCGGAAACATGAAAATGGAAGGATCTTTCTCAGCTCCGGTGCTTAACGGATTTCTTGAATTCGACTCAGTGTCGGCTTACATCCCCATAATGGCTTCGGGACTGCGATTCGCAAAAGACAGACTTGATGTGGTGAACAGTGTGGTGAATTTCACGAATTTCAACATTTACGGAGCCAACGATAATCCCCTCAGTGTGAACGGCACTGTTGATGCCCTCCGGTTTTCAAACATGAAGTTTGATCTTGACCTTGACGCCCGCAACATGCAGGTGCTCAATACTGACAAACGTTCGCGCGGCGACCTGTTCGGCAAGATATTTCTCAATCTGAGTGCCGGAGTGAAGGGGCCGATGAACCGTCTGAATGTTGACGGCAATGTAAATCTGCTTGGCACAACTGATGCCACCTATCGGCTCAATATGGAGACATCCGAACTTACCGCCGAATCGGATGCCGATGTGGTGAAATTTGTAAATTTCAATGACACTGTGCGGGTGGCCGATGAAGATTCTGTAAAGGTGTCGCCTCTCAACATGAGAATAGCAGCCGCTCTTGCAATTTCTCCGGGAACACAGCTTGAGGTGTTGCTCTCAGACAATGGTCTATATAAAGTGGAATTGTCGCCCTCGGCAAATCTAAATTATAATCAGAATTATATGGGCGACATGAATCTCACCGGCACCCTGACACTCGGCAACGGAATGGTGAGATACGGATTCCCCGTCATAGGCGACCGAATGTTCACATTCGATCCCGCCAGCACAATCACTTGGCGCGGACCGGTGGCCAATCCGGTGCTTAATATCACCGGCACCGATGAGATGAGGGCAAATGTGACAAGCGGTGATAATTCACGCCTTGTAAACTTTTTCATCACCCTGCATGTGCAGGATGCGTTGGAACGCCCCAAGGTGATGTTCGACCTCTCTACCAATGATGACATGACAATTCAGAATGAGTTGCAGTCAATGAGTCCTGACCAGCGGCAAACACAGGCGATGAATCTCCTTATCACCCGACGCTATTCCGGCATGAATGTCAAGGCCAATGCCGACATTGGCGGGAACATGCTCTACAGCTACTTAGCCTCACAACTAAATTCGTGGGCGGCCAATCATATCAGGGGAGTGGATCTGTCGTTCGGCGTGAATCAATATGACAAAACCACCAATGGAGTGACCAACCAGGAGACAAGCTATAGCTATCAGGTGTCGAAATCGCTATTCAACAACCGTTTCAAGATCCAGGTGGGTGGAAATTATTCCACAGAGTCAAGCGATGACGAACTGGCCCAGAATTTGGTAAGCGACGTTTCGCTGGAATATATCATAAAGCAGACACAGAGCACCGATATGTCGGTGAAGCTCTTCCGGCACACCGGATATGAAAGCATATTGGAGGGAGAGGTGACTGAAACCGGTGTGGGATTTGTGTTGAAACGAAGACTCGAAAGCCTGAAGAATATCTTCAATTTCTTGCGTCGCAGAAAGAGAAAGCCCGTTTCCGAAGCTGCCGATTCCATCGGCGTGGACTCGGCTCCCCTCCCTGAAAGAAAAATCACTGTAACCAACCGTCCAAAGGAATGAAACACACAACTCGCGATATCGGAAGGACTCGCATCCGGCTGTTAAAAGTAATCACAAGACTGGCGGCCGGAATCCTGGTAGTGCTTATAATGCCGGCATGCTCCACAACGGAAAAAATTCCGGAGGGGGAATTCCTTTATAATGGAATGAAAATAAAAGTGACACCGGAAAACAGGGATGAGAAGCTTCCGGCAGAAATGGTGTCGGATGTGAAAAAGGCCGTTGATGCCAAGCCCAACAACCCGTGGCCGTTGCTTCGGCCTTACAAGAGAAATCCATTCCCTTTCGGGCTATGGGTATACAACCACTGGAGCGACTCTGCCGGTGGCCTCAAAGGGTGGATTTACCGCAAGTGGGCGCGTGAACCGGTGCTTGTGAGCGATGTGCGCCCCGACACGCGCGTGAAAATGATCAAGACCATTCTGAACAATAACGGATATTTTAACTCGTCGGTGAATTATCAACTTCTACAGAAAAAGAATCCCAAGAAGGCGGATGTGGCTTATAATGTGGAAGTGGGCGAGCCTTATCTGATTGACAGCCTGATTTATCTGGATCAGCCTGAATCAAGTATGTGCCGGTTTATCGACTCTCTGGCGCAAAAAAGCAAGTATCTCGTGCCGGGTGAGCGCTTTTGCGTTGACTCGCTTAGTGCGGAACGCGTGCGTATTGCCAACGCAATGAGAAACAAGGGATACTATTTTTTTCGCCCCGATTATATCGAATTTCTTGCCGACAGCCTTATAACTCCCGGACGTATTGCACTGAAAATGTCGGTGGCGGATAACACTCCCGACATTGCGAAATTACAATATCGCACCGGACAGATACATACCACTGTGTTGCGCCGCAGCACACGCAATCCGGGCATTCCCGACACTTTGCAGACCAACAAGGGGGAGCTGGTGGTGTATAAACCCGCAAAACTCCGCAAGAACCTGATTCCCTCATGCATCACTTTCCGTGAGGGGAAGCTCCTGTCTGTGCGCGACATGGACAGAACGCAGACACGTCTGTCGCGGCTCGGAATATTCGGCAATATCGAGATTCAGCCTGTCCCGGCCGATACAAATCCGGAAAATCCGGTGCTTGATGTGTATATCACTTGTCAGTTTGAACGCCCCATCGAGGCTTCACTCGAGGCGAATGTCACATCCAAATCCAACAGCTATCTCGGCCCGGGTCTGATTTTCGGACTCACCAACAACAACCTGTTCGGGGGTGCCGAACGACTGAATGTGCAGCTTTACGGCAGCTATGAGTGGCAAACCGGAAGCAACAGAAGCAGTGTGTTCAACAGCTATGAGGTCGGTATTGGCTCTTCGCTTGCTTTTCCGCGACTCCTCGCCCCAAAATTCATAAGGCGAACCAACCGCGAGCTTAACTGGACAACCATCACTCTTAATGGCAACCTGCTTAACCGCCCTCATTATTTCCAGATGGCCGAGGTGTCGGCCGGAATTTCTTATGAATGGAACAGCTCAAGACGTGTGTCGCATAGTTTCACTCCGTTCAAGCTGACATATTCAAAGCTGCTGCGCACCACTCACGATTTTGATTCCATTATGGCGGAGAATCCGGCAGTGGCTCTCAGTTTTGAAAGTCAGTTTATCCCGGAGATGAGCTATACATATACCTACGACCGCTGGTTTGAACGCGAGCATAACAATAATTTAAACTTCACAGCCACCATTAAGGAGGCGGGCAACCTTTTCTGGTGCATATGGCGTGCAGCCGGAGTGGAGGGAAGAAAAGAATTGTTTGGAATGCCTTTCTCTCAATTTGTGAAGGCCCAGGCCCAGCTCGTATATTCACACCGGCTTGTGAAATATTCTGACCAATGGCTTGTGACACGCCTTCTGATAGGGGCGGAGCATGCCTATGGCAATTCCACGGCTGTGCCATATGCCGAACAGTTCTATATCGGTGGTGCCAACTCCATACGCGCTTTTGCCGTGCGGTCGCTCGGCCCCGGCAGCTATCGGCCGCCGGAAGAGCTTCTTAACGGATATTTCGACCAGACAGGTACATTCAAACTGGAAATGAACGCTGAATACCGATTCCCGATTGTCAGCGTGTTGCATGGCGCGGTATTTTTAGATGCCGGAAATATATGGGTGTTGAAGAACGACCCTTCGCGCCCGGGCGGACAGCTTAAGGCCAACACATTTTTAAAGGATATCGCATTAGGCACGGGTGTAGGGTTGCGCGTTGATATAGGAATGATGGTGATTCGCGCTGATCTGGGCTATGGACTGCATGCCCCATACAACACCGGCTATGGTGGATATTTCAACATCAAGCCCAACATCAAGGCTTGCGCCTTCCATCTTGCTATTGGCTACCCATTCTGAGAAAACGGCCCGGATTGCTTGCAATCCGGGCCGTTGGTTATGGTTTATGGTTTAGGTTAGCGGGAGGCTCGTTTGCGCTCGTTTTCATCGAGAATAATTTTGCGCAGACGCAGATGGTGGGGAGTCACCTCTACATATTCATCCTCCTTGATATATTCGAGAGCCTCTTCAAGCGAGAACACCACAGGGGGCACGATACGAGCCTTGTCGTCAGCGCCCGATGCACGCATATTGGTGAGTTTCTTCGATTTTGTAACATTCACCGGTATATCGCGGTCTTTGGCATTTTCGCCCACAACCTGACCGACATACACTTCTTCTTGCGGGAAAATAAAGAAACGTCCGCGGTCTTGAAGTTTGTCAATGGCGTAGGCATAGGCGGTCCCTCCCTCCATGGCAATAAGCGAGCCGTTGGTGCGGCGCTCGATGTCGCCCTTCCATGGCTGGTATTCAAGAAAGCGATGCGCCATTATGGCCTCTCCGGCAGTGGCGGTGAGGATATTATTGCGCAGGCCTATTATGCCGCGCGAGGGAATCTGAAATTCGATGTCAATGCGGTCATTGCGTGTCTCCATTGAGAGAATGTCTCCTTTGCGGCGGGTCACCATGTCAATTACCTTGGAGCTGTATTCCTCCGGCACGTTGATGCTTAGCGCCTCAACCGGCTCGCACTTCACACCATCTATCTCTTTCACAATCACCTGAGGCTGTCCCACCTGAAGTTCATATCCTTCGCGGCGCATTGTCTCAATGAGTATTGAGAGATGCAGCACACCGCGGCCATACACTGTCCACATGTCTTCGCGGTCGCCCTTCTCCACACGCAGCGCCAGATTTTTGTCGAGCTCCCGGTCAAGACGCTCCTGAATGTGGCGTGAGGTGACATATTTGCCGTCTTTGCCGAAGAATGGTGAGTCGTTGATTGTGAAAGTCATTGACATGGTGGGCTCGTCAATTGCAATGCGGGGAAGCGGGTCGGGGTTGGAATAAAGGGTGATGGTATCACCGATTTCGAAATTCTCAAGACCCACGATAGCGCAGATATCACCGCTCGACACTTCATCAATTCTCTTGCGTCCCATTCCTTCGAATGTATGCAACTCCTTGATTTTCTGGCGAAGCACGGTGCCGTCTTTCTTGCAAAGCCCGATTTCCATGCCTTCTTTCAGTGTGCCGCGATGCACACGCCCCACGGCAATCCTTCCCACATAATTGCTGTAATCGAGGCTTGTAATGAGCATCTGCGGATCGCCTGCGATTTTCTTGGGAGCCGGAATATATTCTATGATTGCATCAAGAAGCGATGTGATATTGTCGGTCGGAGTGCGCCAGTCCGGTCCCATCCAGTTTTGCTTTGCCGAGCCATAGATTGTAGGAAAGTCAAGCTGGTCTTCTGTTGCATCAAGGTTGAACATCAGGTCAAATACCATTTCGTTCACCTCGTCAGGGCGGCAATTGGGCTTGTCGACTTTATTGATCACTACAACCGGTTTGAGCCCCATTTGGATCGCTTTCTGCAGCACAAAACGCGTTTGCGGCATTGGGCCTTCAAAGGCGTCAACCAAAAGCAGACATCCGTCGGCCATGTTGAGCACACGTTCCACCTCTCCGCCGAAGTCGGCGTGTCCCGGAGTGTCGATGATGTTGATTTTGGTATCCTTATAATTGATGGATACATTCTTTGACAGGATTGTGATTCCTCTCTCTCTCTCAAGGTCGTTGTTGTCTAGAATAAGTTCGCCGGTGGTTTGATTGTCACGAAACAGGTGCCCGGCGAGTAACATTTTGTCCACAAGTGTGGTTTTGCCGTGGTCAACGTGGGCAATGATTGCAATGTTGCGAATGTTTTGCATTCCTTTAATTATTTTGGAAATGCAAATTTAGCAAAAATAATTGAATTTTCGGGGAATGAAACTTGATAATTTTTGGTAACAACCGGTCATGACCCATTATCGGAATTCAGATGGAGCCGGTGGAATCGCTGCGACTTTTTATTGGCACAGCTTTTAACGGATTCCGTTTCTCCTGATTTTGTGTTGCCGGCGCTTTCTTTGAGCCTCTTGTTGATGTATTCTTTCTCTTTCGGGTCTTTCTCCCTTTTTTTCTGCCGGGATGCTTTCCGGATGCCGAATCGCAAGAGGTGTTGTCTACATATATCACACGAGGAACCGGCGGCGTGGAAGTGGACGCTCCGGTGTGAATCAGCACACCGGCCAAAACTATGACAAGTGTCACAACGGCCAGTATTATCAGCCCCGTCTTTTCAGATTTGGAGAATGAACCCATCAGAATGGCTTGCGATATTTCTCAGGATACAATATCTCATCAAGTATTGAGAGATATGATGTGAAGCGGCTGTCTGCAATGTAATGGTTTTCAACTGCCGGAATAACAGCGCATCCCGGCTCACCGGTGTGTTTGCAGTCGTTGTAGCGGCAATCGTGAGAAAATCTGAATATCTCCGGGAAATAGTGCGACACTTCGGAAGCATCAAAGTCAATCGTACCAAATCCCCTGATGCCGGGGATGTCAATCAGTTCTCCTCCGCCCGGAAGCGAAATCATCTCGGAGAAGGTGGTGGTGTGCATGCCGGTGTGGTGAATATCAGAAATCTTCCCGGTTTTGAGATTTGCTCCCGGCACAAGCCTGTTGATTATGGATGATTTCCCCACTCCGCTGTAGCCGGCAAGAAGCGTTACTTTGTTGTGCAATATAGCCCTCAGTTTGTCTATTCCTGCTCCGGTAGATGCGGAAACTTCCTCCACCTTGTAACCGATGGATTCATAAAGGCTTTTGAGTCCTGCAGCCAGTTCACGATCATATTCATCCCATATGTCGCTTTTGTTGAGTATAAGCATTGCCGGCACACTGTATGCTTCTGCAGTGGCAAGAAAACGGTCGATAAATGTGGTGGGTGTCTCCGGATCACGGAGCGAAAGCACAAGGGCGGCAAGGTCTACATTGGCGGCAAGTATGTGAGACTCTTTTGAGAGATTCGAGGCACGCCGGATGATATAGTTGCGACGCGGCGAAATTGAGGTGATGTAGTCGGCATCATCAGCTGAATGTGTCACCATTACATGATCACCCACTGCCACCGGATTCGTGGTGCGGATTCCCTTGATACGGAAATTGCCCTTTACTCGGCAATTCACGGTTTCTCCGGAGTTGTCGAGCCGAACGATATAGCTGCTGCCGGTGTTGCGTATGACAATTCCCGACCCTGATTTGACATTATTCATATTCGCAGAAGTCTGTCTGATAAAATTAAATTCCATATTATAAACGCACAACAGCCGATTAAAATTACATGCACCCGGAAAACTTGTGAATGTTATGATAAACGAATTAGATTCTAAATTGTTAAATAATTAAAACTTGAAGGTTAGAGCAGGATTGTTGGAAATGTTTGTGTGTCAATCATTGTAAATTGACTATGTAATTGCAGATAATAATCTAATCTCTAATCCTACGCGGCGAGTGGAAGGTAGTAAAGAACGTTGCGAAGAATTGCTCCCCCCAACGTTAGATGTGCAATCATAATGTGAAAATAATATTAATATATTTTGATATTTGTTAATTTTTTTTCAAATTTGCATCATAATTGCGATATGTTTAACTAAAATAAGTAAAAATGAACATCGAATCAATTGGAACATGGGCCGGAGAGGTGTATAAGGCACTTGAAAACTCCGACACCCGTATGCTCGGACTCAAAGGTCTGAAAAAGGTGACAAAACTCAAAAAAGACGAGCTTATGGCTGCTCTTGGATGGCTTGGCCGCGAGGGTAAAATCGCATTGGCTCAGAATGATGAGGATGTAGTAGTAACGCTTGTATAATATCTCGCTTGATAAATCCGGGAGTCTGTTATATAAAAAATTAAACATTAGAATCAGTCTCATAACCCGCTATGCTTGTGATTCTGCAGAGCCAAACTTAGCTCACGCATGCGACCTCTAATGTTAAATTTTATGAAACGGACTCTAAGTATAAGACCTCGGGGATTGTCCGCAAGAACAATCCCCGTTTTTTTATGGAATCGCATAATGTGTTTTCCAGGGGAAGACATTTATGCTTTGAGTTGGGTGAGGAGAGTGTTGCATCCATCCTCAATCAGGTCGAGGGCCTTCTCAAAGCCTTCCGCCCCTTCGTAATATGGGTCAGGAACACAGTCGGCCCACGGGTGTTGCGTGAAATAGTCGGCCATCTTCACCACTTTCTTTTCCTGCTCTGCGGTTATTGCCATGTCGCGCAAACGGTCGTAGTTGGAATTGTCCATTGCCACGATAATGTCAAAATTATCGAAATCGGAAAGTTTCACCATGCGTGAGCGATGGGTAAGGTCAAGGCCACGTCGCTGCGCATGAACGCGCATCCTGCGGTCGGGAAGATTGCCGGCATGCCCACCATACAGCCCGGCGGAATCAATCTCAAATTCCGCTTCTAATCCACGCTGCATCACCAATCCCTCCATCACACCCTGAGCGGCCGGGCTGCGGCATATGTTGCCCAGGCACACAAAAAGCACCTTCGTTTTTTTCATTAATGAAAAATATGGATTATAAATTCAAGTGTCGCAGGTTTGCATACTTGCTACACTTGTATTAAGAAATTATTTGCGGAAAGGCACTGACCATACCACACGCGTCGGAACGGTTTGGCCGTTGATTTTTCCGGGCTTCCACTCGGGCATCTTGCTGAGGATGCGTATGGCCTCTTTATTTAGTGAAGGCTCCACGCCACGGAGCACTGATATATGACTGACTGAACCATCTATATTTACCACAAAAGAGCATGTGACGCGTCCCTGCACACCTTTGTCGTAGGCTGCTTTCGGGTATTCACGCGTGTCGTTGATAAATTTTATCAGTAGAGCATCACCGCCCGGGAAGGTCGGCTTGTCGGTGACATAATCATACTCATACACTTCCATATAATTGGTGATGCCGGTGCGGGAGGTGCCTATGTTGACACGACAGGTTTGTGACCAAGCCGGAAACGCACTTGCAGCTGCTGCAGCGCCAAGAGAAAGTAGTATGTATTGAAACAGATTTGCCATGTAATAACAAGCTCTTTATGCCAAATGATATTGTGTCATCCTCGGTAACACTTGCGAATGCAAATTTAAACGACTACCATGAATTAAGCAATTTGCCAAAACTTAATAATAGTTAATAAATGTTGTTTTTGTTAACGTTTCTCAGGCAGCTCCCATATCCATGCTTTACGGCATATGCTTGTAAGAGCCCCTGCAAACCAAAAATCATGGCAGATAATGAAAAAAATCACACGAAAATAAAAAAATGACATATGTCAATTTATATTATTTAATAACTTGAGATATTCGTTCACTAATTAAGAGCTCAAGTTTCGCAAGTTGCAAGCAACTTGGAATCTTGAAGGTTAGAGTTAGGAAG
>JAMPDQ010000019.1 GCA_023665575.1 Candidatus Amulumruptor caecigallinarius | reverse complement strand
ACAACCTCCAATCTCTAACCTCTAACCTCCTTGCTTTTCGCAAGTTGCAAACTTGAGAAAGTTGAACATATAAATTACTATCGACCTCGCATGCATGGCCAATTTTAGATCTTTGATTCAGTCATATAGCTCGCTATATTCCTTCATCTGCAAGAATAAATCTGCGCCAAATCTGCGCCCCCTGTTTTAACATTTTTTTAGGGATGAAGCCTTAATGTTAAATTTTTTATGAAACAGACTCTGGATGATGCGAATGCTTATAAATATAACGTTTTCCAGGCGTAATTGGTATAATTCAGGCCCCATTTCTTAGGCTCGCTTTATGAACGGTGCCTAAAAGAATAATGGGGCCGGACTTTCGTGAGTTTGCAACCTGCAAAAGGAAAGCAGTTTGCGCTATTTATAATTCTGCATCTTCTACTTCTGATTCAAGCACTTCAGCGTTGCTGTTTGCCTGAATGTTGGGCAACTCAAGTCCGAGATGGCGTTTCTTATCCAAACTTTTAAGCACAAGGCCGAGGATAAGCGCGGCTACCCCAAGACATGCAAGCATCACCAACGGCCACATATAATTATAGCTCGTTGCTGCCTGCTCCGGAGTCAGAGCACCGCTTGCCAAACCTTGTTCCACTTCCGGATTAGTGTTGGTGAGCACTTTGCCGATAAGAAGGGGGAAGAGCCAGAGGCCGATGTTCTGAATCCAAAATATAAGAGCGTAGGCCGAACCAATAATCTTTGAATCCACCAACTTGGGCACACTCGGCCACAATGATGCCGGCACAAGTGAGAATGAGGCGCCAAGCACAAGAATTGTGACATATGCCACAATCACACCTCCAACCGGGCTATCCTTGAACATTGGCAGAATAAAAGCAAAGGTGAGGTGGCACACGATAAGCAGCAATGCTCCGAGCACAAGCATTGATGCGGCCTTTCCCTTGTAGTCAACATAATTGCCGAGAATAGGGGTGATTCCTACAGCAAGAAGTGGGAACACCGCGAAAATGGCTGCCGCCGACTGACGCATAAAGCCCATATAGCAATAGATTACGAGTGCCACGATTGATGTGACAAGCAATCCGTATTTCATTGCTTTGTTTTTGTTGAAATTGCTTGCGAAGGCGGTGAGTGCAACCACTATCATTATAACATACTGAATCACAGTCACAGCATCAGATGCCCAGAAAGATGTGGGGTCAATGTCGGTGAATTTCAAATTGCACTGCAGCATGTTGACTGCATATTTCTGAAATGGGAAGATTGCGGAATAATAGAGCACACAAAGCAGGGCAACCAGCCAGAATGCCCAGCTCGACAGAATCTTGCCGAGGTCGCTGATCTTGAAGGGGTCATCTTTCTCTTCAGCTTCGCCACTCTGCATATCGAGCTTCTTGTCCATAAAGAAATACACGATAAACATTATAAGGGCAACCATCAGTAGAATAACACCGAAAGCCACAGAGCGCGACACACTTATGTCACCACCGAGATTGGCAAACAGCGGGGAGAATATCATACATGTTGCCACACCGAGGCGTGCCAATGCCATCTCAGACCCCATGGCAAGTGCCATCTCTCTTCCCTTGAACCATTTCACAATGCCACGGCTCACCGTGATGCCGGCCATTTCCACACCGCAACCGAATATCATGAACCCGATTGCCGAAAGCTTGGCCGATGCCGGCATTCCCTCATAGAATGGAGATACACCCAATTCATCGAAGCCCGGAATGTAGTTGAGATGATTGGTAAACCAGATGTCGAGCGAACTGCCGAGAAATGCATCAGTGAGAGCATACCAGTTGATTGCCGCGCCAATAAGCATCACTGCACCGGAGAGTATCCCGGTGAACCGCACACCCATTTTATCAAGAATGATACCGGCGAAAATAAGGAAAAAGATGAAAACGTTCAGAAATGTTTCAGAACCCTGCATTGTGCCGAAGGCCGTTGAATCCCAGCCGCGGGTTGACTGCAATAAGTCTTTGATGGGTGAGAGGATGTCCATGAAAATATAAGAGCAGAACATCGCAAAGGCCAAAAGCCCGAGAGCTGTCCAGCGTGCCCATGCCTTGTCACGGAGCAACTCCACCTTTTGTTCGATACCGAACTTGGTTATTGAATCTGTTGCCATTGTTTATAATTGTTTATATTTGAATCTGTTTAATAAAAAATTAACATTAGGGGTTGCATGCATGAGCCGGGTTTGGCTTTGCATAATCAGTAGCGTAGCGGGCTGTGTTACTGATTCAAAGAGCAATAGCCTTCAATGAGCCTAACAAGGCTTCCTGTATCGGCTCCAATTATGCGTGTCAACTCTTTACCTTCACTATCAATCAATACAAAAGTAGGTATTGATGACACTTTGAATGATTCAGCCAGTTGTGGATTCTGATCCACATCAATCGAAATAAAATTCATCTTGTCGGAATATTTCTTTTCAAGTTCGCTGAATAATGGAGCAATATTACGGCAGGGACCGCACCAGGTGGCATTGAAATCTATTATAGTGAAATTCTCCTTATTGAGATTCTTGCTGAATTTTTTAAGCATGGAATTGCGTATTCCCGATTCAACGCTCACGGTTTCATCTGCTGCTGTCTCTGTGTTATTCTTATTTCGGATATGTTGCGATGATTTTGAGTCCCCGCAGCTTGCAAGCAAAATCATTGCAGTCAATATTGCGAATATATGTTTCATATAATGTCAGGTTGTATATCTCAATTCAACATCCAATTACACCTGCTCCTTGCCGAATTATTTCCGGATTGTCATCGGTGCAATCTATAATTGTTGACACATTGGTTGTGCCGCGTTCTCCTTCCACCATAAAATCTACTTTATCCTGATAAGCCTCGGCAATAAGCCCCGGCTCACATGCATAATCCTCATCTTCATATTCGATGGAAGTGGTGATTAGCGGTCCCCCCATGGCAGCGGAAAGCTGACGATTGAAATCATTGTCGGGAATTCTGATGCCTACAGTCTTTCTCCCCTTGAACGCCCGTGGCAATGTGGATGCGCTTTTCAAAAGAAACACAAATTGTCCGGGTGTGTTTCCTTTTATCAGCCGAAAGACTTTGTTGCCGATGCGGCTGTATTCTGAGGCCATGGATATGTCGGAGCAGATTATTGATAAATCTGTTTTTTCCGGATTAATGTTTTTTAACCTGCATAGACGTTCAATCGCCTTTACATTAAGCGCGTCCGCCACAATTGCGTACATTGTGTCGGTGGGAATCACAGCTATTTCTCCCTGCTTCAATCTTGCTGAAATATCCTCGAGAATATTATCTGAAGTTTTGTTATTCCAAATTTTTATAGTCTCCATGTCGGGGGCTTGTAATAAGATTATGGCAAAATAAGCAAAAAATTTCGTAATTTTGTAATTCAATATGTATTTTAAGTAAGTAGCCGGATTAAAACATACTGTCTTGTGTGCATAAAGACATCCTGTTTTACATTGTTTATCTGTTACATAGGATTGATTATGCTCCGTCAGGATGGTGTAAAATCTGACTATCTTACTACATGCATTACAGTATGTTTTTAATCAGACTACTTACGAATGAAGATTGCAATTATCTCAGCGATGTCGAAAGAGCTTAATCTCGTTTTGAAGCTCGTAGGCGATTATAAGAAGAGGGAAATAAGGGATGGGCTAACAATTTATGAGGGGAAATTGGGAGCTCACAATCTTGTGATGATGCAATGTGGCATTGGCAAAGTGAATTCGGCTTTGCGCACACACATTTTGATTGAGGCCGAGCGTCCGGAGCTGGTGATAAATTCCGGTGTGGCAGGCTCCACCGACAAGTCGGTGGCAATCGGATGCGTACTTGTGCCATCTGATGTGGCCTATCACGATGTGTGGTGCGGCCCCGGAACAATGTATGGCGCCGCCGACGGATTTCCCCGTTTGCTCAAGACGGAACCGCGTGTTTTGAAAATGCTTGACTCGCTGAGAGAAAAATGCGGATGTGGAATTACAACCGGATTGCTATGCAGCGGTGACAAATTCATATCCACATCCGATGAAGTGGACGAGATAAAGAAAAATTTTCCGGATGCGCTCGGTTGCGACATGGAGTCTGCTCCAATCGCCCAGACATGCATGATGCACGCCACCCCATTCTGTATGGTGAGGGTGATGAGCGACATGCCCGGAAACGGCGACAATGTTGCCCAATATTCTGATTTCTGGGACAAGGCGCCCGAAAACACATTCAGCGTGGTGGCCGAAATAATTAAAAATATAGAGTTCTGAAAAAATGCATGCAAAAGAAGAAAAAATCAAGGCGTTCGGTGAATTCCTTGATGTGCTCGACACATTGAGGGAGAAGTGTCCGTGGGATAGAAAACAGACTAATGAATCGTTGCGCCCCAATACAATAGAGGAGACGTATGAATTGTGCGATGCGCTGATGGCCGATGACAGTCTTAATATATGCAAGGAGCTTGGAGATGTGTTGCTGCATGTAGCGTTCTATGCTAAGATAGCTGAAGAGAAGGGACAATTTGATATTGCGGATGTGTGCGATAAGTTATGTCGCAAGCTCAAATTCCGGCATCCTCATATTTATGGCGATGTTCAGGCCGATACCCCGGAACAGGTTATTCAGAACTGGGAAAAAATAAAACTTAAGGAAAAGGATGGAAACAAAAGGGTGCTGGGAGGTGTGCCGGGCGCTTTGCCGGCTTTGATCAAGGCTTCACGCATTCAGGAAAAAGCAAGAAATGTAGGATTTGACTGGGACAAACCTGAAGATGTGTGGATAAAAGTAAAGGAGGAGATGGGGGAAGTGGAGTCCGAACTCGTCTCAGAGAAAAAATGTCAAGCCGATATTGAGGCTGAATTTGGCGACTTGCTTTTTTCTGTGGTGAATGCAGCCCGCCTCTATGGAGTTGATCCCGAGAATGCGCTTGAGAAAACAAACCGCAAGTTTATACAAAGATTCAATTATGTAGAGGATCGACTTCGCGAGCAGGGGAAATCCTTCAAAGATTCCGACCTGGAAGAGATGGATCGATATTGGGATGAAGCTAAAAAAGAGAAAAATTGATACTTTGCATAACTGAGAAACCGAGTGTTGCCAAGGACATCGCCAGGATTCTGGGTGCCAACACATCAAGGCAGGGATATTTTGAGGGCAACGGCTATTGCGTCACATGGACATTCGGACATCTGTGCACATTAAAAGAGCCGGCCGATTACACTCCCATGTGGAAACATTGGGCCATTTCTATGTTGCCTATGATTCCTCACAAATTCGGTATTAAACTCATAGATGATGCCGGAATAAAGAAGCAGTTTGAAACAATAAGAACACTTATAGGGGAGTGTGAATATGTGATAAACTGTGGTGATGCCGGACAAGAGGGGGAGCTCATCCAGAGGTGGGTGATGCAGAAAGCCGGATGCAAAAAGCCGGTGAAGCGCCTTTGGGTGAGTTCGCTTACTGACGAAGCTGTAAAAGAGGGCTTCGCCAAATTAAGAGAGCATAAGGATCTTGATTCGCTGTATGAAGCAGGTCTGTGTCGCGCCATTGGAGATTGGATTCTCGGAATAAACGCAACACGACTCTATACTATAAAATATGGGGTTGACAGGAAGCTGCTCTCTGTGGGACGCGTTCAGACCCCTACGCTTGCCCTTGTTGTGAAACGCCAGCAGGAAATAGAAAATTTTGTGCCAGAAAATTCATGGGAGGTCCGCACAAAATATCGTAATGTGGTGTTCATATCCACTCTTAAGGCCTTCAAAGAGGAGCAAAAGGGAAAAGAAGTGGTGGAGCGCATAATGCAACATCCGTTTGAAGTGACTGATGTTACAAAAAAAAGGGGAAAAGAGGCTCCTCCAAGGCTGTTTGATCTTACGTCGCTTCAAGTGGAGTGTAATAAGAAATTCGGCATGAGTGCTGATATCACTCTCAAAACAATCCAGTCGCTTTATGAGAAAAAGCTTGCCACATATCCCCGTGTGGACACAACATATCTGACAGATGACATTTATCCGAAATGTGGGGGGATTCTCAACGGGTTGAAACAATATGAAAATCTTTTCACACCTCTTCGCGGTTCAAAACTGAAGAAAAGCAAAAAAGTGTTTGACAATGCGAAAGTGACCGACCATCATGCTATCATCCCCACAGGGCAGCCAATTCCACCAACTCTTTCTGATTTCGAGATGAAAGTGTTTGACACAATTGCTCGAAGGTTTATCTCTGTTTTTTATCCCGACTGTGTGTTTGAGCAGACTGTGGTGGAGGGAAAGGTTAGCGATGTCAAGTTCAAAACCACCGGCAGAATTATAGTTGACCCGGGTTGGAAACGTGTTTATTCTAAAATGGTTGCGAATTCTAACACAGTTGATTCCGATGCCGAGGGGGAAAATGCCGAGTTGCCCTCTTTTATTGTCGGCGAGAGTGGCCCGCATGAGCCTTTCCTGGGAATGAAAACCACGCAGCCACCCAAATATTACACTGAGGGAACACTGCTCCGGGCAATGGAGACTGCCGGCTCCACAGTTGAAGATGAAGATTTGAGAGAATCACTGAAGGCGAATGGTATAGGACGCCCGTCAACACGCGCCACCATCATAGAAATCCTCTATAAGAGAGGGTATATCAGAAAGGAGCGCAAATCAATCCGGGCCACCGAGGCAGGTGTGGATCTCATATCCATCATAAAGGAAGATTTGCTTAAAAGTGCGAGTCTCACCGGAATTTGGGAGGGGAAACTGCGGCGTATAGAGCGCGGCGACTATAGCGCATCTGAATTTATGGAGCAGTTGAAGGAAATGGTGAAGGAAATCACACTGTCTGTGATGCGAGATTCCTCAAATCGTCGCATTGTGACACAAGTGCCCAATGACACAGATAAGAAATCATGATTTTATGCAACAGACTCCAAACCACACCAAAATATGAGCAATGAAACAGTTCAATATCTGGCAGTATTCGTAATTCTTGGCATTGTGGCAGCTTTGACTATCCACAAGATTGTCGGCAGAAAAAAGAGAAAATCAACAGGCTGTTGCGGATGCTCCATGTCTGAATTTTGCAAGGATAAAAAAGAGGAGGATAGAAAATGTTAAGAAAAATTTGCGAAAATTTATTATATTTGCAAATTCTTGTGACGATATGAAAAGTATACTTAATCCTTCATCAGTGCGTGAATTTATTTCACTGGTGGAGAATCGGCATAAAATAATACTAACGTGTCATATGCGTCCTGATGGTGATGCCATAGGAAGTTGTCTCGGATTGTATCATCTTCTCACTGCTCTTGGCAATGAGGTGCATGTGGTGATTCCGGATCGTTTGCCGCGGTCGCTGATGTTCCTTCCGGGAGTTAACGATGTAGTGGTCAATTCTCAGTATGATCCTTATTGCGTCAGATTGGTGGGGGAGGCTGATTTGATAATTATGTGCGATTTCAACACTGCTTCACGCCAGGGTGATCTCGCATCTGTAATCACCGCTGCAAAGGCCGACAAAGTGCTGATTGACCATCATCAAAATCCTGATATAAATTGCAAGGTGATGTTTTCTTTTCCCGACATGTCATCGACATGCGAACTTGTTTTCCGCCTTATAGCCGCATGCGGCTGGTATGGCATGCTGAATAAGGATGGGGCAACAGCTTTGTTGACGGGCCTTGTTACGGATACTCAAAATTTCACTGTTAGTTGCAATAATCCGGAAGTGTATGAGGTGATGATGCGCCTTTTGGAAAAGGGTGTCAATAAGAAGCAGATAGTTGATGAGGCTCTCAAAAGCTGTTCGCTGGCATCAATGCGTCTTACAAGCTTTGCGTTGCTTGAGCGTATGGAAATTTTTGAAAAGAGCCGGGCTGCTCTGATTGTGTTGTCGAAAGATGATCTCGACAACTTCAAATATCAAAAAGGCGACACTGAGGGGCTCGTTAACATGCCGCTGAATATAAGAGGTATGGTGTATTCCATATTTATGAGAGAGGATAATGATTGCATAAAGGTGTCAACAAGAAGTAAATTCAATTTCCCCGTCAGCGATATTTGCCGAGACCTATTTAATGGAGGCGGACATATCATGGCTGCCGGCGGTGAGTTTTATGGCTCGCTTGAAGATTGCAGGAACTTGTTTTTAAAAAACATGCACAAATATGATAAATTTATTCCCGGGAAACTGGAAAAACTTGAAGTGTGAAATGAAAATTAGAAATTGCATAAAAAAAGCAAATATCTGTGTGGCCCTGCTTGCATTGTCGGCAGGTGGTGTTTTGTCTTCATGCGATGACGACAAAAGTTATGCAGACATGTTGCGCGAAGAGGAGATTGCTGTCAACTGGTATCTCGCACAAAATAAAGTGGAAGTGGGCATCCCGCAGGATTCGAATTTCCAGGTTGGCCCAGAGGCTCCATTCTATAAGATGGATGGCGATGGAAATGTGTATATGCGTGTTGTCAACAAGGGAAACATGCAGAACCGGCCTAAAACAGGAGAAGTGGTGTATTTCCGGTTTATGCGACAAAACATCAAATATCTGAAGAATTATGGAGATGGCGCGGGCAGTGATGGAAATGCCGACAATATGGACTCATCGCTAAATGGCATGTGTTTTATTTTTGGCAACACCACCCTGCAATCCACATTACAATATGGTTCGGGAATTCAAGTGCCTTTAAAATATCTTGGATATGATTGTGAAGTTGACCTGATTGTAAAATCGGTTGATGGTTTCTCCGGTGATATCAGTCAGTGCAACCCCTATATCTATAAAGGACTGAAATATTTTAAGGCGGAATATTAGAGACAGTTTCATAAAAGATTTAAATCACGGGGCACATGCATGAGTTGAGTTTGCCTCTGCAGAATCAGGAGCATGGCGGGCTATGTAACTGAGTCAAAGAGTTAAAATAGGCCATGCATGCGAGGCCAATAGTAATTTAAATATAATAGACATATGATTTATTATCAATTTATTTAATACTTGTGTATGTGTAAATGAAAAATCACTTTAGTACGGCTTCTTCTTGGCAGATTTATCTAATCCGGCCGATCACAACCGAGAAGTCGATCCCTCTGAGATTGAATAAATTATCTCAAAACCAAGCCGCCTCTAATGTTGAATTTTTTATGAAACGGCCTCTTAATTACGATAATACCCATTGCGCCATCAAAGCTATTTGAAATCCTATTCATATAAACCGGCAATCAATACTACAACTAATTTATACATCCCAACTTAAATCATTTCATTAAAAGGATTTATATGTCACTAATAAAATCTATATCAGGAATCAGAGGCACAATCGGCGGCAAGGTCGGTGAGGGGCTTAGCAGTGTTGACATTGTGAAATTTACAGCTGCATATGCTGCATTCATAAGAAAAAATGACACTACCGGCAGCAACAGAATCGTTGTGGGCCGCGATGCCAGAATATCCGGTGACATGGTGTGCCACCTTGTGACAGGCACCCTCGTGTCAATGGGATTTGATGTGGTGAATATTGGCATGGCTTCCACTCCCACCACAGAGCTTGCCGTGACAGGAGAAAATGCTGCCGGCGGAATTATCATTACCGCAAGTCATAATCCAATCCAGTGGAATGCACTCAAACTTCTTAATTCAAAAGGTGAGTTTCTTAATGATTCCGAGGGACACGAAGTGATTCGTCTGGCAGATGAAAATGATTATTGCTTTTCAGATGTAATGCATCTCGGAAAAATATATAAAAACGACACATGGCTGCAGCATCACATCGAGATGGTGAAGGCTCTCCCACTTGTCAATACGGTGGCTATCCGTAATGCAGATTTTACAGTAGCAGTAGATGCTGTCAATTCAATCGGTGGTGTGGCAATACCGCAACTTTTAAGGGCGCTGGGTGTTAAAAATATCATAGAATTGAATTGTGAGCCAAACGGAAAATTTGCACACACACCCGAACCCATACCTCAAAATCTCACGCAAATCGCGGAGCTTATGCGCAATTCTAAGGCAGATGTGGGTTTTGTTGTTGATCCCGATGTGGACCGACTCGCCATAGTTATGGAAAATGGAGAAATGTTTATAGAGGAAAACACACTCATTGCCATAGCAGATTATGTGCTTGCTCACACTCCGGGCAACACAGTGTCAAACCTTAGCTCATCGCGCGGATTGCGGGATGTAACTGAGAAGCATGGCATGCAATATAATGCAGCGGCTGTGGGAGAAGTGAATGTTGTGGCAAAGATGAAGGAAACAGGAGCCGTGATTGGTGGCGAAGGCAATGGCGGGGTGATTTATCCTGAAATCCATTATGGACGTGATGCACTCGTGGGTGTTGCATTGTTCCTTTCGCTTATGGCTGCGAAAGGAAAGAAAGTGTCTGAAATAAAAGAAGAATTACCTCATTATGAGATTGCAAAAAATAAAATAGAACTCACGCCCGATGTTGATGTGGATGCAATTCTCAAAGCGGTGAAACATAAATTCTCAAATGAAAGAATCACCGATATCGATGGCGTAAAAATAGATTTTAAAGATAGCTGGGTGCACCTGCGTAAATCCAACACCGAGCCTATTATACGAATATATAGCGAAGCTGCCACAATGAAGCAGGCAGATGAGCTTGTCGAAAGAATCAAAGAAGTCATTAAATCGCTTTAAAGGAACAAGGCACATATGTTAAAACGTTTTTTTCTGAATCTTGCGTCATCATTTGTTGGAGCCTGGATTGCACTGGCTTTGTTCGGGCTCACTATTCTGCTGATCATTATCGCCTTTGCCGGAAAGATGGCAATGACGTCTGCAGTGACTGAAAAGGTGAAGTCAAGAAGTATACTGAAAATAGAGCTCAATGGCATGATTGAAGAGCGTCAGATGGCTCTTGAACCGGACATGATGCAGCTTTTTAATGGGAATCTTTCAAAACCTCAGACTCTTGATGTGCTGGTGGAGTCAATCCGGGAAGCTGCTGAAAATGATGATATTTTATGCATATATCTGAAATGTGGGGCGATGTCGGCATCTCCTGCCACGGCCAATGCCTTGCGTCATGAACTTATGGAATTCAAAAAGTCGGGCAAGAAGATTTATGCTTATGGCGATGCTCTCACCCAAGGTTGCTATTACATTGCTTCGGTTGCCGACAAAATCTATCTGAATCCTTCCGGGCAGCTGGAACTCCATGGCTTAGGGGGCACCACATTGTTCTTCAAAGATTTGTGCAGTAAGCTTGGAGTGAATTTCCAGGTTGTAAAGGTAGGCACATTCAAATCGGCTGTGGAGCCGTATATCCTTTCAGAGATGAGCGGGCCCGCACGCGCCCAACTCGACACTCTCTATGGAAACATATGGGGCTATATGAAAAGAGGAATTGCTGAGGCAAGAAAAGGTGTGACACCCCAAAAGTTGGATTCTCTTATTTCGCGCGACTTTATAACGTTTGAGCCTGCTGCCACGGCTGTAAAGGCCGGCCTTGTTGATTCTTTGATTTATGAGCATGTCATGAATCAGAAGTTAGCCGATTTGTCGGGAAAGAGCGTGGAGAAGATGAATTTTGTGAGTCCGAGCACTCTAGTGTCGCAGACACCATGGTCGGATGCGTATTCGTCAAAACATCAGATTGCTGTCTTGTTTGCCGTTGGCGAGATTGCAGATGGCAACAATAATGCCATCAACTATGAGACACTCGTGCCTCAGATAATCAAACTCGCCGATGATGACAATGTGAAGGGTCTTGTGCTAAGAGTGAATTCTCCGGGAGGCTCCGCTTTTGGAAGCGACCAGATTGGCGAGGCGCTCGATTATTTTAAATCCAAAGGCAAGCCTCTGGCGGTTTCCATGGGCGACTATGCTGCATCGGGTGGATACTGGATATCTGCCGGAGCAGATAAAATTTTTGCAGATCCCCTCACAATCACAGGCTCCATCGGAATCTTCGGTTTGATTCCTAACTTTAAGGGCACCTTGAATATGTTGGGAGTTAACCCGCAGATGGTCGCAACAAATCCGGAGGCAAATTTCCCTACCGGTTTTGAGCCGATGAATGAGGAGCAGCTCGGTGTGATGCAGAAATATGTTGACCGTGGTTATGAACAGTTTGTTTACAGGGTGGCAAAAGGACGCCACATGAGTGTGCAGGCTGTGAAAAGAATTGCAGAAGGACGTGTCTGGGATGCCATGAACGCACGCAAAATCGGGCTGGTGGATTCATTGGCCTATCTGCAGAACGCAATTGAATGGACTGCTGCCAAAGCAAAAATCGCTAATAAATATGATGTGGCTGCCTACCCTGAAATAGAACCCGGTTTCTGGGATATTGTATTCAGCGACGGCTCCACTATGGCTCAGCTAAAGGAGGCTATCAGCAGCCACAACACGGATGCTGTGAAATTACATATGGTCCGCAGAATACTTTCAAGAAAACACCTTCAGGCAAAAATGCCTGAAATAAGTGTGAAGATGTGATATCAGTGATGGTTTAATATATGGGTAAACATACCCACAGATTAACGGGAGAATATGAGAATCAGCGAATTGTCGCATAAAATACTTCCATACGTTTTAAAGCCCCTTTCATGGGCTTATGGCGCTGTGGTCGATGTCAGAAACTGGATGTTCGATCATGGCGTGCTTAATCAGGAGGAATTTGATGTTCCCGTTATCAGCGTAGGCAATATCACCGTGGGTGGCACCGGTAAAACCCCGCATGTGGAATATCTTGCCGGATTGCTTGCGTTAGATTATAATATTGCAATCCTGAGCCGTGGATATAAGAGAAAAACAAAAGGCTTTATTCTCGCCAACAAGCATAGCAATCCCGACACAATCGGTGATGAGCCAATGCAGCTTTATAACAAGCTCGGCAATCACGTGAAGGTGGCAGTGTGCGAAAAACGTAGTGCAGGAATCAAGCATTTGCTTAGGTTATATCCCGATTTGCAATTGATTATTCTCGATGACGCGTTTCAGCACAGATATGTAAAGCCGAAAGTCAACATTTTGCTGATGGATTATACACGCCCGATTTATGAAGACAAGATTCTTCCCTTGGGGCGTCTCAGAGAGTCAGCACATTCGGCTAATCGCGCAGACATGGTAATTATCACCAAGTGTCCGCAGAATTTGGCTCCGCTATCTTACCGACTGGTGTCAAACCGCCTTGCGCTGATGCCGTATCAGAAGCTTTATTTTTCTACATTGTCTTATGGAGAACCCACTCCCGTTTTCCCCGATGACAAGCCTTTTCATGTGTCATTGCATAATCTCACCTCACGCGACACAGTGCTTGTCATGACAGGAATTGCAAATCCGCGTGGCTTTGTGAGGCACTTCAAGTCTTATCCCTTCAAGGTGATAGTGGATCATTATCCGGATCACCATGATTTCACACGAGAGGATTTAAAGCGAATGGAAGAGAAGGTGCAGAGCATGCCCGGTGAGAGAAAACTGATACTCACTACAGAAAAGGATGCTGTGCGGCTTGCATATAATCCATATTTTCCGAACAGTTTGAAACAATTTATATTCTACATACCGGTTTCTGTGAAAATGCTCCCTGCCATCGATGGGGGCAATATCATTGACAACCTGAACAAAGCTATGAATGCCCAGGCTCTGTGATGAGCCTATAACCCAAAAATCAAAAGACTTATGGAAAAGACGTATTTGGAACTTATCCGGGAAACTGCCTCCTATATCAAAGATAAGGTGGGTCAGATTCCATGCATCGGAATTATACTTGGCACCGGACTCGGTGACCTTGTGAATCATATTGAAATCAAATGTGAGCTTGACTATCATGATATCCCGAATTTCCCCGTTTCTACCGTGGAAGGTCATTCCGGAAAACTAATTTTCGGAAATCTCGGAGGTAAATATGTGATGGCAATGCAAGGACGTTTCCATTATTATGAAGGCTATGACATGAAACAGGTAACATTTCCTGTGCGCGTGATGAGCGAACTCGGAGTCATGACTCTCTTTGTAAGCAATGCGGCGGGAGGCATGAACTGCGAATTCCGCGTGGGAGATGTCATGCTTATCACCGACCATATAAATCTTTTCCCCGAGAATCCGCTTAGAGGAAAGAATTTCGATGAGCTCGGCCCTCGCTTCCCGGCAATGACAGAGGCTTATAACCGCGCTATGATTGCAATGGCAGATGATATTGCCACAGAGAATGGAATACGCCTCATGCATGGTGTATATGTAGGCACTCCGGGACCCACATTCGAAACTCCCGCGGAATATGAATATTTTCGCATCATTGGTGGAGATGCTGTTGGAATGTCAACAGTGCCTGAAGTGATTGTAGCTAATCACGCCGGAATGCGCGTGTTCGGAATTTCAGTAATCACCGACCTTGGTGGCAAAAATATTCGGGAAGTGCCCACTCACGAGGAGGTGCAGAAGGCTGCCGTCAATGCGCAACCCGTTATGACCAAAATCATCAAGGAAATGCTTGAACGTTTCTGATTTCGTAAAAAGTATCAACAATATAATGCGGACGCATGAAATTTTCATGCGTCTGCATTGTTGAATATATAGTTCTTGTAATGAGTGCTGAATTTATGGATGAAAATAAACAAACAGAAATTTCCAATCTCGGCGAATTCGGATTGATTGACAGGATCACAAAAGACTTTCCATTGAAAAATGAGTCCTCAAAACTGGGGGTTGGCGATGATGCGGCTATTTTGGAATATGATGGGAGAGATGTGCTGGTAACAACAGATTTGTTGCTGGAAGGAATACATTTTGATTTGCGCTATGTGCCATTGAAACACCTTGGATATAAGGCGGCAATCGTGAATTTCAGCGATATTTATGCAATGAACGGCTCTCCGCGTCAAATCACTGTCAGCCTCGGCGTGTCGAGCAGATTCACTGTGGAACACATCGATGAGCTGTATGACGGAATACGCCTTGCTTGCGAATTATATGGCGTAGATCTTGTTGGAGGAGACACATCTGCCTCTGTCACAGGACTGGTGATCAGTGTGACTTGCATAGGTGATGCTCCACACGGAGAAGCTGTGAGAAGGTCCGGCGCAATGCCCACAGACCTCATTTGTGTGAGCGGTGACCTGGGAGCTGCTTATATGGGATTGCAATTGCTTGAGCGTGAAAATCGTGTTGCTGAAAAGGCTGATTCAAATTTCTGTCCCGATTTTGCCGGCAAGGAATATATCCTTGAGCGTCAACTGAAACCGGAAGCAAGAAGAGATATCGTTAGATTGCTTGCAGAAAATGGCATAAAACCAACTTCAATGATGGATATCAGTGATGGCCTGTCATCGGAATTGTTGCATATATGCAAGGCGTCGAATGTGGGATGCAGAGTTTATGAAGACAGAATCCCCATTGACTATCAAACTGCCGTCATGGCAGAAGAATTAAATATGAATCTTGTTATGACGGCCATGAATGGCGGTGAAGATTATGAGTTGCTGTTCACTGTTCCACTCGCCGATAATGAGAAAATCGAGAAGCTGAAGGGCGTCACAATGATAGGATATGTCACGAAACCCGAGCTGGGAGCAGCAATGATTGCGCGCGATGGAAATGAGATTCCTGTGAGAGCGCAGGGCTGGAATGCCTTTAAAGAATGAACGATACAAAATGAAAAGATTAAACGTTATTTAACAATGTAAATTAACATATTTGATTCTTATATGTTAAATTTGCATTAGATTCTATGATAACCACACAGTGGCAGCGCTGTTCAGTATTAAGAGTCTGTTTCAAAAAGGATTCAACATTAAGAGCGGTTTGTTTTTTAGATAATCTATTTAATCTCAGAAGGAGAAACTCTCGGTTGTGACCGGCGAGATTGAATAAATCAGCCAAAAAGAAGCCGAACTAAAGTGATTTTTCATTGACACATACATAAGTATTAAATAATTCAATTTTCGCAAGCTCGCAACTTGCGAAAAGCAATGAGGTTAGAGGTCGGTTTTTGTAACAATTACATTGTAATTTTACAATGGTTATCTCACTAACCCATTTAAGTACCTAACTCTAACCTTCAAGGATCTGGGTTGCTTGCAACTTGCGAAACTTGAGTTAAATAAATTGGCAATAAATCAAATGTCTGTTTTATATTTAAATTCCTATTGGCCTCGCATGCATGTCCGATTCTGACTCTTTGAATCAGTCACATAGCCCGCTATGCTCCTGATTTTGCAGAGCCAAACAGGGCTCATGCGACTCCTAATGTTAAATTTTTATGAAACAGACTCCAAGACTATATCAATATGGAAGAGACAATGAATATTAGAGAGCTGCAAGATTTAATCGCATCTAAAAGCAACTTCGTAAGCATGATTCGCAATGGGATGGACCGTCGTATCGTGGGACAAAAGCATCTGGTCGATTCTTTGCTAATCGCGCTTCTTTGCAACGGACATATTCTTCTCGAAGGTGTTCCCGGACTGGCAAAGACACTTGCCATAAAAACTTTGGCCAACCTTATAGCAGCTAAATACAACAGAATTCAGTTTACACCCGACCTTTTGCCCGCTGATGTAATCGGCACGCTGATATACAGTGTGAAGAAGGAAACGTTTGAGGTGAAAAAGGGACCGATTTTCTCCAATTTCGTTCTCGCTGATGAAATCAACCGCGCACCGGCAAAAGTGCAGAGTGCTCTGCTCGAAGCGATGCAGGAGCGTCAAGTGACAATAGGTGATGACACGTATCAGCTTCCGAGCCCCTTCCTCGTTATGGCAACGCAGAATCCCATTGAGCAGGAAGGCACTTATCCTCTGCCGGAAGCACAGGTGGATCGTTTCTTGCTTAAGGTGGTAATCGGTTATCCCAACAAGGAGGAGGAGAAAAAAATTATCCGTCAGAATATCAAAGGGGAAATGTCACCAATAAATGCCGTTATTGACCCAACAGAAATTCTTGAGGTGCAGAAGATAGTAGACAAAATCTATATTGACGAAAAGATTGAAAATTATATAGTCGACATAGTGTTTGCAACGCGCCAGCCTGCAAGTTTTGGCCTGGCGGATTTGCAGAGCATAATCTCCTTTGGGGCATCTCCGCGTGCTTCTATCAGCCTGGCTCTCGCATCGCGTGCTTACGCTTTCCTTCAAGGTCGCGGATATGTTATTCCTGAAGATGTGCGTGCAGTGTGTCATGACGTGATGCGCCACCGAATCGGTCTTACCTATGAGGCCGAAGCAAACAATATCTCTTCTGACGAGGTAATCACCAACATTCTCGATAAGGTTGTTGTTCCATGATTATGGATGCCAATGAATTGTTAAAGAAAATAAGGAAAATAGAGATTAAGACCCGTGGCCTTAGTCAGAATATTTTCGCAGGTGAATATCATTCCGCGTATAAGGGTCGTGGTGTGATTTTCTCTGAGGTGCGCGAATATGAGCCTGGCGATGATATCAGAGACATTGACTGGAATGTAACCTCGCGTCACAATAAGCCTTATGTGAAAGTTTATGAAGAGGAACGCGAACTCACCGTGATGCTACTGATTGATGTGAGCGGAAGTCGCAATTTCGGAGCATGTGGAGAGGTGAAAAAGGAGAAAATGGCTGAAATAGCGGCAACTCTTGCTTTCTCTTCAATCCAGAATAATGATAAGGTAGGTGTGATTTTCTTTAGCGACAGAATAGAAAAATTTATTCCACCTAAAAAAGGACGCAAGCATATATTGCTGATTATTCGCGAAATAATCAATTTTATGCCGGAAAGTGCCGGCACAAATATTGATGTTGCCCTTCAATTCCTTACAAACGCAATCAAAAAAAGGTCAACAGCATTCCTGATTAGTGATTTTATTGACAATCATGATTATTTTAAGAGTATGTCGATTGCCAATAAAAAGCATGATCTCGCGGCCATACAGGTGTATGATGTTCGCGATTCATCAATCCCCGATGTTGGGCTTGTAAGAATAAGAGATTTGGAAACAGGCCGGGATATGTGGGTCGATACTTCCTCCAAGAATGTGAGAAATGATTATGCAAAAGATTGGTATGCCCAACAGCAGAAGCTCTCTTCAATTGTGTCGCGAACGGGTGTTGACCTCGTTTCAGTTACCACCGATGAAGATTTTGTGAAGGCGTTGCTTGGATTGTTCAGACGCAGGGCTTTGGTAAGATAAATCGCATCTATACGCCCTTTTTTGGTAAAAATTATTTATGATAAAGGATTTAAGACATATTGCGTGGGTGATGTTATGTGTTGTGGCATGCATTACACCTCATGTCTGTGCTGCAAGACCTGCGGTGAAGGCAAAGCTTGATTCTGTGAATATTTTGATGGGAAGGATGGCCACTCTCACACTCACCGTCGATATGGATAAAAATGCGGGCGGCTCTTTTCCAATATTTTCGCAGTTGCGTGAAAATGGTATAATTCCTGTATGCAATGACAGTGTGGAGCTTCGCGCACCATCTAAGATTGATACAGTTGTCAATGGAAATTCCATGACTGTCACTTATCATGTGCCGGTGCAATCTTTCGACTCGGGATATTATAAGCTTCCTGAATTCATTTTTGTTTCCGGTAAGGATTCTGTGAAGTCAAATTCACTTGCCCTTAAGGTCTATCCGGTTGTGGCTCAGGCAGACACTCCCATAGATGACTATGCCGGCGTGGCCGACCCCGCTGAAAAGTCGGTTTTCGATAATATCCCGGATTGGCTCTATAATTATTGGTGGATTTTCCTAATTGTCATCCTGTTTGCGGGAGTCGGACTCTATCTGTTGAAAAAATACAGAAAGGACAAGACTCTCTTCTCCTCAAAGCCGGAACCCGATGCTTATGAAGTGGCTGCGAATGCTCTCGCAGCGCTGAAAGGGAAGAAACTGTGGGAGCAAGGCATGGAGAAGGAATATTTCACAGAGCTTACAGAGATTCTGCGTGTATACCTTTTTAAAAGATTTGGTATTAATGCTATGGAAATGACTTCACGGGAAATTCTCAGGTCGTTGTCGGAAAATAAGGAGCTCAAAGACAAACGCAACTATTTCAGGCAGATTTTAAATATGGCTGACTTTGTGAAATTTGCCAAAGTTCGCCCGTTGCCTGCCGACAATATTGAGGCTTATGACAATGCCGTGAAATTTGTGGAGGAAACAAAACCGGTTCCCGCTGCTGAAAATGACAAAAAAGATAATGAGACACGGCAAAATGATACAGATGCCAAATCCGGTGAAATTGCAAGAAAGGAGGATGCGCAATGATGTTTAAATGCCCGGGATTATTGTTTCTTTTGTTATTGTATATTCCGCTTATAGCGTGGTATGTATGGAAGTGGAGAAATTC
Organism: Candidatus Amulumruptor caecigallinarius; assembly: GCA_023665575.1. Classification (GTDB taxonomy): domain Bacteria; phylum Bacteroidota; class Bacteroidia; order Bacteroidales; family Muribaculaceae; genus Lepagella. The sequence continues at coordinate 12,780 of JAMPDQ010000019.1, read as the reverse complement.
CAATGCTTCTGTAGGAATGTCAGCCGTAGGAGCATTCACACGTCATAGAGCCTCTTTTAAGGTATGGCTGATGCATGTGTGTTTTGCTCTTCAACTGATAGCTATAGGCTGTCTTATAGCGGCGTTGGCTCGTCCGCAGTCGCATGATTCTCTGAAAAATTCAAGCGTTGAGGGCACTGATATTGTGCTTGCACTCGACATCTCAAGCAGTATGCTCGCCTCTGATATTCAGCCCAACAGAATTGACGCTGCAAAGGAGGTGGCCTCAAAGTTTGTGTCGCAACGACCAAATGACAATATCGGGCTCGTGGTGTTTTCAGGCGAATCTCTCTCTTTAATGCCGCTCACATCTGATAAGGCTGCCCTTGTAAATGCGATATCTTCAACTAAAACAGGCGCACTCAACGATGGAACTGCGATTGGTGATGGCTTGGCGAGTGCTGTCAACAGGCTTGTTTCGGGGCAGGCAAAATCCAAGAGTGTGATTCTTCTTACCGATGGTACAAACAATGCGGGAGATGTGGCGCCTTCTACCGCTGCCCAGATTGCAAAGCAAAAGGGAGTCAGAGTATATGCAATTGGCGTGGGCACCAATGGCTCTGTGCAAATCACTGATCCATACGGATTTTCAACCACAACAATGGAAACAAAAATTGATGAAACGGCTCTGAAGAATATTGCTGCCGTTACTGACGGTAAATATTTCCGCGCCACAGATTCAAGAATGCTCCGAGAAGTGTTTGAGGAAATCGACAAATTAGAGAAGTCAAAAATTAATGTGAATAATTACACACGGACAGAAGAAAACTTCATGCCCTGGGTGCTTGGAGCTCTTTGTGCAATGACTCTTTGGCTTGTACTTAGATACACAGTGTTGCGAAGAATTCCATAATTTATGAATAATATGTTTAGTTTCGCATATCCCGAATTATTATTCCTGTTGCTGCTGATTCCCCTATTCGTGATTTTATACGCATGGGCAAGGTTTGCAAGGAAAAAAAAGCTCAAAAAATTCGGTCGGCCGGAGGTAATCGCATCTCTGATGCCGGAAGTGTCATCTTATAAACCGCCATTGAAGATTACAGTGCAGATGCTTGCATTAGCGATGATTGTCATTGCATTTGCACGACCGTGGGGTGGAGTGAAAGATGAAAAAACAGTGAAAGAGGGCATTGAAGTGGTGATTGCTGTGGATGCCTCCAACTCTATGCTGGCTTCCGCTTCGGATTCGCCGGATGGCCCTGACAGAATGAGAACTGCCAAACTCATTCTCGAGAAGCTCATTAACCGACTTGATAATGACCGCGTGGGATTAATCGTTTATGCCGGCGATGCATATACGCTGATTCCCGTCACCAACGATTATGTTTCAGCAAAAATGTTTCTGAACTCAATCAGTCCCTCGGAAGTGGCCAATCAGGGCACAAACATATCAGCGGCCATCGATATGGCAACCAATTCTTTTAGCGAAAACAAAAATATCGGGAAAGCCATTATACTGATAACAGATGCTGAGGAACTGGAAAATCAGGAAGCTGTGATGCAGTCGGTAAATACGGCCGTGAAATCCGGAATTCAGGTGGATGTGGTTGGCGTTGGAAGTAACACTCCGGTGCCTATCCCAATGAACGGCTCTTATATGATAGATGATCAAACTAACGAACCGGTACAGACCGCTCTGAATGAGGATATGGCCGGATCAATAGCAAAAGAGGGTAGAGGCATTTATGTCAACGCCTCTTCACGCGATGCTCTCGGTGACCTTGATCGGCAACTGAGCACTTTGAAAAAAGCGGCAATGCAGTCAAGCCTTTATTCGCAGCATGACGAGCTTTTCCCAATCTTTGTCTGGCTCGCTCTCGCTCTGATTGTGGCAGATATATTTCTGCTTGAAAGAAAAATTTCGTGGCTTGATAAGATTACATTCTTTAAAAAAGAGGTTAAGTGATGCGTTATTCAGTAGTTGTTTTATTTATAATTCTATCTATATTTCCGGCTCATTATTCTTATGCCAAAACCTCCCGGCAGGAGCGGCGCCTGATTATGCAGGGCAATAAGCAATATGATTCGAGAAAGTATGTGGAGGCAGCATCGATTTATGAAGAGGCTATTAAAATTAATCCTGCTTCGGCAGAGGCAAAATATAATCTCGGCTTGTCTCAAATCAGGCAGGTGGCAGTTCCCTCCGATACAACTCCTTCCAACAAGGCTCTTCTCGATAACGCACGAAAGAATCTCACTGATGTGGCATCTCTTGCAAAGGTGAAACCGGGCTTGGCAGCAAAGGCAAATTATAATTTGGGAAATCTGGAATTCAATTCCAAAGATTTTCAAAAGGCGATTGAATATTACAAGCAGGCGTTGAGAATAGATCCCAATGATAATGCGGCAAGAAAAAATCTGAGAATTGCACAGAAGAATTTGCAAAAGCAGAATAACGATAAAAACAATAAGAATCAACAGGATAATAAGAAGGAAAATAAGGATAAGCAAGATCAGCAGCAGCAGCAAAATCAGAATCAGAATCAGAATCAACAAGATAAGCAACAGGACAAGCATCTTAGCGAGCAGGCAGCCGCGAGAATTCTCCAAGCTGTTGATAATAAGGAGAATCAGGTGCGAGCTCGTGTGAATAAGGCTTCTAAAGGCGAAAAATCTAATTCAGGCTCAAGAAGCACAAGAAAATGGTGATTTGAATTCAATATATGATGAAGAGTCTGAAAATCCACATATTGATGCTTTTGATATTGCCGGGATTTCTAACAGCAAACAAGTGTTTTGCCCAAAAAAGAGGGAATGAATCGCGCATGTTTCTGAAATATGAAATGCCGATTACTGAATTCTATGAGCATCAGCCTGTACCTGTATCTGTAGTGCTATGTTCAACCACTCCGGATATCGCTGAAGTGCGCGAAGTTGAGGATGTCTCTTTAAAAAAGGGCAGTTTCGCCACGTTGCAGACTGTAGATAATCCCGGCAGTGCATATGTGAAGAATGTTGGAGGGGAAAGAGTCTATTGTTTTCCGCTGAAAACCATAATGGTGTCAATGGCAGAGAAGGGGACTTACACGTTGACAGGGGCGGCATATGAAGTAGGAGTGCCGGTTTATAGTGTGGTGAATCATCCCTATCGGGGCCCGGTGCGAACTGTGGATATCGAAACTGTAAAGCTGACGCCTGATAACAAGTCTTTTAAGGTGAGAAGTCTACCGATAGCTTCTGATTCTTCAGAATTTTCAGGTTCGGTGGGAAAATTCAAAATAAAAACAGTTATTCCTCCGGGCGATATATTCGTTAATGAGGAGGCAACAGCGATTATAATTCTTCAGGGCACAGGACTTATTGCCGAACAAACCATGCCGGAGTATAGAGATGCTTTCGGCAATGGTGTGAAGCTGAAATCTGTGTCAGAATCACGGAGCGGTGCGTATAAAAACGGGGACATGCTTTCGGAGCTTAGGTTGGAATGCACATTCGTGCCTTTCAGACAAGATGATGTGACAATAGGAGAAGTGTCTTTCAATTATTTTGATCCTGAGAAAAAGGAGTATAAGAAAGCTGTGTCAAAGCCTGTTACAATAAAAGTTAAATCCATAACCTCCAGGAAGGAGGCAATCACGATATGAAATTATTTCTGATATCCATATTGATGCTTTTCTGTCTGCCGTGTTTCAGCGCGAAGGTCAGAATGTATGAAAGTCCGGGCCGTGGCAAACGCACGGTGGAGGTAGGCGATATGTTTTATATTTATGTAGAAGTGAGCGATTTGGACGCAATGCCGGAAATGCCGAAAAATATCCCCGGTGCCAAATTGATGTATTTCGACAGAACCGGGCAAACTTCATCTTTTACAAGTATTAATGGACGCTCCACACAGAGTTTCAGCTATACTTACACAGCCACTTTGCGGGCACAGAAGGAGGGAACGTTCACTTTCGGTCCGATTAGTGTGGGTGGGGTGAAAAGCAATACAATTAAGTATTCAATTGGCAAACAGTCTGCATCTTCACAGTCGCAGGGAAGTGGATCCGCTTCGCAGGCTGCAACTGCAGCCGATAATAACGGCAAGCCGAAGTTTATCGGAAAGGGTGATGGCAACCTGTTTCTTAAGGCTAATGTTTCAAGCACAAATGCCTATGAGCAACAGGCTTTGGTATATACTGTGAAATTATACACCACCTATGATGCAATTAAATTCATTGGTGCGTCTGCCGCTCCCAAATTCGAGGGATTTGTGATTGAAGAATCGAAGGATATCTCATCATCGTTCAGTTATGAAACTTATCAGGGCAAGACCTATGCAACGGCGGTGATTGCCCGATATATAATATTCCCTCAGATGACGGGTTCGTTGAAGGTTACCGGCAACACATATACGGTGTCAGTTGACCGCAGGGAATATTATCATGACCCATTTTTCGGCAATATGTCTTACAGCACTCCCTTGCAGCTGAATGTCACGCCAAATGACCTTGTGATAAACGTGAAGTCGTTGCCATTTCCCAAACCGGCCGATTTTTCCGGAGCTGTAGGCACATTTTCCATTACATCACATCTGAAATCCAACAATTTGAAGTCAAATCAGGCCGGAGCAATTGTATATGATGTGAAGGGCACCGGAAATATCAAATATGTTCAGCTTCCCGACATGTCGGCCCTTTATCCGCCGGAAATAGAAATTTACACACCCACCACAAAGCAAAACATCAGTATAGGCTCAACAAATGTGTCGGGCACTGTGACATTCGATTATTCTTTTATGCCGCTTGAGGAGGGGAATTTTAGAATTCCGGATGTGAAGCTCGTATATTTCAATCCTGTATCTGAAAAATATGAGACAGCCGTTGCAAAAGGTTATGACATACATGTGGCAAAAGGGAAGGCCGTTGCTGATAAAAACAGGGTGCATCTGAAGTTTGATTCCACAATGCTTCCGGTGAATTCGGCTGAAATCAGCAAAACACATTCTCCCTGGATAAATTCCTTCTTGTATTGGTTGTTCTATATTGTTCCGGCAATCGGATTGCTCTCTGTTGCAATTATATATAGAAGATATGTTTCCTCAAGAGCCGATATGGCAGCTTTTAACAGCAGACATGCTGACAAGTTCGCGCGTCGCCGACTGAAAAAGGCGGAGGCTGCCATGAAGAAAAATAATAGGGAGCTGTTTTATGATGAGCTGCTTACAGCGATGTGGGGATATCTTGGCGATAAATTGAAAATGCCCAATTCGGAGCTTATGCGCGACAATGTGCGTCAGGTGCTTGGTGAAAGGGGTGTGCCGGAATCTGATATCGATGAATTTATCAAACTTATCGACGATGCCGAGTTCGCAAAATATTCATCTGCCGGCGGCGGTGAAGATATGAAAAAAGCTTATCTCGGTGCAATCGCTGTGATTAACAGGTTGAATAATAACCCAATGAATACAAAAATGTGATTCTTCATGAATAATAGATATTTTATATTTGCAATTTTGCTGATGTTTTCGCTGATTCCTGTGTCTGCCTCGGAAATATCGCAGGCCGACTCCGCTTATGCAAAAGGTGAATATGCCGAATGCATCGAGTTGTATAAGCGTGTCGAATCCGAAAGTGGTGTGTCGTCAAATATGCTCGCAAATATGGCAACAGCTTATGCAAAAAGTGGAGATTATGGCCATGCAATGCTGAATTATATGCGAGCCCTCAGACTAGACCCCGACAATAGTGTTGCCCGCAACAATATGGCCTATGTGGAAAGCAGAGTGGCTGACAACAACCGTGCGGAACTCAAGGGAAAAAGGATTTCGGTGGAGCCTGAATCTCCCACATTTTTTCAGTCGCTTAAGATATATTTGCTGTGCAGGCACACTTCCAATATGTGGGCCGGTGTTGCAGCCGTATGTTTTGTGGCTTTCATTGTGTGCCTCGGATTATATATTTTCACCACAAATGTAGTGATTCGCAAAATCGGATTTTTCGGAGGAGCAATTCTCTTGGGAATGTCTGTGATAACACTGCTTCTGGCATTTGCTGCCTCACGCGAAGCTGCCGGACAGTCGGAGGGTGTTGTTACGGGCTACAAAATTACGCTTAAAGAGGAGCCTTCCGCCGTATCGAAAGCAACATCTACAATCCTTTCAAGGGGCACAGTAATGCAGGTGTTGGCAAGCAGCCCGCAGGAATCGCAAAAGCCCAATTGGTATAAAGTTCGCCTGAATTCCGATTTTATCGGGTGGATCCCGGCCTCGGAGTTTGAGGTGATTTGAAAAGGTGATGAAGAGAAGATGGGCAACAATTTAAAAATGACAGCCGGAATATGTTATAAAACATTCTAAAATGTTGCGGCATCCTTTGAAAATTCATATTTTTTTAAGTAACTTAGCAAATAGAAAAGCAGATAGTGGTCTCAAATGCGCCAAAGCAGCGCGAAAGGAGAGAAGTTATCTTAAAATCTAATTTTAATCATAAAATAAATAATTATGAGCAAGACCATCACATTCAACGAACTTCGTCGCCTCAAAGACAGTTTGCCCGACGGCTCTACACATCGTATCGCAGATGAACTCAATGTAACCGTTCAGACAGTAAGAAATTATTTCGGGGGTGTAAATTATCAATATGGTAAAAACCAGGGTCTTCACATAGAGCCGGGTCCCGACGGCGGCATCGTTGTGCTTGATGACACAACCATCTATGACATGGCTCTTAAGATTCTTGAAGAGGCCAACGAAAAGTAGTTTTTAGCTATGGGGATACCTTCCGAGGAAAATATGGTGACGCTCGTGGTGCACACACCTTCTTATGCAGCTCGTATAAAGGAGGTGCTCGGCTCACACCGGATTGTTGCTGTGCTCGAAGATCTTGATGTCAGAATTGACGGCGAATACCCCCAAAAAGTTAGAATTGCTGAAAAAGACTTGTCAACAGCTTTGAAAATTATTGAGAGCGGCGATAATTTCGTTAGCTCCGAAGATGTGATGAAATTGACGGGAATGAGCAAAACTCTGCTCATTCCTGTTGATTTCTCATCGCATGGCGATGTGGCCGTAAATGTGGGTTTTGCTTTGGCTCAGTTATTCGGTGTGGAGCCTGTTCTGCTTCATGCCTATCTTGCGCCGATTTTCCCGTCGCAACCCCCTTACAGCGATTTTACCGATCAGGCTGATGACATTGAAGGCGTGGAGGAGATGGTGGAAATAAATGACATGCGCAGGCAGGCAACTGCGATGATGTCTAGATTTAAAAACAAATTAATTGCCCTTCAAAAGAATGGAACTCTTCCGGATATAAAATTCTCTACCCGTCTGATTGAGGGTGTGGCGGAAGAGGTGATTCTGCAATATTGTAAAATGAACCAGCCGGTGATGGTAGTTATGGCCACACGCGGCAAATCCAAAAAGGAGGAGCAACTTGTGGGAAGTGTCACCGCCGAGGTGATTGACTCCTGCAGAATCCCTGTGTTTGCCGTGCCTGACAATTATGAAATGTCGGGAATAGCCGGCATGAAGCGAATCCTTATGTTCTGCAATATGTCGGCACACGATGTCCTGACAGTTAGAACACTGATGAAAATTTTCAATTATCCGGCTTGCGAAGTGTTCCTTGTGCCGGTAAGTGAGCGTTTTCAGTCTGCCTCAGAGCATAAAATTGAAGCGCTGAGAAATTATCTGGCCGATATGTATCCCACGGCTGTATTTCATGTGCATAAATTTTCCAGAGAGAGTTTCGACAATGATTTGAATGCCCTGGTATCTGAACAAGGCATTCAAATGCTGATTGTTCCCAATAAAAAATCAAACGCTTTCAGCCGGTTGTTCAAACCGACAATCGCACATAAATGTTTGTTCGAACGGGATATCCCCATGATTGCTGTGCCTGTATAGGAAAAGAAATGATATATCCTTCTGAATTTGAGTCTAAAATCGGATTTGACACGATACGTGCGGCCGTTCGTGATTTGTGTTCGTCGCGCCTTGGTAAGGAATATGCCGACAAGATGTCGTTCAGCGATGATTATGACACTGTAATGTCTCAACTTAATTGCGTGGCTGAAATGGTAGCCGTTTTAAATGGTAATCTTCCTTATCCCTCTCCGCCCGCTCATGATGTCACAAAGTCATTGCAGGAAATTAAGGCGCAAAATTCATTTATGCCGGCAGATAAGCTTCATCGTCTCGCGCAAATGCTCCATGCGTTCGTGGAGATAAAAAACTTTTTCGACTCTCTTCCTGTCGATGAATCGGGCGAGGGTAAATTTCCTAATCTAAGAAATGAAGTCAGCGCTATTCGATCCTTTCCCTCATTGGTGAATGCAATTGAAAATTGCATAAACAAGTTTGGAGAGGTGAAAGACACTGCATCTGATAAATTGTATGAAATAAGACAATCCGTAAAGGCTGCCACCGGCTCTATGCAGCGAGCAATGCGCAGAGTGATGGATTCTGCGATTTCTCAGGGTATTATCGATAAAGATGCAGCTCCGGGCATGCGTGGCGGGAGATTGGTGATTCCGGTGTCGGCCTCTCTAAAGCGATCAATCAACGGTATTGTGCATGACGAAAGTGCTACCGGGAAGACTGTCTTTATCGAGCCAATTGAGGTGGTTGAGGCCGGAAACAGGCTCCGTCAGCTTCAACTTGATGAAAATCGCGAGATTGTAGCTATTCTTACGCATCTGTCAGATTTTATTCGACCGGATATAGACAACATTATAAGCTCTTGTTACCTGCTTGCCAAATTTGATTTTATTGAAGCGAAAGCAAAAATGGCGACAGACCTCGGCGCACAGTTGCCCAATATCGAAAGATCGCCTGAAATCGAATGGTATCATGCCGAGCATCCGGCGCTCAAATTATCTTTACGCAAACAAGGGCGTGAAATAGTGCCTCTCAATTTGCACCTCAATAATAACAGCAGAATCCTTATAATATCCGGCCCTAATGCCGGCGGGAAGTCTGTTACTCTTAAAACAGTGGCAGTGGTGCAATATATGATGCAGTGTGGACTCCTTCCTACTATCTATTATAACTCGCATATGGGAATTTTCGAGAATCTTTTCATCGATATCGGCGATGAGCAGTCGATCGAAAATGACCTCTCCACATATTCTTCGCATTTGCGCAACATGAGATTCTTTCTCCTTAATTCAAATAAGAGAACGCTATTGCTCGCTGATGAAATAGGCTCAGGCACTGAGCCCCGGATGGGAGGCGCAATCGCACAGGCCATTCTTCGACGGCTCGGAGAAACCGGCTGCTATGGCATTGTGACCACTCATTATCATAACCTGAAATCTTTTGCGGAAGATACTGATGGATTTGTGAACGGAGCAATGCTTTATGACAGACAACATCTGCAGCCTACCTATCAATTGTCAGTCGGCACACCCGGAAGCTCATTTGCTCTCGATATCGCATATAAGATGGGCCTGCCAAATGATGTGGTGGATTATGCGAAGAAGCTCGCCGGAGAAGATTATGTGAATATTGACAAATATGTGTCGGAAATCATCCGCGATAAAAAATACTGGTCTAACAAGCGACAAAATATCAGAGAGAAGGAACATAAGCTTGACACACTTCTTTCAAGATATGAGCAGGATGCCGGCGATTTGAAGTCAAAACGGAAGGAAATTATCAACGATGCCCGCAAAGAGGCAGCGGAAATTCTTTCGCAGGCTAATGCCAGGATTGAAAGAACCATTCTTGAAATCAGAAAATCGCAAGCTGATAAAGAGCGTACAAAAGAATTAAGACGCGAACTCGCTGATTTTAAAGCCGGGATTAAGGAGACTGAAAACGATGCTGATACAGGTAAAATCAAGGAACTCAGGCATAAAAGCAGAAAGTCAAAAGCCAAACCGGTGGCTGCGCCAACTCCTGTAAAGAAGGAAATTGAGGTTGGTGACTATGTTAAATTATCCGATTCAAATATGTCGGGCGAGGTGCTCTCCATCTCCGGGAAACAATGTGTTGTGGCCTTTGGTGCATTACGCACCATTGTGGAAAAGAGCAGACTTGTGCCGGGTGTCAAACCGAAAAAATCGGCTCTTAGTCAGTCTTATCCGACAATGTCTGTCTCTGATGACAGCCGTCAACGGCAGCTGAATTTCAAAAATGAGATTGATGTCAGGGGAATGCGTGCTGACGAGGCGTTGCAGGCAGTAACATATTTCATTGATGACGCGATTCAGTTTAATGCCTCTAAAGTCAGAATCCTTCATGGCACCGGTCATGGCATATTGAAAACGCTTATCCGACAACAATTGAAAGCAAATCCCGCAATTGCTTCATTCGAAGATGAAGATGTCAGATTTGGTGGAGCCGGAATCACTGTTGTTAATATCGAGTAATGAAATATCCATATGCACGGGTGACAACCTTTTTATGAAACAGACTCTAAAATTTCTACAGATACCCTTTAAGCCGGCTATATAAAATGTTCAAGAATAAATATTTCGCACTCTGGATTTTGCTTTCTGTCGCTCTTCTGATTGTAGTAGCATTGTCTTTTGTCGATGATATCCGTATTGGTGAAAAGGTGCTCAAAAAGGCGCCTTTTGCAGAAATTTTGCAGGGAAAATCATCAGGCGATGCGGATTCAATTCTCGCTCCCATTGAGCATTCAAGCGTTCCTGATGTTGAGGTAAAGGTTGATTCCGGACCCCAATCATTATTTATATTCGGGGATTCCATGACATTTAATCTCGCTTTGCGCCTTGCTCAATATGCGAAACAAAACGGACACACCATTCATTCTGTGAATTGGGATTCAAGCAACACTAAAATCTGGGCCGAACATGACACCCTTGCACGCTGTCTTGCCAGGTACAAGCCCACACAAGTGTTTATATCACTCGGAAGTAATGAGCTGTATTTTAAAGATCCCTCTTCCAGATTGTCTTATGTGAAGAAAATCCTTAGTGTGCTTGACACAATCCCATATGTGTGGATCGGACCGCCCAACTGGAAGGAGGATACGGGCATAAATAACATGCTTGAACGTGCATGTCGCCCCGGAAGTTTTTTCCGTTCCGAGGGAATGACTTTCAAACGTAAGGCCGACAATATTCATCCCACGCGACAGTCGTCGGCGGAATGGGTAGACAGCATAATGCGGTGGCTGCCTAAATCGGCACATCCCTTTGTGGCTGACCTCCCCTCAGATACAATTGGCAAATGTAACCCTCATATCGTATTTTTGAAAGCTCTGAAATAATGACAACAATGTTGAAAAATCTTGGCGAGCTATTTGTCTACGATCCCCAGGCCCCCATGTTGTTTTCAAGCGGATTATTCTGGCTGCTGTTTATCCTCTTTATTCCTCTTTATGCCCTCCTTAAAGGAAGCAGGATGAAAATGACAATTTTTGTCGTGGCATTCTCTCTCTATTTTTATTATAAGTCTTCAGGCCTGTTTTTTCTCATGCTTATGGGCACATCGCTCGTTGACTGGGCTATATCAAAATGGATAAGCAAAGCAACTTCGAAGGCAGGGCGCAAAGTGTTGATGTGGATTTCTATAATAATTTCTTTGTCAATACTTGGATATTTCAAATATGCTAATTTCTTCCTTTGGAACTGGAATATGATGGTGGAGGGGAATTTTCAGCCTCTCGACATCATACTCCCTGTGGGGATATCCTTTTACACGTTTCAATCAATCAGCTATGTGGTGGATGTCTATAAAAAAAGAATCACTCCTGCTGAAACATGGCTCGATTATCTCTTTTTTCTTTCTTTTTTTCCGGCACTTGTGGCAGGGCCTATTGTGAGGGCTGACTATTTTCTTCCTCAATTGCGCGAAAACCGGCATGCCACAACAACAGAAATTTGGACCGGCTTATGGCTCATTATTATCGGTGTGGTGAAAAAGGCTGTTATCGCTGATTATATTTCTCAATATAACGACCTTGTGTTTGGAAATCCGGATCTTTACACAGGTGTTCAGGCTTTGATGGGTGTGCTTGGATACACAATGCAGATTTATTGCGATTTCTCAGGTTATTCCGATATGGCCATCGGCATCGCTTTAATAATGGGTTTCAAACTCGGTGTCAACTTCGATTCCCCTTATCAAAGCCGCAACCTCACGGAATTCTGGCGCAGATGGCACATATCTCTTTCTTCCTGGCTTCGCGACTATGTTTATATTCCGTTAGGTGGAAATCGAAAGGGTGTGTTTCGCACTTATCTTAACAATTTCCTCACAATGCTTATTGGTGGTCTGTGGCATGGGGCCGCCTGGAAGTTTGTGTTTTGGGGAGCGATGCATGGTGTTGGTCTTGCGATTCATAAAGCTTGCAAACCTGCGCTCGCCAAAATACCCGACAATTTCATCACTATTTTCATCTTCTGGCTTGGTACATTCATATATGTGTCATTGCTCTGGGTATTCTTCAGAGCTGCCTCATTTGATGATTCAGTGAAAATTATCCAAAATATTTTTGTTGATTTCAATCTCAATCAGTTTCCGCAATTCTTTGAGGCAAGAATGGTGTGGTGCATAATGATGATCTCTTTAATCGTATTTCATTTCATTCCTCACAGCGTGGCTGAATATGTGCAAACACTCTTTGTCAGGTCCCCATGGATTGTGAAGCTCTTTTGTTTCCTTGTTGTGGTGCAGCTCGTGATTGAATTTATGACAGAAGAAGTGGCTCCATTCATATATTTTCAGTTTTAAGATATATTAACAAATTTAAACAAAAATTAATTTCTCTGATTTTCTGAAAGTTGGCATGTATTTTATGTTTTTCAGCATAAAAAGTCCGAACAAAATTTGGAGAATGAAATAAA
>JAMPDQ010000018.1 GCA_023665575.1 Candidatus Amulumruptor caecigallinarius | reverse complement strand
AGGTTTGTCTTTTGTAGTCCGGTTTCCGGACTTTTAACAAGTGGAGCTGGAGGGGATTGAACCCTCGTCCAAACGCGGAATCAGTAGGCTTTCTACATGCTTAGTCTGTGAGTTGGTTTTCGTATGCAGACAAGCTCACGACGGCCAACCTGCATCTTAGCTCCTAAATTTCGAAGAAAGCCCGGAACATGCTCTCCCCTATTTCCGAATTTCTTAGCACCACTTTGTCCAAACGTCTCGGAACCGGGCAATGGAGTGATGTCTCGTTCGCCTCACTTTGAGGCGAATAAAGGAACCCTACTATACTTCAGGTTACGCAGCGAGAGCGTAATTATTATTTTCGCCAATTATAGGTTGATGCTCTTGCGATTATAGAGTTTGAGCACCAAAACTCTGCATGCTTACTTACCGCTTCTTCACGCTGTCAAAGCCAGTCAGCCCCGCGATAGTTATTAATATAACGCATAGGGTCGTGATTTTATTGTTGCACGCGTTGTTTTTAAAGTCGCACTTTTTTGAAACGAGGTCTGAAACCGGAGAATAAGTTAAATACTGTTAATTTGAGTGGGCGGAATTAAACGTTGGCTTGTTATTTATATCAAACAAGTGAAAGTAGAGAGCAAACACTTGCATTATGCAAGCACAATTTTGATAAATATAATCAAATTTAAATCTTGAAAATTAAGAGTCTGTTTCATAAAAAATTCAACATTAGAGGCGGCTTATTTTTAAGATAATTTATTCAATCTCAGAGGAAGCAACTTCCAACTTCTACCCTCTCCGCTTTTCACAAGTTGCAAACTTGTCAGAGTTGAATAAATAAATTAACAATAAATCATATGTCTGTTTTATATTTAAATTACTATTGACCTTGCACGCATGGCCGGGGTTTACTTTTTGAAACAGTCACATAGCCCGCCATATTCCTGATTCTGCAGGGCTAAACCCCTCATGCATTCGACCCCTGATGTTGATTTTTTATGATACAGACTCAAAAACATAATACAAAACACTTAAATAAAATGAAGAAATTTATTAGTATCGCACTTTTTTGTGCCATAACCCCTTTGGCAAGTTTTGCACAGAATAAATCCGCTGTCAACAACAACGAAGCGACGTGCTCGAATGAATTGTGCAATCCATGCACATGTCCCGCCGATTATCAGTGCAACCCGCAATGCAACGTATGCGTGGCTCCTCAGCAGAATTGCGATGAACCGTGTGTAAAGGATTGCACTACCACACCCAAACATAAGGCAAACCGTAAAGATAAATCGTGCAAATCCAATCCGTTTGCCAATCTTAATCTCTCAGAGGATCAAAAATCGAAGATAAAGACTCTTGGCAGTGAAAACCGCAAGGCAAAAACAGAGTTCATGCAGAAAGCCGGGACAGCCCGTGAAAACAAAGACACCACTTTCAAATTCAAAAAAGGGATTAAAGAATTGAAAACGAATTATCTGAAGGGACTTCGCGAGATTCTCACCTCAGATCAGTACATTCAGTTTCTTGAGAACAACTATGTAAATAATTCAGGGTCGAAAATCGGGGGTAAACATGGAATGAAATCAGGCAAATCCGATTTTAAGAAAGACAGATCCGGCAAGCATGGGAAAGCCAAGATAGATCGTAAATGCAAGGATGCTTCAGCATGCGCAAACAAGCCTGACGCGAATCTTAAAGCATCAAAAAAGAAATAAGTAACAATCATAAGTAACAATCAGTAAAGCAATTTCAAATGTGGCTACTTCTTAAAAGAGGTAGCTGCATTTTTCATTTTTTGCGATAATGAGATTTTTTTTTAATTTTGTGGGAAAGCATTCCAAGGATGGATGAAGGAGGATACATAGAATCTAACTACCATGAATTTCGGAATTTCATCTCGCAAGAACACAACCAAAATACTTGCACATATCGGCGCCTTCGTCACGGTGGCGGCATGGGGCTCATCTTTTCTAAGCACAAAGATTTTAATGAACGATGGAGGGTTCACTCCCATCGAAATGTTTGTGTACAGGTTTTCCGCAGCTTACTTATTGTTGCTGATGTTCACATTCAAGAACATTTTATCCAAGTCATGGCGTGATGAGATGACACTTGCGTTGTGCGGCATATGCTCGGGTTCGCTCTATTTTATCACAGAGAATTATGCTTTGACACTCACCACCACGGGAAATGTGTCACTTTTGGCATCGCTCTCCCCTATTTTCACCACCTTGCTTGTTGCGGCGCTTTACAAACAAAAGCTCAAGGCCGGCATAGTGACAGGTTCATTAGTGGCATTTATCGGGGCGGGATGCATAATATTCAGTCATGGTGACAGTCTGGAGATAAAGCCTGCGGGCGATTTGCTGGCGATAGCGGCGGCATTATCATGGGCAGTATATACGGTGGCTATCAAGAGAATATTGCCGCTCTACAGTGGATTTTTTGTGACACGTAAGCTGTTCTTTTATGGCGTGCTGACTGCGATTCCATTGCTTATCATGGACAAGAATCCGAGTCATTTTAATATATTGATGGATTTTCAGAACATTCATTACCTGATGAACTTTGTGTTTCTTGTGGTGATGTGTTCGCTTATGGCATATCTTATATGGAATGAAGTGATGAGAATTCTTGGGCCGGTGAGCACCAACAATTATTTATATTTGCAGCCATTGGTCACGATGATAACCGCCTACTTCTTTCTTGGCGAAAACATCTATATGCTGGGCTACGTTGGTTGCGTGCTGATTATAGGGGGACTTGTATATTCTGATAAATTTCCCGATGGACCTATGCGTCGCAAATTATAATATGCCGATGCTTCTGAACATTTCTGCATAAAATCCGGCTTTTTTATCAAGAGCCAAAGGATACGCACGGCTTGTAGAGGGCATACGCCATATCTCAATCACTCGCGAGCCAATTTCGAATTTCACACTGCATCCGATTTTAGGAATCTTGGTGTTAGTGAGTTGGGCGATTATTCCGGCAGCCTTTTCACCGGTGGTGGCGAGAGCCACGCAAGAGGGCATCCTCTCGAGCAGGTCAAAAATAGGCGCAGGCTCTATAATTTGCAGAAATTTATCAGAAGCATTTCCTTTAAGGCGACACACTTTTCCGGCTGTATCATTAAGCGCTATTTTCTTATTATTTAGAAAGCTTATAATCGAATCTACATTGAAAGACTTTTGGTCATCGCGAAGGAATTCATAGCGATTGTTGAAGAATATCAATCCCATTGCATACCAAAAGTCGTTGGTTCGATTGGGATAATAGAAATCCATGCTCCATCTGTGTCTTCCCGGTGGAAACGTGCCCATAATCATCACCTTCGCACCATCAGGTATAAATGGAGGCCAGGGATGTGTTTCAATTGTGTTTTCCGGGCAGCTGACTATCTCTTTGCCGTTGGTTTTCGGTTGATTTTCGGTTATCTTCGTGATTACTATTTCTTTTTCTTGACCGGTTTTTCCATTTGCCCGTGTTTCTTTCCTGATTTCCATTGCGACCGTTTTTTGCTGGTTTATCCGACTGCATAGACTCATTTGCATTCAGAGATGGTTTATTGTGGTGCAGAAGTTTCCCACTTGTATTATTACGCTTTTTGCGGCCACAAGGTTTTCTTTTGGCATAATAAAGGGGAGCTTCACCCAACTCTGCGGGCACATCAGCCTTCGGCACTTCCTTTTCGAGGAGACGCTCTATGCGGGCAAGACGAGAAAAATCATCTTCGGCCACGAACGTCACCGCCCGTCCGTTGCGGTTTGCGCGCGCAGTTCTGCCGATGCGGTGCACATAATCTTCCGGGTCGCGCGGAACATCGAAATTCACCACCATTTCAATGTCATCG
The DNA here is from genome assembly GCA_023665575.1 of Candidatus Amulumruptor caecigallinarius. Lineage (GTDB taxonomy): Bacteria > Bacteroidota > Bacteroidia > Bacteroidales > Muribaculaceae > Lepagella. Next base: position 30,945 of record JAMPDQ010000018.1, on the reverse strand, counting down.
ATATCTATTCCGCGCGAAATTATATCAGTGGCAACCACCACATTGATTTTTCCGGATTTAAAATCAAGCATCACATTATCCCGCTCCAGCTGATTAAGGTCAGAATGCATCTCTCCCAGGTGAAGTTTCATTTTACGGAGTTCGCGAGAGAGATTTTTTACTTTAAGCTTGGAAGAAGAGAAAATAATTACTCTTTTAGGAGGAGTGGCATTGAAAATATGCTTGAGCAGGTTTATTTTCTGTGTTTCATGACAAATATAAGCGGATTGTTCTATTTTTTCTGCCGGTTTTGACACAGCGAGCTTAATTTCTACGGGATTCTTAAGTATTTTATCGGCCATTTTGCGGATGTTAGCAGGCATAGTGGCTGAAAACATAAGGATTTGCACATTTTTCGGGAGATGCGAAAATATCTGCATGATGTCATCATAAAAGCCCATATCGAGCATTCTGTCGGCCTCATCGAGGATAAAAAACGACACCTTTGAGAGGTCGACATATCCCATGCTGAGGTGAGCAAGCAGCCTGCCGGGCGTGGCTATAACGATATCAGTGCCCAGCTTAAGGCTTTTGCGCTGTTGTTCATAAGTGAAACCGTCAGTGCCGCCATATACAGCGATGCTGCTTACAGGCATGAAATATGCGAATCCCTGCAATTGTCGGTCAATTTGCTGGGCGAGTTCTCGGGTAGGAGCCATAACGATGCAATTTACTGCATCATCGGGATATCCGCCATCGGCCAGTTTATTAATCACCGGAAGGAGATAAGCAGCGGTTTTTCCGGTGCCGGTCTGGGCACACGCCAAGATGTCGCGGTTCTGCATAACGGCGGGGATAGTGTGTTCCTGCACAGGTGTGCACTCATCGAAATGCATATCCCAAAGACCATCGAGCACGTCGTCGTTGGTCAGAATTTCATCGAATCTCATTTATAAAAGCAATCTATATTTTGGAGTGGGGATAAACGGACAAGAGTCTGCATGTGTGTCTCGGCTCTATGGAACTTTGCTTCACAACCACAAAATTAATAGATTATAGGAAGACCTCCAAATAACCTCAAACAAAATCAGAAGCTGGCTCATCGATAAAGTCTCGAAAAGGTGCTTCGAAAAGGAGGCTCGACAGGTAAAAATAGCAAAAGAGGTGGATTTTGCCTGCAAGGGAATGAATAAAATCGTAAAAAAGCGAAAAGAAACGATGAGAAAGTTTGTATAATTGGCAAAAAAATCGTAATTTTGCAAATGTTTTGTGACACATCCTTAAAAGTCGCTGAAAATGATGCGTTTAGCGATGATATGAGAACTGAGATGGCGTCAGAAACTGAAGCAAATTTTTAAAAAGAAAATTAACAACAGCCATGTCAAAAGTTTGTCAGATCACAGGCAAAAAGGCGCAGGTGGGCAATAATGTATCACACTCAAAGCGTCGCACCAAGCGCAAGTTTGAAGTAAACTTGCATACAAAAAAATTCTATTGGGTTGAAGAGGATATGTGGATTCAGCTTCGCATATCAGCACGCGCACTCCGCACAATCAATAAAATCGGTCTCAACGCAGCGTTAAAGAAAGCAGAGGCTGAGGGAAATCTCGATTTCAAGGATATTAAAATTCTCTCCTTATAATTCCTATTAAGTTATGGCAAAGAAAGCAAAAGGCAATCGCGTTCAAGTGATTCTCGAATGCACAGAACATAAGGCAAGCGGAATGCCCGGTATGTCAAGATACATCACTACCAAGAACCGCAAAAACACTCCGGGACGTCTGGAACTCAAGAAATATAATCCGATCCTGAAGAAAGTAACAGTTCACAAAGAAATCAAATAAGCACTGAAAAATGGCAAAGAAAACCGTGGCTTCAATCCAGAAGGGTGAAGGCCGTACATATAGCAAAATCATCGTAATGGAGAAATCTCCCAAGACAGGCGCTTATGTTTTCAGAGAAGAAATGGTGCCCAACGATGCAGTGAAAGACGCGCTTAAATAAGCAACCAACCAAGCAGCTCGATAAATAATGCATTTGCTTTGTGATTCAGAGGCATATGCATGCCTACCTCTACATTCTGTATCAAAACCTATTCAAAAACAATTTGATTTAATCTATTCATTTATTATTCGAAGCTGCTTATTTACAGATAAATTAAAAAATCCGGTGAAAAATTTCACCGGATTTTTTTGAATACTTAGGCCCCGTCTCAAAAGAAATAGCGGCTATGGGGTCGGCTTTTGGCGAGTGATGTTACAAATTCCATAGGCGTGAATCAGGGCGGTAGTGCTCCCCCATCGCGATTGATTGAGACACACCATGTGTTGAACTTTTTTATTCACTTTAAAGTTTATAAAGTATAACCGGGAATCAAACCCCGTTACATAAAATTATCAAGACATGGGGGCATAATTACTGCATGTATGTATCTATGAAACATTGTAACACTATATTAACTACTCCTGTTGGTGTGCTAAACTTCAAGAGTCTCGGGATTAAGGATATTCCGTTGCTCATAAGATTCTTTTCTCAATATCCATCGCGCTCGTGTGATTTTTCAGTCGGAGGCACTGTGATGTGGGCAGATTATTTTCATTATGAATATTGCATTTTTCGCGACACACTCTTTATAAAGGGAGCTGTGCCCGACTCACGCACTGTTATTTTTTACAAACCGATTGGGGAATTGTCGATGAATGAAAGCGAGGCACTCATCAGCGGATATTGCAGATGTAGCAACGTTGAGGGAATGATTATTTATCCTGAGGAATTTTCTCCTGACAGTGAGCCGGAAAGCACTCCTGATTCTCCTCTTATCAATGATTGGAAGGAATATCTCTATGAGGCAGAAAAATTCCGGCATTTTTCAGGACGGAAGATGGAGAAAAAGAGAAATCATCTCAATTATTTCAACACTCATTATCCGAAACATGTGATGAGGAGTATTCAAGAAAGTGACATTCCGAGACTGATTGCTTTCACACTTGCTTTTGATACGATGCATCCCGGGAATAAATTATTGGAATATGAATGTGAGGCCACAATGGATGTGCTTAAAAACTGGAATTGTTTTCCATTCACAGGTGTAATGGTGGAGATTGACAATATGATTGCAGGCTATTCATTCGGTGAATTTACAGGCGACACATTTTTCTGTCACGTAGAGAAGGGAAACATTGAATATCGCGGCATATATCAGGCATTGGCATCCGGGATGTGCAATCACGCGATGTCGCTTCATCCGGAAATAAGATATCTTAACCGGGAGGAGGATATGGGAGATGAAAGTTTGCGAGAGAGCAAGATGTCATATCATCCGATTCTCTTTGTGGGGAAAAGGGTGAGAAACATATAAATAATGCAGCCGATTGGCTGCATTATTTATATGTTGGTTTATGGAGCCTATAGGCTACATTTTATATAATCGCCGGGTGACGGCTCAGAATTTATAGCCTAATGAGAGCACAATCTGATTTGTGTTAAGCTTGAGCTTCGAATTTGCCACTGACATTTCATTGTCGGGGTCAGGACTGAAGGGATAATATTCCGAACCTTGATATTTATAAACATATGCAAAATCGGCATAAAATCCGCGATATTTATATCCCAGGCCAGCAGTGATGTGATGGGTTTCATTGTCAAGACGGTAGTCAGACATTGTTCCAGCACCGGGGATATCAACAAGGTTATCCTTGGCTGATGCTGAAATGGGAGAAGTGGTGTAGCTATAGCCGATACGGGCGCTAAAACCCGGGAGCACTCTGTATTCAGCGCCAATGCGGAAAGTGTGGCTGTCGCGATATATTTCCTTTATTTTCCTATTGGTGAAGCCAATCGGATCCCTATCGTAAGAATCGGCCGCTGATCCGGCCCTTGAAGGAGTGCCATAATACCATGGATAGTCATAATCCCACCATGGATCCCAGTAATAATCATCAGGGGTCCAGTTTGCATATTTCATATTCTTATATCCTTGCCATTCATAGTCGGCAGATATGATGAATTTTGAGCCAATCACACCCGCCACGCTTGCAATCACCCTCCAGGGAGTTTGGAAATCTATATTGTTTGCTGCAGGATATCCATCATTGGTTACGGCATAGTCAGAGCCGTTGGGGAAAGGATAATTGAAATCCACATATTCATTATAGAAATTTTCAGTAAGAGAATAATAGGTGGGAGTATGGAAAGCGAGTCCGATGCGAAGCTCCTGCACCGGCTTCACAATCACACCCATTTTGAAATTATATCCTGTTCCCGACACTTTATAGTCATTGCTGAGACTCCAGCGGGCATCCATTGTCTGCACGCGTTTTGCATCGGGGTTGTATACATAAGCATCTGTCAGCTCCTCTCCCCACACAGTGCCGATACGATAATCAATAGATGTGATGCCGAAATCCAATCCCCAGAAAACGATGTTATTGATATTTCCACCGATAGCGATATTATATTCATCAACATAACCTTTTTCCTCAACGTTGAAATTTCCGTTGCCGGAGGTGCCGTTGCCGAATTGGCCATACCAGTGCGGGTCTTCAACGGGGCCTTCCGGATTTATCAGATAAGAGTCATATCCGAGGATAGTGATCCATGGAGCGCCGCGAAACCCGGAGGGAGGATTATAAGGGTCGAAATTGCCGGTGCTCTTCACATCAGCTTCAGTAAGATCCCATGTGTTGGCGATTCCTGCAATATAATTACTGAGAGAGGTGTTAAGGCGTGGGATACCGCCATTGTAACGCCGTGCAAACGAGGCCACTTTATTATATGAGAAGCCTATATTGATGTTTGGGAACATGGCTGAGGGCATCCTTAGGGTGAACACACCTCCCAAATTATTCAGATTGAATACAGTCTGGTTTGTAGTAGAAGATATGCCGCGCGATTCTGCCTCATTGCTCATAAAATCAAGGCCTGCCGTGATACCGACCTCATTGCTGCGGTAAATTCCTATACCACCCGGATTCTGCGACAAACAAGACAAGTCGCCGCCGAGTGCTCCAAACGCACCGGCCATAGACATGAATCTGGCAGTTCCTCTCAAATCATTTTGTGACAACCTGTAAGCATCAGTTGCACTTTGTGACATGGCGCAAAGAGGAATCGACATGCACACACATAAAGTTAAGTGGAATTTTTTCATACTGTATAAGTAGCTAAGAGTCTGTTTCATAAAAAATTTAACATTAGAAGTCGCATGCATGAGTAGGGTTTGACTCTTAAGAATCAGAAACATAGCGGGCAATGTGACTGATTCAAAAAGTCAAAATCAGCCATGCATGAGAGGCCAATAAAAATTTAAATTTAAAACAGACATATGATTTATTATTAATTTATTTATTCAACTTTCGCAAGTTTGCAACTTGCGAAAAGAAAGGAGGTTGGAGGTTGGAGGTTGCTCCCTCTGAGATTGAATAAATTATCTCAAAAATAAGCCGCTCCTAATGTTCAGTTTCTTATGAAACAGACTCTAAGAAAAATAAATCTATTTATAAATAAAAATGAGGGGATGTATTCCCCCCACAAATATAATTAAAAATTTTTATCTTCTATGGCCGCCGCCACGAGAACCGCCGCCGCCACGAGAACCGCCGCCGCCACGAGAACCGCCGAAAGAGCCTCCACCGCGGTTGGTTGTGGAGCGATTGCCGGTGTTATAGCTGCTGCGGTTGGTGGTTGTGGAGCGGTTATTTACACTTTCTCTGTTATGCGAGGCATTCACATTATTGTTAACGTTAATATTTTTAAGTTCGGTTGATCTCCTTGTGGATGTTGTGTTTCTTCTTACATTAGGATTATATCCGCCGGGATTGGTTCCACCACCATTGCTGACAGCAGCAGCATGATTGTTTTGTATGCCGGCGTTTGAAACATTGGCTCCTGTTGTATTAACTCTCCTATTCACGACAGATCTGCTGCCACCGGGGCGAACATTGCCACCGGGGCGGTTACCACCGGGGCGCACCACACCACCGGGGCGTGTATAGCCGCCTGAATGGGAACTTGAAGGCCTGGAAGAGTTGCCATAGTTATAGCCCGGGCGGGTATTGTTAGACCATCCCGGAGCCGGAGACACCGGACGATGCGCACCCGGGCGACCGGATGCATAATATGGTCTGTGTGGGCGATAAGGGGGATAGAACCCGGGACGAACCGGAGGATAATATCCGGGTCCCCACGTCCACACCGGATAGTAGGCCCATGCCGGGGCATAATTCCAATACCAAGTTGGCCCCCAATACCAACTGATTCCCACCGGACCGAAGGCATAATTCCAAGTCCACGACGGGCGATAACACCAATTATATCCTCCTGCATATATCGGAGCGAAAGCTACATTACCATTATCAATCACTATTTCCACATTGCCGTAGGAATTATCGAGCACATCCTCCAGAATATCGGAGTTGTCAAGAATGATTGTTGGGTTGTAATACTTCTGAATCTGCTGCGTATACACAAAATCCTCGCCGGTTTCAGCGGCAGAGCCTATGGTGTCGATAGGGGTTTCATAATAGAATCCTCGCTTGTTATAGTCGTCAACATCCATTTCGCTGAAATCAGCTATATAATTAGTTCTTTTCTTATCCTTCTTATCTCTTATTTCTGTTTTCTCCTTCTTGGAATTGGGATTGTAATATATATCATCGAATTCATCCTGAGCTTTGACAAACGGTGTTGACAAAGTTACGACGGCGAGCGCAATAAAAATTCTTTTATTCATCATATATAAATATATTATCGCAAATTGTGGCTTTTATATATTAGACTATAAACAACTTATTCAGTTTAAAGGTTGTGTGTTAAAAAACGCCACCTTCAGTTTAAGAGTCTGTTTCATAAAAATTCAACATTAGGTCGGCTTATTTATGAGATAATTTTTCAATCTCAGAGGGAGCAACCTTAGGTTACGAACGGCGACTCTTTGAATCAGTCATATAGCTCAGTATACTCCTGATTCTGCATAATCAAATTCGGCTTATGCATGCGACTCCTAATGTTAAATTTTTTATGAAACAGATTCTAAAATTTAAGGTACAGATCCTTTCCGAGCGCAACATATCCGGGGGTATAGTTGCCTTCATTATCCATTATCTCCAGTATCTGAGTCTCACCTTCATCGATTAATTCAGCGTCCTCACCGGCATAAAACTGAGTTAAAACCCTCTTCACTTTTGCATTTGGATTTCCCCTGATTTTCATGTATCTGCCGAGAAAAAAGCCATGGCCTCCAGCCTCATCAACAACTGTATCCAATTGGTCGGCCGGAAAAATCATTGCGATTGAGCCGCCCGGATTCAGCAAACGCTTCCCGCCGGAAAGGAGAGATGTAGGAGAAAGCGAATCCTGATGACGCGCAATCATTCTCTCACCGGACGGATTTATTATTCCCGAGTTGAAAAAGGGGGGATTCGAGATAATCAAATCATAACCGGACCCGGAAAATGAATTGAAATCTGCAACAAATGCATCAAGCCGTCCGCCCCACGGCGAATTATTAAAATTCAATTGAGCCTCCCCAACAGAAGGAATATGCACATCAATGGCATCAACATGAACATCCGGGCAACGCTGAGCGCAAATGAGAGCAATAACTCCACAGCCGGTACCGACATCAAGCACCTTCCGACATTGCCTGATATCCGCCCACGATGCCAAAAGCACCGCGTCTACACCTACTTTCATTGAGCTTGACAAATGACGGCAATTGAACTTCTTGAATCTGAAATATCCCCTATCAATCATAATTTTCAAAATGCGCAGTCATAATCATTTCCTTATCTACTACAAATTTATTAATTTTGCAACCGCATTGCAAAATCAGACCTATAAAAAATGTCAAAAAACAGCAACAATCCGACAAAAAATGAACCCACGCTCGGGGGATCCATATATTATTCAGACGATCAACCATATGAATATGGTGAAATTTTAAAAAACATACTGTTGCTTCCTATGCAGGATGATGTGTTTATGCCCTATCTGAGAGTGGGCACAAATGTGTCACACCCGAATATCATCACCTCATTGCAGAAAGCCTACGCATCGAAAGAGCCTGTGATGCTATTTTTGGCAAGCGACATGCTGCCTGCAGATTTCAGCCTTGCAAAAGGTGAAGATGTGAGTGGCTGCCAGGGAGCAATCGGATATGTCAGCGAGATTACTGCCCTAGAAGACGGCTCGCTCAATGTCGGTTTTCAGCTTAGCCATCAAGGAATGGTTGTGAAACTCGGAAGAAGGATTCCATACATGAGGGGAGATGTGGAATTGCTTTATCCAATCAGAATGGAGAAATCGGAAGAGTCCGAAGCGTATTATTCCCGCATGAAATCGCTTTATAATCAAGCCATACAATTCATCATAGACTCCCATCGCGAACAGTTGCTTGAAAATCTCCGCAGCTATCCCTACGAATCGATAGAAGAGTTCTATTTTATGATACAGAACTCTCCACTCACCACAGATGATAAGCACAAAGTGCTTGAGGATGAAACAATCGCTCAAAAGGTGGCAGATTTCACGACGATGCTTGATGACGAGATACACAAACTTTCAATCAATTCCGACATTCACAAGAAAACCATGGGCGAAATTGCCAACAGACAGCGCGAAGATTTTCTGCGCACCCAGTTGCGCCAGATTCAGAATGAACTTGGCGAGGGTGAAGACAGCGAGCTCAACGAGCTTTATGCGCGTGGCAAAGACATGAAATGGAATGAAGAGACACGCAAGGCATTTGAGAAAGAAATGAGAAAACTCTCGCGCTTCAACCCCAATTCGCCCGACTATGCCATGCAATACAGCTATGTTGACACATTTCTCAGCCTTCCCTGGGGGATTTTCGATGAAACAGACTTCTCAATGGAAGATGTGGAAAACACGCTCAACCGCGAGCATTATGGGCTTGATAAAGTAAAAGAGCGCATTGTGGAGCAGATGGCAGTGCTAAAACTCAGGAAAGACATGAAGGCACCCATATTGTGTCTTTACGGTCCTCCGGGAGTAGGCAAGACATCACTGGGGCGCTCTATAGCAGAGGCTCTCGGCCGCAAATATGTGAGAGTAGCGCTTGGTGGTGTTCATGACGAATCCGAAATCAGAGGACACCGACGCACATATCTGGGGGCAATGCCGGGGAGAATAATTGCAGCTCTGGAGAAATGTGGCACATCCAATCCGGTGATGGTGCTCGATGAGATTGACAAAATCGGTGCCGACTACAAAGGAGATCCCGCCACTGCCCTGCTCGAGGCATTGGATCCTGAACAAAATTGTAAATTTCACGACAACTTTGTCGACCACGACTTCGATCTTTCAAAAGTGCTGTTCATAGCAACAGCAAATTCGCTCGACCCGGTAGCACCTCCCCTGCTCGACAGAATGGAACTGATATGCATAGACGGCTATGTGGAAAAAGAGAAAATTGAGATTGCGAAGCGACATCTTATTCCCAAAGCTCTCAAAGAGCATGGATTTGCAGAAGACGAAATGAGCTTTACCGACGAAGCCATAATGGAGATAATAAGTTCATACACACGCGAAAGCGGAGTGAGAAAACTTGAAAAGAAAATCAGCTCTGTGCTCCGCAAACAGGCGCGGTTAAAGGCCTCGGGCAAGGAATTTCCTGCCACAATCAGCAAGGATATTGTGCAGGAATATCTCGGCGCTCGGGAAATATTTCCCGACTGCTACGAGGGAAACGACACTCCCGGGATAGTGACCGGACTTGCATGGACACCGGTTGGCGGAGAGATTCTTCAGATAGAATCATCAATTGCAAAATCCAAAGATTCCAAACTCACATTAACGGGCAACCTTGGAGATGTTATGAAAGAATCGGCAATAATAGCTCTTCAATATTTGAAAGCCAACGCAGAGACAATCGGCATAAACCCCGAGATGTTCTCAGAATATTCCGAGCATGTCCATGTGCCGGAGGGAGCAGTGCCGAAAGACGGGCCCTCGGCAGGTGTGACAATACTGACCTCATTGGCCTCCACATTTACAGGGCGCCTTGTAAAAGAGCGCCTGGCCATGACAGGAGAGATAACCCTGCGAGGCAAGGTGCTTCCGGTGGGAGGAATAAAGGAGAAGATTCTGGCAGCTAAAAATGCCGGCATCACGGAAGTGCTTCTTTGCGAGAAAAATCGTAAGGATATAGAAAAAATCAAGGCTGAATATTTGGATGGGATGTCATTCAAATATGTCACCCGCGCAGATGAAGTGTTAAATTATGCGCTAATATAATATAATTGTATCCGCCTTCCGACGGATTCAATTAGGCTTCATTCCCCTACTTTGCAATTTTTGGGGAATGGGGCCTTATAGTTTATGGGGGTTATAAGGTCAGCGATGAATGAGGCGTGCATGCTGACTGATTTTTCGCAAGAATTACACTTGCGGAGGAGTATTCACATTCAGCTGTTGCGGAATTCTTTAGGCGACATTCCGGTTAGCTTCTTGAAATATTTTCCAAAAAACGATTGCGAGGGGAAATTCAGCTCATCAGCAATTTGCTGTATGTTGAGATTTGATGATTTTAACAGCACCTTTGCTTCAAGAATCACATACCTTTCAATCCATTCCACAGCAGTGAATCCGGTTTGCTTCTTTATTGTACGCGACAGATGCTTTGGAGTGATTTCCATTTTGGAAGCATAAAAATCGAGAAAGCGCTCACTCTTGAAATTTTCCTGCACAAGCCTGAGGAAACGGTCGGACATACGCCCCTGTTTCGACAACACTTCGTCATGATAAGGCTCATAACATTTATAAGCATCCTTATATATAAAGCCGAGCACCCTGTATAACAGGGCAAGCGACACATAAGGATTTGAAATGTCAGACACTATTTCGCCAAGTGAAGAGAGAAATTCGTTGAATTTAGGGAGCAACTCTTCAGGGATCGCCACTACGGCATGCCGCATGGCCATTGCATTTATATCTGTTTCCTTCATGAACAGATATAAATTGTCACTGAACTTTCTCGACATCACCAGCACCGAGGCATTAAAATCAGGACTTATGTCGTGTGGCTGCAGGATCTGGGTGTTTTTCACAGTTACCAGAGCCGGAGCCTTGACTTCGTGAGTCACAAGGTTAATATCGGCCCGGCAACTTCCTGCAGTCACTATAATCCAGGTTGTGGCTGAGAATTTCACAGGCTGTGTCACAGTATTTATCATTTCAGGCCCGATATTTTCGAGCATCCAGAAATCCTGCTCCAATATGGCTGACACGTCCTGCGGCAAATTAATGTCGTTATAATTTAATTCGGTATGCATAGACGCAAATATAACCATTTTTTACACATATTTCACAATAAAAGCGACGAAAAAGAGAAGAAGAGAACAAAAACAAACACTCCGGAAGTTTTGATGCAAACTTCCGGAGTGTTGTCATATGTAAGTTAAAGTTTTATTTCACCATAACCTTGAAAGCTTTTCCATCGGCAACGACTACGTAAAGGCCGGACGCGAGATTCCTGTTATCCACACTGCGTCCGTCAAGAGTATATATCATTACACATTCGGCACCGTTTACAATAATCTCGCCATAACCTCCTGATACGGTCAGGTTGGCATCATCGGTGTATACGCCTTCAACAGCCGCATCATTATTCTTCTTCACATCTACTTGCGCGGCATTCACAATTTCACCGGTCTCCTTATCAATAACCATCCCGATAACGCGGAATGTATTTCCTTTCACTACAGAATTGCCAACTGGCATGGAAAGTTCATAACGATTATTCTGATCTTTTACAATAGAAGCCGGGAGCACATCAAGGCCGGGATAAGACCTGATACTGCGCGCCACATCATCATATATAGTTGAAACAGGAGATTCCTTATTCTCCCATCCTGCCATTGGAATATGGTTTGTATAGAAATTATTTTGCTGATCGTAAGGCCCCCAACCGTCTTCCACAATCACGAACGAAAGAAGATGCTTCGCATCTGTGTCAAAAACGAATCTTGTGTCAGACACAATGTTGACTTTGGAATCATCAGTGCTGCATGAAGCCGAAAGGTCGAGATGCACGTATGATGGGAAAGATGTGTAAAATTCATTGATTTGGTTGCCAAAATTATATGAATCCTCCGGCGATCGGGTGGGAGTGTAATCATACATTCTGTTTGCGAGCACACAAGGGAATCCGCTCACATAGTCGTTGATAAACTGCATATAAGACTGCACTTGCATCTCATCGCCCTGATGCACGGCAATCGGGATACAACGGTCGGGATATTTGCTTTTCATGTAATCTAGCAACACAATTGCGCCCGGACACCATCCGCACCATGTGCCGGTGGCATCCTCCAACACATAATTGCGAGGATAGCCATCCTTATAACATTTAATTACGGCACTTCTTGATCTTGCATTTTCAAGAGCGATGCCATTAACCTTGACGGGTTTTGAAGTCATGGAGAAGATTCCTTCTTTAGGATTTGCCACATTCAGCACTTCTATTTTGCGTGATTCAGAAGGCTTCAGAGGCTCTGCCAAAGTGATTGACCTTGTATAGTCCACGCCGGCAGTGGTGACAGTGTTGATATCCACTTTGTTAATATCATTCGAACCAATATTCTTAATATTAGCCACATATGTGATCTTGCTGCCTATAGGATAATAAGGATTTATTTCGAGGCCTCTGCACTCGGCAAGATTCTGAGGGAGATTCTCTCCTTCAATAATCACTTTAATGAGAATCGAGCCATAAGATTCTGCATAATTATTCCATCCACCGGGAGCAACGGTAGGCCGTGAAGTCACGGACACCATAGCAGTGTTCAGACTCACGGGGTCGCCGTCAACCGGCATATAATAGCATGTTGAAGCCGGAGCCGAGAACATATAGCCAATATAAAGAGGCTTTTCGCCGGTAATTTCATAAGAGCTGTCGAAATCGATTTGCGACCATGCGAATGGCTCGCTTGTCAGAGTCCCGGCCTTTTTGAATGAGGGCACAGCCATTTTGTCATCCTTAATAAAAGCGACAGCTCTGGTGACCTGATTAGCCGACATGTTGGGGCCGCATCCGGTGCCTATAAGAATAGATTTGATTTTTGAACCGATGAATGGTTTCTGATCTTCCGCAGTGAATTCGAAAGCAAAATGAATTGTTTGCTTCTGATATTCATCTCCGAGGTAATATGCACTGTATGGATCGCCGCAATATCCGAATTCCATGCCGGAGATTTCGCCTTCACCGGATCTCGGTGCACGCGAGGGCAATGATTTCGCGGGGGCTTTCATACACTCAAATGTATTGCCGGCAGAAGCCAGATTGCGCTCAACTTTCACGAGTTGCGAAGATGCGGCGAAACCGGCCACAGCAACGGCATAAGTAAACAGTAGAATCTTTTTCATATAAAAAATTTTTTAATGAAACGAGGTTTTCACCAACAAAGCAAAGCAAAGCAAAGCAAATTTTATGAGATTTGCAAATTCATTTGAACTTTTGCAAGAAATTTTCCGCAAGAATTCGCGAAGTGGAACCGGGACGATTGCTCAGCAAAGAGAGCATTTCATTTGCATTCACCCATGTGGCATCATCCACCTCAACAGACAATTTGAAATTATTAGATTGCGCTTCTGCAAAGAAACCAATCATCATCATTTGTTTACGTTCGAACCAATGAGTGAATATGAGCTGAACATTTTTTACATCCAGGCCTGTTTCCTCTTTAATTTCACGAACCACGCATGATTCAGCAGTTTCATCAGGCTTCACATATCCCGACACAAGATTATGAAATTGAGAGGAGATATAGTTCTGACGGAGAAGCAACACTTCCTTTTCATTATTATATACCAAAGCAATAACAGCAACCGGGAACATAGGAAACCATGGGCGGCCACAATGATCGCACCATGGTATATCCTTATCATCGCCAAGATCTCGCAGATTCAATTCAAATCCGCACTCCGGACAAAATTTAAAAACACGAGACATAAGAGTCAAAGAATTTTGAAACTTCAGGAAGGCATCAGCACCTTTCCGACTTTAAATGCATCCCCCACCTTGGGCCCGATGCCGAGATAGGCATTGTTCACCGGATCGAATGTGATGAGTTTCATAAGCTCCACATCAGGCTTTCCATCAATGCCGATATAGGCTTCGTCAACCAGAATATTTACAATTTCTGCCACAATCACATAACCGGAATCAGATTCGTCTAATTTTCTTTTAAGACGGCACTCCAGCGTCATAGGGAAATCAATAAACACCGGAGCATACACACTCTCACCCTTTTCACAAGTCCAGCCTGTTGCATTGATTTTATGAGGGTGTTGCTGCGCACTGACAATTCCCACATAGTCGGCGGCAATCATAGTGTCGGCAGTAGCAAACGCCACAGTGAATTCGCCTGTTGCGTCAATGTTGCGGGTGGTGGCATGTCTGCCCATTGAAATCATAATTTCCTTCATATCCCACTGGCCTGCCCAAGCGGCATTCATTGCATTTGGCTCGCCTTGCTCATCATAAGTGCCAATAACGAGAACCGGCTGTGGCAAGAGCCATGCTTTGCTTTCGAAACTTTTCATAAAAGAGTATATGAGTATAACAGGTTTATCAATGTAATAACAAAATCCGGGGGCAAATTTAATTAAAAATTTACACACTCTGACAAATTTTAGAAGACGGGGTCAAAATCCGGAAAAAATTTGTGTATATAATAATCGGTATGTAGATTTGCACAATGCGAAAAAGGATTTTTATTACTGGAGCCACCGGTGTGATGGGGAGTGCCACGCTGGAGGCATTTTTGTCGGAGCTTAACAAATATGAACTATATGTGCTGGCACGCCCGTCAAAAAAGAACAGGCATAAGCTTGCGAAAATTCTCCACCGTGATTTCGTGAATGTGATTTGGGGAGACTTGTGCGACTATACGAGTGTAAGCCTTGGTGTGAGACATGCGGATGTGGTGCTTCATATTGGAGGCATGGTGCCTCCGGCCGCCGATTATCACCCGCAACAAACCATGCGGGTGAATGTCACTGCGGCAGAAAACATTGTAAATGCAATCAAAACGAGAGCTGATTGCGACGATGTTTCTCTTGTATATATCGGCAGCATTGCCCAGACATCAGGAAGGCATGAGCCATTTCACTGGGGTCGCACCGGTGATCCTGTTATGGCTTCAGCATTCGATAGCTACGGCTTGTCGAAAATTCTGGCGGAACGCATAATTGCAGAATCCGGCCTCAAGAGATGGGTGTCATTGCGGCAGTCGGGCATATTATATCCCTCGCTACTGTCAAAAGGGCTGGACCCGTTCACATTTCATGTGCCGCTGCGGGGTGTGCTTGAATGGACCACCATAGAAGACTCTGCACGTTTAATGCTAAAAATCTGTGGAGACAATGTGCCTGAATCTTTATGGCGCAATTTCTATAATGTTGGCAGCGGCCCGTCATACCGCATGTCAAACTACAAATTCATGACAAAAGTGCTGCGAGCTATTAAATGTCCACCGGCAGATAAGATTTTCGAACCAAATTGGTTTGCCACCGGGAATTTCCACGGCTTTTGGTTTTCCGATTCCGACAGGCTTGAAAACCTGTTGCATTTCAGAGAGAACAGGCCCTTTGATCAATATTTTGCAAATATGGCAAAAAAAGTGCCTTCATATTTCAAGTTAGCGGGGATTATACCGGCCCGCCTCATTAAAATGGTGATGCATAGAATAGCGAGCACACCTGGCTATGGCACACTTGATTGGATAAAAAAAGCCGACAGCGAGAAAATCATTGCTTATTTCGGTAGTCTTGAGGCTTACAGCGCCATTCCGGAATGGAAAGATTTTGATTTGTCAGAGCCGTTGGATAAAGCAATTATTCTCAATCATGGATATGACGAAAGCAAACCGATGTCGGAACTTGGCATAAAAGACATGCGCGATGCGGCAGCATTTCGCGGAGGAAAATGCGAAACGTCAGAGATGGATGCAGGCAGCCTCGACACACCTTTACAGTGGAGATGCGGTCGAGGGCATCGTTTCAGCGCCACACCGAGGAGTGTGTTATTGGGAGGTCACTGGTGTCCTGAATGCCTTCCTCCTCCATGGAGATATGACGAAGAAGCAATGTTTAACAAATTCCTGGCACAGCTACAACCAAACAAGAGAGCCGGTTGTTAACATTTAAACCCATCAACTCATCAACACACAATGAAAGTCGGACTGTTTATTCCATGCTATATCGATGCAATTGCACCGAAAGCTGCCATTTCTACATACCACTTACTGAAGAAGCTCGGGATGGAAGTGGAATATATCGACCGTGGAGCCTGTTGTGGTCTGCCTGCCTTTGACATGGGCTATCGTAAAAGCGCATGCTCCATTGAGAAAGGAATAGCTCCCTACATTTCCGGCACAGATTGTGAATATATAGTAGTGCCATCAGGAATATGCACCGACCAATTCCGGGCATATTTTATAGATGTGGAGCAAACTGAAGATGTCAGGCACATGCGCTCCATAGTATATGATCCGGTGGAATTTCTACACGATGTGCTGAAAATTGAAGAATTGCCATGGCATCCGGAATTTTACCATCGTGTTGCGCTGCATCACGGGTGTCATTCACTGCGTTATCTTCACATGGCGCGTCCCACAGAGCTGATGGTCAATCCCTACGATAAATGTGCGGATTTGCTTCGGCTTGTAGATGGCATAGAGATAGGATATGCCACAAGGCGAGATGAATGTTGCGGGTTTGGCGGCACATATGCGATATGGGATCAAAGCTGCTCCGGACAGCAAGGGCGCGACAAAGTGAATGATTACGCAAGAAACGACTTTCACTATGTGGTGTCGGAAGACATGTCATGTCTGCTTCATCAGAGCGGAGTGGCGAGAAAACTCGGACTTGACATAAAAATGTATTATATCACGGAAATACTAAACGGCGATGCAATATGAAACAGGTGGATCAAGTGAAATTGGGAGCCGAATTCATAAGAGATGATGCGCACAGAGTGAGCCATGACCGATGTCTTTGGGCAGCACGAATGAGACGCGATGAAAATGCAGCCCGTGTGCCTCATTGGGAAGAAATGCGCGAACAGGCATCGCAAATCAAGAGACACACTCTTGCCAATCTTGATAAATATCTCAATGAATTTTCGGAGAAGGCTGTTAAAAACGGCATACATGTGCACTGGGCAAAAGATGCTGCGGAGCACAACCGGATAATATACGACCTCATGAAGAGCCATGGGGTTAAGACGGTCACCAAGGGGAAATCAATGGCCATGGAAGAGTGTGGCATGCGTGAATTTCTGACCGAACATGGCATAAACATTTATGAAGCAGACCTTGGAGAGAGAATCCAACAGCTCGACCATCAGCGTCCATCGCACATTGTCATGCCGGCCATTCACAAATTGCGGGGTGACGTGGCCCGGCTCTTTGCAGACAAACTCGGCTCCGACCCCGACAACGATGACCCCGGCTACCTGAATAGTGTGATGCGCAAAGACATGCGGAAAAACTATGTAAAAGCGGATGCCGGGATGAATGGGGTGAATTTCGGGATTGCGGAAACAGGGGGTATTGTTGTTTGCACTAACGAAGGAAATGCTGATATCAGCGCCAACGTGCCTCCTCTGTTCATATGCACGATGGGAATAGAGAAGGTAGTGCCTCGTGTGCGCGATGTTGCACTTTTTATCCGATTGTTGTCAAGGAGTGCGCTCGGACTTGACATTACCCAATACACATCACACTATCAAAAGCCTCACAAAGGGCAAGAGATGCACATAGTAATTCTTGACAATGGGAGAAGCGACAGGCTTGCAGACCCTGACTTAAGAGAGGTGTTGAAATGTGTGCGATGCGGTGCATGCATGAACACATGTCCGGTGTATAGACGCACATCCGGAATCAGCTATGACGCAACATATTCGGGGCCAATAGGAATTGCTTTGAATCCAAGTTATGACACATATAGATATGCACAGCTCCCCTACTCATGCACACTTTGCGGCTCGTGCGGGAATGTGTGTCCGGTGAAAGTGCCGCTTCCTGACATTATTTTGCATTGGCGGGAAATTGTGGTAAGCAAGAAATATGTGCCCTTAAGCCATTCCGTTGAGGAGGGAGTGGCCGCAATGGTGCTGAGAAGTTCCACAAATTTTGCGATGGCGGAAAAAGTGGGATTGTGGGCACTGCGTAATATTCCGGGTGGGATACTCAACAGCAAACTTAACCCCTGGGCATCCAACCATTCAAATCCGGAGGCACCGGAACAGACATTCCGTCAATATTACAAATCAGTGGAGAAAAAATAAGTTGGTCAAACATGCCTGTTTATATTTAAATTACTATTGGCCTCGCATACACTGCCGATTTTATCCCTATGAATCAGTCACATATCCCACTACACTCCTGCTTCGGAGCCAAACCCGGCTCATGCAAGCGACCCCTAATGTTAAATTTTTTATGAAACAGACTCAAAAGACAGACAAATATGGAGAATGAGATATTGGATCGTGTGAAACAGGCAGTAAAGGGATGGGATGTGCCGTTGCCGGAAGTTGCCGAATATGGATGGGAGGGTGATGCAGTGGAGAATTTCAGATATCACCTTCAATCGTTCGACGGCCGTTCGGAGGTATTTGCCACCAGAGAAGAGGCTCTTGCTTGGCTTTGTGAAGAATTGGGAAAACGTGGTGACAAGCGAGTGTTTTCAAGCATAGCGGAAATTCCCGGCAATATATCGGCGGAAGAAGTGCGGGATCCTCACAATGCGGCAGCTGTAGATTTGAATGTGACAGAAGCCTTGCTGGGAGTTGGCGAAATGGGTTCGCTTTGGGTGACTGATGAATCGCTGATAGAGCCGGCTTGCGCATTGCTTGCCTGTGAACTTTACATATTGATAGACAGAAAAAAGATAGTGGCCGGCATGCATGAGGCATATTCATCTATTGACCTTGATGGGATAAGATATGGGAGCTTCTTCACCGGGCCGTCGGCCACAGCCGACATAGAAGCAGTGCATATTACCGGTGCGCAGGGACCACTTTCGCTCACAGCTTTGATATATTAAAATGTGGAATTTACATCACGTAAATTCCACATTCTATCTAAACATTAGTAAATCTATCGTTGGCAGCCACATAAAAAACCGAAAGGCTGCGTAAATTTAACATTAAAACATCATGTTCAATTAATATTCTTAACAACAGGGAATTGATTATGATGACCTGTTAACGGATTGTACGATATATTGTAAGTTGTACGGAAACAAATTTATCTATAGTCTTTCAATTGCTCGCGAAGCTTCTTGCGGGCAAAGAAAATTCGGCTCTTTATTGTTCCGAGCGGGAGATTCAGCTTGTCGGCGATTTCATTATATTTATAACCTGCGACAAACATGTTGAAAGGAATGCGATAATCATCGGAGAAAGAATTAAGAGCTTTACTAATTTCCTTCACAGCAAACGCACCTTCGGGGGTTGAGGCTCCTGAATCCTGATATACATTAAGATGATATAGGTCTTCAGTCTGGTCGATAACAGTTGCCTTTCTCACCGACTGACGATAATTGTTAATAAAGATATTTCTCATGATGGTGAAAATCCATCCTTTGAAATTCACATTATCAACATATTTATCTTCGTTTGACAACGCTTTGAGAGTTGTATCCTGAAGGAGGTCTTCAGCCTGCTCTCTGTTTGTTGTGAGCTGATAGGCAAAGTTGAAAAGGTTGCTCTGCAGTCCGAGAATCTTTTGTTCGAATGTTCCTTTAGTCTTCATGTCGCGTTGTTTTTACAATATAAGGTTTGTTGTTAAGGCAAACACTACATTAGTTAGATACATGTTTAACACACGGAATGCACAAATTGTTTTGAATTATTTCAAATTTTTATATTTTTTTATTAACGATTTGATTCTCAAGCATCATATTTCACGTCATTGAGGGGAAACAATCCGACAAAACAGCCCGGCCACAATATATAGCCGGGCTGCAACAAGAATTGTAAACAGTCTGTTTCAAGTCCTGTTTCATAAAATTTCAGACAGCGAGGGAGGTTTTGGGATCGCTGACTATGCGAAGTGATGAGTGAACATAGCTGTATATGTAACTGAACCAAAACACAAAGAGAACCAGGGGATGCGCCTCCCAAGCCTTGAAATTTTATGAAATGGAGACTAAGAAACATAATATTTTTCGAGTTCGCTTTCAAGTTGGTCAGACTGGTGCACTCCCGAAGCGCGCCATTTGAGCTCGCCATCCCGGAATATCATCAGAGTAGGCACGGAGCGGACATTATAAATAGATGCGAGTTGCTCATTCTTATCGATATCTATTTTAATAATTCGTGCCTTGTCGCCAACTTTGGCTGCGAGATCTTCGAGAATAGGATGCATCATTTTGCAGGGTCCGCACCAGGTAGCAAAGAAATCCACAAGCAATGGCTTGTCGGTTTTAATCAAATCTTCAAATTTTTCCATAATACTTTGAGTTTACATGTTTCGGAAAAGCAAAACATGTGGTTTGTTAGAACATGTGGTTTATTAGAAATTGTGATGCAATTCAAAATAAATAACGCATGACAGTGAATAAAGTTGAATATCAGTCAGCACTCTCTTATTGTCACCCACACGGCATTCGGCGTCACAATCAACATAGAATATCAGAGTGAGTTTCACAAAAAATAAATAGGGAATATAATGGGGTATATTGGAAATTTTCTTAAATTTGCAGAAAGACCCGTATAGTAGGAGAATCAGACTCTCAATTCGTTTTGCGGGAATAAAACTATAGAGACAGGAAAAGACATAACAATAAATAACCTTTAAAACTAAGAGAAATGAAAATTTCACACATTGAACACATCGGAATAGCAGTTCCCAATCTTGAAGAAGCAATCAAATATTACGAAGAGGTGCTCGGATTGAAATGCTATAAAAAGGAAGTTGTTGAAGATCAGAAAGTGACAACAGCATTTTTTAAAGCAGGCGACACCAAGATAGAGCTTCTTGAAGCAACATGTCCGGAGAGCACCATTGCGAAATTCATAGAGAAGAATGGCGGCAGAGGCGGCATGCACCACATGGCATTTGCAGTTGAAGACGGCGTGGCCAACGCACTTGAAGAGGTTCAGGCAAAAGGTGTGAAAGTGATCGACAAGGCGCCGCGCAAAGGTGCCGATGGTCTTCAGATAGCCTTCCTGCATCCGAAGTCAACAGAGGCAGTGCTGACAGAATTGTGTGAAGATCCTTCAAAATAAAAAGAGTATAAAACACTCATAAATAAAGACATGAGCAAACAAGAAGAAAAAATCAGCCAGCTCATAGAGAAGCGCGGCGAAGCCCGTCTTGGCGGAGGGGAGAAAGCAATCGAGAAGCAGCATGCAAGAGGGAAATACACTGCACGCGAAAGGATCAATATGCTTCTTGACGAGGGAAGTTTTGAGGAACTTGACATGTTTGTGACACACAGATGCACAAACTTCGGACAAGACAAGAAGCACATCCTCGGAGATGGCGTAGTGACCGGGTTCGGCACAATTGACGGACGTCTTGTGTATGTGTTTGCACAAGATTTCACAGTATTTGGCGGTTCACTCAGCGAGACCATGTCGCTGAAGATATGCAAAGTGATGGACATGGCGATGAAGATGGGAGCTCCTGTGATTGGTCTCAACGACTCGGGCGGTGCACGCATCCAGGAGGGAATCAACGCACTTGCAGGCTACGCCGAGATATTCCAGCGCAACATCATGGCATCCGGTGTGATTCCCCAGATTTCAGCCATCATGGGTCCGTGTGCCGGTGGAGCGGTATATAGCCCCGCACTCACCGATTTCACCATCATGACCAAGGGTCTCTCCTACATGTTCCTCACCGGCCCGTCGGTAGTGAAGACAGTAACCGGCGAAGACGTCAGCCAGGAAGCACTGGGAGGAGCATCAGTGCATGCTACAAAAAGCGGCGTGACACATTTCGCAGCCGACAGTGAGGAAGATGCAATCAATCTTATCCGCAAGCTCATCAGCTACATTCCTCAGAACAATTTGGAGGAGACCCCGCTGATTGATTGCAAGGATCCGATTGACCGTCTTGAAGACAAGCTCAATGACATCATCCCCGACAATCCCAAGCGCAGCTACGACATGTATGAAGTGATTGGTGCGATTGTTGACAACGGCGAGTTTCTTGAAGTGTCGAAAGATTACGCCAAGAACATCATTATCGGTTTTGCACGTTTCAACGGACAGGCAGTGGGCATCGTGGCCAATCAGCCAAAGATTCTTGCAGGTGTGCTCGATTCAAACGCATCACGCAAGGGAGCGCGTTTTGTGAGATTCTGCGATGCATTCAACATTCCGTTGGTGACATTAGTGGATGTGCCCGGCTTCCTTCCCGGCACAGGCCAGGAATATAATGGTGTGATTCTTCATGGAGCCAAGCTGCTGTATGCATATGGCGAGGCAACTGTGCCCAAGGTTACAGTGACACTTCGCAAGAGCTACGGTGGCAGCCACATTGTGATGAGCTGCAAGCAGCTGCGTGGCGACATGAATTACGCATGGCCTTCATCAGAGATTGCCGTAATGGGAGCTGAAGGTGCAGTAGGTGTGCTTTACGCAAAAGAGGCCAAGGCAGCTGAAAACCCCGCTGAATTCATCAAGATGAAAGAAGACGAATATCGCGACCTATTTGCCAATCCATATCAGGCAGCCAAATATGGCTATATTGATGATGTTATCGAGCCACGCAACACACGATTCCGTGTGATTAAGGCATTGAACATGCTGGCCACCAAGAAGGTGACCAACCCTGCCAAGAAACATGGCAACATTCCATTGTAAACAAAAACATATCAACTCAAAATGGTGAAAAAACATATTTTGAGCGCGACGCTTTGCATAGCCCTGCTTGCGGGAGTTCCGACTTCCGCGGCAGCGGCGTGCAATCCGGCACAAGAATATACCGAGGTGTCACAACAAGGCGACCAGACCAATGTAGAAGGCGACTGGACTCCGAGCGACGAGGTGAACACAGTGCAGGAAAGCGAGATGACGCGCAAGGCCATTCAAGCGGAAAAGGCAAAGAATGCTGCAGAAAACGACAGATTTGGAGGTGCAATCACAATAATAGCGATGTGCATTGTGCTTGCAGCATTGATAATATTGAGTATTCTCTTCCTTGGATTTGGCAAAATTTCATCGAAAGTTCAGAAAAACAAAAAGCGTGAGGCACACGGTGTAAATGCCGATGAGGCAGAAGACCATCATGACGAGCTTGACTCGGGCGAAGTGATTGCAGCCATCAGCATGGCTCTTGCTGAACATATGGGTCAGGGCCACGACATGGAGGACACAATTCTGACTATCCGCAGGATGCGCAAGGCGTATTCACCGTGGAATTCAAAAATTTACAACATGCGCGTGATTCCGGAGCACACAGCAGCAAGCACCACGCGCCGTCATTTAAAATAACTCACGAAACAAAGAAACAATGAAAGAATATAAATACAAAATCAACGGAATGAAGTTTACCGTATCGGTAGGCGACATAGTAGATAATGAGGCACATGTGGAGGTGAATGGTGTGCCCTACAAGGTGGAACTCGACCGCAAGGCGCCCCAGAAGCCGGCGTTGAGCCAGAGCGGACACACCAATCCGGGAATCACAGCCAAATCGGCAGCGGCATCTGCATCTGAAAAGAAACCCGTGAAGCCGGCAGCACCGGCGGGAGCGGCATCAGCTGTGAAGAGCCCTCTGCCGGGCACAGTGATGAGCATTGATGTGAAAGTCGGCGACAAGGTGAACGCCGGTGACAAGGTCGGTGTGCTTGAGGCCATGAAAATGGAAAATGATATCCGCACAACAACAGGAGGTACGGTTAAGCAGATTCTGGTATCCGTGGGCGATGCAATCCTTGAAGGCACGGATATAATGATTATAGAATAAGAATCTGATAACCAACTGACATGTTATTATTAAGCGACTACTCTTTTGGAGGCTTCATGGCAGAGACCATAGCCTCATTTTGGAAATTTACCGGTTTCTACAATTGCGAATGGCAGAACCTGGTGATGCTGGCTGTGGGCATATTTTTTGTGTGGCTGGCAATCAAGAAAAATTTTGAGCCCTTGCTGCTTGTTCCCATAGGCTTCGGTATGCTTATAGGCAACATACCTTTCCAACCCGGCATGGAGATAGGAATCTATGAGGAGGGCTCAGTGCTCAATATCCTTTATAATGGTGTGGAGCGCGGATGGTACCCCCCACTCATCTTTTTGGGAATCGGGGCAATGACCGATTTTTCGGCCTTGCTTGCCAATCCAAAACTAATGATAATCGGAGCATGCGCTCAATTTGGCATATTCGGTGCTTATATGCTGGCGTTGCTTTGCGGATTCGATCCCCTTTCTGCCGGATGCGTTGCAATTATCGGCGGTGCAGACGGCCCGACTGCGATCTTCACCACATCCAAGCTGAATCCCGACTTGCTGGGAGCAGTTGCTGTGTCGGCTTATTCCTACATGGCACTAATTCCGCTTATTCAGCCGCCTCTCATGCGATTGTTCACCACCAAAGAGGAACGTCTTATCAAGATGAAACCTGCACGCGTGGTGAGCCAGAATGAGAAGATAGTGTTTCCTGTTGTAGGACTTCTGCTCACCTGCTTTGTGGTGCCTTCGGGCATTCCGTTGCTTGGGATGCTTTTCTTTGGGAATCTTCTCCGGGAAAGTGGTGTCACCACCCGCTTGGCCAAAACAGCCAGCAATTCAATGACCGATATCATCACCATACTTCTTGGTCTGACAGTAGGCGCCTCCACACAGGCGAGCAAATTTCTCACGATAGACACACTCTTGATTTTTGGCCTGGGTTTCGTGGCATTCGTCATAGCTTCAAGTGCGGGAGTGCTGTCAGTGAAGATATTCAATCTTTTGCTTAAGCCCAACAAGAGGATTAATCCGCTTATCGGCAACGCAGGTGTGTCTGCGGTGCCAATGGCGGCTCGCATATCCAACAATCTTGGATTGGAATATGATCCCACCAACTATCTGCTCATGCATGCCATGGGTCCGAATGTTGCGGGCGTCATAGGCTCGGCAGTAGCAGCCGGTGTGCTTCTAAGCTTTCTAGGCTAAGAGTCTGTCTTATAAAAAATTCAACATTGGGGGTTACATGCATGGCCATGTTTGACTCTTTTAATCAATTACTTATCCAGCTATGTTTCTGATTTGGCAGAGTTAAACTCATTTCAAGCATGCAACCCCTAATGTTGAATTTTTTATGAAACAGACTCTAGGAAGCAGGCAATGCTAAAAAACATGCGGCGAGAGACTTAAAAAGCTCTTGCCGCATGTTTTTTTTAAGCTCCCCCGTCAGTTATTGTGGAATGGAGCCTAAACAAATTTTTTTATGACTCCGCCGTTTTTAATATTAATTTTATTATTTTTGCAACATATTTATCTTCTAACAGAACAATTCAGAGAGCTGAAGAGTTATATAATAAAGCGGTGTGCAATGCATTCACCCGGTGTCACGCATTCACGCATCGCACTTAGAATCCGCATACATGATAACCGAGGAAGTAATACAAGAGATTTATAGCAAATACAAAAAGCCGCCTCACGACCTTCAAGAACTAAATGTGCCCTACTTCATTGAAATGCTACGACCATTTCATCAAATAGAGGAATCAGACGATGAAATCATCATAGGCAATGAGGAGGAATTCAATCCATTCAAGCGATTTCTGAAACGTGGCATTTACGGAATTCTTGAATTCGACAAATATGTGGCAATTGTTTTCAAATCGCACATTCTTTTTCTAAGCAAAAAGAGCGACACTGTGTCAGTGCACATGCGTCCTGAAAAGAAGACCTCGCTTTGGGATAAGATATTTGGTAAAGCCTGAGGATCCATTCCCTAAAAATTTGCGTCCTCTGCTTTAATAATTTTTGGGGAATTGAGTCTAAGCAAACATTACATTAAAGTGCGTCACAGCACAAGGCCCCATGAGAGCATTACTCATGGGGCCTTGTGCCGGGTTGCGTTTCGTTATGTCAATTTATATTCATAATGTCGAAACCTTCAGACAGCTCCTCATCGTCGAATGTGCTGTTGTCGAAAGCTTCGAGATCGATATCCTCAATAGAGGCGGCAGCAGCTGAAGCATCGATTTTTTTGTCAAATTCATCGAGATCGACACTCTGTTCGGGAGCTTTGCCACGCTTCATTGTGCACACGGGCTCAACAAGCGACCTACCGGGAATCATCTCCCTCAACTCAATGAAGAAGGATCTGTCGGTGAGATAATCAAACACGAACACGAGCTTTTGTCCTTCATCTTCTATAAGCTCACGAATCGGGGTATTTTCCATTAGCCACACATCGCAGTCGCTTGCCGATGTGCCCATATCTTCAAGAGTAATCTCCTCCTGGCGTTGCCACTCCTCGTTGCAAAGGAAAAAAGAGTCAAGTTCGTCTTTTGTATAATTGACAGATTCCAGAATGGCATTGCGCAACTGGAGAAAGGTATTCTCTGAATCAATTTCAATTTCGCGGCTGAAGTTGCTCACCTCATCGCTGACAAGTTTAAACCTATATACCATTTTAAATTGGGTAAGAAACTTTACTAAGAAACTTCACAAATAACACCCCCCGGTGGGGTGTTGTTCAAAAAACAATGCGAATTTAACTCACTTTTATTATATCTCCAAACTTTATTAAATCAAGTTTTATTACACATCAACCAAACAGGCTTGCCAATTCGACTTTTTATATATTGCAAGTCGCAAAAAATCCGGATATTGAAGATGAAATGCCGGATTATTGCGCTCAGTCACATTGTAAATTTTCGAGGGTTGCTCTGCCCGACTTCCCTACCACTTAACTTTCAAGTTTCCATATTGCTTAAACATGGCAACTTGAATATGTCACTACATATGAGCAAGTCACCACATATAAGAGATGACAAGCTTGCAAGCAGATAATTTTTGGTTTACGGGGTTATTAGCCGAGCTCCTAATTTGCAGCCTTATGGAGCAAATCATATTTTTTAAACACCTTCTCAATAGCCTCGAGCGAGCGTGCCACCTGCTCCTTTGTGTGTGTGGCCATCAGCGAATATCTGATAAGCGTGTCATGTGGAGCCACGGCGGGAGTAACCACGGGATTTACAAACACACCTTCATCAAGGAGATCGCGCACCACATGGAAGGTCTTGTAATCATCGCGTATGAAAAGCGGGATAATAGGTGTGGAAGTGTTGCCTATTTCACATCCCATTGCGCGGAAATTGTCGAGCGCATAATGAGTGAGATCCCACAAGTTCCGGCGGCGCTCAGGCTCAGCGATAATGATATCGAGGGCGGCATTTACGGCTGCTGTAGATGCTGGAGTGATAGAAGCTGTGAAGATATAGGAGCGGGAATGATGACGCAGGAAATTGGTGACAACCTTGTCGGCCGCAACAAATCCTCCTAGCGAGGCGAGCGACTTGCTGAAAGTGCCCATAATAAGGTCCACATCATCCTGCACTCCGAAATGGAAGCATGTGCCTCTTCCCCCTTCGCCAAACACGCCGAGTCCATGAGCCTCATCCACCATCACAGAAGCATTATATTGCTTGGCGAGGCGAATGATTTCAGGCAGGTTTGCCACATCACCCTCCATTGAAAAGACGCCGTCCGTGACAATAAGCTTCACCCTATCGGGATCACACTTCTTCAACTGCGCCTCGAGCGACTCCATATCGTTGTGGCGATATTTTAGATAGTTGGAGAAAGAGAGACGTCGGCCTTCAATGATTGATGCATGATCCTGCTCATCGAGAATCACATAATCCTCACGTCCGGTCAGCACTGAGACAACGCCGAGATTCACTCCGAATCCGGTGCTGTAAAGCATGGCATCCTCCTTGCCGACATAATCGGCAAGACGAGCTTCCAACTCCTTGTGGATTGTGAGAGTGCCATTAAGGAAAGGGGAACCGGCCAGACCGGTGCCGTATTTTTTTGTAGCCTCAACAGCAGCCTCAATCACTTTTGGATGGTTTGTAAGGCCCATGTAGCTGTTGGAGCCGAACATGAGGACTTTTTTGCCATTAATGACCACTTCGGTGTCTTGTTCGCTCGATATAGCTCTAAAATAAGGATAGACGCCGGCAGCCATAGCCTTTTGGGGAGCGTCGTAAGCCGATAATTTTTGTTGTAGGGGCTTCATATAATTTAGTTAAATGCGAATTGAGAATCAATCATTTGCGATGCCGCAAATGCATTCGCGTCAAATCAGATTACAAAGTTAACCAAATTTAACTGATTTTCAAAAAAATTTAAGCAACACATTTCCCGCCCAATATATGAAAGGATAGCGACAATAAGGCCTCGTTTCATAAAAAATTTAACATTAGGGGTCGGATGCATGAGCTTAGAGAACTTAGAGAGCTTAGCGAGCTATGTGACTGATTCAAAGAGTCAAAATCTACTGTGTATGCGTCACATGATGTTAATTTTTTATGAAACGGAGCCTTAACAATTTTTGAGGAACTGAGCCTAACAGTTTCGGAGAATGGAGGCTAATCACGCAATACAGTAAAATGACAATGTTTTGACATTATTGTCACAACATTGTCACATTCGATGCATACAGATTTAGAATTATTATCACACTATATCCCAGCAACTTGACATTCGTATACAATCCGGATTAATCTATTTTACACGTTATTTGTTAATAAAATAAACGAGAGATGAAAACATCTCCGGATTACTAATGAAATATAACTTATAAAATATTTAAAATTATGGGAAAAATAATTGGTATCGACTTGGGAACAACCAATTCCTGCGTCGCTGTGCTTGAAGGTAAGGATCCGGTGGTGATTCCTAACAACGAAGGCCGCAACACCACTCCTTCAGTGGTTGCGTTTGTGGATGGCGGTGAGAGAAAAGTGGGAGATCCCGCAAAACGTCAGGCCATCACAAATCCGACCCGAACGATATATTCTATAAAAAGATTTATGGGAGAAAAGTGCGATCAGGTCACAGACGAGATCAAACGTGTGCCCTATAAAGTGGTTTGCCAGAACGATATGCCTAAGGTAGACATCGATGGCAGAGACTACACTCCACAGGAGATTTCAGCCATGATTCTTCAAAAGATGAAGAAGACAGCAGAGGATTATCTCGGACAGCCTGTCACAGAGGCAATCATCACTGTGCCTGCCTATTTCGATGACTCGCAACGCCAGGCCACAAAAGATGCCGGCGAGATTGCCGGATTGAAAGTGATGCGTATAATCAACGAGCCTACTGCAGCAGCCCTTGCATATGGACTTGACAAATCAAACAAGGAACAGAAGATTGCAGTGTTCGACCTCGGCGGCGGAACATTTGATATTTCTATTCTTGAACTTGGCGATGGTGTGTTTGAAGTGAAGTCGACCAATGGCGACACACACCTTGGCGGTGATGATTTCGACCATGTCATTATCGATTGGCTCGCCGATGAATTCAAGAATGATGAGGGTGTTGACCTCCGTCAGGATCCAATGGCAATGCAGCGTCTTAAAGAGGCCGCCGAGAAAGCAAAGATCGAACTTTCAAGCTCTACCTCTACAGAAATCAACCTACCCTACATCACTGCTACAGCAAGCGGTCCGAAGCACTTGGTAAAGACTCTTTCCCGCGCAAAATTCGAGCAGCTTGCATCGTCACTTATTGATGCAGTGAAGGCTCCGTGCGTTCAGGCTCTCAAGGATGCAGGCCTCAGCGCTTCGGATATTGATGAGGTGATTCTTGTGGGTGGGTCAACACGTATACCGGCCATCCAGGAAAAGGTAAAGGAAATCTTCGGAAAAGAGCCCAACAAGGGTGTCAACCCTGATGAAGTAGTGGCAATAGGAGCAGCCATCCAAGGCGGCGTGCTCAGCGGAGATGTAAAGGATGTGCTTCTGCTTGATGTTGTGCCGCTTTCAATCGGCATTGAGACCATGGGAGGTGTGATGACCAAACTTATTGACGCCAACACCACCATTCCGACACGCAAGAGCGAAACATTCTCAACAGCTGCCGATAATCAGCCCGAGGTTACGATTCGTGTGCTTCAGGGCGAGCGCCCCATGGCAGCCGATGACAAGTTGCTTGGCGAATTCAATCTTGGCGGTATAGCTCCGGCTCCGAGAGGCGTGCCGCAGATTGAGGTGACATTTGAGGTGGATGCCAACGGCATTCTGAATGTCACAGCGAAAGACAAGGCCACCGGCAAGGAACAGTCGATTCGAATTGAAGCATCGAGCGGACTCAGCGACAGCGAGATTCAGCGCATGCGTGATGAAGCCAAGGCTAACGAAGAGGCCGATAAGAAAGCCAAAGAGAGAGCTGACAAACTCAACCATGCCGATTCAGTAATCTTCCAGACAGAAAAACAGCTCAACGAACTTGGCGACAAGATTCCGACTGACAAAAAAGCAAATGTGGAAACAGCGCTCAATCGTCTGAAAGAGGTTCACAAGAATCAGCTTGTAGAGGATGTTGATTCTGCAGTAAAGGCAGTGACAGATGCATTCCAGGCAGCGGCTCAAGACATCTACAATGCACAGAATGCCGCCGGCGCCGGTGCTCAGCCCAATGCCGGCCAGGCATCGCAAGACAATGAAAAAGACGTGACTGATGTAGACTTCGAGGAAGTGAAATAATCAGTTGTCTAAAATATATACAAAACCATTATGCGGGGTGCGATTCCAAAAATCGCACCCCGCTGTCTTAGACCCCGTCTCATAAAGATAGCGATCGTCGGGGGCTTTTGTCTCGTTCTAATATTCTCAATCTAGCATCTAACGCCCAACAAAATCCGAAAACTAAGAGATTCGTTGCTTGTCGATAATTTCCTTTGCTAAGATAGCGAAAAATCCAATAAAAATTCGTAACTTTGCAGTCTAACGGCAACATATGCTGAAAATGACCAAGAA
>JAMPDQ010000017.1 GCA_023665575.1 Candidatus Amulumruptor caecigallinarius | reverse complement strand
TAACCTCTAACCTCATTGCTTTTCGCAAGTTGCAAACTTGCGAAAGTTGAATTAAGAGTTTGTTTCATACTACTATTTATAAATTCCTTGACATTTTATCTATAGGCTTTGAAGATTTTTCAAGATTTCGGATAACAACAAACCAAACGTATAACTAATAATTTTTTCTAATGAAAAAGGCAATCCCTATTCTTTCTTCTGTGGCGGTGGTTCTTGCATTGGCTACCCCTTCAATTGCGACATCGCAGTTGGCCAGAAAGAACAGTTCTGTTCCTGCCAAAAACATGGCGGAGCAACGGGTAAGTGCAAACGAGAAATCAAAGCGGAGCTTCAATATTCTGCAGAAACGAAAATCCAACGCGAGAAAAGGGTTGAAAAGAGCCGGTGCCGGCACTATAGTCTCAACCGGTAAATTCGGTGCGCCCATGCACGAGGGAAGCGTTGAAATTCCGGAAATCAATGGCTCCGTTATATTCAGCAGCGCATTCACCGAGGATGATAACAATATTGGTTTGTATCGGGTTAATTCAGCTGATACAGAATTTTTGATCAAGGGCCCTAATGCAAATTATGGCGGTGTATGTGTGGATGGAATCTATTATGCATCAGAGATGATAGACCTCGGTTTCCTCCAGTTTGGATCATGCACTGCTTATAATGTGGAAACAGGCGATGTTGCCGGTCTTATCGACATAACCAGCCAGAAGGAGGCGCATGCCGTTGGCGGAGAAACATATGATCCTTCAACCGGCAATGTGTATGGAATCACCTACAATTCCACCGGCAACGGGCTTCAGCTTACGAAACTGGATTACACTCCAACACAGGTGACCGCCACCAAAATTGCAGATTTGCAAGGAAATTGGAATTCAATAGCATGCGATGCGCAAGGCCAGCTGTACGCCATAGCTTACAGCGGACAGACGACAGGTCAGAATTTCACTGTCACAGCGTCATATCTGTATAAAATCGATAAGACAACCGGTGCTCTCACTATGGTGGGAGAAACCGGACAAATTCCCCAATATTTGTCGAGCGCCGCAATAGATGCCAAAACCGGGAAAATGTATTGGAACGTTTGTCCTCCCGATGGCTCGAGTCTATTGTGCGAAGTGAATCTTACAACAGGTGTGGCCACACAATTGTTGAAATATACCAATGATGAGGAAATTATGGGAATGTATGTGCCTTTCAAGGCAGAGGGCAAAGCTCCGGGAGAAATCACAGCTTTGCAGGCATCATTCCCGGAGGGTTCTATGAAAGGCACTATCAGCTTCTCTGCTCCGACAACCCTTTTTGACGGATCTGCAGGCTCGGGCAACCTCAATTACAAGATTCTCGCCGATGGAAATGAAGTTGCCGCAGGCACCACAACATTTGGAGCAACTGTAAATGCAGAAGTGACGATGGATGAGGCGCGCGAATACACTTTCACCGTGT
The DNA here is from genome assembly GCA_023665575.1 of Candidatus Amulumruptor caecigallinarius. GTDB lineage: Bacteria > Bacteroidota > Bacteroidia > Bacteroidales > Muribaculaceae > Lepagella. Next base: position 39,011 of record JAMPDQ010000017.1, on the reverse strand, counting down.
TTGTAAGCAACTCGCAGGGCGAAAGTCCCAAAGCCAGGGTGACAGTGTTTGTTGGCAAGGGCACACCCAAAGCCCCTGAGGCAACACTCACGTTTGAAAATAAGAAAATGACCCTCAATTGGACACCGGTGACTGAATCTGTCAATGGTGGGTACATGAATCCGGCAGCCGTTACGTATGATGTTACACGCTATCCCGGCGCGGTGAAAGTGGGAAGCGCACTTGCCCTAACCACATTCAGCGAGTTGATTGATGTTCCGGCCGCCATGACTGAATTCTACTATGAAGTAGTGGCCGTGGCCGACGGAGTGGCTTCTACACCGGCAAAATCCAATGTGATTACGCTTGGTTCAATTGTTCCTCCTTATTCCAACTCATTTGATACGCAGGCTTCAATCGACGGCTTTACAATCATTGACAGCAATCGCGACGGAATCAGCTGGACATGGCAAAACGGAGCAATGCGTTGTCAATATAACAGCAATAAAGACATGGACGACTGGCTTATTTCACCCCCCATGCTGCTGGAAGCCGGAAATACATATTATGTAAGCTTTGTGGCTTCAAGTAACAGCCCCAATTTCCCCGAAAAGGTGGAGGCAAAGTTTGGCACATCTCCCACAGCCGGCTCAATGACACAAGCTCTTGTGGATCCAACAACCGTGGCATCTGCAAGCGGACAGGAATTGGGGAATTTCATAACCCCCCAATCTGCCGGTGTTTATTATATCGGAATTCATGGCATATCTTCAGCCAATCAGTTCTATCTTTTTATTGACGATTTCAAAGTCAGCGCAGCCAAATCAATGAGTGTGCCCGGAGATTGCACAGACATTGAGATAATCCCTGACGCCAACGGCGGGCTTTCTGCCAAGGTGACATTCAATACTCCTAAAGTGGATTTGGCCGGAAACCAACTGAATGAGCTGACAAAAATAGTTGTAAGCCGGGGTGAAGAAGTGATTAAAACTTTTGAGAATCCGGCAGTGGGCGCCCGTCTTGAATTTGATGATATTGTGTCGGTGGGCGGAACGCAAGAATACACTTTCCAGGCATATAATGAATCAGGAGCCGGAAGCGTTGTAATAAAGTCTGCATTTGTGGGTGTGGATAAACCCTCGGCACCCGGAAATGTGAAGATTGTGGAAACTAATGTTCCCGGAGAAGTGACAATCACATGGGATGCAGTGACAACCGGATTCAACGGAATGTCCATTAATCCCGACCTCGTGAAATATGCAATTCTCTCGACAGATGATGAAGGTCACATGGGTGAAGTCCTGTTTGACAATATCACTGATACATCATTTACTTTCCAGGCGGTTCCTGCAGGTGAGCAGGCATTTGTGCAGTTCATGGTGATGGCTAAAACCAATGGGGGAGCCACATCATCGTTCACAGAACTTATACCGGCCGGCACTCCTTATAACGGCATTGTGGAGAGCTTCTCCAACACCACACTTACATATCCTGTGAACATATGGTATCCCAATGTTTACAATCGCGGCGATTGGGGGCTTTATGATGATGAATATTTAGGCGTGGCTTCTCAGGATGGTGACAATGGTTTCGCCGCATTCTATGGTGAGGATGAAAACTCAACAGCTGCACTTTCCACTTTGAGAATCAATCTGGCCGGAATGGAAACTCCCGGTGTCAGCTTTTACACTTATAATATTGCTGAAGATGATGCAAACGAAATCCAGGTGCTGGTGAAAGAGCAAGGCTCATCCGAATGGAAATCGGTGGGCAAGAGGATTGTGGTGAATCAATTGTCAGATATGGAGGGCTGGCACCTTGCCACAGTTTCATTGGCTGAATATAAGGATAAAGTGGTGCAGGTGAGCCTGCAGGCTTTTACGAAACAGTATCTATACACAATGATTGATGTGCTCAAGATTGGCAACCTGTCTGCACAAGATTTGTCGGCAACGGCTATCAGCGCACCAAGTCAGGTTAATGCCGGTGACGAATTCAATGTTGTGGTGACAGTGGCAAATGACGGCATGGAAGCATCTTCAGATGCAGCTGTGGTGGAATTGTATGAGGATGAAAAAATGGTTGAATCTAAACCTGTGATGTCGTTGACGCCCGGATCTAAAGTTGATGTGACTTTCAATCGCAGCATGGGTGAGATAGCTGAAAAACCTCTTGATTATTATGCAAAAGTGGTGTATGCCCTTGATGAAAATCAGGATAACAACATTACAAAGAATATTAGTGTGGCTCCAAAATTCAGTAGTCTCCCAAAAGTGACGGATCTTTCTGCAGTGTCTGAAGACAATGGCATAATGCTGACTTGGAGCGAGCCTGACATGAGCAATGTGAGCGAACCGAAGTTCGTGGATTTCGAAGATGCAACAGCGTGGAACTTTAATTATGACGGCTGGACATTTATCGACAAGGATGGCGCTCCGCTGGGCACACCTCAGGGCGTTACCATGCCCGGAATCACTCCTAATGAAACCACAGGATCGTTCTTTATATTTGATGTTCCCGAAAGCGGTGGAAACAACACCTTTGCCGCACACAGTGGCGATATCTTCCTCGCAGCACTTTTCCGCTATGATGATGGCACAGTGGATGACTGGGCAATTTCTCCCGAGCTTGACGGAACGCAACAAACTATAAGCTTCTGGGCAAAGAGCTATGATTCGAAATTCCCTGAAAAGATTGAAATGCTCTATAGCATTGGTGGCAAGGAGACTGAAGATTTTGTCAAGGTGAGCGAGCAGAAACCCGTCTCGGGAACCTGGACAGAACTTAAATTCGATGTTCCTGAAGGAGCACGATATTTTGCAATACGCAGTTGTGCCACCGGCAGTTTCATGCTCATGCTCGATGATTTCAGCTTTAATGCTGCTGTTGATACAGAAAATCTTTCCATTTTGGGATACGATGTATATCGTGATGGCGTGAAAATTACAGAAAATCCCGTGGAAGAGACTGAATATCTCGACACTAATGCTCCGGAAGGCAAACATTCGTATGTGGTGGTAGCTGTTTATAACAGCGGAATTTCTGCCCCCTCAAATGTGGCGAAAGCTGAAACCAGTGAAGTTCTCGGTCTTGATTCTGACGCATTGATTATTGAATCGGGAAAGGGTTTCATAAAAGTCAGCGGTGCGCACACGCTGAATGTTGTCGCTGCCGATGGACATTCAATGTTCTGCGGAAACGTTGATGGAACAGTGGAAGTCAGCGCTCCTGCCGGAATCTATGTTGTTGTTACAGACAAAAGAACTGAAAAAGTAATAGTCAGATAAATCATATTCAGCGGGCCTTATGCCGGCTAATAATCATTGAATCTGAAATTTCTAACGTCGCGGACATTTGTCTGCGGCGTTTTTTTTCGAGATAAACCACCCACTTGCCCCTGACGCTGGGCCTGAATCGTAACGCTGATTTTTTCAACCGTTGCATAATAGGATTGGGTTAGATACGTTTTATTACTGAAATGAGATCTCAAAACTACCTGATATCAACGATAACGGCTGTCGCAATTGCATCGGCGGCACCTTTGATGGCCGAAAACACTTCTGCGGCTTATAACTTTCTGAATATCCCCACATCTTCTCATGTTTATGGACTGGGAGGCACCAATATAGCCATTATCGAAGATGATGTGTCACTTGCCGACCAAAACCCCGCACTAATCGGCCCCGAACTCGACAAACAGATTGAGCTCAATTATATGTATTATATGGGCTCGAGCAATTTTGCCGGAATAAGATATGGAATGGGCGTAGGCGAACACAGTGGATGGGCTGTGGGCATGCGCTATCTTAACTATGGAGAAATCGACGGATATGATGAATTCGGCACTCCAACGGGCACATTCACACCTTCCGACCTTATAATAGAAGGCACATACGCACGCGATATCACCGACCGGTGGCGCGGTGGCGTAAATCTGAAAATGGCTTACAGCAGTTATGAAAATTATTCAGCTTTTGCTATTGCCGCTGACCTTGGTGTGAATTATTACGATGATGAAAAAGATCTCTCGCTCTCATTTGTGCTGAAAAATATGGGTGGGCAAGTGAAACGATTCGATCAGAAATATTGTCGCGTTCCCTTTGATATCCAGATAGGATATATGCAGACAGTAGGGTCGTCTCCAATCCAGATAAGCATTACGGCCTATAATCTTACGCGTTGGCATTTGCCATATTATGAATATGCTGATGACGAATCGGAGCGCTTTAAAGAGGAAGATGGATTTATCAGCAATTTCTTCCGCCATCTTATCTTTGGTGTGCAATATCAGGCCTCGGAAAGATTTTATGCTTGTCTCGCATATAATTACAAGACACATACCGACATGAATTCCCACAGCAACTCCTTCCTGTCGGGTTTCTCATTGGGTGCCGGTTTTAGAGTGAAAGGGTTCTCGATTGGGGCTGCATATGCAATGCCCCATAAAAATGCTTCCACTCTGATGCTGAATCTCGCTTATAATGTGGGAGAGCTGCTGAAATAAGAGTCTGTTTTATAAGGCTCCATTCCCCAAAAATTGTTAAAGTAGGGGCGGCTTGCTTTTGAGATAATTTATTCAAGCAGCCTCTCGGTTGTGACCGGCAATACCAGATAAATTTGCCAAAAAGAAGCCGGACTAAAGTATTTTTTTATGACTCGGGGCCTAACAAGCTGTGGTCAGCGCAAGTCGGAGCTCAGAATATGCTCCAAATCAAGAGTGCTCACTTTTACATCAAGTTTTCCGTTGCGAGCCACTGAGATCCCTCCCGTTTCTTCACTGACAATCACACATATCGCATCAGTGACCTGACTCATGCCAAGCGCTGCACGGTGGCGTAAGCCAAGATTTTTCGGTATGTTCATGTCGTGGCTCACCGGAAGAATGCAGCCCACAGCGGCAATCCGATGCGAGGCTATAATCATTGCACCGTCATGCAGTGGTGAGTTTTTGAAGAAAATATTCTCTATCAGGCGCACATTAATGTCGGCATCTATGCGGTCGCCGGTTTTCTCAAAGTCGGTAAGAGGCATTTTGCGCTGAAACACAATTAATGCCCCGGTCTTTGATTTAGACATTGACATGCAGGCGTATACCACGTTCATTACCTCTGAATGAGCGTCGTCATTATTTTTCTCATGTCTGAAGATTCTGATGAAATGTTTCAGATTTCCCCGGGCACCTATATCAATCAGCACCCGTTTAATCTGGTCTTGAAAAAGGATTACAAGCACAATCAAGCCTATGCTCATGAATTTATCTACAATTGTGCCGGTGAGACGCAAGTCGAAAACTTCATAGGCCGCAACCCAAATCACTATGAATGCCAGCACACCATAGAAAAGCGACAGAGTGCCGCTGTTTTTCATGAGCCTGTATAGATAAAACAGAAGCAGGGCTACTATCAGTATGTCAACTACGTCTTTTATTCCGAAATGAATCATGTTGTCAGATGTGGGGATAGTCAGTGGTTTGAATAATGTTGTCGCAATTGCAATCGGCCTGATTGAACGCCTCGTAGAGTTTCACAGCTTCTACGGCATCTCTGACATCATGCACGCGCAAAATATCGGCACCGCGCATGAGTGCAAGAGTGTTGAGCACGGTTGTGCCGTTGAGTGATTCATCGGCAGATGTGCCGAGAATTTCGCGGATCATTGTTTTGCGTGAAATTCCGGCCAGCACCGGGCAGCCTGTGGCATGAAACATGTTGAGCGACGCCAGAATCTCATAATTCTGAGGTGTGGTTTTCGAAAATCCAAATCCGGGATCCACAATTATGTCATTCACTCCCAATTCCCTCAAACAAGCCACTTTCTTCGATAAATCAGACAACACTTCCGCCACAATATCATTATAGTCGGTGTGTTTCATCATGTCGGATGTGTTGCCGCGCATGTGCATGAGAATGTAGGGCACTTGCAATTCCGACACTGCCGTCCACATGTCTGAATCAAGTGTGCCTCCTCCTATGTCGTTGATAATGTCAGCCCCAAGCCCGGAGATTGCCTCGCGAGCCACAGATCCGCGGAAGGTGTCCACCGACAGTATGGCCTCGGGAAAAGATGCCCGGATTGCCGCAAGAGTCGGAGAGAGCCTGGAAATCTCTTCTTCAGCAGTGACATAGTCGCATCCCGGGCGACTTGAAAACGCACCTATATCCAATATGTCAGCACCTGATTCCAGCATTTCCGCAGCTTTCCGCACTGCATCTTCAGCCGCCACACGGCTGGCAGCGTAGAAGCTGTCGGGAGTGATGTTGATAATGCCCATTACAAGCGGGCGGCTGAAAAAATGAAGAGTGCCTCTTATATTAAGAGTATGTTTCATGAGAATTTAACATTAGTGGTCGCATGCATGAGCTGAGTATGGCTCGGCAGAATCAAGAGCATACCGGGCTATGTGACTGATTAAAAGAGCCAAAATTGGCCATGCATGCGAGACCAATAGTAATTTATTCAACTTCCGCAAGTTTGCAACTTGCGAAGAGCAGGGAGGTTAGTGGTTAGTGGTTGTTTTTGTTAGCAACAATTACATTGTAATTTTACAATGGTTATCTTACTAATCTTCCTAACTACCTAACTACCTAACTCTAATCTTCAAGGGTTCAGGTTGTTTGCAACTTGCAAAACTTGAATCTAAAAATAAAACAGACCTATAATCTATTGTTAATTTATTTAATACTTATTGATGTTGATGTGTCAATGAAAAAATCACTTTAGTCGGGCCTCTTTTTGGCTGATTTATCCAATCTCACCGGTCGCAACCGAGAGATTGCTCCCTCTGAAATTCAATAAATTATCTCAAAAGCAGGCCGCCCCTAATGTTGAACTTTTTATAAAGCAGACTCTAAGCGAGAATTCTTTCACAACACTTTTTATATCTGACAACGGGGACAGACCCCGTCTCATACGCGAATTTAGCAATTTTTTTGCTTAAATGAAATATTATGATTAACTTTGCGCCCGGATTCGCAATCTCTGGTAAGACAAGCAGCTTATTAAATTGCGAATAATAAAACAGATATTACAATGGACTTAATTAAAATCGCAGAGGAGGCATTTGCAACTCCCAAGAAGGAATTCGACAACTTCGGCCCCGGTGACACTGTCACGGTGGCATATCGTATCAAAGAGGGTAACAAGGAGCGTATCCAGCAGTATCGCGGCGTTGTTATCAAAATCAGCGGCGCAGGCGACAAAAAACGCTTCACTGTCCGCAAAATTTCTGACGGTATCGGTGTAGAGCGTATCTTCCCGATGGAATCACCTTTCATCGAGTCAATAACAGTGAACAAACTCGGTAAAGTGAGACGTGCGAAGCTCTATTATCTCCGCAAACTCACAGGTAAGAAGGCACGCATCAAAGAGCGCATAGTTCGTAAGGAGAAATAAATATATCCTTCCCAACTTATATTGTGCAGCTTCTGCAGAGGCTGCACAATTTTTTTGCTTGCTTTTTAGACGCGACGTGGCTGTAATTGACGGAATTTTTGTAATTTTGCAGAACCAACTATTCAATTGCTCGTTATTACTAATAAGTAGCTGAGACCCATTTTATGAGACGGGTCTAACCGGATTCCGTGGGCGAATGCTGAAGTCTGCATAGCTTCGTGCATGGGAGGAACAGACTCCGACTACAGGTGAAATAACCCAAATCTTATATAGATATGTCAAATAAATCATTGCTTATTATCCTTGATGGATATGGTATTGGTGATCATAAGAAAGATGATGCCATTTTCAACACTCCCACTCCATATATGGATTCTCTCATAAAGGAATATCCTCATTCCGAACTTAAGGCAAGCGGTGAAGATGTGGGTCTTCCCGATGGCCAAATGGGTAATTCGGAAGTAGGTCATCTCAATATAGGCGCAGGGCGTGTGGTTTATCAGGATCTTGTGAAAATCAACCGCGCTATTGCTGACGGCTCGTTTCGCAAGAATCCTGAAATAGAGAGTGCTTTCTCTTACGCCCGCGACCACAATGTGCCAATCCACTTTATGGGACTCACTTCAACGGGCGGTGTGCATTCATCGCTGAATCATCTCTACGCACTGTGTGACACTGCCAAAGATTATGGTCTTGACAAAGTGTATCTTCACTGCTTTATGGATGGACGTGACACCGACCCCAGGAGCGGTGCCGGCTTCATTAAGGATGTAGAGGAACATTGCAAAAAGAGTGCAGGGAAAATAGCTTCTGTGATTGGCAGATATTATGCAATGGACCGCGACAAACGCTGGGAACGTGTAAAAGAGGCCTACAATCTGCTTGTGTATGGTGAAGGACGTCATTCCGATGATATGGTTAAGGCGGTGGAAGAATCATATGCAGAAGGTGTTACCGACGAATTTATCAAGCCTATTGTAAATGATACTGTTGACGGGCGCATCGGTGCGGGACACGTGGTAATCTTCTTCAACTATCGTAACGACCGTGCAAAGGAGCTGACTGTTGTGCTTACGCAGCATGCTGAAGATGGAATGACCCCGATTCCCGACCTGCAGTATTATTGCATGACTCCATATGATGACTCTTTCAAAGGTGTGCATATTCTTTTCAACAAATCGGATGTGCCCGACACGCTTGCCGAGTATGTGTCGCGTCAGGGCTTTAAGCAACTGCATATTGCCGAAACTGAAAAATATGCACATGTCACATTCTTCTTCAATGGAGGCCGCGAAGAGCCTTTCCCCGGAGAAGACAGAATCCTTGTGCCCTCGCCCAAAGTGGCCACTTATGACCTGCAGCCCGAAATGAGCGCGCCAGAGGTGACTGAAAAACTCGTGGCTGCAATCGATACTGAGAAATATGAATTCATCGTTGTGAATTTCGCCAATGGTGATATGGTGGGCCATACCGGCGTTTACAGTGCAATCCAGAAAGCTATAGCCACACTTGATGTGTGTGTGGAAAAAGTGGTGGAGGCTGCCAAAAAGCATGGATATGAAACCATCATCATAGCCGACCATGGCAATGCCGATCATGCTCTTAATGAAGACGGCTCGCCCAACACAGCCCACTCTCTCAATCCAGTGCCCTTCATTTACGTAGGAAGTCACAAGGATGCAAAGCTTTCCAACGGACGTCTCGCTGATGTGGCACCTTCGCTGCTGAAACTCATGGGGCTTCCTCAGCCGAAAGACATGACCGGAAAGAATCTGATTGAGTTCTGACGGGGTAACATAATGATGAAACCGAAAAAAAGGGAGATGCAAACTTGCATTTCTCTTTTTTTTACTATATTTGCCAAGAGCAGGCTGGGCGTTTATCCCATCATTAACTCATCAACTCATCAACTCATCCACTCAATTCAAATGGATATAAATAAACAGAAACACGCAATTCACATTGGCAAACGCAATATATTGGCCGCATTGATTACATTGTTTGCCACATCTTTGTTTTCACAACAGGTTGTGTTGCTTCACACTAACGATACACACTCGAATATCGATCCTGACAAAAACGGTGTCGGAGGGATTCTCCCGCGCAAAGCAATAATCGACTCAGTGAGAAAGGCTGAGAAAAATGTGATGCTTATTGACGCCGGCGACATGGTGCAGGGCACTCTCTATTTTAAATATTTCAAGGGTGACGTGGAATATCCCATTTTTAATATGATGGATTATGATATCCGGATTCTCGGAAATCATGAATTCGACAATGGGCTCGAGGATTTGGCAAAATATTGGAAGCAGGTGAAGGCAACACCGCTCTCTGCAAATTATGACTTCTCAAACACCCCGGCCAAGGGAATTTTCAAACCATACGTCATAAAAAAAGTGGGTGGAAAGAAAATCGGATTCATGGGCCTGAACGTTGACCCCACGAGTCTCATAACTGAAGAAAACTATAAAGGAATGGTATTTAAAGATGTTATATCCACTGCCAATGCCACCGCCGCCCAATTGAAGAAGCAGGGCTGCGACCTCGTGGTGGCTGTGACTCACATTGGATATGACTCTGAAAACAATAAGTCGGATGATATCGACCTCGCGCGCGCGAGCAAGGATATAGATATTATTATTGGAGGCCATTCTCATACATTTGTTGACCCAAAAACTCCCGACAAAACGCCATATTGGATTAAAAATGCCGATGGACGCGATGTCCTGGTGGCTCAAACCGGTAAATATGGACGAAATGTAGGCTATATAAAGCTCGATTTAAGCAATTTTTCAGAAAAAAATATTGATTACGAATACATCCCCGTCACCGGCCGCTTTTCGCCTGATGCATATGATCAGCAAATAAAGAAATTTCTTGCCCCTTACAAGCATGCTGTCGATTCGGTGAATGCCCGCGTGATAGGATTTTCCGAGGTGGATATGCCCAACCAGCGCAAGACAGGAGAATATGCCAACTGGACCGGTGATTTTGCCGCATCATTTGGCCGCAACATTGCTGATTCGCTGAGAGCGGCCGGATGCGATGTGCCTTATGTGGATTTTGGAATCATGAATGTGGGTGGAATCCGGCAGAATATGAACAAGGGTGAGATTACCGAAGGTCAGATTCTAAGCACATTTCCCTTTAATAATAAAATGCGCTTGATATCCATGAAAGGGAAGGATATAATAGAGACAATGAAAATTGTGGCGCGAAAGGGTGGTGAGGCCATAAGCTCTGAATTGAAGGTAGTGAGCGATTCAACGGGCAATGCTGCGCATGTTGTGCTCAATGGCCAAGAAATGGATCCTGAACGCGACTATGTTGTCTCAACAATAGATTATGTTGCCGAAGGGAATGACGACATGACGCCCATGAAAAATCACAGCGAGATATGGCGCGATGACGAAGAGGTGAGTGTGCGCATTCTGCAGTATATTATCAATCTCAACAAGCTGGGGGTGGCGGTGAATTCCGATCCGAATCCCAGGTTTGTAAAGGTGAGGAAACACTGAATGTAAATGTGGCGGAGAGCAGGCATATTGCTGTCTTTGCCGACAATTGCCGTGTGCATTTGTCTCTGCGGTTGTGTACAAAAGAATTCCGCGGGGAAAAAACAGGATGTAAAGACGGAAATATCCGATATGACCGCCGACGCGGAAGTGTGGGCAGACTCTGTGCTTGCAACAATGTCAGTTAGCCGGAAAGCAGCGCAGCTTTTCATGCCGGCAGTCTATTCCTCTTCTGACTTTATGACACTGCGGCGCATTGCTGAGTATGCCGATTCATGTGTAGGGGGGATATTGTTGCTGAAGGGAGATGTTGCCGGAGCAAGGCAAATCGCGGACACGATGAATGCGCATGGCAAAGTCAGGCCATTTGTGGCTATTGATGCCGAATGGGGGCTTGCAATGAGGCTTGCGGATGCCCCCGGATTTCCCAAAAACGGAGAAATAGCTGACGATGTCAGCGACCGGCTGATGTTTGAATATGGTTGCGAAATGGCACGCGAGTGTCGGTTGGTGGGCATAAACATGATTCTCGGCCCGGTGGTGGATGTGTATGCTCCGGGTGGATTCATGGGATTTCGCACGCTGGGTGCCGACCCCGTCAGGGTTGGCGACCTCTCAGTGGCCTATGCGCGCGGATTGGAAAGCGGGAATATAATTTCTGTTGCAAAGCATTTTCCCGGGCATGGCTCTGTAACGTCCGACTCTCACAAGCAAAAAGGTGTGATTGACCGAAGCCTTAATGAAATGGATTCTGTCGACCTTTATCCTTTCCGCCGTTGGGCAGAACAAAAGCTGTCGGGGGTGATGGTGGGGCATCTCGCCATGCCGGCAATTGATTCTGAAATGCGTCCGGCTGCGGTGTCAAGAACAATTATCACCGATTTGCTGAGAAATGACCTTGGATTCAGCGGATTGATTCTTACCGATGCTATCAATATGAAAGGCGCTGAGGGCTACGGCAGTTGTGACGCTTTGAAGGCCGGTGCGGATATAATCATAGCTCCGTTAAATACTGCGGAAGAAATCAATGCTGTTGTAGAAGCTGTGAAAACGGGTGAAATATCGGAAACGGAGCTTAACTCTCATGTGAAAAGAATTCTCTTTTATAAATATCTCTTCGGGCTGAATGCTCGCGAATCCGGAAATGTAAAGAATAAAGAGAAAAAAAGCATCGGCAGGGGAGATGGCAAACTTGAAATCGGCTCTGAAGTTGCCGACTCTCTATCCGCTTTGCTCGTTGATGCCTCAAATTAGTCTCAATTGTTTATCTTAAGGCTTCGTTTCATAAAAATTGTATATAATGAGTCATGAGTCAAAAAAGGCCGCATGATATATCATGCGGCCTTTTTTGACTTGGCCTGTTGCACCTTTTATTTGCTGGGCATATGGTCGGAAACAGAGAGGTGCAAACGACCTTTGGCGCGACGGCGTGCAAGAACCTTGCGACCGTTTTTGGTGGCCATTCTCAGGCGGAAGCCATGAGTGTTGATTCTTCTGCGTCTTGAGGGTTGATATGTTCTTTTCATATTCTATAGAATTTTTTATGTTAGCGCTGTTGCATGCCGATTTTTGGCATTCGGGTGCAAAGGTAATCAAAAAAGTTTATTTCCACAAATTTTTACAATCCGGACACAATAAATTTTTATATCTGCAGGCTCTGTTTTATTCCACTATTGAAATTTTTTTGTAATTTTGTAGCCGGATTAATGAATTTTAAAAAATAAAATATATAGAAAGAATATGATGAATGCTCAAGACATCAAGAACGGAACATGCATCCGCCTTGATAACCAGCTCTATTTCTGCGTGGAGTTCCTCCATGTAAAGCCCGGAAAAGGCAACACTTTCATGCGCACAAAGCTAAAAAACGTAGTTGACGGCCGTGTGATCGAGCGTAGATTCAACATCGGCGAGAAGCTCGAGGATGTTCGTGTGGAGCGTCGCCCCTATCAGTATCTCTATGCCGATGGTGAGGATGATATCTTCATGAACAACGAAACATTTGAGCAAATCCCAATCAGCAAGGAGCTTGTGACCGGTGCTGCCTATATGAAGGAAGGTGACACTGTGGAGGTTGTGAGCGATGCTTCCACCAATACAGTGCTTTATGCAGAGATGCCGATGAAGACTGTTTTGAAAATCACCTACACCGAGCCGGGACTCAAAGGCGATACCGCCACTAACACTCTGAAACCCGCCACTGTAGAAACCGGTGCGACTGTGAAGGTGCCTCTATTTATCAACGAGGGTGAACTTATCGAAGTTGACACCCGCGACGGCAGCTATGTGGGGCGTGTGAAAGCCTGAAATGGAGCCTTAATATTCTCAGGATTCTGATGAGTAAATGAAAAGCGAACGGCTACTTTTTTCAATTATCGTTCCGGTTTATAACCGCCCCGATGAGGTGGCCGATTTGCTCGACAGCCTCCGGAAACAAACAGACAAGGGGTTTGAGATAATCCTCGTGGAAGATGGCTCCACGACACCTTGCATGGAATCTGAACAGATTGCAGACGGTTCGTGGCATCCGAAGGGTTATAAAGATCTGAGAATAAAATATTTCAAAAAAGCAAACGAAGGGCGGAGCATCGCCCGGAATCATGGCATACACAGAGCCGACGGAGACTATTTTGTCTTTGTCGACTCTGATTGTATTTTGCCTCCGCAATATATAGCGACGCTGCGTGATTCACTCCGCAAAAATCCCTGCGATTGCTTTGGTGGTCCTGATGCCGCCCATGAGTCCTTCTCTGATTTGCAGAAGGCCATCAATTATTCCATGACATCCTTCCTTACCACCGGGGGCATAAGAGGCGGGAAAGTGTCGATGGAGAAATTCACACCGCGCACATTCAATATGGGTTTCTCTCGTGAAGTATTTGAAAGGGTGGGCGGTTTCCGCGAAATGTTCAGCGAGGATATAGACATGAGCACACGTATCCGCAATGCCGGATTCTCAATTACGCTGTATCCTGAAGTCTTTGTTTATCACAAAAGGCGAGTGGATTTCCGAAAGTTCTGGAAACAAGTGCATGTGTTTGGCATGTCCAGAATAACTTTGGAGCTTCTCTATCCCGGCTCTATGAAACTCGTGCATTGGCTTCCGGCCGTTTTCACCGTAGGGGTGGTGGCTTTGCTGGCGGCCTCTTTTTTCAATCTGTGGTTTATTCTTCCGTTGGTGATGTATGTGGCAGCTCTCTGGCTTTGTGGCATCATTGCCACAAAATCTCTGAAAATTGGCACACTCGGGGTAGGCGCTGCTTTTGTGCAGCTCACAGGATATGGCACAGGATTCCTGAAGGCATATTTTAATAAAATCATCCTTGGAAAAGGCCGCGATATAGAGCGGGAAATTGAAATCCGCAAGGGTGAGAATGAAGATCAGTGATATGGAAAATAATATGCCGGAGTCGGTGTCGGAAGGTTTTGTGGCAATGTCGCAAGCCCGAAAATCAGATGTGGGTTACACGGTAAAGGATCTTCATTCAGATGAACAGCCGCGTGAACGGATGAAAAAATTCGGCGTCTCATCGCTTACTGAGTCCGAATTGTTTGCCATCATACTGCGCACCGGCACCCATGGCTTCCCTATTACACTGTTGTGCAGGGAGCTGATGAGGGTGAATGATTACAAGCTGCTCAATCTGGAGCGCCGGAGTCGCGCCGAGCTCTGCATGGTCAGCGGCATTGGCGAGACAAAGGCGATGCAAATTGAAGCTGTGATGGAAATCGTGCGTCGCTACAATCGTGAAGACTTGACAGATTCAAGAACCCAAATCTTAAGTCCGGACCATATATATTCTCTCATGCGTCCGGAAATAGCGAATCTGCCACATGAAGAAATCTGGACTCTATTTCTCAACCGACGAAATCAGGTGATCGGACGTCTGAAGGTGAGTGAAGGGAGCAGCACCGGCACTGTGTGTGATATCAAAAAAATTATCAGAAATGCTCTTTTGTCGCATGCGGAAGGCATAGTGATGTGTCACAATCATCCATCGGGAAATCTCCGTCCGAGCGGCCCGGATGATTCCATCACGAGAAAAATGGCTGAAGCTTGCCGTGCCCTTGAAATCACGTTTGTGGATCATCTCATAATCACTACCAACGGCTTTTATTCTTACAATTCCGAAACCGATATTATCAGACGGTAATAGCGAGTGTCATAAAAAAAACGGAAAACATATCATTGTAACGAACCACAACCTTTATTAATATGTTTTAAGATTAGAATAAACGAATAAACATAAAGGTTATGGATACAAATGAAAAACGCGAAAGGGATTTGCGCAATGAGAGACTCGAAAACGAAGCCGAAGCCCGATATGAAGCTGAACACTCCTTGGCTAACGGCAAAAGAGAGCGCAACAAAAACACACGAAAGGTGAACAGCCTCTGGTTGTGGCTTGGTGTGATTATTCTTATATTCATCTTGTTCTGGTGGCTTTATTCAATAGGCACATTTGAGGCTCTTACCGGTGTCTCCAACGGATAATTTGACTGACGTTAAATCGTGAAAAATTTTTCTGCCGGCGAACAAACTTGAATGCAAAATGTTATATAGATAAAGACTGAGATATTGTTCTATCCGGTTTAGGTTTAGAGGTTACGAAAAAAATTGCATTGGATAAGGATAGAAACAATAATATATTATTACCGGCCATTCAAGGTCCTTGTAAAGGGTCAAAATTTCAAGTAATTGACCGGGTAAACGAAGAGGATGTCATCACGTGGCATCCTCTTTTTCTACTTTTGCTGTCTTGTATGAATTTAAAACGGAGTGTCCATGTCGCCCGGATCAGGCGTAAGGTAGGGAGAGACATTGTTGTTGGCATTGGCAAAGACAAAGCCTTCAGGCCTGTCATCGTTGTCGCCTTCTTCATAATTCATACGACTTTGTTTGCGCTCTGTCTCAACATTTTTCAGAGTTTCCGATACGAGATTGAAATTGTCATCCCAATTGTCAAACCGCGCAAAGCGATTCACAAAACGCAGCTTCACATCTCCCACAGCGCCGCTTCTGTGTTTTGCCACAATTAGTTCTGCCATACCGCGTATGTCGTTGCCGTTCTGATCTTCACTGCTCTTGGTGTAGTATTCAGGTCTGTGTATGAAGCACACTATATCGGCATCCTGCTCAATAGCTCCCGATTCGCGCAAGTCGGAAAGCACAGGACGCTTGTCTTCGCGTGTCTCTGTGCTTCGGTTGAGCTGCGAAAGTGCTATAATCGGGATATTCAGCTCTTTTGCCAAAGCCTTTAGCGAGCGGGAAATAGTTGAAACTTCTTGTTCACGGCTGCCAAGTTTCATGCCGGTGGCATTCATGAGCTGCAGGTAGTCGATCATTATGATTTTTACATTATGCTCTCTGACGAGACGTCTTGCTTTTGTGCGCAGTTCTGTGATTGAAAGCCCGGGCGTCTCATCAAGATATAGAGGCGCTGAATACATGCTTCTGACCCTGGTGTTCAGCCGTTCCCATTCCTCGGGAGTGAGTTGGCCACTCTTGATTTTTTCACCCTCCAGCGCTGCTACATTGCTTATCAATCGCTTCACAAGCTGAACATTGGCCATCTCAAGGGTGAATATGGCAACGGGAATGTTATAGTCTATCGCCATGTTTTTTGCCATAGAAAGCACAAATGCTGTTTTTCCCATGGCCGGTCGTGCCGCTATAATGATGAGGTCGGAATTTTGCCATCCGGAGGTCATGCGGTCAAGCTGGGTGTAGCCGGTCTGAAGGCCGGAAAGACCGGTCTGCGTGTTGGCAGCTGTCTGTATTTGCTCAAGTGCGAGATTAAGCACCGGGTCAATCTGTGTCACTTCGCGCTTGAGATGTGTCTGCGATATGTCAAAAAGTTGCCCCTCTGCCTGCTGCAACAGGTCGTCTACATCGTTGCTCTCATCAAATGCTTCCGATTCTATTTGTGCGGCGAAGCTGATTAGCCTTCTGGCAAGAAACTTTTGTGACACGATTTTTGCGTGATATTCCACATTTGCCGCGGAATACACCCTGGCTGTCAGCTCTGTGATATGCACAGCGCCTCCCACCTTGTCCAGATTGCCATTGGAGCGCAGCTGTTCTGTTACCGTAATCATATCGATAGGCCGCTGATTGAAGCCGAGTGTGCTTATGGCCTCATATATCATTGCATTGCGCGGGTCATAGAATGATTCCGGTGTCAGATAGTCGGCAACATTCATGTATGCGTCTTTTTCCAACATGAGGGCACCGAGCACCACTTCTTCAAGGTCTGTGTCGTGGGGCGGAAGCTTGCCTGTGGCATCCTCTTTTATGGGCTGGAATGCCGGTTTGCCGCTGAATCTTTTTTCTGCCATTCAGTTAGGTAAAATTTAATCTGTTGATTGTCAGGTTGGATTTTATAAAACAGACTCTGAATTATTTCATTATGAGAGCTGCCGCAAGCCAGAGCGAAACGCCAAACATCAGCATGGATGTCTGTCCGAGAATGGGATTCAATTCCTTTCCTTGCGATGCGCCCATCTTTTGCCACAGCATGTAGTGCACGTTGATATATATCAGCGCGCCGAGTTGCCAATACATTGGGATGCGGATTGCTGTGGCTATTTCTATGAAGAGGAGCGACACGAACCCGTTGACAAGATATAAGTGGCGCATGGACTTGCTTCCGAATCTCACGGCCAGTGTGCGTTTGCCCACTGCCAGGTCATCTTTACGGTCGCGATAGTTATTTATAATCAACACGTTGGATCCCATTGTGCCAATTGCCACCGATAGTGGTAGAGCCACCGGCCATATATCAAACGAGCCTGTCTGCAGATATGTTGTGAGACACACGGGCACAATGCCGAAAAAAATCAGAACGGCAATCTCTCCGAGACCATGATGCGAAAGAGGATATGGCCCTGCTGAATATGCCAGCGCAAATATTGCTATGGCAATCCCTACGGGTATAATCAAGAGACCTCCCCAATATATTAGTGAGCATCCGGTCAGACATGTGAATGCGAGCAGACCGAATGTTGCGTTGCGCATGTTGGCGGGGGAGATGTCTCCCTCTGTCACACCGCGCCTGAAGCCCTCTCTCCCCTTGCGGTCGAGGCCGTTCTTATAGTCGAAATATTCATTTGCGAAATTTGATGTGATTTGTGCGCACACCGCAAACAAAAGGCAAATCAGAAACGGGAGCGGTTTGAAACTGTCGTAATAAGCCGCACAGCCGCCTCCCGTCACAACGCCGGCCACCGACACCGGAAGTGTGCGCAGACGCATTGCCTCTATCCACACTTTTATTCTTTTATTCATTTCAACACATGTTGTTGCATGTAATCTGCAATTCGTTCAGATAGCGATTCAAGATATCCGAACTGTTTTAATTCCCTTTTTTCATCCGGAAGCGCGTCATACCCGAATTTCGCGCCGGCAAGAGCGCCGGCTATGGCGGCGTTTGTGTCGGCATCTCCACCTTCATCAATCATTTTGTAAATCATGTCAGCGGGGTTGTCGCAATGCCACAATGCCCACAATCCGGCCGACATCGTCTTGCGCGTATAAGTTGACGATTCTTCATCATCCAGGTCGAGGGCTTCGATATCATCCGACATGGCTGTCTCCACGTAAGGCAGCAACCGTCCGTCGGAGCCTGCGCATATATGTGCCACCTCCTCATAGGCGATATCTTTCTGCTCAAACAATATCTTTCGCAAGGCGCGGGCAAGCACCTCGGTGGAATATACGCATCTGGAATCATCATGAGTCAACAGAACAAGGCGTGCAGTGTCGCGCCTGATTTCAGACTCTTTTGCAGTGAGAGCCACAACAACTGCGCGTCCTGTGGCTTCATTTGTTGCCATGGGATTTTTCTTGCCGGCCCATGTGCGGTGGCTCATCTGTATCGGATTGTCGCGCCATTCCTCGCTATACATCATCTCATATAGAAAGGATGATAAATCATTCACACCGGTGGTGACCCATTCCCAAAGGCTTTTGCTTATGGCGGTCTCTTTTATTTCTTGATGCTCCATTATGGATTCGAGCATACGTGCCACAATTTCCGTATCGTTGGTCCATTCTCCCTGTTCCCATTGTGAGCGATGGGAATCCCGGATTATCTGCTTGAAGCTTCTCAATTTGTCAGGGTAATAAATGGCTGCCTCTTTTTTGCTCATAAATTCGGTGCCTACTCCGAGTGCATCTCCGAGTGCGTACCCGAATATGCAGCCTTTGATTCTGTCATTAAGTTTCATGATGTGTGGTCAGGTTGTGTGTTCAGATAGATAGTATTCGCGAGTGACGCACGTAAAGATACATGCTGACTCCAAATAGTTGGGATTCGATATTTGATTCAAATTTAAATAAAATCCGGAAATAAGCAAAAAAAAGAATTAAGGCTCCATTCCACAAAAAATGGTGGCCTTAATTTATTTAACTCAAGTTTCGCAAGTTGCAAGCAACTCGGAATCTTGAAGGTTAGAGTTAGACAGTTATAAAGGTTAGTGAGATAACCATTGTAAGATTACAATGTGATTGTTGTTAAAAAACAACCCTAATCTCCTTGCTTTTCGGAAGTTGCAAGCTCACGAATATTGAATTTTTTATGAATCAAATTTTATGAATCAGACCAATTTTATGAAACGTGCCCTGCGAACCCTTATCTTCGAAGCCGTTTGAAAAAGTCTATCATCAGCATCCGGCATTCATCCTCAAGCACACCGCTTTGCACAGTTGTTTTCGGATGTATCGGTGACATCGCTCCCTGCATACATGAAAAAAATCCACGTTTCACATCGGGCGCACCATATACAATTCTTCCAATTTGGCTCCATCCCAGGGCTCCGGCACACATTGTGCAGGGTTCCACGGTGACATATATGGTGCAGCCGGGAAGATATTTCCCCCCCAGATTGTTGAATGCCGATGTGAGCGCCAGCATCTCTGCATGTGCGGTCACATCTGTGAGGCGCTCCGTGCGGTTATGGTCGCGCGCTAACACGCGCCCGTCACGACCCACAATCACCGCGCCTACCGGTATCTCTCCCTCTTTGTAGGCTGCCGTGGCTTCTTCCAGAGCCATCTGCATGTATCTTTCGTCAGCTTTTAGTGATAAGTCTTGCATGTTCGGCCACTTCTTTCATTAGCCATGCCGGTGTGGATGTGGCTCCGCATATGCCGATGGATTCTGCCCCGGCAAGCCATTCGGGATTTATTCCCGAACCGTCGGTGACGGCATATGTGCGCGGATTCACTTTCCGGCATTCTTCAAATAAAACTTTTCCGTTGGAGCTCTTTGCTCCGGTCACAAACAATATTGTGTCATGGGTTTCGGCAAACCCTCTTATTTTGTCCGACCTGTTGGCCACCTGCCTGCAGATTGTATCGAAATATTCGAAGTTGCCACTCTTTTTCCTCTTCTCTATTTCATTCACAATCTGCTGAAATCCTTCTATGCTTTTTGTGGTTTGTGAATATAGAAATATGTCGCGCGACAAATCGAGGCTGTCAAGGTCACCGATGCTTTGGATCACCACGGCATTACCCTCTGTCTGACCCACAAGTCCGTTCACCTCGGCATGGCCGGTCTTGCCATATATCAGAAAAAGTGGCATTTCCCTTTGGTCGTTTGTTTTGCATTCCTCAATTGCCTTGTTATATGCATGCTTGATTCGCTTCTGCAGCCGGAGCACAACCGGACACGTGGCGTCAATCACACTGATATGATTTTTTTTAAGCATGGCATAGGTTGAGGGTGGCTCTCCGTGGGCGCGCAGCAACACAGTGCAGTCGTGGAGATTGACCAGATCTTCGTGAGTGATGGTGTGAAGGCCGCGAAGACGCAGACGTTCCACTTCGGAAGCATTGTGCACAATGTCGCCGAGACATGCCAGCCTGCCGGTGCAATCAAGCTCAGCCTCCGCCTTCTGTATGGCTGTCACTACTCCAAAACAGAAGCCGGAGTTGCTGTCTATCTCGATTATCGGTTTGCTTCCTTTTTTATTGGTGTTGTCCGGAATGTCATTCATTCTCAATTACATGAAATAATTTGAGAAGCCATGCAAGCTGCTCGCTGTGTGTCATTTTGTCATTGTTAAGAACATGCGCATCCTCCGCCTTTCTAAGCGGTGAAACAGTGCGGGTGCTGTCTATGTGGTCGCGCTCCTGAATATTCTTCAGCACTTCATCATAGTCTACATCCATCCCCTTTTCGCGCATCTCTTTAAGCCGGCGTTTTGCCCTGACCTCGGCGGAAGCATCTACAAATACTTTCATCTCTGCATCGGGGAAGACAGTGGTGCCAATGTCTCGGCCATCCATCACAACCCCTTTCTCTTTGCCGAATTCCTGTTGCAGCTCCACAAGTCGCGCCCTTACCTCGGGAATCTCGGCAACAAGGCTGACGTGCGAACTTACCTGGAAGTCGCGTATTTCCCGCTCCACATCCTTGCCGTTGAGCAGCGTGTGCTGTATGCCGTCGGCACCGGCCGGTTGAAATGAAATCCTGATTCCCGGCAGAGCCTTCACCAACGCTTCCCGGTCAACTTTGCCGAATTCAGTCATGTCGTGTTCAAGTGCATATAATGTGACTGCACGATACATGGCTCCGGAGTCTACATATATGTAGCCTATTTTGGAAGCCAGCTCGCGCGCCATCGTGGATTTCCCTGATGATGAGTAGCCATCAATGGCTATATTGATTTTTTTCATTTTGCAATTCTCTTTTTGGGGCTCTTTTCCTTTTTCTCTTCGGCCGTGCTTTTGCCGGCTTCATGCTTCTTTACTTTTCTCAGCACTTGCGCAGTGCGTGCAGGTATATACATTTTCAGCCATCCTTTACCCGACGGACTGTAGAGTGGGTCGGGCATCGTGAAATGATGAACTTTGTCATCAATAAAGCCATGGCCGCCGAAAATTGTATCGTCAGAATTCAGAACCACCTCATATTCCCCGGCCGGTGCGAGGAAGCCGTAGTCGGTGAAGGAGCGGTTGGGACTCCAGTTGAACACAAATATCAGGTCTCCACGCATGAATGCGAGTATCTGGTCGTCATCTTTTTCCCATAATTTCTCAACCGGGAGTGCCTGGAAGTTGTAGACGCCCGACACCAGTCCTATCATCCGGTTGTCGAATGCATTGAGAAATTTATATTTCAGGTCTTCACGGTCCACAAGATCCCATTGTCTGCGAGCATATTTATAGCTCCAGCCGTTTCCCTCCCTGGGGAAGTCGATCCATTCGGGATGTCCGAATTCGTTGCCCATGAAATTGAGGTAGCCACCGTTGATTGAAGCGAGTGTCACAAGACGAATCATTTTATGCAGTGCCATTCCGCGGTCCACTACGCCGTTGGTGTCGTCCACCATCATGTGCCAATACATCTCTTTGTCGATAAGCCGGAAAATTATGGTCTTGTCGCCTACGAGCGCCTGGTCGTGGCTCTCGCAATAGCTCACTGTCTTCTCATCTGCTCGACGGTTGGTGAGCTCCCAGAAGATTGAGGTGGGATGCCAGTCTTCATCCTTTTTTTCCTTAATCATTTTTATCCAATAGTCGGGAATCCCCATTGCAAGGCGATAGTCGAAACCCAAACCTCCGTCTTCGAATCTTGATGCAAGCCCGGGCATTCCGCTCATTTCTTCCGCTATTGTTATTGCTTTGGGATTGACTTCGTGAATAAGGATGTTGGCAAGTGCAAGATACACTAATGCGTTGGTGTCTTCATTGCCATCATAGTAGTCGCTATATCCGCTGAATGCCTTGCCAAGTCCGTGGTTATAATAAAGCATTGACGTCACTCCGTCAAAACGGAAGCCGTCGAATTTATATTCATCAAGCCAGAATTTGCAATTTGAGAGCAGG
This sequence comes from Candidatus Amulumruptor caecigallinarius, assembly GCA_023665575.1. Lineage (GTDB taxonomy): Bacteria > Bacteroidota > Bacteroidia > Bacteroidales > Muribaculaceae > Lepagella. Next base: position 16,289 of record JAMPDQ010000017.1, on the reverse strand, counting down.
AAGTGAAGCACGCTGTTTTTCCCATAATCGAAACATAGAGAATCCCAGGCGGGATGCTCACGACGTGAGTCACCGTAGAAATAGAGGTCGTAACTTCCGTCAAGACGCCCGAGGCCCTCCACTTCATTTTTTACAGCGTGAGAATGCACGATGTCCATAATCACGGCTATCCCAAGTTCGTGTGCCTCATCAATTAGACGTTTCAGGTCATCGGGTGTGCCAAACCGTGAAGATGCAGCGTAAAAACTGCTTACATGATAGCCGAACGACCCATAATAAGGGTGTTCTTGTATCGCCATGAGCTGTATGGCGTTATATCCGTCTTTGGCGATACGTGGAAGAATGTTGCGGCGAAATTCATCATAGGTGCCGACTCCCTCTTTGTTTTCTCCCATGCCGATGTGTGCCTCATATATCAAAAGTGGTTTGGTGTCGGGCGTAAATCCCTTCACCTTGAACCGATAAGGATGTTCAGGCATATACACCTCGGCCGAAAATATCTTTGTGTCATTGTCTTGAACCACGCGAGTTGCATAAGCCGGTATTCGTTCGCCCTGTCCTCCATCCCATGTCACAAGCATCTTATAAAGGTCACCATTGTGGATTGAATCTGCCGGGAACTTTCCTTCCCAGCTCCCGTCGGGCTGCTTTGCCAGCTTGTAGGTGCTGTCATGTTTCCAGTCGTTGAATGTTCCTATTAGCTCTATAGCAGTGGCATTAGGGGCATATTCTCTGAAAATCCAGTCACCTTTCTTGTCGCGGTGGAGACCAAACCAATTGTATGCGTTGGCAAATTTTTTAATATTACCGTCAGTGTTGGCGGTGATTTCCATATATTTGCGTATCACATCTTGATGTCTGCCTTCAATGGCTCCTGCAAATGGCTCAAGCCATGGGTCATTTCGCAAGATAGCGAGTTTCTTTTTCATTTTCTATTTTGTTTTTTCTTTTTGTTCGCTGTTGTCTCTTTTTTTTCGGAGTTTCCTTCACCGGGCTTTGTGCCAACGATTTGCCCGGAATCATTTGCATGCAGACAATGCTTTATAACATTTCTCAGTTGCCTCGATTCTTTGCCGGATGTCTTCAGCACATCAAGCACACCCCCGACATATTCTTCGCGTGTGGAATAGCCGAGAAGCTTATGCAGTCCGCTCCCTGCGAGCATCGGCTTGTGATTGAACACCTTGAGTACGCCTGCATAGTCGTTGTCGCGAATTTTGGCTGCAAACTCTTCCCGGATGCGGTTGTAATGTTTCCGGGGTTGGAGTTGCGTCTCCAATTTTCTCAGATGTGTTTCAAGTGCGGTTATGCAGTGAAACCGGCCATCAATTTTGCACTCCACATTGCGTTTCATTTTGTGGCGGACATGTTGCATTGCCTGCTCCTCAGCCTGCTGTTTGAACAGGTGCATCACATATTTTTCAATTCTGTGCAGAATCTTGTTCCCGTCGCGACCACGCACCCCGGCCATTACCTTTATAATGTCGGGAAGCAAGAATATGTTTTCTATTTCTGCCACATCCGGCACTAAAATATTTTTTCGGCGCAGATATTCCACTTCCGTGTCGGTGCGCCGGTCTCGATCCACAATTCCCATGCTTTGAAGATGATGCATCGATTGTAGGTCATTGAAGGAGCGGGTGGTCTCTATCACTTTTTCGCATGAACCCAGCGGACGCACCGTGCGGTCTGTGAACACAAGCCTGTATAATTTGGAATCAATCGAATGCGAGATGTCTCCCTCTATGAAAAGCACGGGCTTGCGACTCCCGGCCAGCTCTATCATTATCTCATCGCTCAGTGATTCCGAATCCTGAAGTATCTCGTAATCCCACTCGCGGCTGTCGGAGAAATAGCGCTTCACCCAGATACATGTGTTGCCGGTGCGGTTGCTGAGAAAATCCACATCAACCGAGTTGTATACAAATGCGCAGTCTCTGCGCATGTCTTCAATCGTGTTCCAAAGATTTGAAATAATCGAAGGATGCACAAATAAAGAGGGCGAATCAATAAAAATCACGGCATTTTCCGGTGCATAAAGCACGCCGAGCAGATAAAACAATACTGTCTTTTCTCCCTGACTGAGCGCGTGTGCTCCTATCCGGTCATCCCCGCTGGTTGTGTTGAACATCAGGTTTCCTTTGCTGCGGCATATCCTGTTGCCGGGAAATATTTTTTCCCATCGGGCTCTGACCATATCAAGCCTGGTGGCTGTAATGTCGGCATTTTTGCCCTCGGCTATAAGAGCTTTGTTATCAAGAAGACTCTCCAGTTCGTCGGCAAATACCATATAAATGAGCTTGTCAAGACGACTCACTGCATCCGTGCGCATATATGAATGTTGTCTTGCAGCGTCACGATATTGGGCATCAATTGAGCTTGGAAGCACTGATTCGGCAGCATCAGCGTAGAAGGCCGATAACGCGTTGAGTGTGTAGGAGCGGTCTCCGCACATCTCAATCATTTCCTCCATGAAATGGGATTTGCCTGCACCGTTGCCTCCGATTATGGTGATTTGGCGCGCATTAAGTCCCTCGGGTGTGTTTTTGCCATGTATTGATGGCGGCAGTGTGATGCTACGTGACATGTGGATTTGTTTGTAAGATGAAATTATCTCAAAAATAATCCGCCCCTAATGTTGATTTTTTATGAAATAGACTCTTATAATTGGTTTGCCTAAATTTTTTTGAACAGGATTTCTTGAAACGGACTATAAAATTATAAATAAATTTTTAACTTTGCCACTAAAAGTGGCCTTTTAGAGTCTGTTTCATAAAAAATCAACATTAGGGATTGCATGCATGAGCCGGGTTTGGATCTGTAGAATAAGGATAATATCCGGCAATATGACAGATTTAAAGGTCAACTCCGACTATGCATGCGAGGCCAATATTAATTTAGACTCCATTCCCCTAAAAATGTAAAAATGTTAAAGCAGGGGTCGCGAATTTGGCGCAGATTTATTCTTGCAGATGAAGGAATATGGCGAGCTATATGACTGAACCAAAAGGGTAAAAATGCCCAAATTCACTAGACTATAGTAACTTTAAAAACAGAATAATTTTACAAACTCAAGTTTCGCAAGTTGCTGGCAACTTGGAATCTTGAAGGTTAGAGTTGGGCAGTTAGAAAGGTTAATGAGATAACCATTGTAAAATTACAATGTAATTGATGCTAATAACCAACCTCGAACCTCCTTGTTTTTCGCAAGTTGTAAACTTGCGAAAGTTAAATTATTTAATATTTATGTCTGTATCAATGACAAAATCATTTTAGTTCGACACTTTTTTTAGCTGATTTATCCAATCTCACCGTTCACAGCAGAGAGGTTTCTCCTTCTGAGATTGAAAAAATTATGTCAAAAATAAGCTGATCTAAATGTTGAATTTTTAATGAAACAGACTCTAAATTGAGAAGATAATGTTTTCAGGAATTGTTGAGGAAGCCGCCCGGGTTGTGGCTCTTGTAAGAGAAGAGGATAATCTTCATATCACATTGAAATGCGCTTTTGCCAACGAGTTGAGAATTGATCAGAGCGTTTCGCACAATGGTGTGTGTCTCACTGTGGTCAGCCTTAATGATGACGCCACATATACAGTCACAGCTATTAAGGAAACCCTTGAACGCTCAAATCTGGGCATGCTCCGAGTCGGAGATTCGGTGAATGTGGAGCGCAGTCTGAAATTCGACGGCCGTCTTGACGGGCATATTGTGCAGGGTCATGTTGATCAGACTGCTGTGTGCGAATCTGTTTCAGAAGCCGATGGCAGCTGGTATTATAAGTTTGTATATGATGTGCCACGCGAAATGGCGCGCAAAGGATATTTCACTGTCGACAAGGGTTCTGTCACTGTAAATGGAGTCAGCCTTACCGTGTGCGAGCCTGATTCACAACCCGACTCTGAAAATCCCGATATTCTCAAGTCTTCTTTTAAGGTGGCAATCATTCCTTACACTCACGACAACACAAATTTCAAAACCATAAATGCGGGAACTACAGTCAATCTCGAGTTTGATATTCTCGGCAAATATCTTGCGCGCCTGGCTGCCATTTAGGCTACGGTTATTTCCCCATCTTGCTTTTTAGAATATCAAGCAGCTTGTCGACAGATGTCTTCCTCCCGGAAGTTGTGTCGTTGCTTGTTTTGTTTTGTGATGTCTTGTTGGCAGTAGTGTTCTTGGAGTCTTTAGCATTTTTTTTCGCTGATGAGGCCGACGGCTCGGTTTTTAATTTTGTGAAGTGAAAGCCGATGCTCAGACCGTCGTAGCTGTCGAGCGTGGTGCTGAGAGTCTTCACCATGTCTATGCCTGTTAAAGTGGATATCTTGTTTATCAAACCCTTTAGCTTGGTGGCGTCAAACATCACATCCATCGATTCTGATGTCTTCTGCACATATGTTGTGACAGAGCCGATTTTCATCTTTCCAAACACTCTGAAATTGAATTCAAACACGCCCGGTTTTATCGAATCTGTTTGTGTGATATTGCCGGAAAGCTTCAGATGTGTTGTGTTTAATTTGAAATTCCCTGTGCTGTCTATTGTCAGCGAGGCGTTGTCAAGCCCATATTTTTTATAATATGGCTCAAGCTTTGATTCAATTGTGGCGGCCGCTGCTATCCCCCCGGCCTTTTTCAAGAATCCTTCACCCTGGAAACATACGGCGGGTCCGCTCGATTTCCACTCTCCGCACATGTCGGAGATACTGATTTCAGAGCTTGAAAACACCCCCTCCAGCATGTTGCCCAATATGTTTCCGCTCTCTCCCTTAAATATGTCGCTTAGATTCTGAGCTGATGCAGTTGTGAAATTTAAAATGGTAAATATTGCTGAAAATGCAACAAAAATCAACTTTTTCATTCTGTGTATTGGTTAAATTGGTACATTTGTCGGATTTAAGGAATTATAAAACTTTAATAATCCTATTAAATGGTTAAATTTGCATTGAAGTTTTTCCAGCGACAGGCATAAATGTCATAACGATTAATGCAGTTGTCTGGAGTAAAAGTACTCAGAAAATTTAAAAACAACAATAACGGCAGATGAAAAAACTAATCAAAGGATTGTTTCTGGCTGCTTCGGTCGTCTCAACGTTCGCAATTGTATCGTGCAGCGATGAGAGTCCGTTCGGAGGTTCCGACAGCGAGGGATCAATCAACCTGAATTTCTCAACGGATGGCCGTGTGATGCGTTCAACGCGTGCCGATGACTCTATAAGTCCTGTTGTGCCCGGTTCCGAAGCTTTCGGAATTACGCTTGAAAAGATTGATGGCTCATTCTCCAAAAACTGGGGGAGTGTGGATGCTTTTAATCGCGAAAACGCCTTCCCTATAGGTGATTATAATATCACGGCTTCTTATGGAGACGTAAATGTTCAAGGTTTCGAAGCTCCTTGCTATACAGGCTCGGCCTCTGCGCACGTGTCGCCCGGTGCTACCACGGAAGCTACGATTGTGGCAACTCTTGCCAATGCGATGGTATCGGTGAGATACACCGATCAATTCAAGAGCTATTTCAAGGCTTACAGCTCGGCTGTGCAGACTGCCGGCCATGATTTGCTCGTTTTCGCGCAAAATGAAGACCGTCCGGCTTATATTGAGCCGGGCGAAAGTGTGAAAGTGAATGTGACTGTCACAAATGCCAATGACGAGACTGTTACGTTGCAACCGGCACAATTCAATGCTGTTGCCCGTCATCATTATGTGGTGTCTATAGGTCTGGAGGGAAATTCCGTCAGCGGTAATCTCGGCCTCACCGTTGTGTTTGAAGACGAGGTGCAGAGCGAGTCGGTTGTGGTGAATGTCACCGATGACCTGTTCAAAGCTCCGGCACCCTCCATCAAAACAAAAGGCTGCACAACCGATGTTGCTATATCGGCGTTCGAAAATGTGGGTGCCGACTCTCCAGCTGAATTTGATGTCTTTGCTTTCGGCGGACTTAAAGCAACCACACTTAATGTGATATCCTCCAATGGTTTCACTCCGGCATTTGGCAAGGAGGTGCAGCTTGTAAATGCCGAGCCTCTCATGCAGGCTTATCTGAAGAGTGCGGGTGTGATTTGTTCTGGATTTTTCCGCAATGTTGATAAAATGGGCGTGGTGGATGTAACTGAATTTATAGGCAAACTCCCGGCCGGAACTTATGAAATTCAGCTTCAGGCGGTGGATATGCAGACACGCACATCCGACCCCGTATCTGTTAAGGTGAATGTAGAGCCTGTCGATATTTCGGCAATGGCCGTCGGTGCGGTAAAATTCATGAGTGAGGAGATAACAATTGATGTTTCTTCGAATTGTGAGGCGATAAAAGACAAGCTCACTTTCCAGGCTCCCGACAGGAATGGCGTCATGGTTGACGCACGCGTCAAGAGTGTTGTCAAACTTACTGACCCCTCAATGTCGAAAACAAGAACATCACTTGGACATACTTTCCGCTATGTGCTTGAAGTGGCTCCCGTAAAACCGGGTGCCGATGGCAAAACGGATGTGATGATTCATTTGGGGTCCAGAACATTCGATTGCAAGGTGAATGTGGCTGTGCCTGAATATTCCATCACTCCCGATGCCTTCGCTCACAAAGTGGTGCTTAAGATTGAGGCTGCCGATGCCTCTGAAACAGCCGCTATCGCAGACAACCTTCAATTCTACAACGGCTCGACTCTTATCCCCTCTGCCAACATTACACATGGCAAGGACGGCTTTGTCACGATTGTCGGCCTCACAAAAGATACCGAGTATTCATCATTCAAGGCATCAATGCAAGGAATAGAAAAAGCAATCCCGTCCTTCCGCACTGAAACCGACACGGATGTGACCAACGGAACTTTCGGAAGCGTTTCTGAAACAATCAATATCGAATCTTTGAATGTGGGTGGAAAATACAGAATCTCATTCATTTTCTCTAAAGATTATCAGCATAAGTCTTCAATTGTAAGATCTACTCCCGACAATTGGGCTGATGTGAATGAGCTTACGTGCTGGCTGAATTCTGCGAATAAGAATACATGGTATATGGTTCCATCTACGTTCGCGGAAAATGGTGAAGTAGTGGTGAGATCTGTAGGTTACAATCACAATGGCCCGGACATTCCGCTGAGCGACCAAAAAACATCGACAAGATATTATTGTGACAATTCACCATCGGAGGCTGATTTGCATAAAGCCGCCGGCGAGCTGTTCCTCGGATCCTATCCCTTCTTGGGAAGCTCTTCTCGCACAGATGGCATTAGCTTTTCCACCCGCCCCTCTTCCGTGACGTTTGATTATTCTTATGCTCCTGTGAATGGCGAGCTGGCTGAGGTTTATATTCGTCTGCTCGATATTGCCGGAGATGTTATCGGCGAAAAAACTGAATATCTCTCGGAAAGTGCTGACATGAAATCTCACAAAACGGTGATCCCCACATATGCATTCGGAAAGAAAGCTGCAAAAATTCAGCTCGGATTCAAGAGTACACGCTCAGGGGTCACGCCGGCAATCGTGATCCCGACCGGCACACAACTTGACGAAGGCCAAAGCTTGGGCAATAAAACTATAGCGGCCAATAAGTATCATGCGTTTGCAACCGGTTCAGTGCTCAGAGTGGATAACGTCAAGCTCGGATATGAGGCTACTGAGAATGCCACCGCAACTTTTAAGCGCACAGGCAAACGCGGAAAATAAGAGTCTAAACGGAAATATAGAATTTAGAAATGAATAAATCATATATATATTCAATCCTGACTGCCGGTATCTTCCTGGCCGGCTGCTCATCGGAGTCTCCTTTCTCTGATGGTTCGGATGGCGAGGGACAGTTCCTTAAGTCTGCACTCTCTATGGAGATTAAGGCTAATGAAAACTTGAAGAATGTCCGCACACGTGCGGAGCTGGATGTTGATGATTTCACTGTGGTATTCACCAAATTGGGGCATAACGATCCCGTCGCTAAATACAAATATGGAGAAATGCCTGATGTTGTGACTCTCCCGGCCGGCAGCTATACCTGCACTGCCGCATATGGTGAAAACAGAGTTGCCGAGTGGGAGTCTCCCTATTATCTTGGCAAATCCGAAGAGTTTGAGGTCATTCCTTATGAAATCACAAGCTATGTGGAGCCTGTCGTTTGCAAACTGAATAATATCAAGGTTTCAATCAATTTTGATTCTGTGCTGCGTTCGCATATGTCGCCCGACTCTTATGTGCAAGTGAAAGTGGGTGACAACGACGGATTGAAGTTCACCACCACGGAGGCCGATGCTGAGAAAGCGGGCTATTTCATGCATACTGCCGAAACAACTCTTGTCGCCACCTTTGTGGGTGTTGTTGATGGTGAGTCTGTTTGCGAAACAAAGTCGTATGCAAATGTGGAAAAGGGAAATCATTACAAAATCACTTTCAAGCTTCATCGACATGACGGCACCCCTTCCGGCGACGCAAATGTAAATGTGTCTGTTGATGCGAGTGTATCAATCACTGATGTGGAGGCAAATGTGCCGGTAGGGGAGGATGTCGTGCTTGATGACAATGAGCGTCCTCGCGAGGATGATGACGATCCGCAGCCTCCCACACCCCCGACTCCCTCTTTGCCCGCCCCGACAATTACGGGAGAGGCTCCCGTGAATATTGATGCAGTGAATGCAGGCGCCGACCTTATGGATGGATGTGTAATCAAAATCAAGAGTGAGGCGGAAGGCGGAATCAAAACATTTACCTGCGACATCATTTCTGATGCCTTGACGCCGGATGAACTCGCAGGCCTCGGGCTTGATCAGCATCTTGACATGGTGAACACTCCGGCCGAAATGCAGAGTGCTCTCACAGGTCTCGGACTTGACTGCAACGTTGGTGGCAAAAGTTCTGTCGATTTCAATCTTACAAAGTTTATTCCGTTGCTCGGTGTGTTTGGCTCTATGGAGCATAAGTTTGTACTCAGTGTCGGCGATGCCAACGGCACTACAACTAAAACGCTTATTATCAAATTTTAGGCTATGAAAATGCTAAGAAAATATCTGACACTTTCGGTTGTGGCGCTGGCTGCCGGTTCTCTCATCTCATCCTGTGCAATGGAGGAACCATTTGGTGATTCCGGTGAGGGAAGTCTCACTCTGACCACTGAAATCAGAGGTGATGTGCGCATCTCTTCAACACGCTCCATCCCGGCTGATGAGCTTGCCGCCCTTCGCGAAAAGTGTGTGGTTTATATTGAAAATTCAAAAGGTGTAATCCGCAAATGGAAGGGTCTTGACAATATTCCGCAGCATGTGCAGCTCAAAGTAGGACATTATCTGGCTGAAGCTTGGAGCGGTGACAGCGTGTCTGCCTCTTTCTCTTCTAAATTTTATAGAGGAAAGCAGGAGTTTGATATTGAAGAAGGAGAGAATTCCCTTATGCTTCATTGCAACATCGCCAATGTGATTGCATCTGTCGACCCGGCCTCTCTGAGTGTTGACTTGAAGGATTTGAAGGTGACTTTCTCCCATTCGCGGGGAGAACTCGTGTTTGACAAGGATAATATTGAAACGGCAAAGGGATATTTCATGATGCCGAATGCCGATAAGAATCTGAATTATAAAATAGAGGGCGTGACGAATGATGGCAAGCCTTATGTCAGGTTCGGAGAAATAGAAAATGTGCAGCGTGCACATGAATACAGGCTCACAGTCGCACAAGATGAAAATGAAGTTACAGAAGGAGGAGCACTGATTCGTATAGTCATTGAGGATATACCGGTGATTGAAGATGAAGTGGAGATTTTTCCCGGTCCGGCTGTCTCTATGGTCAATGGCAATATTGATGAGCAGGTGGTCTCGCTCGATCATAATTTCAGCGATGTGCAGCTCTATGTGCGTGGTTATTTTGGCATGAACTCTGTCACAATGAATTTAAGCGATAATGTGCCGGATATTGAAAACGGCCTGAACCTGCTTGATGGTTCGGTGATTTCCGACCTCGCCTCAAAGGGTATACGCGTGGAACGCACCGTTTCTCAAGATGCCTCAAGTTCTGTTGAGGGAGGAAAGGTAAATGTGGAGGAGGTCTATGTAGTCTTTACTCGGAATTTCCTCAATTCATTGCCGGAGAGCGATTCTGAATTCACGTTTACTCTTAATGCCGTGGATGGCCGGCGCAAACAGGGTTCGGCCACTTTGCGTGTGGCAAATTCCGCTGCGGCTGTAGAGTATTTGGCACCCGTAGGCACATCTCCCGTGAGCGATCTGCTCGCTGTCGGTGTGAGCCGTGCGCGTCTGAGCGGTAATGTATATGATGCCGCCTCTGCCGTCCGGTTCGGTATAAGATATCGTGTGGCAGGAGCTTCGGAATGGATTAATGCATATCCATCATCATCTTCTGAAGCTGCCGCAAGAAGAAAGGCACGCGCCAATACGCGCGCCGGCGTTGTTAGTCGTGCGGCTGTCGCTCCCTTTGATGTTATAGTGACCGGACTTAATCCCGGCACGACATATGAATATCAGGCTTTCTGCAACGGATACGACAATGCTGAAGTGATCACATTCACCACAGAAACTGCGTTTGAAATTCCCAACAGCAGCATGGAGGAGTGGGGCACATATGTTGCCAAAACCCTTCTTGGCAATAAAACCGTAATTTTCCCCGGCACAGGCAACACCACTGAAGTAGGTGTGCGCTCTGATCATTTCTGGGACACCGGCAACGAAGGTGGCGCCACAGCAAATCTGTCGCTCACCAACAAGTCTTCCGATATGGTCCGCTCCGGCTCTTACAGTGCGCGTCTTGCTTCTGGCTCTGCTATGGGCGTGATTGCCGCCGGCAACCTCTTTACGGGTCTTTATGTGAAAACTGAAGGCACTAACGGGGTGCTGAGTCTTGGTAACACATATAATGGTTCGCACCCGTCCAAATTGCAGGTGTGGGCTAATTATCGCCCCGGGGGCAGCGTGAAGGTGAAGAGTGGAAACGAGTCTTATGTGGAGGTGGTGAAAGATGGCACCGACCAGGCCCAGATATATGTGGCTCTCACAGATGGAGCTGTCGATGTTCGCACAAGCCCCGACAACAGAAAGCTCTTTAATAAGGATGATGAGCAAGTGGTGGCTTATGGGCAGGTGACATGGAAGGAGGCATTCGGCCCCGACGGCTCTTTGAAGCTTGTGGAGATTCCTTTGGAATATAAGGAGAATGCAAAAACAAAACGCCCCACTCATCTTGTCATCGTGGCTACGGCATCCAAATTTGGCGATTATTTCTGCGGAAGTGCGTCCAGTGTGATGTATCTCGATGATTTTAAGCTTGTTTATGAATAAATTCTTTAAATTTGTTTTGACATTTTGCAGTGTGGCTTCGGGCATTTTTATTGCCCGAAGTCAAACTGCTTATATTCCCCTTGCTGACGTGCAGGTGCAACACCATGCGGATACACTGCATATCACACCGGCCATGATTGATTCAATCAAGAGCCATCCGAGAATCGAGTCGTTTGAACGCGACATAGAATCCTCTGTCTTTGTGCCAAAAGGACAATGGATTACGGGTGTTTCGATATCCTATACGCAATCCAATCAGAATAATTACCAGTTCCTGGTGTTTGAGAAAATCGGAGGCGACACTTATTCGTTTAAAGTGTCGCCTATGGTGGCTTATGCCGTAAGAAACGATTTGGCTCTCGGAGTGAAATTCTCTTATGCCAGAAATCTGACAAAACTGGAGAATGCAAGCATCGTGCTTGATTCTGAAACAAATACTGATATTGAAAACCTCTATTCTCTCGCTCATAATTATTACGGTATGGTATTCATGCGAAATTATTTTTCGCTCGGACGCTCGAAGAGATTCGGATTTTTCAATGAAGTTCAGATAGAGCTTGGAGGAGGACAATCTAAAATCACGCGGGGTCGAAGTGAAGACCTCACCGGAACTTATGAAAGAAATTTCTCTCTCGATATCGGTCTGATGCCCGGTTTTGTGGTGTTCTTGAATAATTACTCGGCCATGGAGGTGAATATCGGAGTGCTCGGTTTCAGCTATCGTCACACTAAAAGCATACGCGACCAAATTTATAATGCCTCAAGACATGCTATGTCGGCCAATTTTAAGATTAATCTCTTTAGTATAACCTTCGGAACCACTTTCTACCTATGATGCCAAAAATCACGACAGTATTTCTAAAACTGCTGATGCCTTATCTGTTGGTTTTCACTGTTTGTCAGACCGCATGGGCCGATACCCCGGAGGTGTGCGACTCTGCACAAGTGGAAAAGGCCGGGAGCAGCGTGGTGAACGGAACATATATCTACGTGCCCGATTCTCTTCAAAATGATGTGATTCGCTTGCTTGAGGGACATTCGAAGGTTGTCGATGATATGAACAACCTCGACACCACAGAGAGAACAATATTCAAGGGAGACACTATTCCCATGGTGCTTAAACAAATGAATATCGGTCGATTCAATCGTGGATTGTCTAATCTCCTTTATATTCCAAAGGGGGTATGGGCCATAGGCCTTACTGTGTCGTATGGCGAAATAGCCACAAAAGACCTCGATATTTTCGGACTTCTCAGCGATGTCAACATCGATGCCCATGCTTTTTCAATCAGGCCCTATTTGGCCTATTTTATCAGAAACAATATATCAGTGGGCCTTAAGTTTGGATATTACAACGCCCGTGGAGGTATCGATTCTTTTAAAGTGGATGTTGATGACGACATTAATTTCAGCCTTGACGATATAGCTTACCGGTCGGAATCATATTCCGCCGCATTCACTTTCAATCAGTATATCGGTTTGGGGCGTCGTTCACGTTTTGGAGTGTTCAACGAAGTTGAGCTTGCCTTCTCATCCGGAAGCAGCGAATTCCGACGTCCGTATAACAGTGAACCCCGTGTCACAAAAAACACTTCCATGGAAGCCCAACTCAATTTCTCTCCGGGCATCCAGGTGTTCATTATGAAGAATGTGGCATTCCATGTATCTTTTGGCGTGTTTGGATTCTACCTGAGAAATGAGAAACAAACTGAAAATGATGTGGATTCCGGCAATCGTTTCTCCTCTGGGGCCAATTTCCGCTTCAATATCTTTAATATAAATTTCGGTATTGCCGTGAATATGTAATTGAGGGGATAACGCAGATTTCGCAATTTTGCAGCTTCATTGCCTGTCTCCCGTTTGATTTTCCCCTCAAAATTTTTATCTTTCTCCCAATATTATTTTTCGAAAAAAGTTAAATGAAGTCTTGCTATAAATATTGTTCCTCACTGAAACACTCTTGTGCGGCACTGTTGGCGTTGATATTGCCGCCACTTGCCTTTCTGAGCTGTATAAAAAATGACATACCATATCCCAGAATCACCCAGAATATTCTGGCTATTGCTGCCGAGGGAGAGTCGAAAAGTGCATATATTGATTCTATAGCATTTGAGGCGAATATATATCTGGAAGAAACCACGGATATCGAGAACGTGAAATTCACGGAATATAAAATTAGCCCGGATGGCACTTCCGACCCCAATCTGCTTGAAGGATCCTACAATCTTTCGCATCCTCTTTATGTCACTCTCTCAAGATTTCAAGACTATACATGGGAGATTATTGCACATCAGGAGATAGTGAGATATTTCGCCGTTGAAGGCGAAATCGGCGAAAGTGTAATAGATCCTGTGGGCCATCGTGTGATTGTAAGCCTTCCGGAGGGAACCGACCTGACCGACCTGACACTTTTGAAAATAAAGCTCGGACCCGAAGGAATTACAGCTTTGTCTCCCGATATTGTGCCCGGCAAAATCAATCTTCTGCATCCAATGAGGGTGAAGGTGACTTGCCATGGACGAACGGAAATATGGACCATTTATGCCGAATTAACGGAAACCGTGGTCAGCACTACTCGCGTGGATGCTTGGTCGGAAGTGATATGGGCCTATGGCGAAGGTCCGGCCGATGCAGCCAACGGGTTCGAATATCGAAAATCGTCTGACACTGAATGGACACGTGTCCCCGACAAATATGTCAGCAGTAATCAAGGCGCATTCTCTTGTTTTATCCCGCATGTGACGCCTCTCACGGAATATGCGGTTAGAACTGTTTCGGATGCTAATTATGGAAATGAAATAAAGGTAACCACCCAGTCAACCGCCGACATCCCTGATGGTGATTTTGAGCAATGGCATCAGAATAGCAAAAAAATGTGGTGCCCTTGGGACGAAAATGGCCTGCGTTTCTGGGACACGGGCAACGGCGGTGCCATCACACTTGGACAAAACCTTACCACTCCCACCGACTACACTCCGAACGGGCGAGGAACCGCAGCGAAATGCCTCACAAAGTTTGTTGGTATCGGAATAATCGGCAAACTCGGCACCGGCTCCATATTCTCCGGCGACTATGTCCGCACTGACGGTACAAATGGTGTTCTGGCATTTGGACGCCCCTGGAATCTCCGCCCGACCCGACTGTCCGGATATTATCAGTATAGTGCCGTTGATATCGATTATGCCTCATCTGAATTCAATTATTTGAAGGGCAGACCTGACACATGTCATATATACGTGGCTCTGACAGATTGGACTGCTCCATTTGAAATACGCACAAAGCCGAGCGACAGAAAGCTTTTTGATAAAAACGCATCATATGTGATTGGTTATGGCGAATTGGTGTATAGCGGGCAAATGGGCGAATATAAGATGTTCACAATAGATATAAAATACAGGGATACGTCGCGCGTGCCCTCATATATGCTCATCACTTGTGCTGCATCTAAATATGGCGATTATTTCACCGGCGGTTCCGGCTCCACACTGTATGTTGACCAGCTTTCCTTCCAATGGGATTTGGAATAATCCCACTCATCCACTGATAACTCGAAACTTATGAAAATATTCCTGACTTTATTTCTGGCTATTTGTATTGGGCTCTCCTCTTCCGCGCAGGATATTGCTTTTCAACAAACATCCGCACAAAAGGGGGTGGAAACATCCACCGATATTCTTGTAATGGCCTTGCCGGCGTCTGCTTTGGTGGGAACACTCGTGGCTAAGGATTGGAAGGGTTTGGTTCAGGGCGTTGAAACAGCAGCTGCAACAGCAGCGGCCACACTGATTCTGAAATATTCAATCAAGGAATGGAGGCCCGACCATTCCAATCATCACTCATTTCCCTCGGGACATACTGCTGTTTCTTTCGCCACTTCCGCTTATCTGCAGCGAAGATATGGCTGGAAGTTCGGTGCCCCGGCTTATGCTCTATCATGCTATGTTGCGTGGGGCCGAGTGTTTTCTAAAAAGCATCATTGGTGGGATGTGCTGGGCGGTGCGGCTATTGGTGCCGGAAGTGCATATATCTTTACACGTCCGTATGCTCGTAAGCATAATTTGCAAATCTCACCCGTGTCTGACGGTCACGGCATTGGCATCTATGCCTCAATGGAATTTTAAAAGTTTATTTCATAGAAAAGTCAACATCAGGGACGGCTTCTTTTTAACTAATTTGTCTGCCTCTTTCTGCGCAATTTGAAAGTTGCCTCGTTCAGATTGCCCTTTTGCAAAAATATGTATAAATCGCATCAGTATGTCAGAAAAACGAATGAATTTTTTGAGAGCCAGAATAAAGGCTTTCAGCGATGCCGGCAGAGGAATATATGATTTGTTTCATGGTGAAGTGCACGCGAAAATTCATCTTTTCGCAACAGTGTGTGTGTTGATAGCCGGAATATTATGCCATATATCTGCCCCGGAGTGGTGCGTAATAATTATCTGTATAGGGGGCGTGTTAACCGCCGAAGGGTTCAACACTGCCATTGAAAAACTCGCTGACAAGATAGAATGCCGCTACGACCCATTGATAGGGAAAGTTAAAGATATTGCTGCAGGAGCAGTCCTGCTTTTCGTAATGGCTGCAGTGGCTGTGGGGCTGATAATTTTTCTCCCGAAATTCCTTTCATGATGCAGATTTAGGCCCGTTTCATAATGAAGTGATTTCCTAAAGGAAGTAGTTTAGGGAGAGATGCGAGATTTTTTTATGAAGGGTGCTCACTGCATAATGGCGAAAGAAAGACATGTTATAAAGCATTTAACATACATTAACACATTTATACATATTTTAATTAAGTTGTAACTCAATAACTTAAACCGATAAAAACTTTCTTTTGGCATTTTTGTTATAAAATTATTTGCACACAGAAAAATTTTGCTATAACTTTGCAATCGCAAATCGGAAATGAAATGGCCGAAAACGCTAAGAAAGGCGCGGGAAAGTCAAGCTGATTTGTAAGAGAACTTTGAAATTTTGCTACAAGACAAGCAGCGAAAAGTTGTTTAAGAGTACAGGGACAAGATAGTCCCGTCA
>JAMPDQ010000016.1 GCA_023665575.1 Candidatus Amulumruptor caecigallinarius | reverse complement strand
CTAACTCTAACCTTCAAGATTCCAAGTTGCTTGCAACTTGCGAAACTTGAGTTTATAGAATAATTCGTAAACATCAAGTTTTCAAGTTGCAGGGCAACTTGAAAACTTGTTTATTGTCATGTTAGTTAAATGCAGATTTATTCCAAAAGGGTTTTGTGTGAATTTGTTTGGGGTCTTTTGGACTCGTGACACTTCATGGATTAACAAGTATGTGATCAATCATGAGAAGATACACACAGCCCAACAGCGGGAGCTATTGTTCATTCCCTTTTACATCTTATATCTATTTGAATGGATAATCCGCCTGATTAAATATAGGGATCATCACAAAGCTTATATGAACATTTCGTTCGAGCGTGAGGCTTACGCTAACGGACACAACTTGGATTACCTGCCTCACAGGACGCTTTATTCGTGGATTAACTATATTAAGGCTCCATTCCCCAAAAATTGAGTCAGCTTCCGGGAGATGCGATTTTACAATATCTCAAAGTCAGGTTCTATCTTTTTTGCCTTTTTCTCAATTTCTTTCATTACCTGAGTCTCATCCGCACCATCTTCAAATTCAACTTTCATCTTTTGTGTCATAAATGATACTGTAAGCTCTTTCACTCCCACAACTTTCTTTGTTTCAGCCTCAACAAGATTGGCGCAATTGGCACAATCAACTTCAATTTTATAAGTCTTTTTCATCTTATTTTTTTTGTTTTTGTTTTCTAGACGCAAATTTAGCGTGAATCTAATGCAAACCGTTTGCAAAGATGCATTGATATTTGCTATTTACTGTCAGATGTGATAAATTTGGATATGAATTTGAAAAATGCTGATGAGCTTCTTAAATCAAAAGGGATAAAATCCACTCCCAATAGAATCCTTGTTCTAAGGGAATTATTAAAGGCTTCACATCCGATGAGCATTGCCAATCTGGAAGATTCTATCGGGTTCTCTATGGATAAGGCGAGCATATTCCGAGTGCTTGAACTTTTTGCCGCTCGGAATATTGTTCATGTGATTGAGGATGGAAGCAGATCCCTAAAATATGAAATGTGTCGGAATGATGGTGTGCACAACATAGCCGATCAGCATCCCCATTTTTATTGCGAAATATGCAAGGAGACTTATTGCCTGGATAATATAAAATCACCTGTTGTTGAAACTCCCGAAGGCTTCATTACCCATTCCGTAAACTATCTTCTCAAGGGAACTTGCCCCAAATGCAACAATCAGACTACTGATTAACACAAAATTGCCAACAACGACCTGAAAGGAGCATCGTTTCGGTTGTGACCGGCGAGATTTGATAAATCAGCCAATAAGGGGTCGCCCCTATTGTTAAATTTCTTATAAAACGGGGTTTTAGACTGAAAGAATTCTCAGCCTTCATTTGTTATAAAATTGAAATCATTTAAACTAACATCGGTTTACTTGATTTACTTCATTATATCGCCCTGAAATTACTATGATAAAACTATATCGTTATGAAAAAACTATTACTCTTGTCGACTCTGTTGATGATGACTATAACTTTTGCAAAAGCTCATCAAACTGATCCCTACACAATTGTTTATGATGATAACGAATTTTTGTCAGACGACAACCGCAGCGGTTGGGATCCAAATGGCAATATTCCCCCACAGCCTGAAGCTGACTATTATCTGAATTTGCAAAATGCAAACAATGTTTATTTCCGATTGGAAAAAGTGAGTGATTCCCCGCTTGAATATGAAAGCAAGGTCCCGATTATTCAGGGAAATATGAAAATCTATTCTAAAGATCGTTGGACAATGCGAGGCACATCGGGTTATGGTGATGGCAACCAATATATTTATGGTTCATTAAATCACCCTACCGGTTTTAATCGTGACACATACAAACAGCTTGGCAATCCCGGTGGTGACTTGCAGATTGAGGGTGGAGGCACATGGTATGGTTGCACTGTGAAATTCTGGCCTAACGGACACGCAAAT
Organism: Candidatus Amulumruptor caecigallinarius; assembly: GCA_023665575.1. Classification (GTDB taxonomy): domain Bacteria; phylum Bacteroidota; class Bacteroidia; order Bacteroidales; family Muribaculaceae; genus Lepagella. The sequence continues at coordinate 39,028 of JAMPDQ010000016.1, read as the reverse complement.
GGGGGCACGCCTGAAATGATGATTTCCGGTGGTGAAAAAGACATGCAGAATATTTCCATCACTGCCATCGGCACTGCTACGGGGCCAACAAGTGGAAAGGTTGATTTCACTATCTCAACGGGAGGTGTTGTAAATCCGCAAGATCAGATCTATACCGTTACTTTAAGCTATATTCCTTATGGTTCGACACAATCTGTCACAAAGGCACAGGAAGTGAAAGGTCTCACCGGTTCATTTGTCGATTTGGACGATCTGAATGAATCTGCTGTAACTGATTGCACCGTAATCGTTGAAATAAAGAATGCTCCGATATTCTCAAATCCGAGCAACATGGGCGACATAAGCGGTTATAAGGATTTGAGTGCATCCACCACCTGCCAAATCAATACAGTCGGGACTATGGTTTATCTTATCGGTAACCTCTCAGGGAATGAATGGAATCCCGAAAATGCAGTGGCAGGCACATCGCTTGCTTCTGTGTTGCCCGATTTCCCATCCGCTGACACCATATTATATTGGAGTGGTGTTGAGCTTACGGGGGAAAAAAGATTCCGTTTTGTTTCACAGAGAGCATCTTTCACAGTGTTAGATAGTGAAGGCTCACAATATTATCCGTCGGCAACCACCCAAGTATGCCAGAATTTCTTCGATAATACTGAAACGGGCAATTGGTATGAGGCACTTGAAACAAAAACTTCAACAAATAATGCATGGCAGCCATCCAATGCCAATGAACGCGGCACATCTTCACCGACTTATGAAATTTATTTCAACACTAATACAAAGCAGGTCGGAATCGGCTGGGGGTTGGAGACTCTTGTAAATGAGATTGAAATCGACAACTGTGCGAACGAAAAAATAGATGTTTACACATTGCTCGGAGCGAAAGTGAGGTCAAATATCAGCCGTTCGGATGCAACCAACGGACTTCACGCCGGAATATATATCGTAGGAGGCAAGAAAGTGATGGTAAGATAATTCTTCACCTGATAAGAATTACAACTACAATGAAAAACTAAAGGCAAATCGTGAAAGACTTGCCTTTAGTTTTTATTTCATCACTGATTGGAAATATTCCTTAACGCTGTTCCAGTCATAATAAGGCCACATGTCGGTTTCAACCGGAATGCGAGTCTCTTTTTCATTGTGAAGAAACTTTACAAGAATTTTTCCGGGCTCCTTGGGATTGCGGAAAAATATCAGCTGAATGTTTGCAGCCATGGGCGAGACTTTCCAGTCGCACCATGTTTTGTAGAAGTTGTTGATGTCATCATCTTCGCCATAGCAATTTTCAAGATGCATGAGAGCCGCGAGTGGAATAATATTCCCGTCATGTCCGAATCGGAGAGCAGCCGATGGAGTATCTGAAGCGATGGCCTGATTGGCGGTGTCAATTATGTTGTTAAGCAGATTCTCCGCATTTTTAAGGTGCTTTCCTTCCGCCGGAATGTAATTGGCATGTTGACCATAAAATGTGGCGTTAAAACACTGCCATAAATCAAACAATTCTTCAGCAGTGAAATAATCATGAAAAGATATTTTCCCCTCTGTGTTTTGAGCATCAGAAGCAAGCCAATATATGCCCCACATGAAATCGTAAGGATTAACATAACGCTCCACAAACACAAGATCGCTGAACACGGTTGATACAAGTCTGTCGGGATTAGTCTTTTTATCCTTGAATTTGCGGAGCACTTCCTTCCACCATCCCTTGTCAGAATTGAATAAATCACTTTCCTTTTCAGAATGACACAGATATGGCATATACCTGTTGGATGACTCCATATCTATTGAGAGCCTTGGATTTTTCTCCTTCAGACTCTCACAGAATGAAGCCATACTGAGTATGCAACGCGGCACAAGTGTGCTGCGTGCCGTGATTTGGGAATTGGCAGCAAACACCTCCGGATAGTTGATCATTATCCGCGAAGCAATATCGTGATGTTGTTTTCTGCCGAGCGGCGAAAGGTCTCCCCCCCTCCCGCGTGTCTCAGTCATAAGAGTGTCAAGCCTCGTCATCAACTCTTTACCTTTTGCCGTGAGTGCATTTGCGCTGTCAGCTTTATGAAGCAGTCTGCTCACTCTTAAATAATCGTTGTCGCTTATAAGATATCTGGATCCATGCCGGCCATAATGGCTCACGTGAAACGGCTTAAAACCAACCGGTGCGGGGGTGTTGTCGGCCGTTGTGGATGGATAGGCATAATATATACCTCCCGTCTTATTCAAATCTTGTGCCATTTCTGCCGGTGTTGTCTGTGCAAACAAGGTTATTGGCAGCAATAACAATATTGATACAATAAATTTTTTCATAATGTCGCATATTTATATATGCAGGAAAATATAATCATAATCAGGCCTGTTGCCGATTAATCTCTATAATATAGTTGAAGATAGCAACGGGCTATAAAATCTGCATTCTCTTTTACAAGTTTGTAGTCTTCAGTCCCGGGGAATTTAGCGTCAGGCAACCAACCCTCGTCAAGCGACCGTCTGAGCAGGTCACCGGGGCATCTTCCTCTCACTGTCAGAAGTTCAAACGCATGGCGCTTTGCATAATCCGGAGAGTAGTAAGGATTTTTCGGGGATTTTATGCAACGGCACACATCGCGCGCCATAAGCATTCCTTTTGATTTATTCACCATCAACACAAAGTCATTGCTCAAAGATGCCCCCTCAAGATGCCTCTTCCCTTTTTCCCATCCGAGTGCATCTATAAAGAAATTATTCATCTCATCATAGCTTCCGAAAAACTTCACAGTGTCTCCACCGGTCGCTTCCACAAATAGTTGGTAGTAGGGATGCACATTGTTTTCATCATCAGCATCCTTACTTATTACTTGCGGAAGTGTTCCCTTAATGAACAGCCATATCCATTCGGGAGCAAATAGTGCCAGTGGACCGGATGGCAACTCATTCATTGCCGTTTCAAGCTCCTTGTTCAAGGCCACAGTCAAATCCTCTCCTGAAGCTGCGGCAGATGCATAAAGTTCGCTGAGTGTAAGCGCGAATGCCGGAGTCACAAGATATGAATGCAAGTAAAGCCAATTTGTCAAATGTGAGATGTTTTGATGGTCTTCCGGGTCTCTGAGATCAAGACTTCTTACATCCGGCGCGTATTCGCTGACAGGAGCCTCTTCATACACACCATTCAGAAATTCGAAACATTCGTTGGCGAACTCAAGAAGTTCGGAATTATGCGGATAAATATCTCTTCGCGTCTCATCAAGCATAGATGTGGCATACCACACCAGGAATCTGACATCCTCGGCATTCAGCTCATAATCCACATATTCTTCCGGAATATCGTGGAAAGGCACTGACCACCCATAAAGGCTCCGATTGGCTTCAACGAAAGAACGCCACAGCCCGAAATCTGATACAACATCTTTCAGATAGTCAACCAGTGTGAGAATTACTTTGCGAAGCAAGCCACTGCTGATTTTGCGGGCGAACTGTGAATTCTCCACATTATCAAGCATATGGTTTGCCACGTCAAGATAATACGCATCGGATTTCGACTCGTTCGGAAAATTCGGCTGGCGAAGGAGATACTCTTTCAATTCAATTTTCATATATGTAATGATCCATTAGTTCACCGGCGAAAAACCGCTCGCCGACTTTCTTAAAACCTACATGTTCATAAAGACGACGCGCGTTGAGATTGCCTTTGTCGCATAATAGTCCGAGCGGCTTTCGCAACTCTTTTGCACGCTGCTTCGCATATTCTATGAGAGACGTTGCCATGCCACGACCTCTGTATTCAGGATATACGCTTAATGTGTCAAGATATAACTCGGCTGAATCTGTTTCATCGGGCACTTTCCCGAGATCAACCTTAATGCCAAACATATCTGCATATTCCTCAAAAAAGGCCTTGCGCAATTTATGCAGCGACTCACCATCATAAGAAATCATGAACCCCATGTCACAACCATCATCGTTACGGGCTTTCACACAATTTCTAAAAGAATATTGCGAATCTTCGCGAGCTGCCACTCGGGTAAACAGCTCTTTGGCACCTTCAATGCCGCGCTCTGCTCCGAGCCGGGCTGCCATCTCCATTCCTATAGCATTTATAATTGCATCAGCGATTTTTGGAGCATCCTCCTTGTCACACTTTACTATCTCCATTGCTTTAAGATATATTTTATGAAACAGACTCTGAGAGTCTGCATTTAAAGGCATTCAAGAAGTGCGAAATATAGCGAACATGCAGGCACGGCAAGCAGCAACGAATCAATGCGATCGAGAATTCCCCCATGGCCGGGTATTATTCTGCCGGAATCTTTTACATGCATTGTGCGCTTTATCATGGATTCAACAAGGTCTCCCCATGTGCCGAACACTGACACTATTATTGCCAGACCTATCCATCGCATATATTCAGCATTTAGAATCCGCATTTGGAAAAAACCATTGCAAACGGCGCAGAAAACACATGCCGCAACCACACACAGCAACAAACCTCCGAAGAATCCCTCCCATGATTTCTTGGGTGACATCTTTTCAAAAAGCCGATGTTTTCCAAATGAGCTCCCAATAAGGAAGGCACCTGTATCGTTAATCCACAAAAAGAAGAAAACAGCCAACACCGCCATGGGGCTTATGATGCACCCAATGCCTGCCATGCATGCCATAGGCACTCCTATATATATCTGCGCCAACATGCTTGATGCAAGATTCCGGAGATGATGATCAGACTCCACATAGAGTTCCTCAATAAAACGAGCCAACATCACTGCCAACCAGATAAATATCGGAAGCCCGTAGATTGTCATAACCAGACTGACGCAACCCGCGATATCAAGAATTATAAGAGCAATATTATTTGGATTAAGTTCTTTGTCAAGTTTGGCAAGCTCAAGACATGAGAACAGAGCCAAAAGCACGCACAGAGCAAGAATGCCCCATTCTCCTGAAAATGCCAATGCCACTATTATGGCGCAATACACTATCCCTGACAGTGTTCTTTTAATCAATTTACTGATTTCCATAGCTGATTATTTGAAGCGAAACCAATAACCCACACTAACAGAGATTGTCATGGCGTTAGAACCTCTTATGGGATCGGTTCTTCCCGACTTGAGCACATTTCCAAGTCCGTAATAAAAACGTGCATCGATATATACCGAATGTCGGGGAGTCAGGCTCATCTCCCCTCCTATACCACCGGTTATGCCATAATCCACCTTCTGATGAACCGGCGTATTCATCTGAATCACATTTCTGTTGACAAGATTCGGGTTGGTATCGGCATTTCTGTAATCAAAATTTGATTTTGTCGATTCCCCTATTCTGAAGCTCACGGACGGACCGGCATTGATGAAAAATTTATAACGGCTGCCAAAATAGATATGGGCCAAAAAGGGAATCTGGATGTAATTGATTTTACGCGAATATGAATATTCGAGGTCTTCAAAATCCTCTTTCCATCCCCGTTGCTCGAAATTCGCTTCAACAATGAAACCAAAATGTTTTTCCTCCACATATCGGAAATTCAATCCGGCATTCAATCCGAGATTGAATTTCTGCGGCACACTCGGTGTGAATGAAATCTGCGACATGTCGATTCCTCCATGCACACCAATTGATATTCTTGATTTATAATGCGATTGTGCATAACATCCTGCCACAGGCACAACAGACATAATGACAACTGCAAATATTATTTTGAAGATTCCTTTCATTTCACCACAATTTTTTCTACTGTTCCGAATGTGGTATAATTCACCAGATATGAAGGCTGGTTGATTAGTCCTCCCCAATTGCTCGTGCGCGCCAGGTCAAATTCATTCTGAACACATTCGACTGAGGGGCGCAAAGCATTCATGTCTCCCCTGCTTTTGCCGAGTTGAGGCAGAAAATACATTGAGCAATCATATCCCAATGCGGAATAAAGGGGAACTGAACGGTAGGGTTCGCGTTTGAACAGATTTTTATATCCTTCCTCAAAGCGTTTCGTATCCGCGCTGTCCTTATTGATATAAAAACGAGAAGGTATCACAGTGTTGGATTTATGCAATTCCTGTTTCAGGGCTTCATCATAAAGAATCCAGTTCGGACGTCCGAGTGTCACAATTTCAGCGAGAGGGTGCTCCATGATGATATTGCCCACTGCATTTAGAAGGTCGCTGATTTCCTGTTTTTTTACAGAATAGCCATAGAAAATGTATTTGCCGTTGTCAGAAATTGGCATGTTGGGCAAATAGGAGACATCTACTGAGGTCACTTTGCTTGCCGGCCATATCTTTCTGAGAGAAGATGCCAATTGGTCATTTTCATCCGGAACACCTGTCAATATCAACTCATACCCCTCGTTGGCAGCTTTGATGTAAGCCGTTTCCGAATCGTTGAAATATTGAGAGGGGGCGAGTGTTTGAATTATATATGCATTGTCGTTATATGCATCACTCTTTATATCGAATGTATTGACAACATACGTGCGGTTGTCGCTTGCATATTTGGCAAGATAAGCCGGCAATTCTTTGTCGTTGGTTGAGAACACTACAACTGGGTTATAATCCTCAAGTGTGGCAATAATCTGCGCGGGCTGTTCGGAGCCGTCAATGACCTTCAGTTCAATCTTGTAATCTTCATTTTTCAACCGGTCAATTCCTGTGATGAATCCTCTCACAAATTCCAAATCACGTTTTGCCGAAGAATTCTCCGTAACAACTCCAACCTTCACCACATAAGGCAAATCTATGTCGGAGGCGGCTATATTATGTACGCTGTCGTAAATTTCAAGACGTCCCTCACGCGACAGCTCCCGGGGATCAACCGTCACCTCTTCAACACTCTTTTCAGTTGTTTCCAGTTTTGGAATTGCAATCACCTGGTTTTTCTTCACCGATTCCACTCCCGGATTTACATCTTTAAGCTGCTCCACATCCAAATCATTCTTACGAGCAATTGAACGCAAAGTTTCATCCGGCTCAACTTTGTGCAGCATGAAACCATTGACAGTGGTGTCTCTCACCACAACCTGCTCTTTTACAACCCCCGTGCCTCTCGGTGGAATCTTTATGACATCACCGGCCTTGAAGTTTCTCTCCGACACTCCCGGATTGGCTTGCATCACGGCAGCCACAGTGGTGTTGAATTTATTCGCAACCTTATAAAGGGTATCGCCTTTTTTTATTGTGTAGTAGCCATTTGACGCATCGCTGTTATTATCGGAAGTGATTTTAAGAATCTCACCTGAGCTCACTCCGTTACGGCTGTTGGGGTTAAGTCGGTAAAGATCTTCAACTTTCACATTATACAGCTTCGCGATGCTATATATTGTTTCTCCATGGCGCACAACATGAGATATTACATCGGCCCGATGCGCCACCTCATCTGTGGCATTAACAGCATAGGATGCATTTTTCTGCACCGCATCCGGCACCGGATAATAAATCTTTACCCCTTTCTTTAATGGAGACACTGATGAGGGATTTAATTTCTGAAGTGTGGCGTCATCCCAATTGAATTCACGCGCAATTCCGAAAAGGGTGTCTCCCTTTTTTGCCTCATAGAGATAATATTTAGACCCGAGTATTTCAACTATCGGCAGATTCACATCAGCCGCAATCAGCGGCACAGCAACTGCAGATGCCGATAATGCCGAGCAAATGATGACATTCTGAATCCTACTCATTTCAAGTATTTTTTAGAATAATAGACAAATTTACAAAATATTTCCCAACCAAGAGACTGTCTTATTAAAAATTCAACATCAGAGGCCGCGTGCTTGGCAGAATAGGTAGCATAACCGGGTGTTTCACTTCAATGTGTAATCGACATGTTTAACGTGCGAGCGACACATTCACAGCAATGCCATAATTGGAGTTGCTTGTCGGGTAAGACGCATTCGACACAAGCGGTGTATTGGTCTGATGATCGAAAAATGCGGAGAGCGTGATTCTTTTGCTGAGAATATAGCTTGCCATAAAGTTCACACTGAATGTGGATGTGCCTTGTGTGGCCTGCGTATAGGCAGTCTCAATACGGCGTATAAGCGACTGATTATTCGACCATGAGAAATCAAGATTTAGTGTAAGGTCGTTAGAAACGGTTCCCTGTTTGCCTCCTATCTTGAGAATCTTGTTGAAATTGGCAATCTTATAGCCCGCACCTATTGCAAGCTGCTTGCTGTTGGTTTCCACAAGCTGTCCTGCGGATGTGTTCAGGCTGAGCGTGCGAGAGTCGCGATATTCGGCATTAAATGTTATGTCGTTGAAAAGTGTGAACTTTACACCGAGAAGGGGTGCAAATTTCTCAGTAATTGTTACAGACGGAATATTATATCTGGAAGATGGCACCGGAGACTGAGTTTGCTCGTTGAGTATATAACCCATTCCATTGCCCGCACCATCAGTGCCTACCCAGTTCATGAAGCTTGAGTAGGATCCAATCTGATAGGTGCACTGATATGCGTGGGAAAGCACAAACGATTTGAACCATTTCCGCATGTTCCCAAGATTTATCAGTCCGTCGTAAGTGACTCTCCAGTTAGGACGCATCGATTCAAGGCCGGGGAAATGTTCGAGCGACATCTTGTCGGGATTCTGCCCTGTGTAGGCAGCGAGAAATGCCGGAATGAGCACATCTGCGCTTGTCTGGCTCACTTTGCCTTCGCCGGGATTATAAGGTGTGCCTGCAAGAGGGTTTCCTTCGAAGAATCCTCCGCGGGGATAATTAGTACCGGCATATTGAGCTTCAATACGCTCTGCGATTTTCGGAATATATTCAAGGAATTTGCTGAAGGCCGCCGAAGCATACCCGTCATCAGCTTTCGAATTGCGCATTGCCGATGAAAGAGCCCATGCAGTGCGCACGTATGATCCTGAATATGCCGTCGGCATGCCGGAATACATAAACTGCATCTGCTCAGTGCGCGAATCAGTAAGATTGGAGGTTAGAAGGATTTTCAATCCCTTTATTGGTTCCAGCGTAAGTTCGAAATTGAATTCCTTGCTGCGTGTCCACAATGCGGGAGAAACCTGCTCGGAATTCGTAATGAGCCAGTCGCGTTCAAGGGCGCGATCCACATAATCCTTGCCATAAAAACCGAATGCAAAATCAAGACCGGGGGCCATGGGTCCATAGCTCATTGACTGGCCAAACACATTTCCTATGTTCGGAGAGTAAAGAGGAAGATTAAGTGAATGTGCATCTCTCCATCTGAACGAAAGCGACCTCGGCATCATCAGGAATCGAAGAGCATGTTCGGTGAACTCGCTTGTGAAATTTTTCTGATTCTTTTTCACCTCGGTGATTGTTATGGCAAGATTCCTTGCTCCCGTATCAGTGATTTGAATAGTGTTGGCATCAATCACCTTATAATTGATTTTCACTATTTTACCATCTTCGCGCGCTGCAAACCGAATCTTCTTATTGTTAAGATTATGCTTGATTGTGGTTGCAGTGTCGGAAAGTGTAATTGCTCGCTCAAAGCGTTTGGCTTTGTTCTCTTTCTCTTTTTTATTTTTGTTTTTCTTGTTATTACTGTTGTTATTGCGAGAAGTAGAACTTTTCGAGAATCGTTTGTTGATTTTTTGCAGATATTTTGACTTGTTGAAAAGCGTTTCAAAATTCAGTCGTGCATCAGCATTCCATGATGTTTGGTTCTGAATAGAGTTTCCGAGATACAAATCATCTACCGTTGCTCCCTTGTCCCAACGGTAAACAGAGTTATAGGTCACAGACCCGGTGAGATAATCGAGCACGGGAATTTTATTGAATGGTGCGCGATATGTAGCCGTAAATGTCTGGTTATAATTCCATGGAGTGCCCATGTGTCTGAGCGATTGCATCACTGTGTCTTTCCAGGCACGATATTGATCGGGGAAGAGCTTTTTGTTAACAGCACCTACTGTTTCTTCAATTCGCGCAGTGGTGTTGCTTGCGAATGAGAAATTAAGCGATTTTGTCAGATTCCATGTAAGACTCAGCTGACGGTCCCAGGTCCAGTTCTTGCTCACCTGCACCGGCATTTTGAAATCAACATCCACCTCGCTTCTGGTTTGCTCTTCGTAATAGTAACGATGCATCGATGTGTAGAATGTCAGATTATTGAAAAGCCAGTTCAGCTCCCACTCTCGGAAGAATTTGGCAGTTTTGCTCTTGCCTTTAATCCAGCTGAAAGGGCGCAATCCCTTCACATACGGGCTATATGAATACTGGAATGAACCACGGTAATCATTGGTGTGCTGATATTCGGTAGTCGGATCAGTGTTTCGCTGCTTATTGAATGAAAAAGCCAGTGTGAAGTTGGCCGGATCCCACGGCATCGGATTCTTGCTGCTGACATTAAACCGCATGTTTGACAAAGAGAAGCTCTCGGTGGTTTTCTTTGTTATAGCGTAAGATTTAATCGAATCTTCCTCAGCCTTGGAACCGGCGGCATTAAGAGCGTCCTTCAGCAGAATATCCTGGTCAAGAGGATTATATTTTGGGGTAAGTGTCTCTTGCGAACGAGCATAATAGATCGGGGCGGAGAGCTTGATTTTTTCAGGCACCACTTTACCTATATCTCCCTGCACAACCAGGTTATACTGGTCGTAAGTGTCAAGACGTCGTTGCGACAAACCCTGATCCACACTTCCGAAGCCGTCAGTTTCCCGATGGTAGCTGAAATTCACCATTGCCACATCAGAGAGAGAAAGTGATGCATTTGCATTCAGAGCCCAGCCACCGCTCTCATTGAATTCGGTTACCTTAAGCTCATTAATCCATACCGTTCCATCTTTTGTGCTGTTAGATCGGTTGCGCACACCAATAAGCATGACACGCACATCGCTAAGACTCGGATTTCCCATCACAGCGGCAGAGTTATGCTCATTGTTGGGGTCATGGATTGAATACAACTGATTATATCCCACTCCTTCCGTATGATTTGCCCGCTCACGGTTTCTTTCTGTTTTCACAGAAGTGAGAAGGTCGAGTGGCACATCCAGGAAATTCGACATAGGCCACACCATGGCGCGGTCGTTGCTGTTGAAATTGTTATAGCGTCCGGGAGGTGTCAAATCAAGAGGAAGTTCATACTCGTAATAGTTATTCTTAACATCTGACCCGAGCCGGATGAAAAGAGAGAAGTCGCCGTTTCTCAGATTTGTGGTGTTATCTATAAGTGCTTCGGCATGCACCCACATCTGGATTCGCTTGTAAATTCGCAAATCCATCTGTGTGTTTTTGTAAATTCCGCGAGCATCTCCCGGACGGATTCCTTTCAATGTGAGTGAAAGCGACTGCTCATTAAGCTGGGTGGCCTGAGCTGCTCCGGGGTCTTGCACACGGCTCACTCCGGGAGGGAGAACATAGTTCACAGGAGTTCTTCCGGAGTTCTCTTCGATATTTACCACAGTCATGTCAAGCTCGCCCTCGGCAGGAGAATCATTGCGTGAGTTGAGATTGAATTTATAGTCACGCCATTCTCCTCTAACAAGCTCAAGAGTGGCAAAACGCAAGTGAGTCACCTCCTTGAATCCTGTCATGAACATTCGCGCGAATCTCACAGTGGTGAAATCATTGATATTTCCCACTACTTTTTCCGGGGCACTCAGAGGCACCTTGAATTGATACCACACCACAGTTTGCGGTCCTTCCGGAGTGCTGACCTGCGACACCTGTTTGTCGGTTACATAGTTCTTACCCACTTCGAGGTCTTCAGGGCGGATTGACACTTTATATTGGAAATATCTCTCATATTCGTTGAGAGTGTTGTCCTGATTGATATCTTCTACATCGGGCACAGAGCGTGCTGACTGATACTGCGGATTTGATGAATCGCCGGCAGAAAGCGAGTTGCCCTCCACTCCGTTGTAGCGTTTGTAGCGTTCAAGGATTCCGGCCTTTGTTTCGTCATAATAGTTGGAACGATAAAAATGATAATTATCTCCGGCCGGGTCACTGAACGGTGAGAAAGGATTATCCTGCATCTCTGCGATTGTTGCGGATGAAAGTTTCATGCGCAGTTGGTCGAGATAATTTTTATAAGAGGGATATGTGAACTCGTCGTCATTGGGAAGTCCGTCAAGACCCACATCCTGTAGCAATCGTGCGTTGGAAGTGTTATCGAAAGCGTAGGTCAGAGAGTTCTGACGAGACACACGTCCCCAATTCGTTTCAGTGATGAAATCATAATTGCCGTCAACCGGGAGTCCGTTCTCATAACTCTTCATTCCATCCTTCAGAATATCCTCACTTATTTCTCCGAAATTGAAATAGAGGTCTCCACCTTCACGGTTGTGATTTTCGGCATCAAGGAATGGATCCATCATCCAGAATTGCAAATATTCCACATTGGAGCTTTCAAAATTGGTATTGTCCATTTTGCGCATGATACCACCCCAGCGTTTCTCCGGATTTAACAGGTTGCCGCTCTCATCGATATTGGTGGCGTCCAGGTTGTATGGACCGCGCTCGCGCGGATAGAATGAGAGATTGAGTGTCTGAATCCAGTTGGCCTCACCATATGCCAGATCACGATATGGGAACAGCTCGTTCACTGTCACTTCCCGCACATATGGATTCGACATCTGATGAGGGTCATTTTTCAGATATCCCGGAAGATAGTTGGAATTACGCATTGTCCATGCGCGATCAATATAATACCAGGCGAGAAGAGCTCTGTTTTTACCATATGCCACATCATTTGACAATGCTGCCTCCGGGAAGAGTGCGTTTGGTCCCGGATCATAGGGAGTTGATGCCAAGAACCATGAATAAGGAGAGCGCAGATCCACTCCGGTCTGCGAAGCCTCGAAGTCATCAATATAGCTTGAGCCTTCTGACGACCCCACGCTCTGTTTGTGTGGAACAAGCTGGGCGAACTCCGCATTCAAACTGAATGTGGATGGTGCGGAGGCATTAATCGTCGGAACTTTGTTGAGCAGGTTGGTGAGCCACATGAAATCCTTGTGGTAAGAGAGATTCACACCCCACATAGTGTTGTTGATCACCTCTTCACCAATGTTTACTTTTTCAGTAAGCGCCTTTTCAGAGAAGTGCAGCAACGTTCCGCCAAACGATAAGTCCTTGTTGAACTGATATTGTGCATCAAGCCCGAGGAGCGTCTTTCTCTGCATGGAGAAAAGCGACTGATTTTCGAGCGTCACACTCACATTTGTGCCGGAATCAATAATGCTTTGATTTGTGATGGTGACAATACCCATGGAATAATCCACGGTGTAATCACTATTTTCTGTAAGCACCACACCTCCGGCCATTACCACTACAGAGCCACGTGGCACATTCATGGCGTTAAGTCGGATTGTAGCGCCATTCGAGGCTTGGTATTCTCCGACAAGAGAGTATTTGTTTTTGTCGGCAAACTGTCTTGCCACAACAAGTGTGGAGTCATACAGTTCTTTATATACATATTGGGCGGCGATTGCCGGATTGCCTATTTTGTCTTCAAGATATTGGCCGAAAGGCTCGACAACCGGAAAAATAATCTTTCCCGACTGCGACTGCACAGTGTATCCCTCTATATAATCAAAGAAACCATCGGAATTCGATTCCCGGTTAGAGTCAAGACGGTCAAGATTCATCACCTGGAGCAACGGCTTGTTGGCGATATTCCCGACGGGGAGATATGTGATTTCCGTGCCTGTTGTGTCGCTGAGATATTTGATGTTCATTTTGAATTTATTGCTCGTGAGCTGATAGGCACCAAGAGCATATACATTCTTCATCATAAGCCGCCACATGGGGAGATGCGGTGATATAGTTGTGGCACGCAACATTTTCAGATAGAGTGATTCTGATGTGGTAGTGACATCGCTTGAGAACTCTCCCACCTGATACACCTTGCCATTATAAGTGTATTCATAAGCTACTGCCAGAACCTCATCAGTATTAAGCGCGGATTTCAGGCTTATATATCCGAGAGTCGGATTGAGTGTATATTCGCTTTCACGGAGTAGTCGCGCGCTTTCCACTTTTTCATAATCGCGCCCGCCCTCAATGCCAAAAGCCTTGAGCGGCTCTAGAGCCTGAGTCACGGTGTTAATATTGCGTGCACCGGGATATTCGTTCTTAATTACCTCAAGCAGATTGTTTGATTGGTTTGACGGATTGTCAAAAGATGTGTTCGGTATCCAGTAGTTGTTGGCAAGATTTTTATTCTCAGCGAGATCCATGAAGCCCACAAAGTTGCGCGATTCATTGAAATTGCTGTTTTTGTTGGTAATCCACACCTCTACTCGTGTAATCTGAATTCCGGATGCCACATGCGGCAGGCGCGCTGCAAATCTGTCGTAATTTTCATAAAAATATTGTGACAGGAAAAAGTGCCTGTTGGCATCATATTCATCGATTTTTATGCTGAATTTTGTTGACTGAACGCCACCGGATGTGTTGACCGTTTTTGACTCGGAATTCTGTTGCGAAACGAGTCCGGTAAGGGTCAGCTTGCCAAACTGCAACTTAGCCTTGATACCGAAGAGCGATGTTCCGCCTCGTATAAGGCTCGAACCGGTTGTCATACTGACATTACCGGCCTCTATATTTTTTATGATTTCATCCTCTTTCCCTTCATATTGCAGTTTGAGATTCTGCGAGTCGAAAGCGAACGTGGCATCAGTGTTATAGTTCATATTGAACTTCATCTTATCACCAACCGATGCATTCACCGAAGCCTGAATCTTTTGGTCGAAGTCAAAAAATGTTTTCCTGCGATTTTTCTCCGAAAGTGCGGGATTATCGGTGAAATTGCTTTTTATGCCCATTGAGATCTGCACTGAGCCTTGTGTCTGCAATCGCACACCGCCGGGGCCGAACACTTTTTCCAATGGCCCGAGCGAGAAATTCATGTCAAAGATGTTGAAAGGCTCTTTATCTTTTTTCTCGTAAGATTCCTGATTGCGCTCATGAAAATAGCTGTACATATCCTTGCGCATCACCATGTTGTTGTATTGTTCGGCGGTCATCATGTAGGGTGTGACTATTTCCCTGTCGCCGAGCAAGGTGCGAATCACATACATGCCTGATGTCGGATCATATACAGCTTCTGTCTTAATATTGGAGGGTGTGCGCAAGTCGGCGGCAAATTCCCTGTTGGTATAATCATCCATCGTAGCAGGGATTGTGGGTTGAAGACTTGCCGGAAGCTCCACTGTATCAGCGGGAATATATCCCGTAGAAGAAGTGGAAGGGATAGTTGGTTCCATCGGTGGCGGCGGCGGATTCAACTGACTTTTGTAATATTGAGGAGAGGCAATAAGAGTGGCAAGCAGCACTGTTACGAATACTGCCACCAATATCACTGTTTTTTTCAAACTGATAAAACTCATTAGAGCATCGTCAGTGCCTGCTTTATAGCTTCTTCCGTTGTTATTGATGAATTTGCGGACAATAATTTCCGCAGAACTTTCTGACTTTGCGCACTCGCGAATCCAAGCATTGTCAGAGCCGCCAGTGCGTCATCATAGACTTCGCTCGCAGGCACACTTGTTATTAACGTTGGATTGGTAGTCTTTATTTTATCTTTCAGATCCACAATAATGCGTTGGGCAGTTTTTCCACCTATGCCCTTCACACTTTTCAGAGTGGATTCATCACCGGAAGATATAACATTTTCAAGCTGGGAGGAATTGAGCGCAGAAAGTATCAGCCTTGCGGTGTTAGGCCCCACACCGCTCACTCCAATCAGAAGGCGAAACAATTCTCTGCTTCTTCTTGACAGAAAGCCATAAAGTATGTGTGCGTCCTCTCGTATTGACTCATGCACAAACATTTTTATTTCTGAAGTTGCTGAAATTTCGGAATAATCAAGCAAGGTGATGTTCACTTCATACCCAATGCCGCCGCAATCAATCACTACGTAGGTTGGAGTCACCTCCTCCGGCTTCCCTTTTATATAGTCTATCATGAGTAGCTAAGACTCCATTCCCAAAAAATGTTAATGCATGGGCGGCCTGTTTTTGCGGTAATTTGCTTCATCTCATCTGTAACATAGTCCACTATGCTACCTCAGAGATAAAGCAAATTAGCGCATAAACAGGCCGATCGATGCCAATATTTCTTTATCAGAATGAAGCATTATTTTAAATTTGTAAAATTATTCTGCTTTTAAAGTTACGTCTGTATCTCAAATTTGGGTATCTTTATCCTTTTGATTCAGTCATGTAGCTCGCTATATTCCTTCATATGCAAGAATAAATCTGCGCCAAATTTGCGCCCCCTGATTCAAATATCTTGGGGAATGGAGACTAAGAAAATTATCAAATACTTTAATAATATTTACGTCAAGCATCGGAATTTATTGTTATATTTGCCTTATGAATTCATACAATTCGAATTTATTGGACAATGCTGTGGCCGAGCTCGCCAAATTGCCGGGGATTGGCCACAAGACAGCATTGCGACTTGCCCTTCACCTGCTCAGAAAGTCTCCCGAGGAGGCATATGCCCTCGGCAATTCAATAATTGAATTGAGAAAAGGGATTGAATATTGCCCTGTTTGTCATAATATAAGTGAAGGGGGCATATGCGCGATATGTTCCGACAAACGCCGCGACCCTCTCACTGTATGTGTGGTTGAGAATGTAAAGGATGTGATAACCATAGAAGCAACGCATGAACATCACGGGCTGTATCATGTGTTGGGAGGCCTTATATCTCCGCTCGATGGCATCTCCCCTTCCGACCTTGAAATAGCGAGTCTCGTGGAGCGAGTTGATAAAGCTGGTGTAAAAGAAATCATTCTGGCTCTGAGCCCTACAATGGAGGGAGATACAACTAATTTCTATATTTACCGCCGGTTGGAAAACTCTCCTGTAAAAATCACAATGCTGGCGCGGGGATTGAGCATAGGCAGTGAACTTGAATATACTGATGAACTCACTCTCGGCCGCTCAATTCTCAATCGTTTGCCATATTCTACAAAACCTCTCTGATTTTGGAAAATCACAGCTTCCTCACTCTTGAAAATATCCGCATGAGGGCAGTGGAGCCTGATGACGCTCTGACAATGTGGGAAATGGAATGCGATTCCACACAATGGATTCATTGCGGCATGTCAGCCCCCTTTTCTCACCATAACCTGTTTGAATATGCCAACGGATACGACGCCGACCCTTTTCGTGCCGGACAACTGCGTTTAGTGGTGGAATCATCCGGAAATATCGCCGGCCTTGTTGACCTCTACTCTATTTCTGCCATCAACAGAACCGCATTTGTGGGAATTTACATTTTGCCTGAATTCCGCATGAATCATGCGGCAGCTAAATGTTTGAAATTGCTTGAGGAATATGCCCTGATGGTGCTTAATCTGAGAGTGCTTGCCGCAAAGATTCATTCGGAAAACTTTATCAGTGAAAGGCTCTTTCTGAGTGCAGGATTCAAGCAGTGCGGTTTAATTCCGGACTGGATATTGACCGGCGGCAAAGCCTCCTCCCTCAAGTTGTTCTATAAAATCTTATCTAATGGTTAAAGTCTTGCTTTGTGTTTTTTTTGGCGGGGGCATAGGCAGTGTGTTGCGCTATGGTGTGCAGATGCTTTTGCATGAGAAAATCACAGCTTATGATTTCCCCTGGTCAACATTGGCAGTGAATATAGCAGGAAGTTTCCTTATCGGCCTTTTCTACGCATTTTCAGACAAGTTTAATCTGCCGGTGGAAACGCGCGTGTTTCTGACAGCCGGACTGTGCGGCGGATTCACCACATTCTCTACATTCAGCAATGACATATTGGAGCTGATTCGACAGGGCAATGTCATAGTGTGCGTAATTTATGCTTTTGTCAGCGTTGCAGCCGGAATCATTGCTTGCTTTTGCGGCGCTTCTTTCCGATATTAGTCAGCACCATTCCGATTATAATTACAGCCATTGCAACCACCTGCATCGTGCGAAGTGTGTCAATCTTCATCATCACTGATGCTATTGTGGCAAACACGGGTAATATATATTGGTAAAGCGACACAAGTTCGCTGCCTATGCTTTTTACAGCAGGTTGCACCAGAAAATAAGCCACAAATGTGGGACATAAAAGAATGAATGAAATTTCCAGCCATGGAATTGCCTCGCTTGTATGCACAATCGGCTCATTCTGCATTCCCGGCACCAATATCAGAGCCGGAATAGCCGCAAACAAGAACACCCAGCGTAATAGCGATGTAGGAGGATATTTCTGCGTGGGCTTCTGCAGGATTACAAGATAGAAGGCATAACATACAGTAGATGCCACCGCCAGAAAGTCTCCGAGCATATCATCACTCCCTGCCTTGCCGCTCTTGCCATCCATGATTACTATGACGGCTCCGATAAAGGATATAATCACACCGGCATATTCAGTCCAAGATGGTCTGTCATGAAGAAAAATGATACTTATTAGAATCACAAACATCGGTGGCAATGTCATGATAATTGATATGTCGATTGGATTGCCATAACTTAATGATTTCACAAACAGATATATAAAACCGAACAAGCCAACAACACCACCGAGAATAATGCGCCACCAATCACTTTTATCGATTCTTGATTTCTTTACAAAAAGTGATACAAGCCAGAAAAGCACACATCCTCCTATAAGCCTTACGGCCGAAATGCCGGTTCCTGTCATCCAGTCTGGTATCAACACTTTGGTGATTGGCACATTCAATCCCCAAAACAATGCAGCAATAAGCATGCATATATTTCCTAAAATAAAAGTGTAACTTTTTTTCATATATTAAGTTTCATACTTAGAGTCTGCTTCATAAAAAAACAACATTAGGAACGGCTTGTTTTTGAGATAATTCTTTCGATCTCAGAGGAAGCAACCTATCGGCTATGACCGGCGAGATAGGATAAATGAGTCAAAAAGAAGTCAGACTAAAGTGATTTTTTCATTGATTCAGACATAAGAATAAAAAATACTCAAGTTTCGCAAATTGCAAGCAATTTGAAACCTTAAAGGTCAGGTAAACTTGTGTGCCACTTGTGTTTTATTTTCTATCAAAAATCCACTGTGTCGGGATGCAGCCCCGACCAGCCTGTCCGCGGCATGTTGTCGATGGCTTTCATCTCATCGCCTGTTAATAAAAAGTCAAATACATCGATATTTTCACGGATTCTGTTTGGATTGTCAGATTTAGGTAAGGGCACTACGCCATGCTGTATTGCCCACCGTATGCACACTTGAGCCACGCTTTTTCCATATCTTTCGGCAATGGAGCGCAACAATTCATTTTCAAGAACCCGGCCCCTGCCAAGTGGCGACCAGGCCTCAACAAGTATGTCTTCCTGCTGACAATATTGAAGACAATCGGCCTGCATATAACCGGGATGAAACTCTATCTGGTTTACCATCGGACAAATTTCCGTCATATCACGGAGCGCTTTAATATGGTGAGGAAGAAAATTGCTGAGCCCTATGGCACGCACCTGTCCTTCTCTATAAAGCAATTCCATGGCTTTCCATGTATCGCGGTTAATTTCTTTCCAGTCCGTATAGCGGTTTCCGCTTGCGGGCCAATGAATGAGATACAGGTCAAGATATTCAATATTGAGATTCGCCATGGTTTTGTCAAAGGCACGTAATGTCCGGTCATATCCACGGTCGGTGGCCCATACCTTGCTTGTCACAAAAATATCCTTTCGGCTTATCCCCGATTCCCTTATTCCTCTCCCCTCACCTACTTCGTTTCCATATGCTTCTGCGCCATCGATATGGCGATATCCTGTGTCAAGCGCATATTTCACACTGTTCGCTATCGGTGATCCATCCGGAATCATGTAGGTGCCGAATCCGATACATGGAATATTGACACCATTATAAAGCTTGAAATTCTTATCCATAGTAAAAATTAAGTCATAGAAGCTGTATAAAGCTGATAGGGCTCCATTCCACAAAAAATGTTATAGCTGGGGCAGTCGACGCCAATATTTCTTTATCAGAATGAAGCATTATTTTAAATTTGTAAAATTATTCTGCTTTTAAAATTACCTCTGTCTCGCAAAATTTGGCATCTTTATCCTTTTGATTCAGTCATATAGAATGCTATATTCCTTCATATGCAAGAATAAATCTGCGCTAAATTTGTGCCCCCTGCTTTAACATTTTTTGGGGAATGGAGCCTTAGAGCCGAACCGATATATCCGGCATCTTTATCTATTATAACAATTTTAGAGTCTTTTTTATAAAAAATTTAAAATTAGAGGTAGCACGCATGAGCTGATGTTGGCTCTGCAGAGTAGGCTATGTTACTGTTTCAAAGAGCCAAAATCTGCCATGCATGCGACCTCTGATTTTCATTTTTTTATAAAACGGCGCCTAAAAAAAGGCACCGGGCCTGGAGCTCGGTGCCTTAAGGATATATTTGATGATTGTTATGAAAGTGTCACTTTGCGAACTAAATTGCCTACTTTAACAATGTATACTCCTGCTCCGGTGCAGATTTCGGTGTGGCCTGTGCCAACACCTCCAAAACGATGAACGCCATCGGCTGTAAATACATTTATCTCCATTCCAAAAGCATTCTCAATCACAATAATCCCGTTGGCGGCAGAAATCGTCGGTTCTTCAACGTTAATATTGCTTATCCCGGAAGAATGGAATGTCAGTGTTACATCATTAGTGGCCGCAGATTCACCCTTGTCTTCATATACCACGGTTACAACGTATAAATATGTTTCGCCATCTATCACATTGTTGTCTGTATATTCAGTGGCCGATATCGGAGATTCGTTGATTCTCACACCATTTCTGTAAACATTATAGCCTATTATTTCAAGGTCTTTTATATTGAAAGCCGGTGTGAGTGTAACGTCATCAATCATGAGCATGAATGAGCCAGATGCGCAGCTTCTGATTGCAAAACGTTTTGCTCCGAGAGGCACATTGATTTCATATAGCGTCCAGTCAGTCGGCACTATTCCGCCTGCGTCATCAATTTTTATAAAATCATCCGGATTTGTGCTTCCGTTGCTGTAATATAGTTCTATACGCTCAGGATATTGCAAGCTGTAGCTCTTTGCATAGAAAGAGATGGTCTGTGCATTGCCTGCAAGCTCGGGCGTAATGGCCCATTCATCGGATTTGTTGTTGTCAGCGCGATAGAGGGCAAATAGATATTTCGAACCGCTGTGAGCCATGAAAGTATTGTTCTCGATCTGATTCTGATCCCACACCCAGTATGAGCCGGTGGTTTCACCTGAAGTGATATTCGGAATCTGCATGTTCTGGAATCCGCCAACAGCTGCACCATCACGATCCACAAAAATAAAATCCCCATATTCATCGGCAAAGGAATCACCATCTTCAAAATCATAAGTTACCGGCTCGGCATAGGTGCCGGAAAGATCGGGCGCATTCCACGTCAGATTCACAGCATCGCTGTTGCTTGAGGCCTTAAGATTGCCGGCAGTTGGAAGAGTGGATTCCAACGGTTTCACCACACAATTTCCCGTGATATTGTTTTCCGGGTTTTGATCGGCATTGTAAACAACTTCTGCATAAAGAATAACATCTTCATCGGTAATGGCCGACATTGTGCGAGTGAAGCTGAAGGAAGTTTTCTCTCCCGATGCTAGTCCTGTAGAAGTTTTGGCGTCTGCAAGAACGTTATTCTCATAGAGGTTCACAATATAATCACCGCTTGGTTGCACTCCTTCATTCGCCACAGTCACATCCACGATGTAATTAGTGCCGGTAACGGCTTTGGCTGGTGCGGAAATCTCCCATGCTCTCAAATCATGTGAAAGAAGAGATTCAACATTTATATCGTCGAACAATGTGTAAGAGAATGTCTGACATATGGCAGTCAACTTTATCTGAATAATGCGATTGGTGTAATCAGAGAGCGAAACCGACACCCTGGACCATCCTTTGTTGGCACCGCAAAGCTCATACACAGACTTGCAGAGAATTTCTGTCCATTCTTCGGAATCAGGATCCTTTACAGACACTTTTATAATATTACCATCGGATTCTCCATCATTGCCTATGAGATTATAGGTATAAAATGATATACCGGGATTTGTAATTTCATTTAGCGAGATCATTCCCGTAATCAGTTCCGAACCCTGGTCAATATATTCCGCAGTTGCTGCAAGATAGCCATTATCGCTGTCAACAGCCGATATGCCGTTCAATGAATTGTCAGTCATCAGACTCCAACTGCCACCCTCAATTCCGGCCGTGAGATAATTATAAGAGAGTTTACCATCCCTGAAACTTTCATGCAAGCCGGCATAAGGAGTGCCAACGGGTGTAAACAGAGTTGCATATCCCTCTCCTTCGCCCACACTTGTCTTTGCGTATACTGCCACACGGATAAATTCCTGCTCGCCTGAAGGCACAGCCTGATAAGAATATGAAGTTGCGGCGATATCCTCGGCTATCAGCTTGCGCTGTTGTCCCTGCACACTGTAAAGATTGTATTTCACATCTCCCTCACCATATCTTTTCCCATTTACATCGGTTGTAACAGGTGCCCAGGATATGACAGCCTGACCCGGAACATTTGTGCGTGATATAGTCACACCGGATGTAACTTCGGGAAGGAAGAAGCCCACATATGCTGATGCATCAGCTTCAAGTCCCTTGCCGAATTCATTGTTGGCATATACCGTGTAGTTTGCCGGTCCGGCCTTAGTGAGCGTATCATGGAATGTCAGAGATTCTCCTGGAAGAGGATTTTCAAATATTTCCACCACTTCGCCATTGCGAACTATTTCCACACTTTCAAGTGATGAGAGGGGGTTGCCGGTCATATCAACGGTCGGCGACTTGAAGGAAACTGTTGCTTTTAATTCTCCGCTCACATCAGGGATAACTGTCAAATCGGTTGGCACTCCTGGAGTTACGGCTTCCAGTGCTTCCGATATCTTAAAATTGGCAACATAGAGATACCATTTAAAGGGATCGGATATTCCATGAATACCGATATGGAGGATTCCGCTTTCATCAGCTACAAGTATTTTTTCTATATGCTGCGGTGCATCTTCAGTCTCAGTGACAACGGTGGGGGAAAGAAGCACATCAGTCATACCCTCCGGTGTGCAAGTGCTTCCATATTTCACCTCGACTTTTTCAGCATATGCCGCCCCTTTTGAATAGGTGTCGAATGAAACCTTATATGCCTTGTTTGCCTCAACCCTTACTGCCGGAGTGAAAGCCCAGTCGTCCATTGTGTTTCTGGGATTATATATGATTCGGAGCACTCCTTCAAACACTTTCCAATATGAATTGTCATTATTGGCGTCGAGAACTGTCCATCCGTTTAATCCCGTTGAGAAATCAGCTTCATAAGGAGGCGTGACGCTTCCCAGCCACACAGCATTGCTTCGCGCCGGTGCGGATGTGATTCCATCTGCAACTGCATATACTTCATAATAATATTCGGCAAGGGATTCCGGTATTGCTGTTGTTTCTGTAAATGTTGTCACATTCAAGCCTTTAGCAGCCACACTGCCATCAGCACGCTTCACAGTGTAAGTGAGGTTGTCGATGTTCAGATAGCCGCCGTTTACTGAAGCGGTAACCGGATTCCATGTCAACTCCATATTACCATTGGCATATTTGAGAGTTGCCGATGTGGATTCAGGCGTGTCGGCTCCCACCCACATGCTTTGAGTTTTCGAGGCGGGTCCCTCGCCGGCCTCATTGATCGGGACAACATAGAATGCATATTTGCCCGCACCGGTGGAGCTTAAGTCTATATCTATAGTGGCCTGTTTTCCCCATTCCACATCCGCTGTGGTTACCGGCTGCTCGTTTGCGTATACTTTCACGCTGAGAGCACCGACACCGGGAGTTTCATTATCAATAAGAGTAGACGGAGCAGTCAGAGTCACTGACCCTGTGAGAGAATCTTCATTAAAGAGATAATTCACATCCGTGCATTCTGCCGGCGTGCCTTCGTTGCTCGCTGACGCCGCCACATATATTCCGGCATATTCCGCATCATCTGCAAATTGGAGCAATTTTGTTGCAGCTCCTGTGGTGAGATCCACCTCATATAAATTCCCCGTTTCATCCTGCGGACAAACAGTCCAGAACATTCGGTTGGTTTTGGGGTCGATACATGCTCCTGTGGTATAGACTGAGTTCACGCCCGTTGGTCCTACTTCAGTGAGTGCCCCCGAATACAAATCAACTTTGACAAGTCGTGTGTTGGAAATTGTTTGAACACCATTTATCAGCTCTATATCCGAAATTATGGCATAAGCATTACCATCCTTGTCTATGGCAAAGGCATGTACATTTTCAGCATCAACTGAACCCATATTGGTCACTTCCACGCTTGTGGGAGAATATTCAATCCATGATATCTGATATCCAGTAGCATCCTTATTGTAAGTTATTCCCCACACATCACCCCATGGATGCACTGCCAGCCCGAGAGCCAGGACATCCATGTTCTGGAATTGCATCGGCTCTCCCACTTGTTGCCCTGTAACCACATCATACACTGTTACCTCATTATATAGAAACATGCCATAGAGCTCTATTTTTGTGGTGGCATAATAATATCCCTGATAGCACACCCCTCCAAACTGTGCTTTCGGGCCGGCAAACAACTTTTCCGATTCATCCCCTTCAGATGTGGGTATCTTGTAGAGTCCTGTTTGCGGATTTGATTCAGCCCATGTGTTGGAATACAGACACGAACCATAAATTAACGGCATATCTGTTGCAGCCTTCGACACAACCTTTTCAGTCAACGCAACAGGTGCAATCTTTCCTGCATAAGATTGTTGCGCCATACCGGCTGTAACAGAACTTTTGATTTTAGGCATTGAGATGCGGCTTTTGTTTGTTGGAGCCGGATGTGCTTTCAAAACTGCACTTCTCTGCATCTTCGTGTCAGGAAACTCCTTTACAACCATCTGAGCTGACACAGTCGTGACAGCACAGGCGAATGCAGCTGTTTGCAAGCATATTCTAAAGAAATGTTTCATGTAAATGAGTTGGTTTAGTTTATATGAATAAATTCATTCCGGTGTCTGTTTTGCCGGAATTGCAATTTTACGATAAAAACGAACTGAAAAAAATGATTTGTGTCAATTTTTCCGAGCACACTCTTGGACTCCATTCCCCAAAACATGTTAAAGATTATTGGTGTCGGTATTTGTCTTCAATAATTTTGCGCGGATTCTTGAAAGCGTTTCTGATGCAACACCGATATATTGGGCTATATATTTCAGCGGAATTACTTTTGCCCTGTCTTTCTGGATTTTGAGAAATTCAATATAACGCATTGTAGCATCCGGATTGCGCATAAGCATATAGCGACGCTCAAGACAATAAATCTGAAAAATGGCAAATTCGGCAAACCAACGTAAAATATTATTATCAGTGTCCATCAGTTCATGCAAGTCGCGATGCGATATTTTTAGTCCTGTACAATCCGTGACGGCTTCAAGCGTGAATACCGATGGCATATTATACTGAAAACTGTGCACCGATGCAACAAATACACCATTACTACCAAAACACACAGTATCCTCATGACCATTTACCATACAGTTTGAAAGACGGTAAAAGCCGTCAAACACAAAATAGGCATAATGTGAATGTTCACCTTGATATATGGCACATTCCCCTTTGCTTAATTTAAACTCGACACATTTTTCCAACAATGCCTTTACCGACTTGTCAGGCACCGGGTAATACAAGTGCAACAATTCTTTTAGATTCATATATTGAAACTTTTCAATCACAAATTTACAAAAAAATAATTTTTTTGTAAATTTGCGGTCACTAACAAAAACACCGTCCGGCTTAAACATGTTTGCGGCAAATCCTTCAGCTGTGCACTCACGAAATGCTATATTATCATATTTTCAGCGTTTTACTTATAACCTTAAATATCTTATTATGCTTAAATTTATTCTATGTTTGTTTGCAACATTGTCCTGTTGCTTGGCCGGTTTCTCAATCGGACCATCAGGCACATTGCCTGTGATTTATATCAACACTGAAAACAATGCCCCTGTCACAAGCAAAGAGAATTATGTGAAGGCCACATATTATCTTGACCCTATGGGTGTGGAGGGCGTAAGCGCAATAGGCAGTGCATCATCCCCTCTTGACATGCAAATAAAAGGCCGTGGCAATTTCACCTGGACAGGTTTTGACAAAAAGCCTTACCGTCTTAAATTAGGAAAGAAACAGGCTTTAATGGGAATGCCCTCTAATAAACATTGGGCACTTCTGGCACATGCCGATGATTCTCAGGCATTCTTGCGCAACACCGTTGGATTTGAACTTAGCCGTCTTGTGGGACTTCCCTGGACACCGGGTCAGCAACCGGTGGAGTTTGTGCTCAATGGTCAATATTGGGGACTTTATTTTCTCACTGAAACAGTCAGGGTTGACAAGAACCGCGTGAATGTGTGGGATTATGATTCTGCCTATGAAGATTATGAAGAGGAAAACCCCGGTGAGAGTCTCCCATGGGATCCCGTATATGCCACCGGAGGATGGCTCGTTGAAATCGACAACTATGACGATGCCGACCAGGTGAAATTCCAATCAATCGACCCATATGTGACTAATAAAACTTTGCGCGTCACTTATGACACACCGTCCGACTTCATCAATGACATCCAGAAACAATGGCTTCTCAATGAGTTTAAGACTCTTGATGAAATGATTGTGAAAGGTGACAGAAATGCCTGCGAATGGGCCAACAAAGTGGATATCACGAATCTCGCAAAATTTTTTGTGGTAAATCAGATAGTGTTCAACTATGAGTCATTTCACGGCTCTTGCAAAATGTCGCGCCAAAAAGGATATGACGAAAAATGGAATTATGGCCCTGTGTGGGATTTCGGTTCCGCTTTTCAGACGGCTGAAAACTTATTTATTTTCAATTATGGCCCCTATTCAAATCATTGGATTAAATGCTATTACGAATATCCGGCATTTGTAGAGGAGGTTAAGAAAGTTTATAAGGAGCTGATGGAGGGTGATTACAATACAATTTACACCTTTATCGACAGCTTTATCTCGCAAATTAAAGATGCTGCCGCCGCTGATTTGCAGCGTTGGCCTCAATATGGCAATTCCGGCCTTTCCGAAAAAGCGGAAAATGTGAAGAGCATGTTGCGCACGGAAGTGAAATTTCTTGACAACCAGTGGATGGGAGGATCACAACCGGATCCTACGGCTCCTCAGACTGACATTTATCTCCGGGGTGAATTCAACAACTGGAATGCTGACAACGAATATAAATTTTCACTCCGTGAAGATGGAATATACGAATTGAAGGTGAATAGCCTTGATGGTGAATGGAAACTAGCCGGTCCCGTCTGGGGAGAAGGCAATGTAGACTTTGGCGGGGCAAACAATATCAAATTAAACCAACCCGTATTGCTTGAATTCTCCAAAGGCAACTGCACTCTTGCATCTCCGGCTGAAAATATCACATTGCTTTTCGACTGGAGATATAAGCAGCTCACTGTGGTCAGCGGTGATGCCTCTGATGAGATTTGCGTATATTGCGTCGACGAACGTGATAATCCATGGCAGCAAGTCAGCGTATTTACATGGAATCCGTATACATGCGGTGACTGGCCGGGCATGACGATGACTGAGGTAACTCCTGAATCAGCCGGGATTATTACAGCCGGTAAAGTGTGGAAATATGTGTTCGACGGCCCCACCATTCCTGAAGACGGCAAGAGCGGAATAATTTTCAATAATGGCAACTCCGGTGAAGGGAATCAGACTGAGGATCTTGTGTATAAAGCCGGAAATGTATATTACATCGCCGGAACAATATCCGGCATTAATGGCATTGATGCTGAATTTGACAACGAAACTCCCATATTTTATAATCTGCAGGGCATTCGCATCACCAATCCCGGCAAGGGAATATACATTGTTCGCAAAGGCCGCGAAATCACCAAGGAAATACTGAAATAAGATTTCGACATACTATATTAATTTCCCCACATGGCAATCGGCCGTGTGGGGAATTTTTTATAAACCGTGCATTATTGTCCGGACTTACCACCTGCCTGTTTCCCGCTCAAATGCAAAATTTCCATAAAGCGTTTTACGGTGACTTCATCGCCTGTATATTTCCCTTTGTCTTCGCTGAGCTTGCATGTCTTTGAAAAGAAAGGCCAGGATTCCGTGATTTTGACTTCCAGCAATTTTATCACGATGTTGCGAGGTTTCACGCCCGGGAAATCATTTGTGAAGTGTGTGCCGATTCCATAAGAAGGCTGACACTTTCCCCGGGCATATTTTTGCAGGGCAATTGCCTTGTCAACATTCAGCGAATTGCTGAACACAATCTGCTTTGTGGAGGGGTCGATGCTGAGGGAGCGATATTTTTCAGTTATCAAATCGAGTTGCTCATAATTGTCGCCACTGTCCACTCTCAGTCCTTTGAACATATTGGCATAATCTGTTGAGAAATTAAGGCTGAAAATTTCCCACCCGTAAGTGTCATAAAGGAATGTCCCGAGAGCTCCTCTGTAGGTCTGTGCCCATTTTGTCATTGCAATATGATTTGCCATAAGAGGGCCATACATGCCGGCAATTGCGCAAACATATTCATGTGCCATCGTGCCGATAGGCGTAAGATTATATTTCATTGCGAGGTATACATTGCTTGTGCCTGTGAAGCAGCCGTGATGCTCCCCTTTCATCTTTTCGTTACAATTCTGCATGGCCCGCACTGCTGTGTCTTGCGTCTCAAACGAAGCACGGCGGCGAGTGCCGAAATCGCTGAATGCGCATCCGGCTTCAATCAGGCGTCGAGCCTTGTTGTAAGAGCGGTCGTAATAATCGGCATAATTGAATTTTTTGTTTTCGCCGGTAACCATGTAGTATAATTCCGAAACAATGGCGAGCACCTTCACTTCAAGCAGAATTGTATCACTCCAACTGCCCTCAATCTCTATGTGAAGATGTCCGGCAGCATCCTGATTTATTTTCACCCATTCGCTATGGTATTTGAATCCTCGCAGATAGCTCATGAACCATGCGGGGATGTAATTGCATTTACGACGCATGAACTCAATTTCCTCATCTGTAATGACAAGACTCTCAAGCATCTCAATCTGTTCCATCACAAGCTGTGAAAATCCCGGTGGATAGATTGTGTTGTCGCGGTCGTTAAACCGATATTTCACTCGTGTGCGCGGAAAACGGTCAATCACGGCGCAGCACATTGTGAACTTATATAGATCGTCATCAGTGAAATGTTGTATAATCTGCCGCATGATAAGTAATTGTTGTTATGATAAGAGAAGTCCCATATCAGGCACTATGCGCAAGCATAATGGCGCGATATGGGACTACATCGAAAGTTAGATTAATAGTTTTCAGCCTTACGCTCGAACTGACCCTGACTCCATCCACACACCGGACAACGTTTCGGAGGAGTTTTGCCTGTGTAAACATATCCGCAATGTTCGCATTGCCATTCCTGCTGATCATTGTCTGAAGCGAAAACTTCGCCCTTTTCCATTCTGTCTACAAGGCGATTGTAACGTTTTTCATGTTCCACCTCAACCTTTGCCACCATCTTGAACAGACGGGCCACTTCGGGGAAACCCTCATTTTCTGCGGTCTGAGAGAAATTAGCGTAGAGGTCACTCCATTCCTCTCGCTCGCCTGCTGCTGCTTCCCGCAGATTAGTGAGCGTGTCAGCCACGACACCGGCGGGATATCCCGCCTTTATTTCTACGATGCCGCCCTCAAGCAGTCCAAAGAATAGAGAGGCATGCGCAAGCTCTTGCTCGGCAGTTGTTTTAAAAATATCAGCTATCTGCTGATAGCCCTCCTCCTCCGCCTTTTTGGCAAAGAGTGTGTATCGGGAACGAGCCTGACTTTCACCGGCAAAAGCCGCCATAAGATTATGTTCGGTCTGAGTGCCTTTTATTGATTTCTTTTCCATACGATTGATTTTTAATTAGAATCTGTTTATAAAAAATTCACATTGGGGAACGCTATTGGCCTCGCTTACATGGCCCTGTTTGACTTTTTGAATCTTGTTACATAATCCGCCATACTCCTGCTTCTGCAGAGCCAAACTCAGCTCATGTATGCGACTCCCAATGTTAAATTTTTTATGAAACAGACTCTTACATTTTAGTGTAATAACAAAAATCCTTCCTGTGCGGTTCACAACCCATTCGGTCTCATTTTTACTCATTTTTGCTCACCACAGGTTGAATCAAAAAAATTCACTAAATTTGCAATCTGCGGCAAATCAGCAAAGTCAAACAATGATATGGCAGATTGATGTGGGCCGTAACACACATGTAGTAATGAGCCATTATACACACATAGTAATATGACGATTTCGATTACAGTTGCTATCTATTTCATGGCACTTTTCGCGATGAGCGAATACACCGGCCGGCATGCCACCAACGAAACATTTTATCGCGCCGGGAAGAAGTCGCCCTGGTATATGGTGGCATTCGGCATGATAGGGGCTTCAATCAGCGGCGTCACTTTTATCTCCGTGCCGGGCATGGTGATAAACTCCGGCATGACATATATCCAGACTTGTCTCGGCTTTATTATGGGATATTTTGCCGTAGCCTATATTTTGCTGCCAATATATTACAAGCTGAATCTCACGTCTATCTACACTTATCTCGGCTCTCGCTTCGGAAACCGTTCGTATGCCACGGGAGCATGGTTCTTTCTTGTTTCAAAGATGACAATGGCGGCTGTGAGATTTTATGTGGTGTGCATTATTCTGCAAACATTTGTAATCGATGCGATTGGTATGCCATTTGCCGCCACAGTATGTGTGATGGTGTTTCTGATATGGCTATATACACATCGCGGGGGAATTAAGACGCTTGTTCTTACCGACACGTTTCAGACTGCATGCATGCTTACTGCCGTAACGCTCATTTTTATCAATGTGGCTGCAAAACTCAATCTTACCACATCAGAAGCAATCAGCGTTGTGGCCAACAATGATATGAGCCGCATTTTTGTTTTTGACGACTGGATGTCTCCTCTCAATTTCTGGAAGCAATTTGTGAGCGGCATTTTCATTGTGATAGTGATGACGGGGCTTGACCAAGACATGATGCAAAAGAATCTTACTTGCAAAACATTGCGCGATGCCAAGAAAGATATGTGCACTTACGGAGTCGCATTTGTGCCGGTGAATCTGATTTTCCTCTCACTGGGTGTGCTTCTTGTGATTCTCGCCGGGCAACAGAATACACCACTTCCCGACTCTGCCGATGGCCTGTTGCCTATGTTTGCGGCCACAGGCACATTGGGCTCCGCCGTAGTGATTTTATTCACAATCGGACTGCTGGCCTCTTCATTCAGCAGCGCTGATTCTGCATTAACATCAATCACAACGAGTTGGTGTGTTGATATCATGCGTCACAAATCAGATGAACGCCTCAGGCGCCTCACCCATATCATAGCGTGTGTGATTTTCGCCGGATTTATAATTATGTTCAGAGAATTGAATTCCTCAAGCGTAATCGATGCCATTTACACCATTTGTTCTTACAGTTATGGTCCCATTCTCGGTCTATTTGCATATGGGCTCCTCACAAGGCGTCCGGTAAATGACAGGTTGACACCGTATATCGCAGTTGCATCTCCGGTTATATGTTTCGCAACAGATTGTTTAATGAGGAATTATATCGGATATTCATTTGGATATGAGCTTTTGATGCTTAACGGATTGGTTACATTCACGGGATTGTGGCTTTCATCATTCACCGTTCACGCCTCCCGCTCCCCTGTGCAAATTTAAACATATATCCCGTTGGACACACAAATCGGCAATATGGACGCGAAACTATGAACGAAAGAACAACAAAGACAATTGCTGCAATTATCACACCCAATTCAGCAGATCTGAAGATGAATGCCCTGAAGAGTTCATAGTCTACCCAATCACACCAAATTCCTGTCACCATCAATAATATCAAAACATACCAAAGATATTCTTGAAAGATGGAAAGCCCCCTTACAACTTTAGGCGACATCTTCAGCTTGTAGCTGCTACTTTTTCCGCACAGCTCCTGCAAAGATCCGAGAGGACACACCCATGCGCAATAGTAGGATTTCCTGCCGAATAGAGGATAGATGAATGCCATGACAACCATTATCATTACCACAATCAGACTCAGCATGTTGGCTCCGTTGGCTATATAGTTTATCAAAAGTTCGTAACTTAAAAATGTGCCACTCCAGAATCCGAGCACCACAACATTCAGCAAAAGCTGAATATATCTGTAATATTTGTTATTTAAAAGAAGCGGAATAATGGCGGCACAAAGCAGAACAATCAGGACAACTGCGAAACGCAATGAAAAATGGAATCCACTTCCCGATTCTGCGTCAGTCTGCACTTGATTGCCTATATAATATGCCACCCCCTCTTTGACATTGGCGTTGAAAGCATTTGATGAGAATGTCGCTCCCGACACAGCATCGACATTTTTTTCCTTTACTTCATATATTGGCGTGCCAATCCACTGCGAAATCAAGTTTTCACGCGCTCTGTTGAAGAAGCTCTCTGTCTCAGAGTTGGGCAGAGGGTCAATTTCTGCAACGACATCATCTTTTATAGTTATTTTGAGAGGAACAGCACCTCCATATCCTTTCACATCTCCGGCAAGAGAAGATGTATTGATTATGAATGTGTCATCAACCTGTTGCAAGGGTGATTCACTCTCAATTTGTGTTGCCTCCTTTGATTTAATATCGTGACCGAATATGCTGCCGTTTCGTTGCGCAGCCGCCACTATAAGTATGAGAAAACATGTGAGAATCCTTAAGAATGTGCTTAATTTATATTTCATTTTATAAGTGTCTGAGTCTGATATTAATAATTGGGAGTGTTTTTGAATCTGCATACTAATTTCAACTTCGGAAAGTGAGAAATTTGCGATGGATTTGTGCCGGCCACCCCCTCGGGCACCTGCATTCCAAGCTTGTCGAAAAGCTCTTGCCAGAAAGCGGGAATTTCATCATCACCATTTCTAAAATTCATCGGTATCGTAGGGAAAACGGGTGTGCCGTCATAATTAACATAGCTTTTTTCTACCAGCTCAGAACAATATATTTTGTCATTATCTGGCAGATACCACCAATCATAATCTATGCCTAAAAAGCTTTTGGCATTTTCGATTACCGTGTTAACAGGATAATTCATGTCAAGTCTTTTCACAACAGCTCCGTTATCGGAATTCTTTATGAATTCGTCTAAAGATGTGATAACAACCCCATGCCTTGGGGATGCTTCGATAACAGAAACTTCGCCGGAATCGGAAACATCCAGTATTCCCACATGCGAGAATTTCAGCGAATCGGAATTGGCGGTCGCCTCTACAATGGCACTATCCATATCCCCTTGTGATGCAATTTCAAAAATTAAATCTCCACGCCGCAATTCTTCACCATACAATCTAACACAGCTTAACAATATAGCCAATGAAAAAAGAATATGAATCTTCATCACACTTTACTTTGGCAAAACAACAAAACAAATTTAGCGAATGTCCATAGATTTTGCAAATCCTGACTGAAATCCTCACAATTCAGATTCCGGTTCATAAAAATTCAACACAGCTGAGTCTGAATCATACATTTCTCAGCGCCGCGCAAACGTCATTTTTCGGACACCACATCGCTTCGGTGGTTAATCTCCGTAAATACTTATGCCTGTTTCAATGAAAAGATTACTTTAGAGCGGCTTCTTTTTGGCTGATTTATCCAATCTATCCAAAAAGAAGCCGCTGCTAAATTTGATTTTTATGAAAACAGTCTCTTAATGTTCGCCTTTAAAGCGAGGAATACGCGGTTTTCAAAGACAGAGCTTGAGGGTCCTTACGCCATGTGCCGTGCGGGCCACAATCAGCGTTACGCCATGGGTGCCGCTAAGATCAATACATACCGATTCATTTCCCTTTGCCGAGGCAATATGCCTGCCATCAACTGCAAATGCATCAACTGCAATTTCTGATTCACCGGTCACAATCACCTTGCCGCCGATATTTTTTATTTCCGGTCCGAAAGCATTGCCTGATACCATCTGCACACCGCTGTCGTAGTGAATAGCTTTTCTGTCGGCATTGAGAATATGTCCCGTTGTGCTGTCAATTAGCATTGCTGTTACAGTGGTGTTGTCATTGTTGAGTATCCAGCGCACGTTCGGCACTTTGACAGTAGCTGCGTAGACTTTGCTGCTTTCCACCACTGAAGGAATATACCCACCTGTGCCATTGAAAGTGGTGCCTTCCCATGTACGCACCACATCATTGTAAACATAAGGGACATTCGGCTGACCATATTCGCCACCTCTGCCCCATCCGCGCAAGGCCGGACTTTCAAAAGTGTATCGGTTGTTTTCCTGTACGCCCTGCAAACCATTTTCACATATCAAAGTCAGAATATTTACATTCTGATTATCCATGTCAAGGGCATATCTCACTTCCATATCCACCATATAGTCGGTGCCATCAAAATCTACCCTTGTGATTTCAATATCGGCCGGAGCAAGTGAGGAAAGCTGTTCCACCACATAATCATACCATAAGCCATTGTTTTTATAGAAATACTCCTCGTTTTGAGTTGTAGACATTGGGCTTGCAACCGGCATGCGGTCAACACGTGCGGTGGGGGCAGCTTCCAGTCCGAGACCTTGCTGAAGAGCCACAGCCTTCGGTGTGGAGAATGTGTCGCCCGGATAAGAGTGAATGGTTATAGGTATCACCTGTCCGGGAAAATCCTGTTCAATCCATTCAAGAGCGGCATGGCCAATCGGGCAATTGGGACATGTCTGGCCCGTGTATTCCTCGATCACCACCTTTTTAGTGGTGGCCACAGCAAGATTCATGAACGAAGCCTGTGTCTTTTCATTTTTATCACCGAAAGTTATGTCTATCGTATAATCGGTCACCTTTCCCACCGGCGTAGGCAAAGCATCAGGCATGGTGAATTCAAGCTCCCAACCCTCAGCCATCTCCTCATCAGGATTGGCTATCGAGGATACGGTTTTGCCCTCGTTGTCGACAACTTTTATTGAATATCCCTTGTATGTGTCTGTTTTCGATTCAATTTTAATAATGCCGCTTACCTTCACATTATCAACAGATACGCCCGATTCCGGAGTGAGATTCACAAACGACATCTTCACATCCCGGCTCACTATGACATCGTCTACAAATACGGCCGACTTATTGTTGTTGTCGTTGACAAAAGCAATATATATATTCTTTCCTTCATATTTGTCAAGACTGATTAAATAGTCCACCCAGTCGCCGGCAAGCAAATCTTCATTGGCACCGGGAGAGAGTACTTCCTCATACACAAGGTCGCCATTATTTCGCATACGCTCAATGACAGACTTTGTCAATGCGGTGTATACATCATCGGTGGCATATACATAGACTTTAAGCACGTCACCACAATTGTTCCGATAGCTTTGAGCTTTGAAGGTCAACGTGTAAGTTGGGTCGTTGATGTAAAGCTGACGTGTCACGAGCCAGTCGTCCGACTGTCCCGGAGCGGTGTACATGGAGTGAGACACGGCACACATATCAGTGTCGCCCACATTGTCGCGAGCCAGCCACCATGGCAACATCTGATTAAAGCCCCAACTTGTCATTTCAGTGTTAGGCGTTAATTCGTCGCCATCATATATCATCCAGTTCAGTGAAGAGAGTCCTCCGTCAAAATTGTCAGAAAACACCACTGCCCCGATAGAAGCGTCTGGAGTGTAAGAGCCTTCGTAGGGGATAACAATCTCCTCGTTGGGGTCGGCGCCGGAAAGGTCGCAGAGAGTATTGGCCTCCACCACCAATTCATAGCGCGAGCCTCTTGCGAGACGTTGCTCCATCACAGGGAAAATTGCCAGCACATTGTCGGTGATCGATCCTGAAAGCTGACAAATCTCCTCGCGTTCATCATTTTCGTTGAGCATATAAAGCATCATGCGACCGGCATTGTTTTCCACCGGAATTATGTGAGTGTCAAAGGTGACGGCAATCGGATTTGACGAGGCGTTGATACGCTCAATTCTTGTGTTCGGTTCCGGAGAAATCTGAAGCGGCTTCACAGGCTCATCAGGACGACCGGAATAGCTTATGCGTATTTCCTTGTTCTTGCGTTCGGCATCACCCGACACACAGAGGCTGCCTTGTGGGAAAACCACCTGATAGGTTTTCCCCGCTTCAAGACGATAGTTGCGGAAGGTTGTCACCACAGTCCGTTTGTCATCAGCAAAATGATTAAAGCTTAATGAGTTGGCCATTACATTGCCATTCTCATCAACGAGCTTCACAGAATTATAATTGCCCAGAATGTCAATGTCCCTGTCAAACTTCACCTTCACCTCCTTCATAAGGCCGAATGAGGAGTTTCCTGCCGGCGTGACGGTATAATTGTCAAGAAGGTCAATCTGTGGAGCCACCTCGCGAAGTGGTTCGGAGAAACGGATTACAAACGAGTCGTATGGTTTGTTGGAGTAATCATCGGCCACCACTGTCAATCCATCATCGGA
This sequence comes from Candidatus Amulumruptor caecigallinarius, assembly GCA_023665575.1. Lineage (GTDB taxonomy): Bacteria > Bacteroidota > Bacteroidia > Bacteroidales > Muribaculaceae > Lepagella. The sequence continues at coordinate 2,589 of JAMPDQ010000016.1, read as the reverse complement.
TACTGCCATGAAAGTGCCTGTAAGTCCGTATTCATCCTTTGTTATGTCGTTCTGCCAATCGATTCCCCACACTTGCCGACACGCCTCGCGGAAATCATACCAATACTCGCCGACGCGAAAAATCCAGTTACGTGCAGTGTAGGCTATCTCGTCGGAGCTATAGAAAGTGCCGGTATTGTCCATGGCGCCATGCCATCCGCCAACGTTGTCGTCAAATCTTATAGAGAAGTTTTTCGGATCAAGATAAAATCTTGACTCCCTGCCGTTATGTGCCGAGCCTGCAAACAGCCCTGAACCATCATGGAGAAATTGTCCGCCGGAGATTCGATATCCGTCAAACGTTTTGCGGGTAAAGCGATAATGCTTGTCGTCTATTTCTGTGACATCATAACCGAAAGCCATCCAGCTTTTGCTGTCTACATTATAAATAAACGACCAATCTTCTCCGGCGAAAGAGAACATGACAAGGCCGGTGAAGCTGCGTCCGTCGGGCGACAATGCTCTGGCATAAATCTGCCGGTAGTTTTCATTGAGCACACCATCAAGAGAAATTGGCTTAGGCAAATTCTCAAGAGGCACAGCCACAGGAGTCTCACCTGTAAAATCCCAATATGCCACGGTTGCCAGCACTCTCCCGCGAGCCTCAAGAGTTCCGAGGCCATATTTGCCATCGGGCGTGATTTGCGAACATTCCCCGCCCTCCCATTCAACGTTGTCAAAGGGAAGCAATTCCCAGGTGGAGGTTGAGGTGTGATAGAGAGCCGGCTTGCCGTCATATTGGCCGGCGATTGTCTCGCCGTCGTTAGTGACATCGCAGGCCATCATGCGTGCGATGGTCTGTCCCTCCTGTTCTGTGTAAAGTTTCTTAAGCACTCCCGTTTCCACATCATATAATACCGGGAAGGAATAATGGATTTCGGAGAGGATTGACTTGCCGTAACCAACAGCCCAACGGCCATTGTCGGAAAGAGCCTCAAGCGAGGCACCATGTTCACGATCAGTCACTTTCGTAATGACCGGATTGTCTGCCAACAATGTGCCGTGACACACGCATATCAGCATTGCTGCCACGGTGAGTTTAAAATTTTTCATGATATTTGAGTTAGCGTCTATTTTATAAAAATTTTACACTAGGGAGATCGCATGCGTGAGTTGAGTTTGACTCAGCAGAATCAGAAGCAAGCGGGCTATATGACTATGAGATATTTTGATTCAGTTATATAGCTCGCTATATTTCTTCATCTGCAAGAATAAATCTACGCCAAATTTGCGCCCCCGGCTTTAACATTTTTTGGGGAATAGAGCCTAAAATCCAATTCCCCGGCATCAGCAAAAATAAGATTTTTTTTTGATTTTTTAATGTGTAATGTATTTTTTTATTTTAAATTAACCAAACTGCATAAAGGGCATACATACCGGCATGATGCGTCAACGAAAAGAAGGTGTATCATAATTGATGTCGCACCCTCCTAATATGTTGAAAAACATAAAGAGGCTGTGCCATAAAACTGAATTACGACACAGCCTCTTTAGTGTTCGGCCGAACAAATAAATAGGTCTCTGTTTCATAAAAATCCAACATTAGACGCATTAAAGTGTGATGGTTTTTTGATGTATGCTATTGGATTGTGACACTTTTTACCTTATTTTGCGTTTATATGAATGATGGTGATATCATACGCATGCAGCTCCCCTGTTATCACGTACATTCAGATTCGTAATATAAGACGAGCTTTCAAGTGTCAAACCAATTTAAATTGATTTGTCTCTCAAAGGTTAACTTTTTTTAAGATGGAAAAAAATGAAATAAGACGCAAAATCAAGGCTATGCGTTCAATGTTGCTGGATATGGAAAAGGAAGATGCAGCGCGCCAGGTGTTCGACAGGCTTGAGCAAACGGCTGCTTTTCTGATGTCTAATCACATTCTGATGTATCATTCCCTGCCCGATGAATTGTCAACACGCAGCTTTCTCAAAAAGTGGAAAGATCGCAAAAAATTTTATCTTCCGAGAGTTAATGGGGTGAATCTTGAAATTCTGCCTTACGATGAGAGTAGAATTGAATTAGGATCGTTTCATATCGAAGAGCCTGTCGGCAACGACACAATTGACCCTGATATCCTTGATCTGATCATTGTCCCCGGAGTGGCGTTCGACCACAAAGGCAACCGACTTGGCCGGGGCAAGGGATTTTATGACAGATTGTTGTCAAACACGCGGGCAACAAAGATAGGTGTGGGATATGAATTTCAGATTGTGGAAGAGATACCGACGGAAACACACGATGTTCCGATGGATGCGATAGTGTCGCAAACGGAGTGTTTCTACATTACGCTGCCCACTACAAAGAAAAACGACATGCGCAAATAACACTGTCTGACACGCAGGAAATTGGAACAAGCCTGATTGGAAAATACCATACTAATTGACCACTTGCGGCGGCGAAGACTGACCCGATTGGGCAGAATACTGATATGTAATTTGAAGGAATTCTTCAATCTTTGTTGAACAAATATGAGTGTAGCAAAAAGAAATCACAACCAACTATTATCAAGCTGATTGCGATTTCAGATTGTTGCCTTGGAAAGA
>JAMPDQ010000015.1 GCA_023665575.1 Candidatus Amulumruptor caecigallinarius | reverse complement strand
TAACTCTAACCTTCAAGATTCCAAGTTGCTTGCAACTTGCGAAACTTGAGTTGATATATAAATATTTGATTGTCAATGCAGGGACGCACCGTGGTGCGCCCCTGCAATTCCATAACTCAGCATGCTTTAGGTTGGTTCATGGTTGTTTTCCGGTTGTTTTTCTCCAATTGGGATTGTTCCCGCGCATGATCAAAAGAGAAGCGGCAAGTTTTGGGGCGATATTTATGCATAATCATGAGATGTAAAAGGATGTTGTTTAAGCTATAAATGTAGCAAATTGTTGGAATCAATCCGGAATATTTTGTTAATTCTTTTAATATTTTAATTTTGAAATATTAAAAAGACTTCATATATTGCGAAAAATAAAAATTTAGTTTATTTTAATCTTTAAAACAACTACTATGAAAAAGACAACTTTGTTTTTAACTATGTGCATGGGATTTCAGGATTCGTAAATGAAGTTGATTAGCAACAAGAAGTTTTCCTGTAATGATGCGACATTTCTATACAATTATAAAGATTAATTCATTAAGCAAATATTTATTACATTATGAAAAATTTCTTTTATTGCGCTGCTGCGGCTGCGCTGCTTGTTTTGCCTGCTTGTCAGTCGGATGAGCCCGGCGGCGGCTCGGGAAGCAAAAGCCAGTACAACCCGGTTTCTTTGCCGGAGGGAACCCGCTCTGTGGCTGATTCGCAAAATGATTTCGCCTTCAAAATCATGAGTGCTGCCGATGCCGAGGGCAACTATATTATGTCGCCTTATGGCGCATTTGCCATTCTCTCCATGCTCGCAAACGGTGCAAACGGCACTGAACGTGACGAGATTCTGCAGGCTTTGGGATATGACATGTCCGATGGCGGCATGGAGGTCCTCAACGCTTACAACAACTTCCTTCTGACCACGCTTCCGAATTTAGATGAGTCTGTGGCCGTGAAAATAGCCAATTCAATCTGGACTCTTCCGGGCACAACATTCCAGCGGGCATTCACCGACAATATGCTGAATATTTATCAGGCGGATACCTTCAGTGAAAATCTGTATACATATGAAGCGTTGGATAAACTCAACAGCTGGATCTGCGACAAAACCGACGGTTTCATCCCCAAGTGCTATGATCAGCCGCTTGAGACCGCAACAGCCTTGTTCAACGTGATTTATTTCAAAGGCGAATGGGAAAATCCTTTCTCTGAGGGCGCTACCAAGCCGGATAAATTCCATAATGCCGATGGAAGCGAGGTCTCCACTCCGTTCATGCATAACAAGGATTATTACGGCTACACCGAATATGAGGGAATGCAGATTGCCGAATTGCCCTACGGAGGATCAAATTTTAACTTCATTGTTGTGTTGCCATCCGATGGGACGAACTGCCGTGAGGCTGTCAACAAGCTTTCAAAAACATCTTTCCGCGCAATCAGGGAAGATATGCAAACTGCTTATGGCGCTCCCTTTGAGGTGGACTTCGCAATGCCTAAATTCGAACTGACCAGTGAACACAATCTAATTCCCGCAATTCAGAAGTTGGGAGTGAAGAAGGCCTTTGAAACAGGATTAACCGACATCTTGGATAATATGAAGCTAATTATAAATATCTTCAAGCAGAATGCCAAAATAGTGGTTGATGAGAAAGGAACAGAGGCTGCCGCTGTAACAATGGCAGGCGGTGTCATCGATCCCGGGCCGGGAGAGGTGGTCAACCTGAAGCTTGACAGGCCGTTCCTCTATTTTATCGTGGAGCGTGCCACCAACACCGTTCTCTTTGCCGGTGCTGTTCGGAGTTTCTGAATCTAACGAAAATATCCCAGCGGTCCGTATTTGGGGCAGACCGGGTTTTCCGCTCCCAGCCTGATCGCTTCCTGCACAAAAGTTATGGCTCTGTCGATTGATTCGGTGGAGCCATAATCGTTGGCAAGGCAGCAAGCGATTGCCGATGACAACGCGCAGCCTGTGCCGTGGGTGTGGATTGAATCGATGCGTTCATGCCCGAATGCCGCACATTCATCGGGTGTCACCAGATAATCACATACCCCCGCTCCCCGGGAGTGGCCGCCCTTCACCAATATTGCGCCCGCATCATACATGCGTTGCATATCTCGGCAAATCCCGAAAATTTCGTCCATGGGAATGCTCCCGCCATCAGCCGGCGGGAGGCCGGCAAGAGCGTACAGTTCCGGAAGATTCGGTGTGAGAAGCGTTGCTATGGGCATCAAATGTTCCCGGTAGGCCGCTGCAACAGCATTGGCATCTCCCGCTTTATTCCCCCCGGCGGTTATTGAGAGGATCGGGTCAACAACCACATTCCTCACATTGCGTTCTTTCAGAAAGGCGGCTGTCATGGCTATCGCCCCACAGTTGGGCATCAAACCTGTCTTCACGGCGCCGGGAATGGGAAATTGTGCGAAAGTCTTGTGAAGTTGCTCCGACAGCATATCATCGCCAACATAAAGAATGCCGGAAAGGCCATCGCAATTCTGAGCCGTAACGCATGTGAGCACCGTGGCCATGTATGTGCGGAAAGCGCATGCCGCCTTTATGTCGGCCTGTATGCCGGCGCCTCCCGAATTGTCGGAGCCGGCAATTGAAATCACCACCGGATATCCCATCGGCTACGGGTTAAGGCGTTCAGCTTCCCCCGGGAGAGAGGATGCAATCACATCGCGGCACTCAAGCATAAGCTTTTTCGTGTTGAAACCATTCTGCGGCGGATAGATTGGCCTGTGGATTGTCAGCTTGATTCTTGTGGGAGTCATGTTGTAGGTGGTGCGCGGCATTGCCTTGAAGGAGCCGTCAACCGTTATCGGCACCACCGGCAGTCTGAACTCTGCCGCAAGCATAAAAGCCCCGCGCTTGAACGGAATCAGATGACCGTCGAAGCTGCGGCTGCCCTCCGGAAACACCACCACCGACATGCCATGCTTCAGACGCTCCTCAGCCTGGGCAATTGTGTCCTTGATACCGTTAATGCTCGAATCATCCACGAACACCTGACCGGCCTTTTTGCAGGCCCGGCCCACAGCGAAAATCTTCTCAAGCTCCTTCTTCATCAGCCACTTGAAATTATGGTTGAGATATCCGTAGATTGCCCAAATGTCGTAGGCACCCTGATGATTCGACACAAACACATAGCTCTCGCCCTTGCGGATGTTTTCGCGCCCCTCCACCGTGACACGCATCAGAAACAGGCGGCACGTGATTCTCGACCATATATGCGCGGGCCAGTAACCCCAAAAATCCGAATTTCCTACGGTGCATCCCAATGCCGTCACAAGCGCGGTGAGCAGCGTCAGAACCAAAAAAATCGGTCCGGCAATCAGATACTGATAAAAAAGATAAAGAGCTCTTGCGAGGTTTTTCATTTCTGTGGAATTCAATGTGTTGACATGGTGGAGGGAAGACTCCTGACGGATAGCCAGTCGAACTTCCCGCGGCTGTGGGAAAGCATGGCTGACGACCAACTGCAAAGGTAACAAAAATATCAACAAAAAAATCCCGAATACGGATTTTTTCCATAATCGGAATTTTTTTGGCCATCAACCATCAACCATCAACTATTCATCGATGGGGGCAATCAGTTTGTAACCCTTGCCGTGGATGTTGATAATCTCGATGCGCGGATCATCCTTCAGCAGTTTGCGAAGTTTGGTGATATATACATCCATGCTCCTTGCATTGAAATAATTATCATCAATCCATATAGACTTCAGCGCATAGTTTCTTTCAAGAATCTCATTGATATGCTGGCACAAAAGGGTCAGCAATTCCGACTCTTTTGTGGTGAGCTTCTGTGTTTTGTTATCGAAGATAAGAGTTTGTTTCTGAGTGTCGAAAGTGTAATCTCCAATCTTATATGCAGTCACCTCTTTCTCTCTCTTCCCTTTTACCCTCCGCAGAATTGCGCTAATACGCGATACAAGCTCCTCCATAGAGAAGGGTTTGGTGATATAATCGTCGGCCCCCAGTTTGAAACCCTGAAGCACATCCTCTTTCATGTTCTTAGCAGTCAGAAAGATAATCGGCACTTCGCTGTTGACATTGCGGATTTCCTGTGCCAGTGTGAATCCATCCTTTTTGGGCATCATCACATCAAGTACGCAAAGATCGTATTTCCCCTTAAGAAAGGCTTTGTAGCCCTTGTCACCGTCATTGCATAAGTCTGCATTGAAACCCTTGGCCTGAAGAAACTCACGCAACAGCATTCCGAGGTTTTCATCATCCTCGCAAAGCAGTATTCTTAATTTTTCAGTCATATCTATGGTATTTTATATTTTTATAACAAATAATAACCTTAATTTCCCTTCAAACGGCATATAAATTTTTATAAAACAAATTCTTATTCATTCACCGGCGGAAGAACAATGATAAAGGTGCTGCCTACGCCGGGTTCGCTCTCCACTGAAATGGTGCCTCCAAAGGCCGTGATCATCTTCTTTACATATGCGAGCCCGAGCCCGAAGCCTTTCACATCGTGCCTGTTGCCCGTTGACACCCGATAGAATTTCTCAAATATCCTCTTCAGGTCTTCTTTCTTGATTCCTATGCCATTGTCGGAAATTCTGATTTCCAGCTTTTTGCCGGAAATATTTTTGGTTGTGATTTTCAAGTCGGGTTCAACATCCTCTTTCATATATTTGAGAGCGTTGTCGAGCAAATTGAAAATCACATTGGTGAATTGCATTTCGTCTACATATATGTCGGCATCGGGCGCATCAAGATTTGCCTTCAGTATGCCACCTTGCTTCTCCACCTTAATTTTGAATGTGTTCACCACATTGTAAATAATGGAGTTGGCATTTACTTCGGTAAATTTCAGTGTGCTTCCGGTTTTGTCGAGCACTGACAGCTGAAGCACTTTCTCAACCTGAAAACGAAGGCGTTTTGACTCATCTACAATCACCTCTGCAAGATGATCGATAGAACTTTCTGATTTCCTTATTGCTGGTTCGCTCAGCATTTGTCCGGCAAGCGATATTGTTGAAATCGGTGTTTTCAACTCATGTGTCATATTATTGACAAAATCTGTTTTCATTTCCGACAAGTTCTTCTGTCGGAAGGCAAGTATCACTGTGTAAAGAAATATTACGAGCAGAATCAATGTGAGAGCAAGAGTCGGTATCACAAACCTCACAGATGAATATATGAAAGTGTTTTTTGTAGGAAACTCCACTTTCAACATATAGCTTGAATCTGTATTCGCAAAGAGCGGAATATTATATGTGTCATCAGATTTCGCGTCATAACCTGATGTTTCATATATCTCATCATTATGGGAATTATACACTGCAAATACAAATGGTATGTTCAGACCATTGTTGCTCAGCTCTGTAAAAAGACAATTGCGAATGGCTGTGGAATCAGCCCGCTCGGAGATGGGTCTATAGCCCGAATCTCGCAAAATGGAGAGTATCACCTCATTGAGAAGCCCTTTCTGATAAAGATATTGACTGCGGATCACTTCCTGCATTGCTCCATATCGGTTGCCTACATTCTGTGTGGCGGGTGGAAATGAAATTTTACCTTTGTTGCCGTCGCTGTTGATATGCGTTGATGACAGAGTATAGTTGGTGACGCTGCCGTCAGAATTCTCTACAGAATATTTTAAATCAGTATCCTCTGTGTTGAGATTGTCATAAAAACTCGATTCTATGATATTCACATCCTGCTCAAGAAAATATAAAGTTTCTCGTCGTTCCAGAAAATCAGATGTCGATGTGAGCGACCGCATTACAGCCTCATTAAATTGTTGTTTGCGCATCTTCATCATATTTTCAAGATACATGATTTGAAAATAAAGGAGTGCTCCGAATGTGATTGACATCACTATCGTAAGCAGCCATATTATTGATTTTTTCATTTATATCCGTTTTAATTGTTGCAGTGATGTATATTTAAAGGACGAATAATAGATTCAAGTTTCGCAAGTTGACAACGTGCGAAGCTTGAATTTAAAATATAAATCGGTCTGAGCTCAATTTGCTTCTTTAAGTTTTAACAATTTTTATATATAAAATCCGTCACGTTTTACACCACTTCACAAATTTAACATTTAAATGTTAATTTAACAAATCATGCGATTCATTTCCTATCTCATTACAATGGGATGCCATATAGAAATGAATTCAAATTCCGCAGGTTTGCAACTCGTGAAAGGCATAGCGGTTATAGTTGAATATTAGATGTTATATATTAGAGGTTTGGGGTTAATTTTTAAGCATTAATTAGTGGTGGCCATCGGGAGGTATTCCGGTGGCTTTTTCTCGACATCATAAAAAACAAAACCCAATAGCTTGATTGCATCAGGGGCTACCGGGATTCAAAACTAACCCCCGAGTTTTGTCTTTCAACAAGGACACTCGGGGGCTCTGTTACAAAGTGAAGATATTTTTCGTAATTTTGCAAATGATAATGCGTTAAATTTTTACAATGAATTACGCAGAAACAGTATCTGCACACTGCAATGTCTCGTTGGGTGCAATTATCGCTCATCTTGGGGCGAAGACGGCATAAATCTATCTCCTCGATATGTGCGGTATCACTTTGCCGTTAAATGTGTATGCAACAAGATTATAAAAATTCAAGCCTAAAAGTTTATCTCACTGTCAGACCTGATTTCGTAATCCTGTGCAGGCGGTGTTTGATGCGTTAAGCATGAAAAGTGCTTTACATCGGAAGAGTGATACCAACGGAATGGTCAGCAACACGCAGACCATAAAATAGGCTAAAGTGCGAATTCCCTCGAATTCGTTACACCCCAGCACCCATTTATCAAATATTCTACAAGCCTCGAGTGTAAGCGTGTAGTGTGTACACATCAGTATCAGAGAGTTAACCCCCCAATACTTGAAGAATAATTCAAGACGGGTTCCCTCCAGTGAATAAAAGATGCTAATCAACGCGCTACAGGGAAGAATAATATAAAGAATGCGTTTTAAAAAAAAACAATTAATAGGAGGATAAAATACATTTAAAACACTTAGGGCCAGGATAACACATCCAATACACCCGACACAAAACCGATATCTACCGGATGCATCAGCCTTTAGCGAATTGGAAAACATTTTGCCAAACCAGTAGCCAATATATATTACATACCATGCCTCTAGGACACAAATCCACGGATATACAAAAGCATTCAATATTGCATGCCGGGTTCGCATGTCATATTTTACGCACATCTCATTGTACACTTGAGTGACTATGATTGCAACGGCTAAAAATAAAAGAGCTGTAAGGATATGAATCCATTTCCTCCTTCTGCACATTACAAAACTGAACACAACTTCACCGAAACCCAATGCCGGTATAAACCATAAAGTGCCTATTCCGCGTAAACATATAGTCTTGTAAATCTCCTTGGGGATTGTGAGTGGTTCTTTCCAACCTATAGCAACCCAAAGGCATGTTATTGCAACTAATAGCAAGGACCAGTATAAATAGGGTCTGCCCAACTGGGCCAGTCTTTTCTTGAAAGTATGCTTTGCACTCCACTCTTGATGTTTGAGTGCATATACCCACCCCGAAGTAAAATAAAAGGCTGCTGTGAAAAAACCTCCGGTCCACGCATAGTAACCATACGAGAAATTGCCTTCGTCAAAATGAATAAGACAAATGCTAAGAATGGCAAAACCCTTCAACGAATCAATGTATGAGACTCGAGCTGACATTAACTTATACAAATCGGTTCTTATTGCAAAGATATATAATATGTTTGAATATATTAAATTATCAGGTCGGATTTGACACTTCGTCCGGCCTCTTTTTGGCTACTTTGCTTCATCTCATCGGTCACATGGCCCGGTATGCTCCCTCTGAGATAAAGCAAATTAGCGCAAAAACAGGTCGCCCCTGCTTTAACATTTTTTGGAGAATGAAGCCTTAATACTTTTGCTTGCAACTTGATAACTTGAGGAAAGAAACAATAAAATTAGTCGGATAACGTTAAAAAATAGTATGAATATTAAGAATTTTGCAATCTCTTTTTTGAGCACGGCGCTTGTCATGCTCTCTTCATGTTCAGGCTCTGATGGTCTCGAAGCTTCCGGTGGACAGGGCAGTGGTGACGCCTCCAAAGTTAAGCGCACAATACTTGTGTATGCAGTAAACAAGAGCTCACTCGCAACTGATTTTCCGGCTGACTTGCAGGAGATGAAAAACGCAATGCAGAGTGTTGACAATTCAAAATACAGGCTGCTTCTTTTTCGCACCGATTCCAATGATAAATGCGGTTTGTATGAATATGCGTCTGTTAATGATGAGCCTGATTTCAAACAAGTGGTATCTTATCCCAGGGATGTGGCATCTACACATCCTGACAGAATCAGACGTGTGATCGATGATGCCCTCGCCTTATACCCGAATTCGGAATATGATTTGTTTTTCTGGGGACACGGAATGTCATGGACTCCATATTTCACCGACCACACTTTGAAAAATGTTCAGCAGCGCGCCTACGGTGGGGAATATAATTCCAACGGATACACCACCGACTGGACTGATATTGATGATTTGGCAAATGCAATTCCTGACGGGAAATTTAATCTAATCTGGATGGATTGCTGCTATATGGCCGGTATTGAACCGGTTTATGAGTTCAAAGGGAAGTGTGACACTTTCGTTGGATATCCTACAGAAGTGTGGAGTGCCGGCATGCCTTACGATAAGGTTTTGCCGCTGATTTTTCTTGAAAACCGTAATATTCCACAGGCTGCAGAAGTGTTTTACGACAGCTATTCTTCGCAAAGAAGTCCTGTGACTGTGGCGGTAATAGATATGAACAGTCTTGAGGATTTTGCAGAAATGGCAAGGAATGTGATACAATCCGGCCCTGTTCAGCCCGAAGCAACGTCTTTGCTTAATTACTCACGCACCTCTGCATCCCCCTATTATGATTTGCGACAGTTTCTTAAAGAAAAAGCCGTATTAAATGGTGCTGAATTCATGAATGTGGCTATTGACAATGGCTTTGCTCAGCTGGTGAAATATCATGCTGAAAGCGACATCGACTTCAATCGGCGTCCATGGAACAAGGAAAATATTTCCGGCCTCAGCACACATCTATACAAGGGGGGAGAACTCCCTGCGGAGCAATATTATCGCAAGCTGAAATGGTATAAGCGCGTGTATGAATAATTCTATTCCTGTGGAACCAGAAAAGAATTACTGTTTATGGTTTTATAGCCAATAGCCAATGCCCAATACGCTATCCCGGATAGATTATATCTGTTGGCCTGAGGTTGATATCTGATCTGTGTAATCGATTTGCTGATGGGCATTTAAAGAATTAAAGGCTCCGGAGCTTTTGCTCCGAAGCCTTTAATTTGATATGATGCTGATTAATGGTTCACCTGGAATTTGTTCCATCCATCTTTCAGGAATGCAATCACTTGTTCTGCAGCGGCAACTCCGGCATTGAAATTGGCTTCGGCTGTCTGCGCGCCCATTTTCTTCGGGGTGAAGAATACGCGAGCGGCAAATTTCTTCTCGAATTCCTCTGCAGTATCAGGTTTGATATCTGATACATATCTGAGGTCCGGACGCTCTTCAAGTGCTTTCATCAGGCCTTCTTCATCAATCACCTCCTTGCGTGCAGTGTTGATAAGCACGCCATTCTCAGGCATCTTCATCACCAGGTCATAGCCGATTGATTTCTTTGTCTCAGCTGTTGCGGGGATGTGAAGCGACACATATTGATTCTGAGAGAAAAGCTCCTCGGGAGTGTGAAGAGGTTTCACATTCTCCTGCTCCATAACGGAATCTGCCACAAATTTATCGAGAGCCGAAACATGCATGCCAAATCCTTTGGCAATTCTTGCAACATTGCGTCCAACCTGGCCAAAGGCATATATTCCAAGTGATTTGTCCTTGAGCTCTGTGCCCGATTTGCCATTATATTGGTTGCGGCACATCATGACCACCATGCCAAACACGAGCTCTGCAACAGCGTTGGAGTTCTGTCCCGGAGTATTCATCACGCATATGCCATGAGCTGTTGCTGCCTCAAGATCGATGTTGTCATAGCCGGCTCCGGCTCTTACAATCACCTTCAGCTTCGGAGCAGCGTCCATAACATCGGATGTGATTTTGTCGCTCCTTACAATAAGGCCTTCTGCATCCTTCACGGCATTGAGAAGATCTTCTTTGGTGCCGTTTTCAACCACTTCAAGTTCGTTACCCGATGCATTTACAGTGTCCATGATGGCTTTGACAGCTGCGGGCGCGAACGGTTTCTCTGTGAATACTAATACCTTCATTGCGAATTAATGTTTTGATTCAAATTCTTTCATCACAGCCACGAGAGCCTCTACACTCTCTTTGGGAAGTGCATTGTAGAGAGATGCGCGGAAACCGCCAACCGAGCGGTGACCCTTGATGCCAACCATTCCCTTTGATGATGCGAAGTCGAAGAATTCTTTCTCCAGCTCTGCATATTCGGGGTTCATCACGAAGCAAACATTCATGATAGAGCGGTCTTCTTCAGCCACTGTGCCGCGGAAGAGCTTGTTGCGGTCAATCTCATCATAGAGAATAGCTGCTTTCTCAAGGTCGCGGCGCTCCATCTCTTTTATGCCACCCTGCTCTTTATAATAGCGTAGTGTCATGAGTGCTGAGTAGATGGGGAGCACCGGGGGAGTGTTGAACATCGAGCCTTTCTTGATGTGTGTGCGGTAATCAAGCATTGTGGGAATCGGACGGCTTACCTTGCCGAGGGCATCTTCCTTGATAATTACGATGGTCACACCTGCGGGGGCAAGGTTTTTCTGTGCTCCGGCATAGATGCAGTCATATTTGGTTACATCGAATTCGCGTGAGAAGATATCCGACGACATGTCGCAAACCATGGGAACGGGAGAATCAAAATCTTTGCGAATTTCTGTTCCGTATATTGTATTGTTGGATGTGTAGTGGAAATAGTCAACATCCGAAGGAATCACGAAGTTTTTCGGTATATAGTTGAATTTTGTCTCTTCTGATGATGCGAGCACATCTACTTCTCCGAAGATGCGAGCCTCTTTAATGGCATTGGTCGCCCATGTGCCGGTGTTGATATATGCAGCTTTCTTGTTGAGAAGGTTGAAGGGAACCATGCAGAACTGCATGCTTGCGCCTCCGCCAAGGAATAGAACATGATAGCCTTCGGGAATATGCAGCAACTCTTTGGTCAGAGCCACAGCCTCATCGACAACTGCCTGAAATTCTTTGCTGCGGTGTGACACCTCAAGAATTGAAAGACCCATGTCGGCAAAATTAATCACTGCGTCTGCAGTTTTCTGAATTGTGTACGGGGTCAGGATACTCGGCCCTGCATAGAAATTGTGCTTCTTCATGATATAGATAGTTTATTGATTTGGTTCTTGCATGCCATCCATCGGATGGCATGCAAATATATTAACATTTTATTTATTCTGCAAGAGCTTTTCGTGAGAAAAAACGGGTGTGTTTAAATCTCATCACTTATTGCAGGAGTCTCCACCGGTTTTGCTTTTCCGCCTCCCTCATTAATGAAGAGCACACAAACCGCACCAATCACCAGAGAGATTCCTGCACCGATCATCATCATCCATTCGGGAGCTATTTCGCCCGGCATGCTGAGCATTGAGAGAATCCAGCCGCCCATAAGAGCCGCCACAATCTGCGGTATGCATATCGTGCAGTTAAAGAGTCCGAGATATGCTCCGATATTGCCGCTGTGAAGTGAATTGGTGAGGATGGTGAAAGGCCATGCCAGCATGGCGGCCCATGCACATCCTATCAGTGCAAACGACACGAACAGCAGATATTGGTTCGTCAGCAAACCTGTCATTACGAAACCGACAGCTCCGAGAATAAGGCTCAGCATGTAGGAAAATTTGCGGCCTCCAAGTCGGGGAAGCACCAATGCCCACAGCACAGAGGCCATAGCCTGTACGGCATAAAGAAGACCCACCCAGTTGCCCGCTTCGTTATATTCATCAGAGGCTGCATTCAGAACGGTGCGGGTCATGTATGCGCATTTTTCGGGGTTGTCAATTTGCACTGAATCCACACCGCTCATGTCAAGTGTGCCATCGGCACGCTTTTCCACAATGTCGGCTGTTGTCAGCTTGAACGGCTTGTCGGCAGTCTCAAGATAATCTGTCACTTTCTTGCCATGGTCGATTATAATGGTATTGTCATCGGCCAGAAGGAATTTTCCCTGATAATTCTTGCCTTCGTATGTGATGCCGGGATAGTTCACCACCTCCGGAGTGTTGAATGCCTTGTGGGCCACGGTGTTGGTGACATATGTCCAGAGAAACAGGAAAGCAAACCAGCAGAAAAACTGCACCACACCCACTGTCCAGAAAGTGGAGGGGGCATTTTTGAGAAGTGCAAACACATTTGCTTTCTCCTTTTTGCCCTCTTTATTCTCTACAACACCATTATATTCATTATATTCTTTCGGTGGCCACTCCTTGATTTTTATAAGTGAATAAATCACGCATATCAGCAGGATGGCCGCGCCGATATAGAATGACCACACCACCGTTGGAGGCACTACTCCCTCGGGCGCAACATTCTTGATTCCGAGCCACATGAAGAGAATCGGGAAGATATATCCCATCACAGAGCCGGCATTGCACAGAAAACTCTGAATTGAGTATGCCCGAGCCTTTTGTTTCTCGTTCACCATATCGCCCACAAGCATTTTGAAGGGCTGCATTGCCATGTTGATTGATGTGTCGAGCACCATCAGAGCCACAAGGCCGAAGAGGATTGCTCCCTGCACGGTGAAGTTGAAGCTTCCCGAATTGGGCAGCAGACACATCACAATCACTGCGAAGAGCGCGCCGACAATCAGGTAGGGAAGGCGGCGTCCGAAGCGTGTCCAGGTGCGGTCGCTCATCATTCCCACAATAGGTTGCACAATCAGTCCCATAAGAGGGGGGAGAATCCAGAAATAACTTAAATCATGGGGGTCCGCACCAATAGTGGTGAAGATGCGCGACACATTCGCACTTTGCAATGCGTATGCTATCTGCACGCCGAAGAAGCCGAAAGAAAGATTCCACAGCTTCCAGAAGCCTAAATCGGGTTTGGTTTTCATGTAATTATTTTCGATTTTATGTTAACTTATATAATGATGCAGTTGGTGAGAGTGTGAGGCGAGTGAGGAGTGAGATTGCGAATCATGTTACCGGATTCTTTATTTGTGAATATAGCCAGGCTATTTCGTTTTTCCAATTTTCTTCATTGGGAGTTTCCAGAATTAGCGGCATGTTGTCGAAGCGGGGATCATTCACCAAACGTATGAAAAACTCTTTGCCGAGTGTGCCTAGACCTATTTCTTCGTGTCGGTCAATTCGAGATCCGAGTGTGCGTTTGTTGTCGTTGAGATGCAGTGCCTTTAGATATTTGCTCCCGATTATTTCATCAAATTCCGCCCATGTCCGGGCGTATCCTTCGGGCGATGCGAGGTCGTAACCTGCCGAATGCGTGTGGCATGTGTCAACACATACGCCAATCCGGCTTTTGTCTTCTATTTTGTTGATGATGTGAGCAAGATGTTCAAATCTATAGCCCATATTGCTGCCTTGTCCGGCTGTAGATTCCAACACAGCGGTCACACCGGTGCTCTTTTCAAGCACACGGTTGAGCGTATCGGCAATTTTGTCGAGACACTCATCCTCGCTTATCTGATTCAGATGGCTTCCCGGGTGAAAATTCAGCATCTTAAGCCCCAATTGCTCGCATCTGTGCATCTCTGCAGTGAACGATGCCACCGACTTCTCATATTTTTCCCGGTCGGGATTTCCCAAATTAATCAGGAAATTGTCGTGTGGAAGCACCATATCGGGGGTGAATCCGTATTTCTCGCAATTTTCGCGAAAAAGCTGTGCCACTTTGGGTGATATGTCTTTCGACATCCACCTGTTGCTGAATCCGGTGAATATCGCAAAAGCTTTTGCTCCTATCTCCGCAGCCGCCATAGGTGCGTTCTGCACGCCACCTTTCACACTCACATGAGCCCCGATATATTTCATATGCGTTTAAGTTTGGAATCCTGAAGTGATTAAACACTCTCCCGGATAAAACAATCTCTTGGTTTAATCAATTTGTTGTATAAACAATCTAAGTTATATAAACAATCTCACGGATGTAGTCAGATTCCAAAATTACAAAATTTTTTGTGAATATGTGCAATTCATTAAAATTTCTTAATTTTGGACAAGCAATTTTTCAGCCTATTTCAGATGGAGGAATTATCAAAAAACAAGCAGAATCTGTTTGCATCGCTTTCGCAGGTGAAAATGCGCAGGAAGCACGGACTTTTTATTGTGGAAGGAAAGAAGGGTGTGATTGATTCTCTGAATAGTTTCGAGGCTGTTGCAGTGGTGGTTGCAAGCCCTGATGACACAGATGTTGAATACATGCGCCGTATGGCTCCCGATGCCGACTTCTTCCGGGCTTCTGTGGCGCAGATGAAAAAAATCTCGGATTTCTCAACTCCCTCCGGCATCCTCGCTGTGTTTCGGATTCCGGATGCGGCAAACAGTTTGGCGGATGTGGATGAAAATAAATTATATGTTGTGCTTGACGGTGTGCGCGACCCCGGCAATCTCGGCACTATTATACGCACCTGTCATTGGTTTGGCATTTTCAGAATTTTTGCGTCGCACGACACAGTGGATATTTATAATCCGAAGACTGTTCAATCTACAATGGGCTCGATTGGAAAAGTGCGGGTGGATTATTGCGATTTAAAGGAGCTGTTTGAGACACATCCCGACATGCCGGTATACGGCACCCTGCTTAATGGAGAAAATATTTTTAAAAAGCAACTCAGCTCTGCCGGATTCATTGTTATGGGCAATGAAGGGAAGGGGATATCTCCCAGACTGAGAGAATATGTCACAAGGCCGCTGCTGATTCCCCCGGCCTGTGATGACCATGCGGAATCACTCAATGTGGCTGTTGCCACAGCTATAGTTGTGGCAAAATTCAAGGCGGGGTGAAAACGCCGCCTTGAATTTTAGGGTATTGGGTTGTATTATCTGCCACCGTTTACGGAAGGCATGAATGCATCCGGATAGTGACGGAATTCAAATTCCTTGCGGTCGCCCTTGAAAGTGACGATATCAAACCGGAATTCATGCGGCTTGTCGAGCATGCGCAGATAAATATCGGCGCCCCTTATCATCATCAGCTGTTTCTTGCGGTTCACTGCATCAACCGGATCCTGAGTTCCCTCTTTCCTTGCTTTTACTTCAACAAAAATAATTGTGTTGTCAAGCTGCAGAATAAGATCAATCTCAATTTTATTGCATCTCCAGTTGCGTTCTCTTATTGTGTATCCGTTTTTCAGAAAATATTCGTAAGCAAGCTCCTCCGTTTCTTTTCCCCATTCCCGGTTTTGTTTCCCTCTATCTTTGTTTTCTTCCCGCATAAGAGAGGCTCTTAAAATGCCTTGAACGACATGTCAAGACCTTTTACACTGTGGGTCAACGCACCGACAGAAATGAAATCAACGCCGGCTTCGGCATAATCGCGCAGATTGTCAATAGTGATTCCTCCCGAAGATTCTGTCTCCACCTTGCTGTCAACGAGCTTCACGGCCTCTGCTGTGAGCTCGGGAGTGAAGTTGTCAAACATTATTCTGTCCACACCTCCATGGGCGAGCACTCTGCGAATGTCATCAAGACTTCTCACCTCCACCTCGATTTTGAGATCTTTGCCATTTTTCTTGCAATAATCCACAGCACGGGTTATGGCCTTTTCAATTCCTCCGGCAAAATCGATATGGTTGTCTTTAATGAGAATCATGTCGAAAAGCCCGATGCGGTGGTTGGTACCCCCGCCGATTTTCACAGCCTCTTTCTCAAGCATTCGCATTCCGGGGGTGGTTTTACGGGTGTCGAGCACACAGGTGTGAAGCCCTTTCAGTTTGTCCTGATATTCGGCGGTCATTGTCGCCACGCCGCTCATGCGCTGCATGATGTTGAGCATGGTGCGTTCGGCAATGAGCAGTGATCTCACCGAACCCTCGGCCACGAATGCGATATCCCCCTTCTTCACGCGCGCACCATCCTTGATCATTACCTCCATACGGATAGAGGGGTCAATCTTGTGAAGCACCTTTTCGGCAATATCCACACCGGCGAGAATTCCATCCTCTTTTATAATCAGTCGGCTTCTGCCGTTGGCATCGGCAGGGATAGTGGAGAGTGTCGTATGGTCGCCGTCGCCGATATCTTCGGCGAAAGCCAAATTTAGCAAATCTTCTATGAGTTCCTCTTTTGTCTTCATCGATTTCTGTTTTATGTTTGTCTCTTTACCCCAATTCCCGATTTCCGATTCCCTACTTAATGCCGTCGCGTTCCAACAGAGCGTCAACGGAAGGTTTTTTCCCTCGGAATGTAACATACAGTTCCATCGGATCAACAGTGTCTCCGGCCTGAAGCATTTTGTGGAATTTATCAGCAGTTTTCTTGTCGAATATTCCATTCTCCTTAAAGGCTGCGAATGCATCGGCATCAAGTTCTTCCGACCATTTGTAGCCATAATATCCGGCTGCGTAGCCTCCCGAAAATATGTGGCCGAAAGAGGGCGACTGTATGCAGCCCTCAACAGCCGGGAACACACGCACCGGATCCTGGGCGGCCGATTCGAAGGCTTCTATATCTGCCGATGCGCGCAGCGGCTCTGTGATAGTGTGATAAGCCATGTCAAGATATCCGAATCCAAGCTGGCGCATCGTGGAATATGCAGCCCCGTAACGGGCAGACTTCACAAATCTGTCCAACAAGTCGGCAGGCAATTTCTTGCCGGTTTTGTAGTGGCGTGCGAATCCGTCAAGATATTCCTTGCGCGTAAGGAAGTTCTCATTGAATTGAGAGAAGAGCTCCACAAAATCGTGGTCAACGTTCGTGCCGCTCAGCGATTCATATTTGGCTTCCGATGATAAGCCGTGAAGGGCGTGGCCAAACTCATGCAGGAATGTTTCCACCTCATCGGCATTAAGTAGCACCGGATTGTTTCCAACGGGTTTTGAGAAATTGCATACTATGGAAATCAGTGGCAGGGTTTTGTTGCCGTTGTCGTCTTTGCTTTCTGTGCGGAATTCTGTCATCCATGCTCCCGGAGCTTTGCCCGGACGATAATAGAAGTCGGCATATAGCACTCCAAGAAGCCGGCCGTTGCGATCGCTCACTTCATATACACGCACATCCGGATGATATTTGTCGATTTTAGATGTCTCTTTGAATTTATAGCCATATAGTTTGGTGGCGAGACCGAATACGCCGTCAATAGTTCTGTTGAGTTCAAAATATGGACGCAGGTCTTCGTCGTTGAATGCGTAACGCTCATTTTTCAGTTTGTCCGACCAATATGAATAATCCCAGGGTTCAAGAATGAAGTCTTTTCCCTCTGATTTGCGGGCATATTCAGTGATGTCGGCAATCTCGCGGCGCATTGGCTCAGTATAGGCTGAATTCAGCTCGCCGAGGAAATTCATCACCGTTTCCGGCTTTTTTGCCATTGTCATTTCAAGGGCATATTCAGCATAATTCTTTTTGCCCATGAGTCTGGCAATTTCCAGGCGAATGTTTGCGATGTCTTTAAGAATCTGCAAATTGTTGAATTCTCCCGAGGTGTTTGTGCCGCCATTCAGTCGGTAAAGCTTTTCGCGCAGGTCACGACGCGACGAATATGTGAGAAATGGTGCATACGACGGACGGAAAATGGTCACAAGATATAGCGATGCATCGTCAGGTTTGCCTTCTTCCGCGAGGGCTTCGGCGGCAGCTGCGCGATAACTTGACTTTATTGATTCCGGAATTCCTTCCAGGTCTGATTCCTTAAGCCACATGCGTCGTTCGGGGTCTTTCATGGCGTTTGTGACATTCTGTGAAAATTTCACATTCAAATCTGAAAGTTCGGCGTTGAGTTTTCTGTATTTTTCGCGGTCTTCACCCTTAAGGTCAGCTCCGGAATGCTTAAAGCCGAGATATGTTTTTTCAATCAGACGCTTGTCCTCGGGAGTGAGGGAGGAATCGCTGTCGCGGCGGTCATATATCTGCTTGATTCTGTCCCAAAGCCGCTCGTTAAGCATGATGCTTGTTTCATGCTCGGAGAGAGCCGGCACGAGTTTTGCGTATGTGTTCATCAGCACCGTGTCTCCAGTGGCGTGCTCGATATTGCTGAGAGCCAGGAGCGAACGGTTAAGCACAGAGCCGCTTCTGTCAAGAGCGACAATAGTGTTCTGAAAGTCGGGCACACTGCGTTGGTTCACAATTGCGGCAATCTCCTGATTCTGCAATTCCATTCCTTTGAGTATTCCCTCTTCATAATCGGCAGCAGTGAGCTTGGAAAGCGGCATTGTGCCGTAATCGCCGTATTTTCCCGTTATCAGCGGATTTTCCGCTTTTGCTTCAATATTTGTAATCATGATAGTTGAAATCAATGTTAAAATCGAGTATCTGAGGAGTTTTTTCATTTTCGGTGTTTTTTATGAAACAAACTTTAATTTTTGAGATAATGAAACAGGCTCTTAGAAATTCACGCCAAACACAAGATTGGCGAAAAATATGTTTCCATTGTTGAGATAAATTGTCTCAAGGTGAGTGTCGCTGAATCTCTGATATGCACACGACAACACGATGTAGGGTTTTGCCTTGAATGATTTCCCGAGGTTGATGCCCACACCTGTCGATGCATAGAAGTCTCCCATGGTGTCGGAGCCGGATATGGTGTTGAAAGAGTATCCGGCTTTAACATCAAAAAATAACAGCGACGGCTGTTTGCGGAATGATGTGCGAAGCACGACGTAAAGAGGGATAAGATTGTTTCCTGCATGAATGGAATGGTGGATTCCGGCACCGATACCTGCCAGCTTTATAAAGTCGTTCTTATAGCCCAGAGCCACATCTACGTCAAATGTGGACATGTCGTTTCCGGTCACATCAATTGAACTGCCAATTTCCGCGCCCCATGTGAAATGTGAGAAATAAAGGTTGCCGCGGGTGTCATCAATCAATACACCATGACCTTCATCCTCTTCTGCCCGTATCGGAGACGGGAAAAGGACTGTCAGCATCACACAAAAAAACAAGCCCATAATAAATGCGCTTGTTGTGTTGCATTTTTTTATCATGAGCCTGTAATTATAATGTTGTGAATGTCAGTATTATTCTCCGAGGTAGCTTTTCAGAAGTTTGCTTTTCTGTCCCTTTAGCCTCCTGATGGCTTTCTCCTTAATTTGACGCACGCGTTCACGCGTAAGGTCAAACTTTGCACCGATTTCCTCGAGAGTCATTTCCTGACACCCTATGCCGAAAAACATTTTGAGGATTTCGCGCTCGCGGTCATAAAGCTGCTTGAGCGCACGATCCACCTCCTTTGAGAGAGATTCCTGATTAAGGTTGGCATCAGCCATGGGACTGTCGTCATTTGAAAGCACGTCAAGCAGAGAATTGTCTTCACCCTCCACAAACGGGGCGTCAACAGAAATATGGCGTCCCGACACCTGGATTGTGTCGGTAACTTTGTCAACCGGCATATCGAGTCGCTCTGCGAGCTCCTCTGTGCTGGGGCGTCGCTCGTTCTCCTGTTCAAACCGCGACATCTCCTTTGTTATTTTGTTGAGCGAACCCACCTGATTCAAAGGGAGACGCACGATTCGCGACTGTTCGGCCAAGGCCTGAAGAATCGACTGGCGAATCCACCACACAGCATACGATATGAATTTGAATCCCCTTGTTTCGTCAAACTTTTGCGCGGCTCTTATCAGTCCCAGATTCCCTTCGTTAATTAAGTCGGGGAGGCTCAGCCCCTGATTCTGGTATTGCTTGGCCACAGATACAACAAACCGGAGGTTTGCCTTCGTCAATTTTTCAAGGGCGGCATGGTCTCCTTTTTTAATTCTTTGAGCCAATTCAACCTCTTCGCTGACTGAAATCAACTCTTCGCGCCCAATTTCCTGCAGATATTTGTCGAGCGACGCGCTTTCACGATTTGTGATTGATTTTGTAATCTTTAGCTGTCTCATCTTTCTTTCTTATTCCTGTTGCATCCAACCCTTTCCCTATACCTTGTGGAATGTGCGCACAGCACTTCTATTTAGTAACAAATACAGCGCGCTTTTATTGTGTGAATTTAAAATTTTTTATTAGTGAAATTTATATTTTATTGTTCCACGTGCTTCTGTTTGTTCATCTTCGCCTGTTCACATATTTGATGCTTACGCCTCCTTGTGTGGAACAAATTCATGATATCTCTTCTGTCTCTTCAACAAAATGCCGACTTTTATATAAGTTGCTGAAATTCAGATGTGCATTTGCAATCCCGGGTATGCGCCAAGCCACTTTAATTGTTGGTTTTATCAATTTATTGAATTTCAATATGATAATTTAAATATCAAAAATGCAAGTTTAAAATCACTTTTTTTTATGAAAATTTTGTTATTATTTTGCGTTGTCTGAAGCGCGGAAATGGCCGCGTGTATATTTCTAATCCGACCATTATGGCCGGATTGATTTTCAAACCTGCTACATCACAATGAAAAACTTCAAATCCAATTGGAATAAATGCCTCGAGCTTATCCGCTCCAATATCGGGGAGGAGAGGTTTTCCACATGGTTTTCCAAAGTGGATGCACTTGAATTCTGCGATGGTTGCCTCGTGTTGAAAGTGCCTACACACTTTTACATGGACAAACTTGAAAATGATTTCTATAATGTGATGAGAAGTGCGTTGCGACATGTGTTCGGATGCAATGTAAAGCTTGAATATGAATATAATGTCATAGGCAACGACAACAGGTCTAAAATCAAGGTAGAAAGCCCTCAGCAGTCTCATCTCTTGAAAAACAAGGTGGAGATGACCGCATCTTGCGAGCCGGTTGAAAAACGCACTGTGAATTTCGATCCGCAGCTCAGCACAATGCTCAATTTTGAGAATTATTGTGTAGGCAAAAGCAACCGACTCCCTTTCACCATCGCCGAACACATTGCAAATCATCCCGAAAAACCCGACTTCAATCCATTCTTCCTTTACGGCAGCGTCGGGGTGGGAAAAACACATCTAATCCAGGCAATAGGTATCAGAATCAAGGAGAGAAATCCACGCGCACGTGTTTTGTTCCTATCGATGCGTCAGTTCCAAAATCTATATGCCAACGCAACCAGGAAGAAGGAAATCCCTGATTTTATCAACTGGTTCCAACAGATGGATGCTCTGCTTTTTGACGATTTGCAGGAACTTTCGGGAAAAGTGGGAACTGCCGAGGCTTTGTTCCCGATTTTTCAATATCTTCATCAGAACAACAAAAAACTGGTGTTCACCTGCGACCGTCCGCCGATGGAACTCGATGGGATTGCCGACCGCTTGATTGACCGGTTCAAATGGGGAATCACCGAACCGCTTGAAAGCCCGGATTACAATCTGCGTCGCGACATACTGAATTTCAAGGCACGTAAGAGCGGGCTCGATCTCTCTGAAGATATTATTGACCTGATTGCCCGGTCGGCCACAACGTCAGTGCGTGAACTGGAAGGTATCGTAATGGGACTTTACACCCGAAGCATTGCCTGCAATTCTCCAATCACACTTGACCTGGCACAGGAGGTGATAAGCCATTTTGTGAAGAAGCCTGCCAAAAAGATTATAAATTTCGACATGATTGTTGAAAACACTGCAGAATTCTATAAGCTGAATCCCGATGCAATTTTCAGCAAGAGCCGTCTCCGCGATATTGCCGATGCACGCCAGATGATTATGTATCTCTGCAAGAAACACACAAATCTTTCATCTCCGGCAATTGGCGCCAAGCTCAACAGAAAGCATGCCACTGTGCTTCATGGAATAAGCGCAGTTGCCGACCGGCTTCGGTATTCGCAGGAAATGAGCGATGCCGTGTGCACCATCGAATCTGCTTTGCTTAAATAAGAAGCCTTAATATTTTCATGAAATGGAGCCTCAGGCTCCATTTCCTTAGTCTATCCGCCTCACATCGCATCAATTGTCTGCCATCAGTCTCACTGCATCCGGAATAAGCTCGGCTATGTCGTTGTCGAGTCCGACTTTTTGCAAGGCCGGCAAGTCTGCCCGAAATGCAGGTTCGAATTCTTCCGGGTTGCCGCTTGATGCCTTTTTGTAAAATGCAATTGCATCTTTTAAATTTCCGGCCAGCAATTTTGCGTGTCCGGCATTCAAATAGTCAGATGTCTGCGGGTCTGTGGCAATGATTGAGTCATAAGCCTCAGAGCTTTTGCCGAAATTGTGATTGAGCAGTTCTGCCCAGGCCAGTGCACGCTGCACTTTTACATTGTCAGGCAGCAGATACTTTGCGTGATAAAAATGCCGCAGGGCATCATCAGTCCTGCCCTCAATAAGGCAGGCGTTACCGCAATTGAGTAGAGTCGTGACATTGTCAGGCTCAATTTCGAGCAGATTCTCATAATTTTCTGCAGCCGCAGAGAAATTCCCGAGCATGCGGTTAACAACGGCTAATTTTTTAAGTCGCCAGCTTCCGGGCTTCTTATAAAGTGAGGCGCGGTCATAGGCTTCCAATGCTTTTGTAAAATTGCCGGTGTTTTGATAGCAGAATCCGATTTTTTCCCACAATGACGCGTCGGCATGTTCTGTGTCGGCAAGCCGCTTCAGCAGCGGTAATGACTCCTTGAAGTATCCGCGCTTGAAATAAAATTCCCCCACGAGCTTCACCACATCATCTTCGGCACAAATGTCGCCGATAACGGGCAACTCGGTGAATTCAAATGGATTTTTGAAGGGGTCATCAAGTTTTTCTTTGTTTCTGAATAATTTATAGAATCGATAAAGCTCTCTCACCACACGCAATATTTCACGGTCAAAACCTGGAGACGATGATTCCTCAGCATTTTCGCGCATCATTTCTTTCATTTGCGGAATATTTGCGGAAAATTGTGCCGACACCATTTCTCTTTGCGCATCGGGCATTCTTTCGATTGCAAAAGCGAGTGAATAGAGGTCGCCGTCGCATATAATGCTGCCGCTCTCACCGAGAAGTGAGAACAAACCTTTCATTTTGTCGGGTATGTTAAGGCTTGAGTGAGATTCGTCAAAGGGCAGAAACCAGTTGGCAGGAGTGGAGAAAAACGGAAATTGCTTGAGATTGGCAAATGTCACCATCATCAGGTCTGCGCCTTCGTTTTGCATTTCGGAGAGTTCGCGCATCTTTTTCGCCAGTCCGCTCTCCTTGAGCATTTCCTCCCATTCGGGATTATTCTCCATAATCGCGGCCTCGATGTCGGCAGGGTCTATATCCTTCGGGATATTTTTCATGCTTTTCATAATCTCCGGCCTAAGCTTAATAAGCTCCGGAATCACTTCATCTTTCATCTTCGACACGACTCGCTCAGTGTCGCGTGTGCCGATAATCACGCGGATTGTTTCTCTGAGTCTGCGGTAGGTGAGAAGAGAGTCGTTCCAGAGCGACAGGCGTGCCTTAAGGCGCGGATTTTGTCTGATTCTGTCGGGATATTTCTCAAGTGTGAAAAGAATTCCGGCAATTGCGCGGGCAACGGTTGCATCATCTCCATCGTTGGCATCTTCATAGATATCCATGAGTGTCTCCAGTTTCGCACTGTCATAATAAGTCATTAGTGACAGCGTAAGTGCGCTTATTGCCTGGGCTGTGAGTTGGTCTCCGGCAAAACCGGATTGAATTTTTTCTTTAATAAGATTATAGTTGGCTGCCTCTCCAAACGATGTAAAGATATTGCTGAAAATACGCTCCAACAGATCTTCTCTCTGTTTGCGAAGGGAGATGTCATCGTTTCCGGCTGCTTCTGCAAGAACCAGTTCGTTGGAGACCTTTGTGTATCGGTTGAGCAATTGCTGAATACTTTCGTTGCGCAAATTGTTAAATCTCAGCTGTGAAGAGTAATAGTCATTACCATCGTGAGAGTTGTTGATACGGATTGCCTTGTCGCAGATTGTTCTTAATGATTCTCTTATGGAATTGAGCATGTCATTGCGTCCGGCATCAGGAGTTCCCTCCACCATATAGTGGAGCATATAGCGATATGTATCGCGGATCCGTTGCAACTCGTCTGATTCGATGTGCATGTTAAGCTCCCGCGTCACGCCTTGAAGTTTGTTCAGCGATTGATATATATGGTTGGAATCAATGAGATTACGCACTTTGGCAATAGCTGTGGCAATGTTATTGTCTGCCATATTAATATATTGTTTTGAAGTTTAGAGCTTGTTTCATAAAAATTTAACATCAGGGTCGCATGCATGAGCCGGGGTTGGCTTTGCATGCGAGGCTAATAGTAATTTAAACATAAAACGCTCATATGATTTATTGTCAATTTATCTATTCAACTTTCGCAAATTTACAACTTGCTAAAAGCAAGAAGGTTAGAGGTTGCTCCTTCTGAGGAAGAATAAATTATATCAAAAATAAGCCGCCCCTAATATTGATTTTTTGGGGGAATGGAGCATAAGAGAGTTGCGAAAATAACCCCCTTTTTAACATAACAAATATTGCGCCAAAATGATAGTTTAATGAAGTTTGTCGCAGTCAAGGAGCATAGGGATGGCACCGACTCCCGCTCTCATGCCATAAATATAATGCGTTTCGTTAGGTTTCACTTTCAGTCTGGCTCTGAGCTGTTCTGCATCGAGCGGATAATTTCTTACAGCCACATCGCGAGCCTCCCCTTTGAGGGCTTTGAGCTGCTTCTTGTCTAGTATCCTGTTGATTTTGAATATCCTGCCGGGAAAATCGGGATGCAGGGACTCCGAATGAAAAAGATTGGTGTCGCGGGCCACCTTGCCCACTTCAAATCTTTTGCAGATTTCAGAATCCACACGCAGTTTCTGCAAGCCGGCATTTGGCTCGTAAAGATATTCCCCCTCCCGCGGCATGATGAATTGCTCGGGTGATTGATTCATACTTGCCGACTTCACACGGAATTCACTTCTGATTTCTATGTTGCCTGCTATGGCATCTTTCCCCGAAAGATCTGTCACAATAATCTCGGAATCTTTTGTGTTGCATCCATCTTCCATTATTGCGAGTACTTCTTTGCATTCGCCCTTTACACATACAATATGTATCTCTCGAATGTCAGGGAATGTGTCAGTCACTGATGTGATATCTAGGATAGGGGAGGCTTTCACCATAAGTGTCGCGGCTGTTTTGCGCACAAGATCATAGTTGACTGTAATATCCGGCAGAGTATCTTTGAAAAAATATGTGCGCCTGTTGTTATCGTCTCTTCGCGCCGGATCGATGAATGCGATGTCAAAGGGTTTTCTTCCGGTTTTGTCTCTTTCCAACGTGAGATTTTTCATCCATTCGATGCAATCACTGTTGATTATGTCTATGTCGCGGATATTAAGCACTTCCTTGTTGTGTCGCAATATTTCTGCCCGCGCTGGATCGAGTTCCACAGCTGTGACACAGTTGCCTTTGACTGCCATTGTGAACGCATCAATGCCAAGCCCGGCGGTGAGGTCGACAATTCGCTTCCCGGTGCCGGCAAGAAGGGCATGATATTGCGCCACAAACTCATTGGTAGATTGCTCGGCGCATTGCACTGATGGAAATAAAAATTCCCTGTTACGCAGAAACCCGGCAAGCTTCTTTATAGATTTACGCCGGCTTTCTATCTGAACAATAGCAAATTCAAGGGGGAATTCCTGACTGATATCATTACCTCCTCTCTTTGAATGCGACAATATCAGGGCGGAAATATTGTCATTAATATGTGCTTCTATAAAAGAATAAACCTCTTGCAAATTCAGAAATTTCATTAATTTTGCATACATCCTGCCATTGCAGCGCAGATTCAAAAGTCGCCATGCATGCATGAAGCGGGATTATTTAGGGTCTGTTTTATAAAAAATTTAACAATAGGGGTGGCATGCATGAGCCGGATTTGGCTCTGCAGAATCAGGAGCATAGTGGGCTATGTGACTGATTCAAAGAGCCTCACCGGTTCAACCGAGAGGTTGCACCCTCTGAGATTGAATAAATTATCTCAAAAGCGAGCCGTCCTAATATTGAATTTTATATTAACCGGACTCTTAGTTAACGAATCACATTCCGCATTTGTTATAATAAATAAAATACCATGAACAAACTTGAAATGGAGGCGCTCGAATATCACGAAAAGCCGCGCCCCGGAAAAATCGAGGTGATTCCCACCAAGCCCCACGACACGCCGCAGGATCTTTCACTTGCATATTCTCCGGGTGTGGCTTACCCTTGTCTTGAAATAGAGAAGAATCCGGAAGATTCTTATAAATACACCAATAAGGGGAATCTCGTGGCAGTCATCTCCAACGGCACCGCTGTGCTGGGACTCGGCAATATCGGTGCGCGCGCCTCGAAGCCGGTGATGGAAGGAAAGGCACTCCTTTTTAAAATATATGCCGGAATTGATGCTTTTGATATTGAGGTAGACACTGGAGACCCTGATAAATTCATCGAAACGGTAAAGGCCATATCAATTACATTCGGAGGCATCAACCTGGAAGACATCAAGGCTCCGGAAAGTTTCCGCATTGAAGACAGACTGAAAAACGAATGCGATATCCCGGTGATGCACGATGATCAGCACGGCACAGCCATCATCTCGGGTGCTGCCTTGCTCAATGCCGTTGATATCCAGGGAAAGAAAATAGATGAAATCAAACTTGTGGTGAATGGGGCCGGTGCAGCCGCCATCAGCTGCTCTCGCCATTACAAGCGATTGGGTGTGAAGCCCGAAAATATAGTGATGTGCGACTCCAAAGGTGTGATTCGTGCCGACAGGGAAAACCTCACTGAGCAGAAACGGGAGTTTGCTACCAATCGCGATATCCACACACTCACTGAGGCAATTGCAGGTGCGGATGTGTTTCTTGGATTGAGCGTGGCCGACGTGCTCACCCCCTCTATGATTCTGACTATGGCCGACAATCCGATAGTGTTCGCACTCGCAAATCCGAATCCCGAAATTGACTATAATCTCGCTGTTGCCACACGAGATGATATAATAGTGGCTACCGGACGCAGTGATTATCCCAATCAGGTGAATAATGTGCTCGGATTTCCATATATCTTCCGTGGTGCGCTCGACACGCAGTCATCGGCAATCACTGAGGAGATGAAGCTGGAAGCCACCTATGCCATCGCGGCTCTTGCAAGAGAGGCGGTGCCGGAATCTGTAAAGGATGCATATAATGACATGAATATGGAATTTGGCAAAAACTATATCCTTCCCAAGCCAATTGACCCGCGCATGCTTTATCGCGTTGCCCCGGCTGTGGCAAAAGGAGCAATGATGTCGGGAGTGGCACGCCGCGAAATCACAGACTGGAAGGAATATGAAGCCTTCCTGCATTCGCTCCGCAGATGATACATGTGATAAAGGTCTCGTTTCATAAAAAATAAACTGCTGTGAAAACGGCAGTTTATTTTTTCCAGAACGATGGAGTGAAAACCAACAAAATTGTGAAGATTTCAAGACGTCCCACAAGCATGATGAATGCAAGCAGCCATTTTGCCCCGTTGGATATCATGGAGTAGTCGCCGTTCACTCCGGTGGCAGACGTGCCGAGTCCGGTGTTGGAAATTGCCTGAAGTGCGCAAAAGAAACCATCTGAAAGGCTTAGTCCCATCATTGAGAGGGCAACGCCTCCCACCACAATTATAATGATATACATGAAGAGGAATGCCAGCGTCTTCATCACAATGGAGGGTTGTGTGCCTTTCCCGTTTATGCTGACAGTGGTGATGGCGTTAGGATGCATCATCTTGTAAAATTCGTTTTTCAGAAATTTGAAAAGCACCACAAATCTGTCAAGCTTCGCACCGCCGGCTGTGCTCCCCGCACATGCCCCCACAAGCATCATCACAATCAGCATCACCACCGACACAGACCCCCATTCTCTAAAGTCTGGCTCTGTGATTCCGGTTGACGATAGCAGCGAAACTGCCTGGAACAGCGGGTCGATTGTGACATCGGCAGGTGTGCTGACAAGCCCGTTGACAATCACATCTGCTGCAAACACAATCGTGCCGACTGCAATAAAGCCCAGATACACTTTCAGCACCGTGTTCTTCAATATCCCCTTGAATTTGCCGATAGCCGCATTGTAGAGGAGCGAAAAGTTGATTCCACCCAGGAGCATGAACAATATCATCACACATTTTACATACATGGAGTTGAGATTATGTATGCCCCCATTGTCGGTGGAGAATCCTCCCGTCGACATGGTTGACAAGCCATAACACACACTGTCGAAAATATCCATGTCGGAGAATGAAAGCAGCAAAATAAGCACGATTGTCAGCACGGCATATACCGCCCACAGTCCCTTTGCTGTGTAGCTCACCTGCGGCCGCAGCTTGTCATGTGTGATGCCGGTCACTTCAGCGTTGAAAAGCTGCATGCCCCCGGCATAGTTGAGCATTGGCACAACAGCGAGCGTGAAGAGGATAATCCCCAATCCTCCAATCCATTGCACTATACAGCGCCACAACAGTATGGATTTCGGGATATTGTCGAGAGATTGCAACACTGAGGCTCCGGTGGTGGTGAATCCGCTCATGGTTTCAAAAAACGCGTCGGTCACCGACAAGTGAGTGCCATAAAACATAAATGGCAACATGCCGAACATCGAGAGCACAATCCATGTGAATCCGGTGAGCATGATTGCCTCGCGCTTCCCCATGTCGCGCGATTTCAACTTTATAAGACTCATCAGGCCTCCGCTTGTCCCCGTAATTAGCATGCAGGTCACAAACGGCCACCATTCTTCCCGGGGACTTGCTATTGCCACTATGCAGGGAATCACCATGAACAGCGACTCTATCATAAGAAGCCATCCCACCACTCTCAGCAGCATGGGGAAATTGATATATGCCCTGTGTGTAAGATATGAAGCCATCAGTTAAACCATTTCTCTATTTTCTGAATGGTGCCCATAATACTGAACACCACAACATAGTCCCCCTCCTGAATGTGTGTGTTGCCGTTCACAAGCATCACATTGTCATTGCGAACCATAGCGGCAAGTGTCATGCCGAAGGGAAGCTTGAGGTCTTTCACTTTGTGGCGCGTAATCTTGGCATCCGGCTTCACATATATCTCCGCAACTTCCGCATCCGGAAGGGCAAAAAATCGCGAGTTGCTCTCGTCTGCATCAAGCAAAATCTTGTATATGCGGCTGGATGCCAATAGTTTCTTGTTGATTGTGTTGCCGATGTTCAAATTCTCCGCAAGCCCGAGAAATTGCAGATTCTCCACTTCTGCAATCGTTTTGGGAACACCGAATTCCTTGGCTGTCAGGCATGTGAGTATATTTGTTTCTGACGAGTCGGTGAGTGCCAGAAATGCATCATATTGATATATGTTGTTCTCGCGGAGCACCTCTATGTCGCGCCCATCGCCATATACTATCTCGCAGTCGGGCAGGGCAGTGGCCATTCGCTCGCAATTGGCCATATCTGTATCTATGATTCTTATGTGAAAATCATCATGATAGAGCCTTGCAAATCGCTGGGCAATACGGCTGCCTCCCATTATCAGCGCTTTCTTTATCACACGCTTTGTCTTGCCGCAAAGGTCGCGCACTTGTTGTGTGAATGGGGGAGTGGTGATGAAATACACTATGTCGTCGGGCAATATCTCATCGTTTCCGTTTGGTATGATGGTTTCATTGTTGCGCTTTATAGCGGCTATATGAAAGTCGTGAGTGGTGACCGGCAGATTCTTCAACTGCACATTGAGCAAAACTGAATTCGAATGAATCTTCACTCCAATCAGCAGCAAGTTGCCGTTATGCATCTCCCCCCAATAGCGCGCCCAGTTGTGATTGAGCGAAGTTGCTATCTCGTTGGCGGCAAGATTTTCCGGATATATCACAAAATCCACTCCGAGGTCTCGGATGATACGCCGGTTCTCGGGAATCAGAAATTCACTGTTGTCTATGCGTGCAACAGTTTTTCCCGCTCCCATCTTTTTTGCTATGGCGCAGCTTGTGATGTTGCGAGTTTCATAGGGAGTCACTGCGATGTATAGGTCGGCGTTTGATATTCCCACTTCCCTGAGACTTTCAAAGGATGATGTGGAGCCGTTCCATGTCATCAGGTTGTAGTTGGAATCTATCACATCCAGCTTGCTTTGGTCATTGTCGAGCAACGTGATATCCTGGTTTTCATTGGAAAGCATCTTCGCCAGGTGTGTCCCCACCTCTCCGGCTCCGGCTATTATAATCTTCATAATCAGTCAATCCTTTTGATATTCAACTTCCGCATCGGAAAGCTGACACATCATTCATTCCTTAGGCTTCATTTTGGGAAATGTAGCCTTAATGGCAGTAAGTTTTGTTTCCTCTTTCACGGCCCGGATGATGCCCTTTTTGTCGTATCCGCAAATCTCTTTCAGCTGTTCGGGGCTCCCATGATAAACCCATCTGTCGGGCACCCCGAGTTTTCTTACTTTCACTCTTTTATTGTGACTCTCCATCCATTCTGACACTGCCGAGCCGAATCCGCCCGACACTATGCCGTCTTCCACTGTTATGACAGTGTCAAATCGTGAGGCTCTCTCAAGAAGCGTTTCATCGAGCGGCTTTATCCATATCATGTCGTAATGATCGGCCTTTATCCCATGCATCTCAAGCTCCGCAAGCGCCTCTTTCACGTCGTTCCCGCATGAGCCGACCGACATAACTGCAATCCGGGCATCGGGGTGTTCGGCAATAATGCGACCCTTCCCGGGCTCAGCCGGGATGAGTGGTGAATCCGGATCTCCCCACAGGCATTTGCCGCGTGGATAGCGTATGGCCATGGGGGTTCTCATTTCAGCGGCCGTGGCCATGAGCGAGCGGAGTGTCTCGGCATCCATCGGCGTTGCCGATGTCATTCCCGGTATGATCCTCAGATATGTGATATCAAAAAGTCCGTGATGTGTCACACCATCTTCACCCACAATACCGGCGCGATCTATACATAGAACAACCGGAAGCCCCTGAATGGCCACATCATGTATGATATTGTCGTATGCCCGTTGCAAAAATGAAGAGTATATTGCCACAAACGGCTTCTTTCCGGCAGTTGCCAATCCGCCGGCGAATGTCACGGCATGCCCCTCGGAAATCCCTGTGTCAAACATCCGCTCGGGATATTTCTCCATCTTGTTGACTGATGTGCCGGAGGGCATGGCGGCTGTCACAGCCACAATGTTATCATTTTTTTCTGCAAGTTCTGTCAGGGTTTCGCCAAACACTTCCTGCCATAGTGGTGCTGATGTGAGGCTCTTGGTAGCCGTGCGTTCTGCAGTGTCGGGATTAAATTTGCCCGGAGCATGCCATGGTGCCGGGTCTTTCTCGGCGGCCTCATAGCCTTTCCCTTTTATGGTGTGAAGATGCAATATCCGCGGCCCTTTCATATCCTTGATGTCGCGCAGCACCTTCACAATTTTAATCACGTCATTCCCGTTAAAAGGCCCGAAATAGCGGATGTTTAGCCCCTCAAATATGTTCTGCTGTTTGGCTACAAGCGATTTTAGCGCATTGTTGAAACGCAGCATCAACCCTTTCCCTTTATCATTGATCAGCCCCATCTTGCGCAATTGCGAATAAATCTTGAAGCGCACTTTGTTATAGCGTGCCGATGTGGAAATGTCTGAGAGATATCTGTGCAATGCCCCGACATTTTTGTCAATCGACATGTTGTTGTCGTTCAGTATGATTAGAAGATTGTTGGGATGTTGGGAAGCATTGTTGAGGCCTTCGAACGCAAGTCCGCTGCTGATTGATGCGTCGCCAATCAGTGCAACTGTCTTTCTGTTGTTATGTTTGGGAGAGAGGCTATCGGCAATCGACATCCCCAAAGCTGCGGATATTGAATTCCCGGCATGGCCGCATACAAATGTGTCGTATTCACTCTCAGCGGGAAAAGGAAAGCCACTTATGCCCCCCAAGGTGCGCTGACCGGAAAATGCTTCGAAACGCCCGGTGAGAATCTTGTGGGCATAGGCTTGGTGGCCTACGTCATACACCACCCTGTCGTAGGGGGTGTTAAACACATAATGTATCGCAACGATAATATCCACAGCGCCCATGCTCGACCCGAAGTGACCGGGATTGACTGATAGATTCTCAATAAGATAGCGCCTTATTTCCCCACAAATAAGAGGTAGCTGCTCAAGAGACAGCAGCTTTAGCTCAGCCGGGGAATGAATTGTGGAGAGCAGTGGATATTTATTGTTTAGAGTCTGTTTCATAAAAAATTTAACATTAGGCCATGCATGCGAGGCCAATAGTAATTTAAATATAAAATAGACATATCATCTATTGTTATTTTATTTAATTCAAGTTTCGCAAGTTGCAAGCAACTTGGACCCTTGAAGGTTAGAGTTGGAAAGGTTAGTGAGATAACCATTATAAAAATTCAATGTAATTGTTCCAAAAAACAACCTCTAACCTCATTGCTTTTCGCAAGTTGCAAACTTGAGAAAGTTGAATTTATTAAATACTTATGTCTGTATCAATGAAAAAATTGCTTTAGCCCGGCTTCTTTTTGGCTGATTTATCCAATCTCGCCGGTCACAACCGAGAGGTTGCTCCCTTTGTGATTGAATAAATTATCTCAAAAACAGGGCGCCTCTAATGTTGATTTTTTATGAAACAGACTCTTAAGTTTGTCTTGGGTTTTTATGTCATTTATTTGCCTTTTTGTCTTGACTGATGTATTTCCTGTAGAGAGGCACAAACACGATAATTCCCGATATTGCCACTGTCAACAGGCTCACCAGTGTGATTCCTCCACGCGACAGCATTGTAAATGCAAGCCATATCCAGACTGCCGCAAACAGAACAAGTCCTGCAATCTTAACAATCTTCATGATTGCGAATTTATAAAAAAAAGAGCAAACCGATCGAAAAAAACTGCCAAAAACAACTCATATCCATCGCAAGATTCAACCGTTTGGCGGATGCCAAGGCTTCATTTTATTAGAAATTGAGGTCTTTCGGAAAATATTTTTGCAGCAAGTGCAAAAAAAATCACGAATTCTATAAATAAATTACAAAAAAATTATACCTTTGTTTCTGACAAGGCTCTCCATATATGTTGGGGCATTCTGTAAAAATTCCTCGCATGTTAATTCATCAAGTTTCGCAAGTTTCAAGCAACTTGGAATCTTGTAAGTTAGAGTTAAGCAGTTGGAAAGGTTAATGAGAAAACCAATGCAAAATTAGAATGCAATTGTTGCTAAAAAAACAAACTCTAACCTCTAACCTCTCTGCTTTTCGCAAGTTGAAAACTTGCGAAAGTTGAATGAATTAATTATTTTAAAGCTGACTCTTAAAAATTATATAGGTATGAATATTCGTTTTATTTTCGCCTCTGTAAAGTTCTCTCTGCTTTTATTCGGCTTGACCATGATTATGCCTGCGGCCGCATCAAATGATCTTAATTTGTTGTCAGGCTCAATTGTTGAGGACAGCCAGCTCGCAAACAACCCCGAGGAATTCTATAAAGTGTGGACAGTTTGCGATAAAAACGGTAACATACTCAACAACGAATCAAATCGACCCTACTCATGCTTTGTTATAACCTACGACGAATTTGGTGAATTTGATTATAAAAATGGATTTAAACAAATATGCGGGTCCGGATCTAATTCTATTGAAAAAGGTGAGTTTCTTGATATATTCAATGTCACAGAGGCTCAACAGAGTTATTCTTATCCCATTTCTGTAACAGAGGAGGGTAATTATATTTTGAAAGGGATAGCGAGTTCTATAAGTAGTTTCAAAATTTCAAATTCTATGACTGTAAGCAGTGCGGTTGTCTTCGTATTTGACAAGAATCTGCCCACTTGCCGCAAAAATTTCAGTGTCGCTGCTGAAAACGGAAAAACTATTGTGAAAGTTACAGATGATTCGGGCAACGTTTATAAAAGCGCTTATGCTGTGGTGCAGCCGGATCCTATGGATAACAAGGATTTGACTTTTAGTCAAGAAGTTCAGCTTACGTCTGAAGATAAATATCTTACAGTTTATTTCCCCTCCAGTCTTTGCATGTTGGGCCGGCTGCATCTCTACAATGATATCTACACGTCGGTGGAGAATTTTGGCATATCGGATGTTAATACATATGGAAGCTGTGTGAAATATATCGACCTCTCCGGGAGGTGCGTGGGCGATTCCGACTCACAACTCGCACCCGGAATATACATAAGGAAATCTGCTTCAAAAACTGAAAAAATAATTGTCAGGTAACGGGCAATGCCACCCCAATTAAATGTCTGCAATGAGTGAATCAACAATTTCTCTGCAAGGTTATGGCTCAATACATGTTGTGCCTGATGTGACCCGGATTGAAGTCACTATCTCCAATCATTTCTCCGATTATAAGAAAGCTTATTCGCAGGGAGCTGAAAACACATCGTGGATTTCAAGAATTCTTGAATATAACAATAAGCCGGCCTCTCTTGCAAAAAATATCCGCTTCGATGTGTCGGAACATCGTGTGCCCATTTATGATGATGACGATCATATTCTGGAATATGAAGTGAAGGGTTATGACCTTATTCAGAAAATTAGAATCGATCTTCCCATTGACAATATCCTTGTAAACAATATTATCCGCGGAATCGGGAAGTACATTCCGGGTGCTGAAGTGAGTGTGTCCTACACGTTGCTTGATATGCGTCCGGTGCAATTGAAGCTGCTTGCCCTCGCCGTATCGGATGCCCGTGAAAAAGCCGATATAATGGCAAATGCCGTTGGATGCAAATTGGGAAAGGTGCTCAGCATTGAATATGGCCGGGCCGATGTGACAGTGATGTCGCAGACCCGTCAGATTCATTCTAATGATGAGGCTAAAGCCAGCACTGCAAGCTCCCTCGATATAACCCCAGACGACCTTATAATGTCTGACACTGCAACTCTGGTTTTCGAGCTGATTAATCCCTGATTCCACTCAATGCCGTTTTGCCCGGCTGCCGCTTTTTTAAGAAACAGACTCTAATGAAACCGACTTTATAACCCGGAATAAACTGCTTTGGCGAGTTGAATGTTGTTTGGGTATGGTGGGTATTTTATTTGGCATATTGTTCCCATTTCTGGGCACTGCGCTTGGCGCGGCGTGCGTCTTTATGATGCGCGGAAATATGAACAGACTGTTGCAAAAGGGGCTTACGGGTTTTGCCGCCGGAGTGATGGTGGCTGCCTCTGTTTGGTCTCTTCTTATCCCTTCCATCGAAATGACCGGCAAGGAGGGATTAATGAGTATTCTGCCTGCTACAGCAGGATTTCTTGTGGGCATTCTTTTCCTGCTTTTTCTTGACGAAATCGTGCCCCACCAGCATATTGACAGCAGTCAGAGCGAAGGTCCCAAATCCCGGATGTCGCGAACTAAAAAGCTTGTTTTCGCTGTTACCTTGCACAATATTCCTGAGGGAATGGCTGTAGGTGTGGCTCTCGCGGCGGCGCTGGAACACAACGCATATATGCCAATGGCCGGAGCTATTGCCCTGTCACTTGGCATCGCCATACAAAATTTTCCTGAAGGAGCAATTGTTTCGATGCCTCTGCATGCCGCCGGGAATTCACGAAAAAAAGCATTTGTCATAGGTGCTCTCAGCGGCATAGTGGAGCCGATAGGTGCGATACTCACTATTTTGCTTGCTTCATTGATAGTGCCGATGTTGCCATATCTGCTGGCGTTTGCTGCCGGAGCAATGATGTATGTCGTTGTGGAAGAGTTTATTCCTGAAACACAAGAAGGTAAGCATTCCAACATTGGCACAATCGGATTCTCCATCGGATTCATTATCATGATGATCCTTGATGTGCTGTTGGGTTAAGGCTTCGTTATGTAAAAAATTAGAAGAGGCCGGCATTAGGAGCCTTGTCGAGATATTCTATCCGGTTTTTAATCCAAGTCTTGAGGTTGGCAGCGTGTTTCTTTATTTCGGAAGTGGCCGGGATAATATAGTTGGTGTATTTTCCGGCAGGCCATGCCGCAGCGTTTTGCAATGCACCTACATATAGTTTATCCACCCATTGGTCGATAATCATTTCAAGTTCAGGATAAACTTCTTCCATGAATCGATTCCACACATCTTTGTAAATATCCATCGCGCGCGGATCCTTCATCATGCTTTTGAAAAATAGGGAGCCCGGATGGCTGGGATTCCAGAAAAGTATTGAGTTGTAAGCGTAAGTGCTGTTAAATAAAGGGAAGTTGAACCCCCAGTCGAAATCCCATATCGGACCCATGAAATATTTTGATTCATAATCGGGCTTATACATGTATACAGATTTGGGAGAACATAATTCATGGTTGCCACACACATTGTTGACAATAAGATATTTTACGAGTGAATCCGCATCCATATGATCCATCCAGTCAGAAGTGGCATCGTCTGATTTGTCATCATTTTCTTCCGATTCATCCGGCTCTTCAGCTTCGTTGTCCGCTTCTCCTCCGGGAGTATACGAGAGGATAGAATTCTCTAAATTTATGAAATCCTGAGTCCAAAAATTGATAAAATCTTCTTCTGAAAAATCATCAGCAACCATATCAGCCGGGTCCGGATCTTTAAGCATCACGGGGAGATTGAATATAGGTGAGCGGAATTTGGGTTCGTCATCAAAGTAGGAATCAAGTTCCCACAAAATCCCCGTGTCTTCATTGATGTTGACGCTTCCGCTGTTGATGCCGATTTTTTCAGTGAGGAAATAAAGGCCGCGATATGCACCGTTAATGTAGAGATTTATAGGAGTCCAGGAATTTGTGTAGGGCAT
Source organism: Candidatus Amulumruptor caecigallinarius (assembly GCA_023665575.1). Classification (GTDB taxonomy): domain Bacteria; phylum Bacteroidota; class Bacteroidia; order Bacteroidales; family Muribaculaceae; genus Lepagella. Next base: position 5,499 of record JAMPDQ010000015.1, on the reverse strand, counting down.
ATCAAGTCGCCGGGCTATTTCAGAAGCCACTACGTTTTCAAGCATTGAGGGGTCGAGATAATTAGCTATGAGTGCGAAACTTTTTGCCTTTTTCAACCCGCAAAGCGATTGCTTTTTTGCAAATTTCAGACGATAGCTTTTTTTGGGACATGACCAGGATGTGTTTCCGCGCCCTCTGATGCTTACTGCGGCAGGAGCGAAATCAGCACAATTCCCATTGCCTTCTACTGAAAGGTTGGCATTGAGATATTCCACTTTGCTTGTTATATCTGCTTCTCCCTCAACTTCAATTTTCATTGTAGCAATATTATTGCCGGTGATTATACTATCAATTTCGCTGAGTGGATATCTCTCCGGGATGGAATTCCGGCATACAAGGAGACTGTCAAAAGGAATGGAAAGAGAGTCGGTTGTTATTGAGTCATTGGGAATCACATCATCGTTTTCTGTGTCTTCCCGATTGTAGTGTTTGATACGGTCGGCAATTCTCCCGGCGTTTTTACGTTGCGGATCGTAATCTTGAGAAAGGTCGTTGTCCGTAGCTTTACTTTTTATAAAGGTAATGCTGTCGAGTTCGGAAAGTTTTCCGGTGTTTATTCTTCCCTCTGACAGGAAAATATGAAGCCAGTTGTTTTGGGCTTTGGTTGATATGATGGTAGTCAATATTATCAGAGACAGGCAGATATATATTGTGTTGTTTTTATTCATCCTTTTTGTGACTTATAAGGGGAGACACCGTTTTGTGAAACAGGCTCTAACTCAAGTTCCGCATATTGCGAGCACCTTGGAAACAGATTCTAATGGTTGGCAGTAAAGGTTAGCGATGCAACGATAGTTCTCTATATGATTAATTTAAACTGTAATGCGTTAATGCGTATAATCATGACTCCTGCTGCATCGGGCAGCGGTAATCGCAGAGTGTTTCCCCCTTGAACGCAAGCTATAAGCAGCCCGGAAGAAGAGTATAAACTTGCAGTGTTTCCTTTTTCAGGCAGGTTGCTTATTATTATTTCCGAAGAAGTGATTGTAATTTGAGGTTTATAATTTTGAATATATGATTGGCTCATGCCCGTCGATGTCCCCGGATCTTCAACTTCCGGAGGGGCGACATAGTTTGATGAGGGCTTTATTGAAATTAATTCATAGGGCTCAATCTCTATGGTTTTACCCGGTGATGTGAGCAGAATCATATCATTGCCATATTTTATTGCGAGATGCTCCATTGATATGGTAAAAGAATCTGAATTTTTCAGATTTACATCCACACTATAATAACCGTTGGTGGTTTCAGATGCCCATGCGCCGGTATTAAGGTAGAGCGAAAATATGAATAATATGTATATATAACTCTTTTTTAAAAGGCGATAAAGAGGTGTCTGCATTATAGCTCAAGAGATTTGAATGATTGTGATGCCGTTTTAAATTACAAAAGTAGTTTCGCAAGTTTGCAGCTTGCGAACAACCGGGCGTTTAGAGGTTAGATGAGACTCATCACTATAATCCCACCATCTATATCTAATCCATAAGTTCGCTGGTTGTCTGCAATTTGCGAACTTGAGTTGCAATATTATGAAATATTTTTGATTCTGACAAATCAATAGTTCGTTAAAAATATAAATATAGAGCCTTGTGGCAGATGCCGCTTAGCCCTATATTTATATTTTTAACGAACTATTGTATAAAGCTACTGAATTTTTTATGAAACAGCCTCTCAAATATGTTTGATAATTTTCGCCGGGACGCCACCGACGATCATATTTGCCGGAACATCTTTAGTCACGACAGCACCGGCGGCAATAATTGCATTGTCTCCGATTGTAACTCCGGCTGTGATGGTTACATTCGCGCCAATCCACACACCGTTGCCAATGAGTATCGGCTTGTGATGCAGATTCTGTCGTTTTGCCGGGTCATGGTCATGATTGAGGGTGGCCATTACCACGCAATGACCTATCAAACAGCCATCGCCTACGTATATGCCACCCTGATCCTGAAAATGGCAGCAGGAGTTGATGAAAACATTTTTCCCAATGTGGATATTGCGCCCGAAGTCGGTATAAAAAGGTGGAAACAGACGGAAGTCCTCATCCATCTCCTGCTCGGTAATCCGGCCGAAGAGCTCACGGATTTCCTCAGGTGTATGAAATTGGCAGTTCAACTCAAACTGCAACTTGCGTGACAAGTCGCTCTGGTGACGCATGAATTGAATCATCTCATCACCTTCAAGCGGCTTGCCTTCGGCTATGAGTTCCCTGAATTTTTCGATAGTCATTTCAGATATTCAGTATAAAAAGATGCGATTTCATCGAAGGGAATGATGTTAATTTGGTCGTAGAGGTCGCAGTGGCTTGCACCTTTTACGGTGAGCATCTGCTTGTTGTCGCCTTTCAGAAGGGCGAATGTGTCTTTGCCAAAATAATAGGAATGGGCTGCATCACCATGCACGATAAGGACGGCATTTTCAAGTTCCCCGGCATACTCAAAGAATTTGAAATTGAGGAATGGAAGATTGGAGGTAGTGTTCCAGCCATCGGTGGAGTTGCCGGAACGGGGATGGAAGCCGCGCGATGTCTTGTAGTAAGCGTAGTAGTCTTTAACAAATTGAGGCGCGTCATCGGGTAGTGGGTCAACAACACCTCCGGCACGCTGATATTTACGTTCAGAATAGTCCTTGGTGCGTTGTTCGGCCATGAACGCACGCTTTGCATTGCGTTGTTTGGGAGTGTTCTCGCTGTCGAAATATCCGTTGGCGTTTACGCGTGTCATATCATACATGGTGGATGCAACAGTTGCCTTGATGCGGGGATCGTTGATAGCAGCTTCAATTGCTATGCCTCCCCAGCCGCATATTCCAAGAATGCCTACACGATTGGAATCCACATTTGGCTGCAGCATCAGGAAATCAACGGCAGCGGAGAAATCTTCCGTGTTGATGTCGGGAGAGGCCACACGGCGGGGCATACCTCCGCTCTCGCCTGTGAATGAGGGGTCGAAAGCGATAGTGAGGAAACCTCGCTCTGCAAGTTGCTGCGCGTACAGGCCGCTTGATTGTTCCTTTACAGCACCAAAGGGGCCGCTCACGGCAATGGCGGGAAGTTTGCCCTTAGCGTCCTTGGGCGTGTACATATCGGCAGCGAGTGTGATGCCGTAGCGGTTTACAAAGGTGACTTTCTTATGGTCAACCTTATCACTTTTTGGGAAAACTTTGTCCCACTCCTGTGTCAGCTCCAATTTTTCAACCGGAGAGAGCGATGCGTTTGTATTCAGGTTATTCATATATTGAGAATTTGCTGTCGATGCACACACTGAAAGTGCGGCGGATAAGATTATTGTTTTCATACTGCAAAATAACAATGAATTTCCGGCATTGGATTTACCATTTCATCGGGAATCCTTAACGAAATAGCAGACGATTGCGTTTTATAAATAGAAAAGCAGTAATTTTGCGTTATGAACAACCCAACAATCAATCTCGATTCAATTGATGCCTACAACAAGCTGTATGGCTTGAAGACCTCCCACCCCTTGGTATCGGTAATAGATCTCAAGACTGCCACCAGATCGGTCAACCATATCAGTATGGAATATGGTGTGTATGCCCTCTTTCTGAAGAATGGAGCGAAATGCTCAATAAAATATGGTCGACGGAAATATGACTATCAGGAGGGTACGGTGGTCAGCTTCTCACCGGGGCAAGTGATTGATGTTGACATGGAGGAAAATGAGTTTGCGCCTGACGTGATAGGGCTAATGTTTCACCCCGACCTCATATATGGCACACCGCTGGCCGAGAAAATATCGGAGTTCAGATTCTTTGACTACTCTGAAATGGAATCGCTTCATCTTTCAGAAAATGAACGCTCTAAATTCCTATATTGCCTCGACATGATAAATCAGGAACTTAATCACCCGGTTGACAATCATTCGGCGGCACTGCTGTCGGCAAATATTCAAGTGCTTCTCGAATATATGGATCGATTTTACGACCGTCAGTTCATCACACGCCACAAGGTTAACTCTGATATTGTGGCGCAGTTCCATCGTGAACTTAAAATGTACTACAAAGAGGGAGCAGTGCCTGCATCTCCCACCGTGGCATATTTCGCCGACAAGGCTAATTTATCGCAGGGATATTTCAGCGACCTTGTGCGTAAAGAAACAGGGCTAACTCCCAAAGAAATAATTACCCGGCACATTGTGGCACATGCCAAACATCTGCTGGTTAAGTCATCCGACGACATATCGCAGATTGCATACAATCTCGGATTTGATTATCCCGCACACTTCACACGTATATTCAAGCGTGTCACGGGTAAAAATCCCACCCAATTCAGGGCGGAAATGGCAGATAAGGCAAGTGTGTTGGAGTAACATCGCAGGGTCAGGATGACAACGCATCGGTTTAATCAAACATCTATTGCGTGAGAAAGTTTATTCTTATTTTGAGTTTTAGCTTATCATTGATGCATTCTCATGCTGAGCGTCATCTGAAGTTTTCGGGGAATTATGTGGGTAAGAAAATGTGGAATACGCAAAGAATGATGCCATATGGCGGTTCGGTATCTTTGGGAATAAACGATACAATCGTGTTCATAAAGTATCCCTCTTCTGAAAAATCGACACCTTCATATATCGAGATAATTTAAATAGAAGAGCCAACATGGCCATGTATCTTGCCGTGTGCAGATACTGTTCATAATTCCTCTTCATTCTGCGGTACGTCTGCATCCATGAGAATGTGCGCTCCAGCTGCGATAATGATAATAAACCGTGGAGTATGGGGCATATCCTTTCGGAAGCTTGTTCCATTGACATCCGGTGTAAACTATGAAAAATATCGCTTCAAGTATATCAAATGGATCATGTCTGCGCAATGTCCGGCACAAGTGCGGAAAGATTATTTTGAGCAACGACCGTTGCGTGTCGCTCAGGTAATGATTATATGGCAAGTGATTTCAGATTTTCTAACATTTATTTGTAAAGTGACTCCCAAATGAAATCTGCTTCATCGGAAATCTAAAATTATGTTACATAATCCATTCCAAATACCAAGAATGTCAAAAGTTACCTCCGTCTCGCACCCTTGGCCGCTTTTTTTGTCCTTGACTTTCAGTCACAACCGAAAGGTTGCTCCTTTCAGTCATGAATAAAAATAGACTCAAGGCTGCGACCCCGGCAACCGCTGTTTTTTATGAAACGGGGCCTTAATCCACTCCGAGCCCAAGAACATTATAGGACTCCGGAAATTATTCAATTCTATAAATGCAAAGGATTGGGAACAATCAAATGTAAAAATGCAAAGACATGGGCTATAAAGTGTAGACGTGAACCAATCCAAACCAACGTTGTATCAGACATGTACAAAATTTAAATTTGGTAAATCCGATACAATTTTGTAATTTTGCAGTCGGAAGGAGTCCGCTCTATCCATGACATATGAATTAACAAAAGAAGCGTATTGCTTATCTTGCGAATGAAAACGTAGGAAATTTTCAACAG
>JAMPDQ010000014.1 GCA_023665575.1 Candidatus Amulumruptor caecigallinarius | reverse complement strand
CGACCCCGAGATTACAAATCACGTGCTCTGGCCAACTGAGCTAAAGAGGCAATTCATTCGCGGCATATTGCCTTGACGAATTTCGTGTGCAAAGTTATAACTTATTTGCGTATTCTCCAAACAATTTTGTCAAAAAAAATGCTAAAATTTGCAATTATTTCTGATTCAGTTGTTTTATTCGTTTATCATCAATCACTTCCACCCTCGCCTAATCCACAAAAAGATTGAGTGATCCACAAAAAGGCAGGGCTGACCACATCCCATGCGGGGAAATTATTCCACTGTCACCGATTTTGCGAGGTTGCGCGGCATATCCACATCTTTCCCCTTGTTGGTGGCGATGTAATATGACAGGAGTTGGAGCGGAATCGAGGTGATGATAGGAGTGAGACATTCCGGCACCTCCGGCACTTCCAGCACATGGTCGGCTATGTTTCTGATTACAGAGTCGCCTTCGCTCACAATCGCGAGGATGTTGCCTCCACGAGCTTTCACCTGCTGCACATTGCTCACAATCTTGTCGTAAAGATGATCTTTGGGGGCGATAATCACAGAAGGCATCTCCTGGTCGATCAGCGCAATCGGGCCATGCTTCATTTCAGCCGCCGGATATCCTTCTGCATGAATATATGAAATTTCCTTCAGTTTCAGAGCTCCCTCGAGGGCAACAGGATAGCTGTATCCGCGTCCGAGATATAAGAAATTGCGAGCATAAGTGAAGATAAGCGAGAGACGCTCCACCTTGTCGTTAAGCTTGAGCACGGTTCCGACATATTCGGGCAATTTCAGGATTTCCTTACCAAGCTCGGCGATTTTCTCCTTAGGCATGGTGTTGCGCAATTGTGCAACAGCCAGTGCGAGGAGAGTAAGCACCATCACCTGGCCGGTGAAGGCTTTTGTGGATGCCACACCGATTTCCGGGCCCACATGAATGTAGCATCCACTGTAAGTTTCGCGCGGTATGGAGGAGCCCACAGCATTGCTTATGCCGAATACAAACGCTCCCTTCTCCTTTGCGATTTTGATTGCAGCGAGAGTGTCGGCGGTTTCGCCACTCTGGGAAATTGCAATCACCACGTCACGCTCGTTGAGCACCGGATTGGAATATCTGAATTCGCTGGCGTAGTCTACCTCCACCGGGATATCACACATTTCTTGAATGAGATACTTACCGATTAGTCCGGCATGCCAGGAGGTGCCGCAAGCCACAATCACGATGCGTTTTGCATTGAGGAACACATCCTTATTATCGTTTACTCCGTTGATATTGATTGTGTTGCCGCCATTCACGACTCTGCCGCGAATACAATCACGGAGGGTGTTGGGCTGCTCAAAAATCTCCTTGAGCATAAAATGCGCGTATCCCCCCTTTTCGAGTTGCGAAATGGAGAGTTCGAGCTTTGTCACATCGATTTCCGCCTCCACATTGTCGAGGTCAGTGATTTTAAGGGGTTCTCCCCTCTTGATTTCAGCGATTTCTCCATCTTTAAGATACACCACATCCTTTGTGTATTCCACAAAAGGAGAGGCATCAGATGCGAGAAACATTTCATCATCACCTATTCCGATTACGAGCGGACTGCTCTGTCGGGCAGCGATGATGGTGTCAGGATTATTTTTCTCCACCACGGCAATTGCGTAAGCCCCCACCACTTGTTTAAGAGCTTGTCTCACTGCCGAGAGAAGAGAGCATTTATTAGTTACCCTTATATATTCAATAAGCTGCACAAGCACTTCCGTGTCAGTTTCGGAATGAAACTTGCAGCCATGCTGCTGCAGGGCATCCTTCAGCACTTTATAATTTTCTATTGTGCCGTTGTGCACAATTGCGAGGTTCCCATCTTCGCTGTAATGCGGATGGGCATTCATGTCGGAGGGCTCGCCATGTGTGGCCCAACGGGTGTGTGCAATTCCGACTTTTGATTTCAGATTCTTATCAGCACAAAAAGATTCGAGGTTGCTCACTTTGCCCATTGCCTTATACACATTGAGCTTGCCATCTTCATCAACAAGAGCCACGCCCGCGCTGTCATATCCTCTGTATTCCAGGCGATGCAGTCCTTTAATCAGAATGTCATATACATTGCCATTCCCTATATATCCTACGATTCCGCACATGTTTAATATTGAATATGAGTCTGTTTTTTAAGTGACCCTAAGGTCGCATGTTGGAGAATTGGTTTCGGTAAATTTGCCGAATCACCGGCAAAAGATATTGTTGCCAATTGTTTCAATCACCGGTAATAAGCAGTTAAGAAAAACAAACCGATAATATGTCTAAAAGCCGATTAGAAATCTTTTGATCGATTAAGACTCCAATTCCCAACCTAAAGTTAAATTTCTATGAAATCGACTCTAATATTTTTCTTAGCTATTTAACGGATAAAAGGCCGATTCATTGTATTTTTATCGGCACCGCGACAAAGTTACAAAAAAAAACGCCAACTTCAAAACCCGTGCCCATATGAGCAGTGGTTCAAAGCCGGCGATTCACCCGGGTTGGAAAGTTGCGGACAACTCACCGACCCGGGGATTGGAGTTTGAAGTCAGGAGTTTTTAAGTTGGGATGTTTCAGGCTTCATTCCCCTACTTTAACAATATTTGGGGAATGGATTCTTATTTCACCTTAACGTCGACGGCTTCGCCGTCACCGGTTGCAATCACGGCAGAGGTGTCGCTGTTGGGTGTGTCTTCGATCATACCAACAACATCCGGATTTTCAAGAGCCACGCCCGCACCACCTGGGAGCGGGAAAGCTTCAAGCTTTGAATATTTGTTCACTTTATCGATGTTGCTCTTGTCGAGGTCAGAGTCGCTGATTGAATATAGAGTGTTGCGGAACAAATCAAGATAGTTATATTCCTGATAGAGTGTGGCAAGATTTTGCGATGCCTCCACAGCCACACGCGTGGAATCGTTTGGCTGGCCACTGATGATATTGAAATAGTTCTGGGCTTTTTCAGCATATTCGCCGCAGTAGTCAATAATTACGCCATAGTCATTTTGCGAGAGAGACTCTTTCGCATCTATTTTGGCTGCCACATCCCGGGGGGATGTCTTGGAGCAAGAGCTGACAAAAGTCAGTAACAGCACGGCCATTAGAGCCAACACTGAGGATGTGAATGTTTTAGCTGATGTTTTCATAGTGACAATATTTTATATAGATTTTATACGCGTTACATACATTTTATACATACATTGAGAACAAATCAGAAGTTGTCGCCAAGTTGCGACACAGCAGATTCGCGCAGCCTGTAAAGGAGCATTTTGCGCAACTGTGGATTGTTGTCTACAATCATCGATAATTCCCAATGCTGCCCGGCCTCTTCGCGCAGGATGTGCGCAGTGGTATCAACATCCGTCAGATTCCACGTAAGCAGCACAGTCTTGATTTTCAATGCCTTCAGCTTCCTCACAAGCATTTGATGATCAGCATCACCGGTGATAAGCACCACATAGTCAAACTTTCTGAACGTGGCCAATTCATAAGCTTCGAGTGCAAACCACACATCCACACCCTTTTCAAGCACTTCCGTCTGGCCGTCGCGCTCCACTTCGCGCAAGTGTTTGTAATGAAACACCACATCATTTTCAATCAGTGTGTCTTCAAACTTCCGCTCATTATAAAGCAGATGCTTGTCATAAGCCTCCTTCACCCGGAAGCGACCCCGGAAATAATGGGCTTCCGTGATCTGGCAATCGGAAAGATTGACACCCTCCTGCATTGCTATTTCCGAACAAATATATTCAAACAGTGCACTTACGCGAATTATAGACCGGTCGCGTGCTTTCAGTGCGCGATTCACTTTTGCATAATATCCACCGTCGATGAATACTCCAATAGATAAAAAGTCAAACATATAATTTGCCAGTTACTTGCTTAAGAGTCTGCTTCATAAAGAAATTAACATTAGAGGCCGCATGCTGTGTCAAACTCGGCTCACGCATGCGAGGCCAATAGTAATTGAAATATAAAACAGACATATGATTTATTGTTAATTTATTTAATTTATATGCTTGCATCAATAAAAAAACTTTGGTCCGGCATCTTTTTGGCTGATTTATCCAATCTTGTCGGTCACAACCGAGAGGTTGCCCCTCCGAGATTGAATAAATTATTTCAAAAATAAGCCTCTCATATTTTTGATGTTTTTACGAAACAGACTCTTCGAACTCATGCATGGGGATATTTATAAAATATTCCGCATGCACGGTTTAAAGTGATTCAATGTAATAACCTGAAACAGTTAAAAAATGTTCAAAGCCGGAATGCTTCGGGAAAGCATTCCGGCTTTTTTATGAAACAGACTTTCAGGCTTCATTCCCCCTTATCATTTTTTGGGGAATAGAGCCTTATTAGTGGAGAATCAGGCGAGCTTCCCGAGCATATCCTTGAGAAGTTCGTAGAATTCCTGCACTGTCTTTATGTTGGCTTTTTCGCCGGGAGAGTGGATATCCTTCAGTGTGGGGCCAAAGCTGACCATGTCAAGGTCGGGCATCTTTTCGAGGAAAAGGCCACACTCGAGTCCGGCGTGAAGAGCTTCAACTTTCGGCTTACAGTGGAAAAGCTCCTCATAGCATTCTTCAGCCACCTTAAGCACTTTGGAATTGGGGTTGGGCTTCCATCCGGGATAAGAGTCGTCGAATTTCACCTCGGCGCCAATCATAGAGAATAGAGCGCTGACGCGGTCGGCGATTTCATCGCGGCGGGAGTCGACAGAAGAACGCTGATGCACAGTAATTTCAATTGTGTTGTTTTGCAGCATCTTCACTGATGCGAGGTTGTCAGAAGTCTCCACAAGACCCGGAATAGCGGCCGACATCGTCTGCACGCCGTTAGGACAGGCAAAGATTGCCGAAATGAGGTTATGCGCGAGTTGCGATTCAATAATCTCACTCTGCGGTTTTTCCTCCTTCACGGTAAAGAAGAAATCTGCATTTTCAGCAGCGGCAAACTCTGCATGAATTGTTTTGTTAAATTCCACTGCATAGTTGAGGAATGCCTCGCAGGCGTCTTCCGACACACCCACCACAGCCATTGCATCTCTTGGAATTGCATTTGCCAGGCCGCCTCCATCGATAAAGGCGAGCTCAACAGGATTAATTCTGTCGGCCTCCCAAAGGAAGCGTGCGAGCTGCACATTGGCGTTTGCTCTGCCCAGATTAATCTCCATTCCGGAGTGGCCGCCCTTCAAGCCGCCGATTTCCACCTTATAGAATTTCAGATTTGCCGGGGAGGGTTGTTTTGTCACCGGTATGGAGCAGATGGTCACTTTTCCGCCTGCGCAGCCAATCACGAGCGAACCCATCTCCTCGCTGTCGAGATTTAGAAGAGTTTTGCCGGTCACAAATCCTTTCTGCAGGCCGTTAGCGCCGATAAGACCCTGCTCCTCATCCACGGTCAGCAATGCCTCAAGCGGGCCGTGAACGATATCGGGGTCGATAAGGCAAGCCATTGCAGTGGCACATCCCAGGCCGTTGTCAGCGCCCAGCGTTGTGCCTTCGGCACGCACCCATTCGCCGTCAACCACGGTTTTGATTGGGTCGGTCATAAAATCATGCTTCACCTCGGGTAGCTTTTCAGCCACCATATCCTGGTGTCCCTGCAGAATGATAACCGGGGCGTTCTCATGTCCCGGAGTGGCGGGCACCCTCATCATTACATTGCCCACCTCATCGGTGTGCACTTCAATATTATGGCGTTCGGCCCATGCCACAAGAAACTCTTTCATCTTGTCGAGATGATGCGTAGGGCGCGGCACTTTTGTGATTTCATCAAAAATTTCCCAAACGAGTTTGGGGTTCAAATCAGTGATTTTCATGTTATTTTCCTTTGAATTTTAGATATGCGTTAGCCATTCTGGTGTGATATCCTCTGCGGGCATAGCTTGCGCCGTTATATTTTCTTGCGAAACCGGCCCAATTCTTATTTTTCAAATCCCCGAGCATCCCGGAGTTGGTGATAAACTGCGCGAACAATTCGAGCTGAGCCAGCTCCGACTGCGACATAAGGCTCACCATTTCATCAACGCTTTCACAACCGCAATGTTTATAATTGAAGCCTCCAATCTGAAACATTCCCCAGAATGTGCCCATATTTGCAGCGCGGGCATTGGTTTTGCGGGCATTTGCGAGCAGTGTCCATTCCTGCAGGGCATAACCCGAGAGGCCTTTCGGCACGTTCGAATTTTTATCGCCCGGACATGAAGCGCTTCGGCGAAAGCGGTTATACATTGCCCGATCGAAATTAATCACCGGCACACCCGGAGCCCAGAAACCCTTCATCTGCCTGCCGGCCTCAATGAGCACCACGGCCTTAATGGCAGCGATTTCCACACCGAGCTGTTCGGCCACTATTTTGAAATCCTCATCGCTAAGTGAGGTATATTTCGAAAGGTCGTCATCATTCGACACTTTCGGCACCTTTATGCCGAATAGCTCCGGGTCGGCATGGTAGGAATCGGCGATTTTACGCGCGTTGGCTTTCTTTACGGCCTCGCTGGCTTTTCCGAAATATTCATTTTTGTTGTCGGCAGAGTCAGCCGGTTGCGGAGAGATAGCAGCGGTCTGCGCACAAACCGCTCCCGCCCACATCAAAAGGGGCAGGAGCAGGATTGCACGCCGGCTCATGACAAAGCCACTTTTTCGAGAACCAGGCAGAGGTGTTTCCAGAATTTATCTACTGTAGGAATGAGGAGTTTCTCATCGGGAGAGTGCACACCGGTCATTGTCGGGCCGAAGCTCACCATGTCAAGATGCGGATATTTGGCGAGGAAGAGTCCGCATTCCAAACCGGCATGAATAGCCTTTATCGCGGGTTTCACACCGAATAGTTCCTCATAAGCATCGGCAGAAATCTTCATGATGGGAGATTTCATATTGGGAGCCCAGCCGGGGTAGCCGTCGCTGTGCGACACTTTGGCACCGGCGAGCTGGAAATGCGCTTCCACCTGACCTGCCATATCGTTTTTGCGGCTTTCCACTGAAGAGCGCTGGCTGGTGGTGACGCGAATGGTTTTGTCATCGATTATTTTCACCGATGCGAGGTTGGTGGAAGTTTCAACGAGGCCTTCGATGTCGCGGCTCATTGAATAAACGCCATGAGGAGCTGAATATACCGCTCTCACAAGGTTGAGCGATGTTGCGGAGTCAATGCAGTAGGCCGGGCGTTCGCAAGCTTCGATACGGAAATCCATTGCCGGCTCCACAGTGTCATATTCGATTTTGATGTCGTTGTAATATTTCTTAAGATAATGCTTCATCTCCTCCTCGTGGTCGGCGTGGATACCAAACACGGCCTCGGCTTCACGCGGAATTGCGTTGCGCAGGTTTCCGCCTTCGAATGAGCAGAGGGTGATATCCCATTTCTGCGAGCATTCCCAGATGAAGCGGGCAATGATTTTGTTGGCATTGGCGCGGCCGAGGTTGATGTCGCTGCCGGAGTGTCCGCCGAGCAGACCGCTCACCGACACACGCATATACACAAAGTTTTCGGGAGAATAGCTTCTCTGATAAGTAAAATCGGCTGTTGTGTCGATGCCGCCGGCGCAGCCCACAAAAATTTCGCCGTCATCTTCAGAATCCATATTGATAAGGATGTTGCCGCTGATCATATCCTTGCCGAGGTTTTGCGCACCTTCGAGGCCGATTTCTTCATTCACGGTGAAGAGAGCTTCAACCGGGCCGTGAATAAGATTCTTGTCGAGCATCACGGCCATGGCGGCAGCCATGCCGATGCCGTTGTCAGCGCCGAGAGTAGTGCCCTTGGCTTTAACCCAGTCGCCATCCACGTATGTTTCAATGGGATCCTTCATGAAGTCATGCTTCACGTCGCCGTTTTTCTCAGCCACCATATCCATATGAGCCTGCAGAATCACAGTGGGAGCATTTTCATGTCCGGGGGTGGCCGGTTTGGTCATCACCACATTGCCCACTTTATCGGTTTTAGCCTTGATTCCGTTGTCAGCTGCAAATTTGAGCAGGAAATCGCGGATTTGTTCCTCATGGCATGAAGGGCGCGGAATTTTGGTGACCGCGTCAAAGCACTTCCAAATTAATTCAGGTTTAAGGTCTTTTACTTCCATAATGAATTGAATATATTTTTGGTAAATTTAAGAGTCTGTTTCATAAAATTTTGACTCTTTGAATCAACCACATAGCCCGCCATGCACTTGATTCTGCAAAACCGAATTAAGCTCATGCATGCTACTTCTAATGCTAATTTTTTATGAAACTGACTTCAAGTTATTGGCATAAGCAGCATTAACCTCCACGCCGCGGGGGGGATTCGATGCTGTAAAGGCGGGTTGTCCCGGAGTGGTCATGGCGTTTTCGGATATGCGATTTTCTCCAAAGATAACAAAATATTCCCAAACACATTTATATTTTTTAAAAATTTAGTTAAATTTGCAGACAAGCCTTCCCCGTTGCCGAGTCTTATTCGGGCAGAGGGAGAATATAATGTAATTGACTGACTCTTAAAAAAAGTGAAAATAACAATATTGATTGTTATATTTCTGGGAATATCATTACTTTTGCTTTCCTTTAGTTTGGGAGGCAAGCGGAGTCGCAACGGCCATGCCTGCAGACACACTCCGCGAAACACATCACAAAAAACGCAATAAACAACTGACATATAAAATGAAGAAAAATTTCAGCGTATTCGCAGCCGCCTTTATGATTGCCGCCACAGGTGTAGGAGCAATCTCATGTTCTTCAAGCGACGGGGAAAAAGCCAAGACCCCGGCAAAAGGAAAAACAGAAAAAACAGCCTCCGCGAATTTGCCCAATTACCGTTATGTTGACCTTGACACAATATTGAGCAAATATAATCTTGCAAAAGACTATAATGAAGAAATGCTCCGCCTTCAGACAAACGCAGAGAGCCAGATGAAACAGCATCAGAACAAGCTGCAGAATTTTGCGGCGAATGTTCAGAACAAAATGCAAAACAATGGCTATCTGAGCGAGGCGTCTTACAAACAGGACCAACAGACATATGCCAACATGGAGAATCAGGCTCAGCGCAGCATGGCCGGACTGCAGTCGAACATACAGCAGGCAGCGATGAACGCCCAGAAGACCATCAACGACTCCATCAATGCATTTATCGAGCAATACAACAAGACCCGCGGCTACGACGCCATTCTCTTCAAGGCCGCAACCCTCTATATCAATCCGGAGCTTGACATCACCGATGAAGTTATCGAAGGCCTCAATGCGAGATATAACAAGGTCAAGAAATAAGAGTTGGCGAGTTGAGGAGTTGACGGCATGATTTAACATTATTGCATATTTTTTTGTTATATTGTTATAGGAGATGGGAGCTTGTTGTTCCCATTTCTATTTTTTGGCGGTTCCATTATGATTGAAGACAACATTATAAACAAGGAGGAAAACGAGAAGACAGTTCTCGTGGGACTTTCCACACGCGTGCAAAGCGAATCGAAAACCGAGGAATATCTTGATGAGCTGAGCTTTCTGGCTGAGACAGCCGGCGCGGAGCCGGTGGCCCGTTTTGTTCAGAAGCTTGACTATCCGAATCCCCGCACATACGTGGGGTCGGGTAAGCTGGATGAGATTCGCACCTATGTGGAAGAGAACGAAATAGGCCTCGTGATTTTTGATGACGAGTTGTCATCGAAGCAGGTGGCAAACATCGAGAAAGAGCTGAAGGTGAAGATTCTTGACCGCACAAGCCTCATTCTCGACATTTTTGCGCGTCGCGCACAGACTGCTACCGCCCGCACACAAGTGGAGCTGGCCCAGTATCAATATCTTCTGCCTCGGCTCACCCGCATGTGGACCCACCTGGAGCGTCAGCGCGGCGGTATCGGCATGCGCGGCCCGGGCGAAACACAGATAGAAACCGACCGCCGCATCATCCTCGACAAAATTTCTCGCCTGAAAACAGAGCTTGTAGATATCGACAAGCAGAAGGTGGTGCAGCGCAAAAATCGCGGCAAGCTCACACGCGTGGCACTTGTAGGCTACACGAATGTCGGAAAATCCACGCTGATGAACCTGCTGAGCAAGAGTGAAGTGTTTGCCGAAAACAAACTCTTCGCCACGCTTGACACCACAGTGCGCAAGGTGGTGATAGAGAATCTTCCGTTCCTGCTCACCGACACTGTGGGATTTATCCGCAAATTGCCGTCGCATCTTGTCGACTCATTCAAATCAACGCTTGATGAGGTGCGCGAGGCTGACGTGCTGGTGCATGTGGTTGATGTGAGTCATCCCAATTTTGAGGAGCAAATTGAGGTTGTCAATAAGACGCTTGCCGATGTGTGCAACGCTTCTGACAAGCCGATGATAATGGTGTTCAACAAAATAGATGCCTTTGCCTATACGCCGCGCGACCCCGACGACCTCACGCCGGCCACACGCCGGAACATCTCTCTCGATGAATTCCGCAGCACATGGATGGCGAAGATGAACAATAACTGCGTCTTCATTTCGGCAAAAGAGAGAATCAATATCGATGAGCTCAAGAAATTGCTGTATCAGAAGGCGCTTGAAGTGCACACAAAAAGATTCCCTTATAACGATTTCCTCTATCAGAAATATGAAGACACCACAGAATAGCACTCCGGATAGCACTTCGGATAGCACTTCGGCTGACATTGCTGCCGGAATCAATGCCGCCGGCCGGAGTCACCGCCCGTTGCAATGGTGGGAGATTGAGCAACTTAAAACACGGGGATGCCATGCCGACGACTGGAATCTGGTGAGAATCACCGATGACACCGAGCTTGAAGCCATAAACAATGTGCGGTTTTGCGGCGCGGTATCAATAGGTGCGCTCTCACAGCAATCGGGCAACCTGATAGAAAACGCTCTGATAGCAGATTGCACAATCCGTGACAATTGCCGCATCCGCAACATCGGGGTGGAGTTGCGCGGCTGCCGCATCGGCAGCCATGTACGCATAGAGAACACGGCCCGCGTGGAGTTTGAGCCGGAATCAATGTGCGGTGTCAACACGGAGGTGGAAGTGCTCGATGAAACGGGGTCGCGGGCTGTGAGGATTTATCCGGGACTTTCAGCACAAACGGCCATGCTCATGGCTCGCGAACGTCGCTGGATGCTCAATAAATTTTCCGACATACTCGACAGAAGTCTCGAACACTACATTCCCGAACATGTCATAGGCGATTTCACGGTGATTGAAAATTGCGGCAACATTGTAAATGTTGCCACCGGGACGGAAGTGATGATAAGCGGCGCAGTGAATCTGCGCAACGGCATGATAATAAACAATGCCGCCCCCTCTCGGGCGCTTGCACGCATCGGTGTGGGAGTGAATGCGGAAAATTTCATTCTGGAAGATGGTGTGCTTGATTCGGGAGCCACAATCCGCAATTGCTACATCGGCCAGGGAAGCATCATCGAGAAGGGGTTTTCTGCCCATGATTCCCTCTTCTTTGCCAACTGCTCGCTTGAGAATGGAGAATCATGCGCCCATTTTGCCGGGCCATACACGGTGAGCATGCACAAGTCATCGCTTTTGATAGGGTGTCTCACATCCTTTATGAATGCGGGCAGCGGCACCAACCAGAGTAATCATCTCTACAAGCTCGGGCCGGTGCATTGGGGAATTCTTGAACGCGGTGTGAAAACATCGTCTGACTCTTATCTGATGCTTGGCGCGAAAATCGGGGCATTCTCACTACTGATGGGCCAGCACAAAACACATCCCGACTCTTCGCAATTTCCATTCTCCTATCTTTTCGGCGACGACCGGGGCTCAACGGTTGTTGTGCCGGGAGCCATGCTCCGCAGTTGCGGACTCATGCGCGATGAAAAGAAATGGCCCGCACGCGACCGGCGTCTCAAGCGGAAGTTGCCGCTTCGCGACCGAATTGTGTTTGATGTGCTCAACCCTCTGACAGTTGACAAAATGCTCTCCGCATCTTCTGTGATTGAAAAACTTCTGCAGCGCCCGGCCGATGATGACAGATATCTGCGCTACAAGGGGATGAAATTCACCCGTGCGGCTCTTGAGCGTGCCCGACACCTCTATGAACTCGCAATTTTCAAATATCTCGACACCAAATTAGAAGGAAGGGATTTTATTTTGCCGGCGGCAGATGCTCCGGCGGCGGAGAAATGGGTTGACATTTGTGGGCTTCCCATGACACGCAGCAATCTTGAGAAATCTCTGCAGGCCAATTCAATAGAAGCCCTTGAGGAGAGTTTCACCAAAGCTTTTGAAGAATATGGAGTCCTTGAGTGGGAATGGATAAACAGCCGCTTCGGTGCGGAATGGAAGCGCTCCAAGGAGGAGATCAGCTACAAAGCGGCTGAATTTGATCGCATGGTGGATGAAGATCGCACAAGATATCTTGACGACCTCAGGGCTGAAAATGATTTGCTGAATTTATAAAAAAACTTTCGGCTTTCGGGCCGAAAGTTTTTTTGAACATGAGGAGCACGAGGTTCATGAGAGGCATGAGGAGCTGATTTCATTCCTTTCCGAAAGATTTCAGGGATGCGCGGATTGTGGCCAGTTTGGCTTCGGCATCGCTTTTCTTTTTGCGCTCAATCGCCACCACCGCCTCCGGGGCATTGGCCACAAAACGCTCGTTGGACAGCTTCTTCTCCACACCGGCAAGAAATTTGGTGTAATATTCAAGATCTTTGTTAAGTTTGGCGATTTCCTCCTCTGCATTCACCTTTCCTTCGAGAGGGATTGAATATTCTGTCTTGCCCACAATAAATGCCGCAGCCGAGGGGTTTTTCGTTTCCACAGTCACTATGTCGGAAATATTTCCCATTTTCTTCACCACAGAATCAAGCATCGGATTATGAGCTGACTGCACATTAAGCGTCAGCTCGTCACGCTGCGGAATCTGTTTCTGCTTTCTGACAGTGCGTATGCCGGCCACAACTTCCTTGAGATGCTCGAATTCCGCGATAATTTCCTCATTCACAACGCCGGCTTCGGGGAGACGGGCGGTCATGATGCTCTCGCCATCCTTGCGCTCGCAAAGGTGCTGCCAGAGCTCTTCGGTGATGAATGGCATGAAAGGATGAAGCAGGCGGAGCAGCATGTCGAAGAAATGCAGCGTCGCGTCATAAGTTTCCTTGTCAACAGGTCGGCCATAAGCCGGCTTCACAACTTCAAGATACCATGATGAGAACTCATCCCAGAAGAGTCGGTAAACGGCCATAAGCGCCTCTGAGATTCTGAATTTCGACATCAGGTCGTGCATTTCAGCCACAGTGGCATTGAGTCGCGCATCAAACCATTTCACAGCCAGAGCCGCGCTTTGAGGCTGCGCTGCATCTGCGATCTCCCACCCTTTTATAAGGCGGAATGAATTCCATATTTTATTGCAGAAATTGCGTCCCTGTTCGCAGAGGGAGTCATCATACATGATATCATGCCCGGCGGGAGCGGCAAGCATGATGCCCATTCGCACACCATCGGCGCCATATTTATTGATCAAATCGAGCGGGTCGGGAGAGTTGCCGAGCGATTTCGACATTTTGCGGCCCAATTTGTCGCGCACTATACCGGTGAAATACACATTGCTGAAAGGCTTTTTGCCGGCAAACTCATATCCGGCCATAATCATGCGGGCCACCCAGAAGAAGATAATGTCGGGGGCAGTCACAAGGTCGGATGCGGGATAATAATATTTAAATTCCTCGTTGTCGGGATCGAGTATGCCGTTGAAGAGGGATATTGGCCAGAGCCAAGAAGAGAACCATGTGTCAAGGCAGTCGGGATCTTGCTTCAGGTCGCTGAGCGTGAGAGCTGCATTGCCGGTTTTTTCAATGGCCTTGACGAGTGCCTGTTCCGGAGTTTCAGCCACCACATATCCGCCGTCCGGAAGGAAATAGGCCGGGATGCGGTGTCCCCACCAAAGTTGGCGCGAGATGCACCAGTCTTTTATTCCGGTCATCCAGTGACGGTAGGTGTTTTTGAATTTAGCGGGCACAAACTTAATGTCATCGCTTTCCACAGCTTCTAGTGCGGGAACGGCCAGCGAACCTGTTTTTACAAACCATTGCATAGAGAGCTTCGGCTCCACCACAGCGTCGGTGCGCTCGGAATGTCCCACCTTATTCACATAATCCTCCACCATCTCAACCATACCGGCCTTTGCAAGGTCGTCCATGATTTGCCTGCGCACATCAAAGCGGTCCATGCCGACATACATGCCACCGGCCTCGGAAATTGTGCCGTTGTCATTGAAAATGTCGATGCTCTGAAGATTGTATTTGTCGCCGAGCATATAGTCGTTGACATCGTGAGCGGGGGTCACTTTAAGGCAACCTGTTCCGAAGTCCATTTCCACATATTCATCCATGATTACCGGCACGGAGCGTCCCACAAGCGGCACAATCACACGTTTCCCTTTAAGCCGGGAATAGCGCTCGTCATTGGGATTGACGCATACGGCTGTATCACCGAGAATTGTTTCCGGGCGGGTTGTCGCCACTACTATATATTCATCTTCTCCATCCACATAATATTTCAAATGGTAAAGATGACTTTGCTCCTCCTTATATATAACCTCTTCATCCGAGAGGGCCGTGAGGGCTTGCGGATCCCAGTTCACCATTCTTACGCCGCGATATATCAGTCCCTTCTCATAGAGGTCGCAAAACACTTTGACAACACTTTTCGAGCGTGTTTCATCCATGGTGAAGGCAGTGCGTTCCCAGTCGCACGAAGCGCCGAGTTTGCGGAGTTGCTGCAGGATAATACCTCCGTACTTGTTGGTCCAGTCCCAGGCATGTGTAAGGAATTCCTCGCGAGTCAGGGAATATTTGTCGATACCCTCTTTGGCGAGCTTAGCCACAACCTTCGCCTCCGTGGAGATGGCAGCATGGTCAGTGCCGGGCACCCAGCAGGCGTTTTTACCCAGCATTCTTGCTCGACGCACGAGGATATCCTGAATAGTGTTGTTGAGCATGTGTCCCATGTGAAGCACGCCTGTGACATTAGGCGGCGGAATCACAACTGTGTAAGGTTCGCGCTCATCCGGCACACTGTGGAACAAGCCATGCTCCATCCAATACTCATACCATTTTCCCTCCACATCAGAAGGATTATATTTTGTGGCTAATTCATTCATCATATTGTTATATGCAAACATTTGTAATACGGAGACAAAATTACAAAAAAAATCGCTAAGTTCAAGTTTTTCAAGAGTCAATCGCAGACAAAACCCGGGATGCGAAGAAAGAAACCATGAAAGGGAGCGAAAACAATGTTTTAAAACATAAAAAATTGTGCGCAAAATAAGCAAAATTTAATATAAATTTAGCGCCGTAAAAGCAAGCGGGGTCAAAGACGCCCAAAGCCCGAAAACCCAAAAAGCCCGGTGAACGCGATAAAGCGACAAGGACTCAAAATGAATCAAAAAACGGCAATAGCGCAAGGAGGCCCGCAGATTCTCAAATCTTCGCCTTCCATAAAGGCTTAAAGGGCTTTGAAAACCTTAAAGACCTTGAAGACCTTAAGAATCTTAAAAACTTCAAAAAACTTCAAAAACCTTAAATAAAGAACAAATCATGAAAATTGGAATTCCAAAAGAGATTAAAAACAACGAAAACCGCGTAGGAGCCACCCCGGCAGGAGTAAAAGAATTGAAATCACACGGCCACGACGTGTATGTGCAGCACACAGCCGGCGAAGGCAGCGGTTTCTCAGATGAAGAATATAAGGAGGCAGGCGCAACCATTCTCCCCACAATCGAGGATGTATATGCCACAGCCGACATGATAGTGAAAGTGAAAGAGCCTATCAAGCCTGAATACAAGCTCATTCGCAAGGGACAGCTCCTTTTCACATATTTCCACTTCGCAAGCGACCGCGAACTTCTCGACGCGATGCTCGAGAGCGGTGCAACTTGTGTGGCTTACGAAACAGTAACCGATCGCGACCATCGTCTTCCGCTTCTCATTCCTATGAGCGAGGTTGCCGGCCGCATGTCAATCCAGGAGGGTGCCCGCTTCCTTGAGAAACCCCAGGGAGGCCGTGGCGTGCTGATGGGAGGCGTGCCGGGTGTGAAACCCGCCAAAGTGCTGGTGCTCGGCGCCGGTGTGGTAGGCCGCAATGCGGCCCTCATGGCAGCCGGTCTCGGTGCTGATGTCACAATCACTGATGTGAATCTCAACACACTCCGCCACTGCGCAGACGTTATGCCCAAGAATGTGAAGACTCTCTATTCATCACGCCATAACATCGAGATGGAACTTCCCACCACTGACCTCGTAATCGGCTCAGTGCTCGTTCCCGGCGCAAAGACACCACATCTTGTTACAGCTGACATGGTGAAGCTCATGCGCCCGGGCTCTGTGATGGTAGACGTTGCCGTTGACCAGGGCGGATGCTTTGAGACAACCCATCCCACCACTCACTCGGAGCCTACTTATGTTGTTGACGGTGTTGTGCAGTATGCCGTTGCCAACATTCCGGGAGCAGTGCCCTACACTTCCACACTCGCGCTTACCAACGCCACTCTCCCCTACGCAGTTCGCCTTGCAAACCTCGGCTGGGAAGAGGCATGCCGCCGCGACAAAGGTCTGGCAGACGGTGTAAACGTGGTAGACGGCAAAATCACCTTCAAGGCTGTTGCCGACGCATTCGACCTCACCTATACCCCGCTGGATATTTAATACACAGCAAGACGTTATATAAATTAATTATAATGGATATGTGAATATCCGCCCGAGTGGCAGCCCCGCAAGAGGCTGCCACTTCTTTTTTGCGACATTTGACTTGTCAATGCAGAATATAAGCAGAAAAAGGCGCTTGGCTGTTTCTGCAATTTTCTTGCATAAACAGCCAATAATTTGCAATTATTGCGAATGCCGGATATTTTTTATAATTTTGATTTTTCAAAAGCATCTCCTCTCACACCTCATCACACACACTTTCTCAAGAGATATCGGAGATTCCCTCTCCATAGCTCAGAAAATAAAAGATTACAAGATTCAAGATTCAAATCAACGGATAAACTATGTCAGAGATGAAGGAAACCGGCAGGAAGACAGTGTTGAGCGGCATCCGCGCAACAGGCAACCTGCACCTCGGAAATTATTACGGCGCACTCAGCAAATTTGTGCGCATGCAGGATGATTATGATTGCCGCTATTTTGTGGCCGACCTCCATGCGCTTACCACGCACCCCGACCCGAAAATGCTTCATGAGAATGTGAAGGATATCCTCGCCGAATATCTCGCGGCAGGCCTCGACCCGGAGAAAAACATCATTTATGTGCAGAGCGACATTCCTGAAATCTCTGAAATGTATCTGCTGATGAATATGCATGTGGGCATAGGCGAGCTGATGCGCACCGCCTCCTTCAAGGATAAGGCCCGCAAGGCCCTCGGCATCCATTCCGATGGTGATGAAATAGAAAAAGAAATCATTGGCAACCAGACAAACCAGCGCGTCAATGCCGGCCTGCTCACCTACCCTACGCTGATGGCTGTGGATATCCTCATCCACCATGCCGACTATGTGCCGGTGGGGAAGGATCAGGAGCAGCACTTGGAGCTTACGCGCCGCTTCGCCCGCCGCTTCAACTCATTCTACAAGACTGAATATTTCCGCGAGCCGGTGAATTTCAATTTCGGCGGCCAAGCTGTAAAGGTTCCGGGACTCGACGGCTCCGGGAAAATGGGCAAAAGCGAGGGCAATTGCATATATCTGATTGATGACGAGAAAACCCTCCGCAAGAAGGTGATGCGTGCCGTCACCGATGAAGGCCCCAAAGAGCCGAACCAACCGGTGAGCGAACCGATTGCAAATCTTTTCACACTCATGGAACTCGTGTCGACCCCCGACACACTTCAGCATTTCAAGGATGCTTATGCCGACTGCTCGATAAGATATGGCGACCTGAAGAAACAGCTTGCAGAGGATATTCTGAAAGTGACACTTCCGATCCGCGAGCGGATTCTCGACATTCGCAATGATGATGCCTATCTGTCGCGCGTGGTGCGTAACGGTGAGGAACGCACACGCGAGGTGGCGGCCAAAACGCTGCGCGAAGTGAGGGAAATCATGGGCATACGCAAATTCTGACAATAACCCTCATCTTTACATGGCATTAAACTGGATTTGGATTGCCTTCTTCGCCATAGCTTTTCTTATGGCTCTGGGCAAAACCATTTTCTGCGGCGACATGGGAGTATGGAATGAGATTATGAACTCATCCTTCTCCCAGGCAGCTTACGCCTTTGAGATTTCTCTCGGTCTCACAGGCGTGCTAACGCTTTGGCTGGGCATCATGAAAATCGGTGAACGCGCGGGGGTGATTGAATTTTTCGGCCGCCTGATAAGCCCGTTTTTTTCGCGTCTTTTCCCCGGCATACCAAAAGGGCATCCTGCCATGGGGGCAATCTTCATGAATATCTCTGCCAATATGCTGGGACTCGACAACGCTGCCACGCCGATGGGACTAAAGGCAATGCAGGAGATGCAGAGTCTCAACCGGCAAAAAGACACTGCCACCGATGCAATGATTATGTTTTTGGTGCTCAACAGCTCCGGTCTCTGCCTGATTCCCATCAGCATCATGATGTATCGGGCACAGGGAGGAGCTGCCAACCCCACCGACATTTTCATTCCCATATTGATAGCGACAGCCATTGCTACAATTGTGGGCTTGACGGCACTCTGCATACGCCAGCATATCCGCATGGATCGTGTGATACTGACATGGATGCTGGGCATTGCCGCTTTTGTGGGGGGAGTGACATGGTTTTTCTCCACACTCCCGGCTGACAAGGTGCAGCTATACAGCACCTTCGCCGCCAATGTGATACTCTTTTCAGTGATTCTGCTCTTTATAGGAGCGGGTG
This sequence comes from Candidatus Amulumruptor caecigallinarius, assembly GCA_023665575.1. Taxonomy (GTDB): domain Bacteria; phylum Bacteroidota; class Bacteroidia; order Bacteroidales; family Muribaculaceae; genus Lepagella. The sequence goes on along the minus strand of JAMPDQ010000014.1, from coordinate 24,063 downwards.
TGCGCAAGCGGCTGCGAGTATATGATGTATTTATCGAAGGGGCCAAGGAGGGATTTAAGACGGCAGTGATGATTATCCCCTATCTGGTAGCCATTCTGGTAGCAATCGGGATGTTTCGCGCATCCGGAGCTTTGGACGCCTTCACGGGGTGTGTGGAGCGCGCAGTGGAATGGCTGGGGTTCGACACACAGTGGGTAGGGGCATTGCCTACAATGATGATGAAACCGCTCAGCGGCAGCGGCAGTTGCGCGCTTATGCTTGACGTGATGAAGGCCAATGGCGCCGATGCATTTGTCAGCAAACTTGCGGCGGCAGTGAGAGGCTCCACCGACACCACATTCTATATTCTTGCCGTATACTTCGGGTCGGTGGGTGTTTCCAAGACGCGCTACGCCGCCGGCTATGCTCTGCTTGCCGACATCACCGGCGCAATAGCCGCTGTGGCAGTGGCCTACTTCTTCTTCACCTGAACCCTCCACTCATCCACTCATCCAGTCAATCTACATCTGCTCGTAATCCTTCGCGAGTCCGCCCGTACCCGTCTCCTTGTAAAGAGAGGGGAGGTCGTGGCCGGTTTCTTTCATCACCTTCACGAGTTTGTCGAAGCTGACGCGGTGAGTTCCGTCGGAGAAGTTGGAATAGATATTGGCGTCAAGAGCCCTTGCGGCCGCGTAAGCATTACGCTCGATACATGGAATCTGCACAAGTCCGCACACAGGGTCACACGTCATGCCCAGATGGTGCTCCAGACCCATTTCGGCGGCATATTCAATCTGGGCGGCGCTTCCGCCGAAGAGTTGGCTTGCGGCCGCGGCCGCCATGGCGCAGGCCACACCCACTTCACCCTGGCAACCGACATCCGCACCTGAGATGCTTGCATTGTGCTTCACTATATTGCCGACAAGTCCGGCGGTGGCAAGTGCATGTAGAATCTGCATTTCGCTGAAGTTCCGACTCTTCCAGAGGTGATAAAGCACACCCGGCAACACACCGCTGGAGCCGCATGTGGGAGCGGTGACAATCACTCCGCCCGAGGCATTCTCTTCACTGACAGCCAAAGCGTAGGCAAACACGAGTCCGCGGCTGCGCAGGTTGTCGCGATATCCCAGAGCCTTCACATAGGTGGTGGCCGCCTTACGCCGCAGATTGAGCGGGCCGGGAAGACGGCCCTCTTTGTCAAGACCGCGCTCCACGGCATTTTTCATGGCATTCCACACTTCACGCAGGTAATCATATATTCCCGAGCCCTCGCAATGCTCCACATATTCCCAATAGCAATGGCCGGTGCGCTCGCAATAATGCATGATTTCAGTCATGGAATTCATATCATAAATCTCACCACTCCCCTGTTCATGCATACCGTCATATTCGAGCGCGCCACCACCTACGCTATATACAGTCCATTCATCTTCAGGGAAGCCCACCGAATTAAGAGTGGCAAACTTCATGCCATTGGGATGATAAGGGAGAAACACATCAGGCTTCCAGACTATGTTCACAGGCACATTGGCGCGAGAAAGCACATCCACGATAGCCTCGTCGGTCATGTGTCCCTTGCCGGTAGCCGCGAGAGATCCATAGAGTGTAACTTCAAATCCTTTGGCAAAACGGTGGCGTTTAAGAAACATTTCGGCAGCCTTGCGCGGCCCCATGGTGTGAGAAGAAGAGGGTCCGGTGCCGATACGATATAATTCACGTATTGATTTCATAATCGGGTAGATTGGGGATTGGGGATTGAGGATTGGGGATTGGGGATTGGGGAGTGGGGAGTGGGGAGTGGGGATTGGGGATTGAGGAGTGGGGATTGAGGAGTGGGGAGTGGGGAGTGGGGATTGAGGAGTGGGGATTGGGGATTGGGGATTGCGAATATGAATCCATTCCTAACTCCTAACTTCTAACTCCTACCTCCTAACTCCTACCTCCTAACTCCTACCTCCTAACTCCTAACTCCTACCTCCTAACTCCTAACTCCTAATTTATAACGCATGTGGGCAGTTGTTATTTCAGACGATTTGAACATTTCTTGAAATGGGATTGTTTTTGTGATAACCGGCTTGAAAAAAAATTAACAGCTGTTTAACGTATTAACTAAAAAAATTATTAATCATGACTTACGCAGAACTTATAGAATCATCAAACGCGGTTGTAGTAGAATTTTACGCATCATGGTGCCCTCATTGCCAGAGAATGATGCCGATTGTGGCTCAGGTGAAAGAATTGCTTGGCGAGAGAGTGAACCTTGTCCAGCTCGATATTGATGAAAACAAAGAGGCGGCCAACGAGGCTGACGTGCAGTCGATTCCGACCTTTATCGTATATAAGAACGGGAAACAGGTGTGGCGTCAGAGCGGCGAAATGACCGGTGAAGAGCTCCTCTCGCAGATACAGGCACATCTATAAGAGTGGATGAGTGGATGAGTGGATGAGTGGATGATTTCAACTTCTAAAAAGATGAGAAATTTCATATTATCTGATTTTTTAGCGTTGCTTGGCGTGCCACATACCGTTGACTACACCAATCGGCAATTCGATGCCATGGCGTTTAAAAGTCTTTTCGGCGTGCAGAAGGTGCTGGAGACCTATGGAATTGCAAGCGAAGGGTGGCTGCTTGAAAACAAGGAGGAAATCGACTGCATTGACACTCCATTCATCGCCCACACACCGCTCGGATTCACTATTGTGAAAAGTGTCACTCCCGGCAAAGTGACTTACATTTCGCAAGGAACGGAGGAGGTGATGGCTCGGGAAGAGTTTCTGCGATCGTTCGACGGGAATGTGTTTTTGGCATTCCCCGGTGCAAACTCCCGCGAACCCGAATACACATTGCATTCGCGTCTGGAATTTTTCAGCAACGCCAAAGGATGGCTGCTGCTGCTTTCATGTGCGTTGCTTTTTTTATATCTCTTCATTTCAAATGGTATATGGAGGAATCTCTCCACGATATTTATCACCTGCCTTGACTGTGCGGGGCTTTTCTTCTCATGGCTGCTTGTTCAGAAAACGCTCAAGATAAAGAGCAAGGCAGCCGACCGCATGTGTGGAGTGTTGCAGGAGGGTGGATGCGACAGTATTCTCGACAAGAAAGTGTCGAAATTTTTCGGACTCTTCAGCTGGAGCGAAGTTGGCTTCACCTATTTTTCCGTCAGCCTGCTCACACTGCTGATATTTCCGCAACACATCAGTTATCTGGCCGCGATAAACGTGCTGTGTCTCCCCTACACTGTCTGGAGCATATGGTATCAGAAATTTCGGGCGAAAGCATGGTGCACATTGTGCGTGTCGGTGCAGACCACATTGTGGTTGCTTTTCTTCAGCTATCTTTTCGGAGGCGCATTTGAGGGTGTGTTTCCGCTCAGATTCCCCTTCTTTGCATTGGGCGCTACATATGTAATGGTGTTACTGGCGCTCAACCGGGTCGACACCTACATCAGCACGCTCCGGCCTTCGGAGAACATCGGGGGTTAGGAGAGTGTGCCTGCCGGTGAATTTCACATTGTTCAATTCCAAGGCGGAAAGCTTCCGCGCATTCTTAAAATCGGGACGGGAAATAATTTTCGGCTTCATAACCGAAAAACAATTTTCACGCGCTCCCGGTTCATATTGGGAATTGGGAATTGGGAATTGGGAATTGAGGATTGGGATCTATAAACTATAAACCATAAACCATTTCATTCCAAATTCGCGAGAATTTGAAATGATAATTAACAATTATTAACCTTTGATAATAGGTGCATATATTTTTTATACGTATATTTGATGCGTAAATGAGGACTTGTTCCGGCTCTTTAAATCTATACCGAAAGAAAACGCAGAAATAAAATGCACTAAAATAAAAAAATATTCGTTATTCAATAACAATATTTTGTCAAAACCGGTGATTTGCCGAATTTTCTTACATTTCAGTGCATCCGATATCCCGTGTGAGTCATATTGATTCAACTTTGCGCAACAACAGATATCAGACTTTGCAACAACGTATGGATTGAAAGTGTCCGAGCTGAGGTTACAGACAGCATCGCTTTGGTCGGTTCGGCTCGTTTTTACCGGATGCAAACTCTAAAGATTTCGAATTTACAACTTAATAATAACTATAAAAAGAGCAGTATGAAACAATTTCTACTTTCGGCAAAAACCGCAATCGCAGCAATTGCCCTTACCGCCGGAGCGGCATTCTCCGCGCAGGCAGCTACGACCGACCTCGGCGTCCTCGAGCCGGGTGTAACCTACACAATCCCCCCTTATGCCACAGTGACGGGACAATACACTCCCTCCTCAACCGGCACGGTGCGTTTCCATTATTCCGGCAACCAGCTTCCCCTTTACAGCGCTGCCGACCACAGCGAAGGCAGCGAAGTGAATGGAGATTTTGCCTGGGATGGCAGCGGTGGCAAGATCCTGACTTACAATCTTGACGGAGGCCACACCTATTATCTTTATGACGGCTTCACAATGCAGAGCGGCACACTCATTATTGAAGAGGGCAGCTCCGCACTGAAGCTCGTGAGCGTATCTCCCAGCCCCGAGGCCGGAAACCTCTCAGTCAGCAACAACTACTTTGTTGACCTGCAATTCAACTATCCGGTGGTTGTGGGAAACGCATTTCTGATTGCCGGCGAACAACGCAAACAGATTGTCACGACTCTCAGCAACACTTATGTGACCTGCAACATTGCAAGTGCCGTAATGGATTTATACAACAGCGGCACACTTAAAGGTGGCGACAAGCTCACTCTCCGCGTGATGAACATCAGAGAGTCTAAAAACGATGAAAACAAATATGGCGAAAACGGCATGCTCGAGGTGGAATTCACTATGGATGCCAAGCCGGCCCAGCTCATCGGCACCAAGAATGTGAACATCAACGGCGTCAATGTGCTTTCATCATATTATCAGCCCGGTGACCCCGACGCCATCATGACTCTTGAATTCAGCGAAGAGCTCGATGCCGCCAAGATTCCTTCGGCCAACATCACTTATGGCAATCCCGACAATGCCGAACTCAACGTATACACAGAGACAATTCCCGGCACTATTCAGGGGAAAAACGCCATCTTCGATTTCAGCGGCAAGCTCCGCCGTCCGGCCGACATGATTCCCGGCTCCACCACAGAGACTCAGCCTGAATATATGTTTGTGGCTTTCGCCAACATTTACAGTGCAGACGGCCAGCATGTATACACCGGCTCTGAATCAAACCCCTACAGCTTCGGCGCATCATTCAAAATTAATGTGCTGCAATACACACTTTCCGCCGACTTCACGCCCGCACGCGGCTCAGACCTCAAATCGGGTCAGGAATTGGAAATCTGGGTGATGAACGGACGTTTCATCAAATTTGACGGAGTGCTCTTCACATATGAGGAGAAGGGAGAAAAGAAGAGCATCGAGGTGCCCTATTCAGAGATTCGCGTAGTGAACGATGAATATAGTGAGAACGACATGAGTTTCTTTGTGACAGTGCCCGAGATGAACATTGATGCAAAGACTCCGCTTGAAGTGACACTCAAGAATATGACATGCGCCGATGGCCTCAGCCACGAGGGTGAAATCAAGGGAGATTTCAACGCGCTCCCTGCCGGCGTGGAAGGCATCACCATGGAAACGGCAGGTGAAAACTTTGATGTATACAATGTTGCCGGTGTTCTTGTGCTCCGCAATGCCAACGCTGCCATGATCAACACTCTTGCAAAGGGCATCTACGTGGCCAACGGCAAAAAATTCATTGTGAAATAATTTTATAACCATATTGTAATACGCCACTCCGCATGAGAAATGCGGAGTGGCAAATATCAACAGTTTTTTATGAATTTCAAATCTTTACTCGGCGCGGCGGCACTCATCACGGCAGCAGCCACCGCCCAAGCTTTCCCGAGCTATTCGGTATATCCGGCTCCGGGATCAACATTACAGGAAGTATCATATTTTGATTCTTTCAACATCACCCCCGCAGGCGGTGCTTCAATCAGCGTAACTGAGGGCGCAAAGGCAACCCTTTTCTGCGAGGAAACCGGTGAGACCTACACCAGCACAGATTTCAAGGCATTCATGGAGTCTGTCGTCATGATAAAATTTGACTCCAGCAAAATCAAGGATAACGGCCTCTACACATTCACAATCGCAGCCGGCCAGTTCAAATTTGGCGGTGAGAGCAATGAAAAGATTACAATCACCTACACCCTGAACGACCCCACCCTCGGCCAGGGAGAGTTCCCGCAGATCACTCTTGTATCATCCGATCCGGCCGATGGAGCCAAGCTTCCATACATCGGCGGCGAGAATGACAAGATAACATTCAAGACATCTAATGATGATGCGGTGAACTATATCGAGTATTACATTTACGATGTCACTGATCCCAATAATCCGGAATATGTATATCAGAGCAACTCAAACCGCTACGACCTTAACCGCTATGGTGATAATGAAGACCATTGGAAAGACGGGCTGTTTGTGAACATCGGCGGCGAACCGCAGAACCTGATTAAAGACCACAAATATGAGGTGAAACTGACATTCTGCGGCATTGGATATGACCCTTCAACCGGTCAGTATCCCAACCAGCAGCAGATTCAGATGTCGAAAGAGCTTGAGACAAGCATCTATTGGTATGGTCTCACAGAGCCAACCCAATACAGCCCCTATCAAGTTATAAAGGTTTCTCCCGATCCCGACGTATATGAGATAGACGATCCGGAGCTTGCCATCTTCGATGTGGAATTCAGCGGACCGGTGAAACCCACCCAGTTCATGTATTCCGTTGCGCAGAACAACACAGCTGATGCCGGCACCTACACTGCAATGAACGATGAGGATGGCGACGGATATGCCACCATGTGGGAATTTAAATTCGCCGGTGATGTAGTGAACAGTCGCACCGGCACACTCCACAGCACATTCCAGGCAAAAGATGCAAATGGTCTTAACGTGAAAGGCAATGGCGGATACGTGTTTGACGACTACAACTGGTCAATGACATGGAAATGCAACTGCGGTGCAGACGTGATTACATCCGTAAGCCCGCTCGACGGACAAGAAGTTGACGCAATCTCAGAGATTATCATCTCCAACCACGCTCCCAACAACCTCACAGGCGACCCGAAAGTGATGGCCTTATCATACAACACCGCCGAATATCCCCGCATCGTGACTCTCACAGGTGAGGAGATTGTGCCCAACCTCGGCGAGCCGGTGGCTGCCAACACTGCGCAAACCCGCATGAAATGGACACTTGAAAATCCCATCACCACTCCCGGAGTATATGTGCTTATCATCCCGAAATATTATTTCGCAATAGGCGAGGAGATGGAAGGCTCAATCTCCAACCTCACCACTTTCAAATACATCGTCAAAGATCAGGAGCCGTCTGATGTTGCGGTTGACCTCAACCCCCTTGCCGTGACTCCGACCCCCGGCACTGACTCGGCAGGTCTGGAGAATATCACTCTCGTGTTTAAAGCAGGAACTTATGCTGCTCAGGGAGAATACAACAACTGGACATTTGCACAGGCATCTCTCTACAGATCCACTCTTTCAGGCGATGAACTCATCGAGAAAATTGAGCCCACCGACATGAGCACGGATTTCTGGAATCCCGATACATACAGCTATGTAATCAGCAATCCGATTACTGAGAAAGGTGATTACAAGCTCGTGATTCCGGAAGGCACATTCTGCGATGAAGCTTACTTTGAAGCTGCAACTACAGGACACATCAATCCCGAGCTCACTTACACCTGGACAGTTGGCGGCGGGAGCGGCGTTTCCTCAATCATTGCAGAGGGTGAGATTGTGAATGTATACAATGTGCAGGGTATGGAAATCCTGAAGGATGCCGATGCTGCAGCTGTGAAGGCACTCCCCGCAGGACTCTATATCATCAACGGCAAGAAAGTATTTCTTACCAAATAAGAAAAACTGATCGATAAGCCTGAAGAGGCTTTAAAAGGAGATAACAAAAGCCGGAAGCTCCGTGAGGGGCTTCCGGATGCAACGAAGGGAATCTCGGGAATCCGGGATTGGGGATTAGAGATTTTATGGGAACAACAGAAATCTACACAAATCAACATAAAAGGAGCAGTAATAAATACAACAAAAGAAATACAACTTTTAAACAACAACATCAATAACTATGAAACTCAAATCTTACGGAATTTCGCTGATGGCTGCCGCTCTTTATGCCGGCGGCATGTCAGCGGCAGCACCGACAATCACGAAGATTAGCGACCCCGATGTGGGCGGCTATATCAACAAGTTGTCTGACAATGGTGCCTGGGGTGTGGGTTATGGCAAATCCGTCATCTCTGATGTCGGCTATTCATTTCCCCGCCTTTATGATGTAAAAGGTCATCGCCAGACCAATCTTTATACATCAAAAGATGCTACAAGCGTCGGAGAGATGATGGCAACCGATGTGTCTAACGATGGTTCGATTGTGGTGGGCCAGTATAAGGGTCGCCCTGCATTGTGGCGCAAAAGCACCGGACAATGGGAGCTTCTCCCCATTAAGAACACCGAGTTTAAAATGGGCAAGGCCTCTGATGTTACTCCCGACGGCAAATATGCGCTCGGAATGATTCAGGCAGATCAGGAAGGCTACATCAGAAATCTCGCTGTGTGGGATCTCACGGGGGAAACACCTGTTGACATCACACCCGAAAACTTGCCCAAGCCCATCACCCGCGAGGGCGCGCTGCAGGCGATACAGCAGATTTATCCCAACGACATCTCGCCCGACGGACGCTATATTTCCGGTCTCGTGGGATTCAGCTATGGCGAGGCGGAAAGCTGGAACTTCGTATACGACATGCAGACCAAGACCTGGAAAGGTATCGGCTACGATGTGGAAGAAAATGCTGACGGCACATACAAGTTCACCCGCACTCACGATGGCTATCTTGACCTCGGCGAAGTGAATTTCTCACACAGCAACCCCAATGTGTTCTATGGTCAGGGCTACACTCCGGAAGACACTCCCAATATCTACAAATATGACATGACCACCGGCACTCCCGAATTCATCGCGGAGTCGGACGGCCTGGAGATGGGTGCCGTCGACAACACGGATGCCATATATGCATCGAAGGCGGTCACCGGCCCAATCCGCAACTGGTTTGTGAAAGCAGGCAAATATTGGTATGACTTCCGCGTGATGTCGATCCAGCTCTGGGATATCAACTGGATGGACGACATCACCAAGGATGAATATGGCTACACCGGAACATTCACATCAGCCAGCGATGACGGCCGTGTGCTTGTGGCAACCGACTATTCAGAAGTTCCCAATGTCACCTATCTGATTGAGCTTGACAAACCCCTCTCCGAATATGCATCAGAAGTGAACCTGCTCGGCAACTACGCAGTGACACCGGTGAGCGGCTCCGCATTCGCCATGATTAAGGAAATCCGCGTGCAGTTTGACCGACTCATCGAAGTTTGCGGCAACTACAACAGCGTGCAGCTCCTTGATGAAAACGGCAATGTAGTGGCCAACTCCATTGGTCTGACCACAGATGCCGGCGACGGCCACATTCTTTCCGCCACATTCCGCAACCGCCGTCTGGAGGTGGGCAAGAAATACACTGTTGTGTTCCCTGCCGGAATTGTAAACATTCAGGGCGACAAAGAGCAGAAAAACAAGGAAATCCGCGCATCCTACACCGGCCGCCCGCAGCAGCCCGTGAAGGCATTGTCAATCTCGCCGGAACCCGGCACGGAAATCAAGCGCATCAACAGCAGCTCCAACCCGATTTCCCTCGTGTTTGACGCCCAGATTGCAGCTGTAAGCAACGAAAGCAACATGGCTCTCTATCGTGTGGCTGAAGATGGCTCACGCGAGCGTGTGAGCATTCTCAGCGGCTCTATCACCGGCACACGCATGAGCGTGTATCCCTCGCTCGAGCAGCGTCTCGCGTTCGGCGACAAATATGTGGTCGAAATTCCCGCCGGCACTGTCAGCGACATCTCCGGCGCCGACCCCAACGAGAAAATCGAGATTGAATACACCGGCGCTTATCTCCCCGAAGTGCCCGACGGCGCAAGCATCTTCAGCGACAATTTCGACAATGGCATCTCAGCCGAAAACTGGATGCTCTATGACGGCGACATGAACGAACCCAACGATGAGATGACAAGCTGGGGCTTCATTAAAGAGCTCCCCTGGACATTCGTGCGCGATGACAACCAGAGCACCGACATGTCGGCCGTATCCCACTCAATGTATAAGGAGCCGGGGCAGTCGAACGACTGGATGATTACCCGCCGCCTCTATATCCCCGATGACACTGCCGTGCTTTCATTCAAGGCCCAGAATTATCGTGCCGCCAACCAGGACAAACTCAAGGTGGTTCTGCTTGAGAGCGATGACGTATACACCGCACTCACTCCCACAATCATCGATCGGTTCAAATATTACGGCACAACTCTTGTTGACGAGGTGCAGACACCCGGCAAGAATGAAGAAACTCTTGCCGGCGACTGGAAGGAATATAACATCAAACTTGACGCATATGCCGGCAAGAACATCTATATCGCATTCCTCAACGACAATCGCAATCAGTCGGCCATCTTCCTCGACGACGTGGAGGTGAAGCGCGACGTGAGATTCGCTGTCTACAACATGTCGGAGCCGAGTGTTCTCCGTCAGGATGAACTCACCGTGAGAGGCCACCTCTCTGTGGAGAGCCTCACTGAGAAATTCAAGGGTTACAGCATCAAGCTCAAAGACAGCGAAGGAAACCTCGTGAGCGAGATTGCAGACCCCGAAATTGAAACAGAACGCGGCTGGAAGCTCAACTTCACAATGCCACAGACCCTCCCCATCACCATCGGCAAGGTGGCCAACTACACTCTTGACGTGACAATGGGCGAATACAATGAGATCATTAACGCCTCTGTGAAAAACCTTGCAGTGGAGACTGAGAAGAAGGTTGTGATTGAGGAATACACCGGTGAAGGCTGCCCGAACTGTCCTCTCGGACACGCAGCGGCTGAAATCATCGAGAAGGATTTCCCCGAAAGAGTATATATGCTCGCTATCCACACATATCCGGGCGATCAGTTTGCCACTCCGCAGGCTGCCCAGCTGCAGACCGCGCTCGGCTTCTCCGCAGCTCCGACAGGACGTGTGAACCGCAACCCCATCTCTTCTCCCATGACTACAGATACCAACAACAAGCTTCTTTACAAGAACAGCGGTCTCTGGTATGACTATGTGGTTGCCGAGCTTGAAGAGCTCGCTCCCGCCGACATCAAGGTGACTTCCGCAAGCTATAACGCAGAAGACAACAAATATGAGGTGAGCGTGGATGTGGCTTACGCACTCGATATGGACAACCAGAATGTGAACATCTTCACTGTGATAACCGAGGACAACCTCAACGGAACCCAGCAGAACTCATGGGCTATTGATGATCCGCTGATGGGTCCCTGGGCCGCGGGAGGCCCCTATGGCAATCTTGACAACGCCTATACATTCAGCGATGTTGTGCGCACATATGACGGCACCACTCACAACGGTACCGGTGGATATATCCCCGCATCCGTAGAGGCCGGCAAGGTTTACACAGCCAACATCAGCATCCCGAACATCCGTCGTATCAACCGTCCGGAAAACACTCAGGTCACTACAATGCTGATTGATGCCGAGAGCGGATTCGTGCTCAACGCTGACCGCAGAAAGATTGCCGTTGCAGCAGTGGATGGTATCCAGGCTGACAATGCCGCTACAATCGTAAAGGTAGAGGGTGGCATCGTGAATGTGGCTTGCATCGGTGAAGCCAACGTGAATGTATATTCAATCGACGGCAGAATGCTTGCAAGCGTGCGTGGCGAAGGCGGCGCACAGGCTGATGTGACCGGCTACCATGGTGTGGCAGTAGTGATTGTTCAGACCGCCGATGGCGTGAAGAACTTCAAAGTGATGATCCCGTAAGATAGAGATGAGTATTTTGGAAATTTTGGGAATTTCGAGACTGCAAGGCAATTCCACTGCAGAATAAACTCACAAATTCCCAAACCCATAAACTCATAAACTCATAAACTTAAAGAGGGGCTGCGCAAAAGCGCAGTCCCTCTTTTTTTTAAAAAAGTGTTAATATATTTTGCATATCAAAAAAATATTGATAAATTAGCCGTTGCTACGTTTTTTATTGTGGAAAATCAATAAATTAGAACAGCGATAAAAACATCCACCCGCAACACTTTTGCGGGCAGACATAACTAATCTATAATTTCAACTCTTTTTTTTATGAAGAAATTTTTCATGCTTATGGCATCGGGAATTCTTGCCTTCGGCGGCCTCATGTATGCGGCTGAAGAGGAGGGGGGAGATTCCGGCAGCCTCGTGGGTCAGACCTATACGGGCCAGACCACTCCAATTCCCGACGGAGCAACCTGGACTCTACCCGGCACATCCCCGGGTGTCTATTCCGCACTTGTCGGCAAATACACTGTGAATCTTTCGCAAGTTTACTATCAGATCAGCTCTTTTATCGGATGGGATCAAGGCAAAGCGCTGGTGGTGACTGAAGACAACACAATTGTCTATGAAAAAACCATCGGGTTTACTCCGGGCGGAGGTCGCTCATTGTGCGAATTCTTTATTGACATTCCTGAAGAAGACAAAATCACAACTCCCGGCACCTATTACATCATCTATCCGCTTTCAAGCGGCTGGGATGTTACCAACGATGCATATATCACACCGCGCAAGTCGGAGCCCATCTACAATCTGAAGGCCGGGCCATACGTGGTGGGCGAATTGGGCGAACCGGTTGACGCCGATGTCATTGTGGAACCACAGGGGGATTTCACCACTGAGACATCTCCTCAATATGTCACCATCACCGTGAACAATGCCGACATTCTCAACTGCGAGGATATTGACAATGTAATCACCGTGAAGCCGCTCAAGGGGGATGCGCTCCTGATGGAGCCCGGAGTGAAAACGGGCAAAACACTGAAATGGGAATTCCCTTATGACGCGTCTACCGGCCGCGCTGCAATCCTTGATAAAGGCGACTACACCATCACGGTGAATTATGATGCCATCAAGGCGTACACATCCTCGATTAATCCCATCAAATTCCCCGGCAGCAAGGTGGATTACAAATTCAACATGGAAGGGGGCATCGAAAAGCTCACACCCGAATACACCGTGAAACCGGAAGCCGGAAAATATGAGACATGGACATCAAAGTCTATTGTATTGATATTGACCAATTGCTTCTTCAAGGACTTAGCAACAGCTAGAGCCACTATACTTACCGTTATTGATCCTGACAATGAAGCAACCAATCTGACTAATCAAAGAGCCAGTCAAAAACAGTTTGCGACCCAAGTGCCGGATAATTTGTTTAAGAAAGATGGAAACTACAAATGTATCCTGAAATTGGATGGACAGATTGGCTACAAACCCGGCCCCGACGGTAAACCTTCAACTGAAGAAGTAGGCCTTCAGAATATTATATGGGAATATACTGTGGGCAATCCTCCGGTCGATGCCACATACTCCGTGTCTCCCGCCGCCAACGCCTCGATGACCACCGAGGACATCAAGGACATCACCCTCACCGTGAATAACGCCGCATCGCTCGAGATAGCCGAGAACGCTCCCTCGATGATCGCCGTGATTGAAGATGCCACGCAGGCGCAGGTGGAGATGTCGGCACCGATGGTTGAGGGCAACAAGGTGACATGGTCGTTCCCCGAAACATGGAGCAAGACTGCCGGACAGTACACCGTGGCAATCAACCTTGCCGAAGGAATCAGCGGCCTCACAAGCGAAGGAGCAAAGCTGAAATTCCCCGACAATATCGAATACACCATCTCCCTCACCGACCCCATAACCTATGAGATGGTAGACCCCGACTGCACATTCACACCCGTGACCCGCGAATACAAGGAATGGTCTGCGAGCAACACTTCGATTGTCTGCACCTGGAATCCCAAATACAAACTTCAGAGAGAGGGACGCGACAGCTTCATTGGCAAACCCATGACAATCCGCAAACCCAACGGAGAGGTGATTGAAAAGACCCTTACAAAAGCCACCGATAAGGGCATCGGCTCGGTCAACTTCATGAAAATGACACTTACGGTGGATGCATCATGGTTTGACCAGATTGGCAAATATACCATTACTTTCCCGACTGAGGGAACTGTGGGATATATTGTGAATCCGAACGATGCGAAAGATTATTCGAAAGCTGTGAAATTCGACCGCAACGCTGTTGTGGAATATACTATCACCGGCAACACCGAGGCAGCTGTAACCACTCTTACCCCGGCTAACGGAACTGAATATGCATCAAACGAAGAGATTCCGAATGTGGAACTCACTGTGACCAATGCCAAGACTCTTGAGATAGCAGAAGGTGCAAAGCTGCTGACAGTGACAGCCGCCAACGGCAATATTCTGGAAATGGCAGCACCGGCTGCAGAGGGCAACAAAGTGACTTGGGCATTCCCCGAAGGCTGGGACAAGGCTGTGGGAACCTATAATATCGCGCTGAACCTCACCGAAGGAATCAGCGGCACAACAGAAGATGGCACCGCCCTCTATTTCTCGGGAACGATTGAGAATTCATTCAGCATCACATATCCGAAGGTAGACCCCAACTGCACGTTCACACCGAAAGCCGGCGTGATCACATCCACCTCCTTCCCGATATGGGTTCAGGGTGAATCCCACGGCGGCCCCATACCGTCGGTGGAGTGCGCATGGGACACCAAATACAAACTGACCAGGGACACCCGCGAAGGTTTCATCGGCAGAAAATACACCGTTCAGAAACCCGACGGAGCAATCATGGATATAGAAATCACCAAGGCCACCGACTATTGCGTGCAGAAATTCAATCTGCTGAGACTCACACTCGCCGTTTATCCCGAATGGTTTGACCAGGCGGGCACCTACAAATTCACCTTCCCGCTGGAGGGCATGGTGGCACAGGTGCAGAAAGGCAACGACACGGGAGCCATGGTAAGCTTCGACCGCGATGCCGTTGTGGAATACATCGTGGAGACTCCGTTTGTGGAGAATGTCGAGAGCATTGACACCACCGTCAAGCCGGATCCCGACATCGTGTGGGCAAACTGGAATGAGAGCCAGATTGACATCGAATGGACCGAGAGCGGATACTCACTCACCGATGCATCGCTCAATGAGATCAAGAACCGCAGCATCACCATTCAGAAGGATGGCGAGACTGTGAAGGAGATTCCGCTCAGCGAGGCCGAGGCCGTATCCTATGCGGCAGCCGGGGGTGAAGGCGAAGGCGAAGAGACCGAGGAGCCGACCGAACCCACGGAACCTACAGAGCCGACCGAACCGGTTGAGGAGAGCGCGTATGTTACCACCACCGGGGCCTACATCACCATCGACCCGGCCATCTTCGCCGAGAACGGCACCTACACGGTGATTGTGCCTGTGGAGGGTCTGAAGGCGGAGAACAAGGACAAGAACGCGGCCAAATTCACCAAGAACATCGAGGTGACCTATAAGATCGACAACGAGACAAGCGTGACTGACATCCGCGTTGAGACCGACGGAGATGCAACCTACTACAATCTCCAGGGCATCAGAGTGGCGCGTCCCTCGGCCGGCGGCATCTACATCAGGGTGGACAAGAACGGCAAGTCGACACGCGAACTCATCAGATAAGAACCGGCGCGAACAGCGCAACACCAACATACACTGACCAATTGCAGGAACGCAGGCCGCGCGGTCTGCGTTCCTTATTTTGTATTTACGCCGATATGTGTTAATTTTGCGTCCATTTGAACGCCGCGAGCGGCGCGACATACATAAACCGGACGCCACGAACGGCGTGACATACCACATAAACCCAACCTGACATGATCGATTTTCACCCTGCCTCGGCCTCTCTTCTGAAGAATTATTCATTATCCCGTTTCCGCCAGGACATAACAGCCGGCATTGTAGTGGGCATAATCGCCATACCGCTGGCTATTGCATTCGGCATTGCGAGCGGTGTTTCACCCGCTGTCGGCCTCACCACCGCCATTATCGGCGGTTTTCTTGTGTCGGCATTCGGTGGCAACTCTGTGCAAATCGGAGGTCCAACGGGCGCTTTCATAGTGATTATCTACAACATCATCGCCCTCTACGGGCTCGAGGGGCTCGCCCTCGCCACCTTCATGGCCGGATGCATATTGCTGCTGATGGGGCTTTTCAAACTCGGCACGGTGATTAAGTTTATCCCCTACCCGATTGTGGTGGGATTCACCGCCGGAATTGCCGTGACGATTTTCTCCACACAGATGCCCGACTTTTTCGGGCTGCAGATAGATGAGAAGCTTCCGGGCGATTTTCTCGGGAAATGGGGTGTATACTGCCGCCATTTCTCCACAATCGACCTACCCACCACCATTGTGGGGCTTCTTTCGCTGATTATAATTGCAGCCACGCCGAAGGTGTCGAAGCGTGTGCCGGGCGCGCTGACAGCAATCGTACTGGTGACGGCCTTGACGTGGCTGGCCGGTGAATATGGCGGCATTGAAGGCATCACGACCATCGGCGACCGCTTCGGCTCCATTTCCTCAACGCTGCCACATCCGCGATTCATAGGCTTTGACATGGAGTCGGTCAACCTGCTTTTGCCGTCGGCATTCACAATAGCGATGCTCGGGGCAATCGAGTCGCTGCTTAGCGCTACGGTGGCCGATGGTGTGACCGGGAGCCGCACCAACTCCAACACAGAACTGATTGGCCAGGGGATAGCCAACATTACAGTGCCGGTGTTTGGCGGCATACCGGTGACCGGAGCCATAGCCCGCACCATGACCAATATCACCAACGGGGGGCGCACGCCGGTGGCGGGAATCGTGCATGCTCTGGTGCTGACACTGATTTTTCTCTTCGCTATGCCTCTGATTAATCTTGTGCCAATGTCATGTCTTGCCGCCGTGCTGATTATGGTGAGCTACAACATGAGCGGCTGGCGAACTGTGAAGGGGATGGCCAACAATCCGAAAGGGGATGTATGGGTGCTGATTGTGACATTCCTGCTCACTGTGATATTCGACTTGACAATCGCCATTGAGATGGGAATGTTGCTGGCGGTGGTGGTGTTTTTGCGCCGAGTGTCGGAGAACACCACAGTGAAAGTGTATGGTAACCAGCTTGACGCTGCCGATGCCGACATGTCGACGCATGAGGTGCTCAATCTGGCCGAAGGGGTGTCGGTATATGAGGTGGACGGGCCGTTCTTCTTCGGTGCCGCCACGAAATTCGATGAAATGATGCGCATTTCGCCTCATGAAACACCGATGGTGCGCATAATCAGGATGCGCAAGGTGCCATTCATCGATTCCACGGGGCTGCACAATCTGCAGATTCTGATTGAAAGTTCGCACAAGGAGGGAATCCAGGTGGTGCTTTCGGGCGTTCGCGAGAATGTGCGCGATGCGATTCACCGCTCGCACATCGATGCCATGCTGCCCAAGGATTTGATTTGCGACCATATATCCAAAGCGGTGGCGGTGGCAAACCGACTGGCAGAAAAAAGACTTGCCGGAGGAGATATTTTTTCGCCCGGCGCCTCAATAATCGCAGATTAAAATTGTTATAGTAATAACCGGGTTTTCAATTAAAAATTGAAAACCCGGTGGTTTATGAGTTTATCAGTTTATATGTTTATATGTTTCAGTTTATATATTTAGGAAATGGGAACTAATTTAAGATATATTGCCGCCATCCTGTTGGCTTTCTCGGCATGCGCAATGGATGGTGCGGCGCAGACCCGCGATGAAAACATGCCCGCACCCGAGAATTCCGCCCAACATAAGCAACCGGTGCAAAAGATTCTTTTTATCGGAGATTCGATGACCGGCTGGCTGTCGGAGCGACTCAACGCCTATGGCAAGGAGAACGGCTTCGAGGTGGCCACTGTGGTGTGGGATGGTTCCACCATCAAGAAGTGGGGCGCCTCCCCCCGGTTGGCACAGATTGTGAAACAACAGAACCCTGATGCCATCTTTGTAAGCCTTGGCATGAACGAACTTTTCGAAAGCAAGCCGGAGTCAACTCTTAAAAGTTCGCTCAACGCCATTAAGGGCGCTGCGGGGAATGTGCCGTTAATATGGGTGGGGCCGCCGTCATGGCCGGGACATTCCAAGGGAGCAGTTATCAACGACTGGCTCGCATCGCAACTCGGCGACGGACATTTTTTCAGGAGCTTCGACCTGAAGCTGCCGCGCCAAAGCGCGAAAAATCCACATCCCACACGAAACGGCATAATCAAATGGATGGATGAGGTGGTGAACTGGCTACGCACGGACGCGGCCATAAAGCTCCCCGACTACAAGACGCCGGCAGGCGAACAGATGTCGCGCGGCAAGACATTCATCTACAAACGCATGAAGGAAACGCTATAGCCATCATTCCTCATTCCTCATTCCCCGATAATTCGCACTTGCGAAACCCGACTTTATTGCTTATTTTTGCGCAGTTTTAACCTTTACAGAATGTTTCCACAAGGCAAAAAATACAATAGTCTGCTGGTCAACGCCAAAGACTATGTGATGATTATTATCGGCCTCTGCATATATGCCGTGGGCTTCACTTCTTGCATTCTGCCCCATCACATTGTGATTGGCGGCATGTCGGGTGTGGCCACTCTTGTATATTTCGGCACTGACGGCCTTATCCCGGTGGCTGTGACCAACTATATCTGCAATCTTATCCTGCTTGCCATAGCCTATAGGATTGTGGGCCGCACTTTTGTGATGCGCACCATTTTCGGCGTGACGGTGATTTCCATCGCCATCGGCGCCACCGAGGGCTTCTTTATGGGCATAGGCCACCCACTGATTCCCGACCGCACGGTCAGTGTGGTGCTCGGCGCAATATGCTGCGGCATCGGCATCGGCACATGCTTTATCCATAACGGCTCTTCGGGAGGCACCGATATTGTGGCCGCCTGCGTGTCGAAAGTGAGCAATGTGAGCATTGGCCGAACCATGATTTATGTTGACTTTATGATTGTGAGTTCATCGATATTCCTCCCCTTTGACGGCACCATGAGCGAGCGCATAGAAGCACGCATACCGACCATCGTGTATGGTGTGATGGTGACATTCATTGCCTCCTATATCACCGACCAGATTATCAACACCAACCGCCAGGCCACACAATTTTTCATTTTCTCACCCAAGTGGAAAGAGATTGCCGACAAGGTGCTTGCTGAAGCTCACCGCGGAGTAACAGTGATTGACGGCAAGGGATGGTATACGAAAAGGGATGTGAAAATTCTGATGGTGTACTGCCGCAAAATCGAATCTGTCAATATTTTCCGCATTGTAAAGAGTATCGACGAGCATGCTTTTGTCACACAAGGAGCGGTGAACGGCGTTTATGGCCAGGGATTTGACAAAGTAAAAGTAAAGATGAAGCGCACTCCGGCCAACGACAGCCGCCTGCACACTCCGCTTGATACAGAAGATGCTGCGGGCGCTACTCCCGGAAAGCCTTGAAACAGCCGAATGAGTTTTTCTGTCACAAGTAAGTGAGTTTTTCAGTGAAGTGAGCTTTTCTTAAGCCAGGTGAGCTGCTTTTTGGCATATACACGCGTATTCTTCTTGATTCTTTCAATGGCTTGTTCACGGCTCATCACACCGTCAAACCATGCAAACATCTCCTTCAGGCCGACAGTGTTGAGCGAATTAAGATGCCTCAGAGGATACACGCGGTGCGCTTCCTCCTCGAGACCGGCTCGCACCATTTCGTCCACGCGCGCATTGATGCGACCGAACAGCTCTTCGCGTGGCAAATCAATCACCCTTTTTTCTATTTCAAAATCACGCTTCACACGGCGCCCCGTGCGCAATGATGTGTAGGTGACACCCGCCGTGCGCACAATCTCCACGGCGTGAAACACACGCTTGATGTTGCAGCGATCCACCACCGCATGATATTCCGGGTCGATACGCCTCAGCTCTTCTAAAAGCCATTCGTCTCCCCTTTCGGCATGTTCGGCCATAAGAGAGGTGCGGATTGAATCGGGCACTGTGGGCAGAGAGTCAAGCCCGCGGCAGAATGCATCGACATACATCATCGAACCTCCGCACACCACAGCCACTCCCCTCTCTTCAAGGAGTCGGTATACTATTTGAAGCGCATCTTCCTCAAAGCGCGAGGCACTGTAATATTCGTGAAGCCCGAGCATGTCAATGAGGTGATGCCTCACCCGCGCGCGCTGCCCTGCAGTGGGCATTGCGGTGACAATCGGTATGCCGCGATAAATCTGACGGCTGTCGGCCGACACAATCTCCGTGTCGAGTCGAGCCGCCAGGTCAACGGCAAGGGCCGACTTGCCCGAGGCAGTCGGCCCTGTTATCACTATTACCTTTCCTTTCAAACCGTAAAAGATTTGGATTACTCAGCCACAAGTCTGCATATGTTCACGATTGTTTCCATTGCCTTTTCCATCGACTGCACGGGCACATATTCGTAGCGACCATGGAAGTTTTCGCCACCGGCGAATATGTTGGGGCACGGCAGGCCTTTAAACGACAGCTGCGCGCCATCCGTGCCACCGCGGATAGGCTGCACCTTGGGCTCGATGCCGGCTTCGCGCATGGCTTTCTCCACAACCTCGATAATATGCATCATAGGCTCGATTTTCTCGCGCATGTTGTAATACTGGTCTTTTATCTCAACTGTGCAACAGCCGGGATATTCCATGTTGGTTTTGCGACAAAGATGCTCTATCTCTTTTTTGCGGCTTTCGAAGCGCGCGCGGTCGTGGTCGCGTATGATATATGTGAGAGTGGTCTGCTCCACAGAGCCTTCGATGCCCACAAGATGATAGAAGCCTTCGTAGCCCTCTGTGTGTTCGGGCGTTTCCCAACGGGGAAGCATGGCGATGAAATTGTTGGCCACTCGAATGGAATTGACCATCTTGTGCTTTGCATAGCCGGGATGCACATTGCGACCTTTGATTGTCACCTTGGCCGACGCGGCATTGAAATTCTCGAATTCCAACTCTCCTATGGCACCGCCATCCATGGTGTAGGCAAAATCGCAGCCAAATTTTTCTACGTCAAACTTGTGGGCCCCGAGGCCAATCTCTTCATCGGGATTGAAACCGATGCGGATCTTTCCATGTTTGATTTCAGGATGACGCTGCATATATTCCACAGCACTGATTATTTCCGCGATTCCGGCCTTGTCATCTGCCCCGAGAAGCGTGGTGCCGTCGGTGACGATAAGATCCTGACCGAGATAATTCTGCAGTTCGGGGAATTCCTCAGGATCAAGCTTTATTCCCTGCTCTTCATTGAGCATGATTACACCGCCGGCATAATTCTTCACAATGCGGGGATTCACATGACGACCCGACATGTCGGGAGATGTGTCCATGTGAGCGATGAAGCCCACCACCGGAGCCTTCGCATCAGTATTGGCCGGAAGCGTGGCGAAGAGATATCCGTTGTCGTCGAGGCTCACATCCTCCAGACCCATACCCAGAAGTATGGCCTTCAGATATTTTGCAAATTCCATCTGACCCGGTGACGAGGGGGTCATATTTGTCAGCTCATCGCTTTGGGTGTCAAACTTCACAAAGTCGAGAAATCTTTCTGTCAGTGTCATGGTGTGATTTTTTGGTTCGTGTTGCAAATATAATCTTTTTTTGCCTAAATGCCCTAAAAATTTTATGATTCGCGCGTTATTGATTAACTTTGAAGCCGGATCAAGGCTCCATTCCCCAAAGAATGATAACAGGCTCTAATATGAAAAAGGCGTTTCCGATAATAATCACTTTGGTTTTCATATTCATGATAGTGGCCGGTGTTGCCGGACTTCGCTCCGCGGGCCATACAGAGCAGGCCGGCGCCACCGGCATTGCAGCCGCGCCGTCATCGACCGACACTTCTCTCGCCGATGCGCTGCCCCCCTCAGAAGTCGCTGACGAGCTGCTCAATGTCATTATCCCTAATCCGGGAGGCAGCACGGTGAAAGATTATGAGGGATTCAGGTTGTCGTTTAACCATGACAACCACACCCCCGACTGGGTGGCATGGGAACTGCTTGCCTCTGAGACTGCCGGGCCAACGAAAAGATATTCGAAATTCTGGCAAGACACGTCGTTGCGCGGATGTGCGGAAACCAACGATTACACCAAGTCGGGCTACGACCGCGGCCACATGTGCCCGGCCGCCGACCAGAAATGGAGTGAGGAGGCAATGCGCGACTGCTTTTCGCTTGCCAACATTTGCCCGCAGAACCACAGCCTTAACTCCGGCGCCTGGAGCACGCTTGAAAAAAAGGAGCGTCTGTGGGCCCAACGCGACAAATCTCTCGTGATTGTGGCCGGTCCGATTTATTCTCCGGAAGACACAAAGCGCATCGGCAACACCGGAGTGAGGGTGCCATCGGCCTTTTTCAAGGCAATCCTGGCTCTGAATGCTGACAAACCGCGCGCCATTGCATTTGTTTATCCCAACATGACATCGCCCGGCAACATGGCTAACTATGCCATGTCGGTAGACGAGCTTGAACAACTCACCGGCTATGATTTCTTCGCAGCCCTCGATGATGAAACCGAGGCCGCTGTGGAGTCGGCTGCCTCATTTAAAGACTGGAATTGATGACTGACAAATATAAAGACACAATTGTGGCTGTGGCCACTCCCTATGGAAGCGGCGGCCTGGCAGTGGTGCGTCTCAGCGGACCCGATGCCCTCAAAATCGCCGACAATGCATGGAGAGGCAAACACCTCCCGGAGATGGAATCGCACACAGCGCGCCTCGGACAGATTACTGATGGCGACAATTCCATTATCGATTCAGCCGTGGCACTTGTGTTCAAGGCGCCCCACTCTTTCACCGGGGAAGACACGGTGGAATTTTCGCTCCACGGGTCGCTCTGGATTCAAAGAGAAGTGGTGCGCCGCCTCACGGAGCTCGGCGCGCGCCCGGCCGGGCCGGGAGAATTCTCACAACGGGCATTCCTCAATGGTCGCCTCGATCTGGCACAAGCCGAAGGTGTGGCCGACCTCATCAACGCCTCCTCCAGAGCAGCCCACCGGCTGGCCATGTCGCAACTTAAGGGGGAATTCTCTTCCCGACTCGAAACACTGCGCAACCAACTTGTGGAACTCGCATCGCTGCTCGAACTCGAACTCGACTTCTCCGAAGAAGATGTGGAATTTGCTGACAGATCACAGCTGCTCAGCCTCGCCGACAGCACCGCTATGATGCTGCGCCGGCTTACAGACTCATATGCCTCCGGGATGGCCTTCAAAACGGGTGTGCCGGTGGCAATTGCCGGCGCGCCCAACGTGGGAAAATCCACCTTGCTCAACTTCATGCTCAATGAAGAAAAAGCCATCGTGAGCAACATCCCCGGCACCACCCGCGACATAATTGAAGACTCGGCCGAAATCGACGGAATTCTCTTCAGATTTTCCGACACCGCCGGCTTGCGCAACACCAACGACGAGATTGAGAGCATCGGCATAGAAAAAGCCAAAGAGAGGATTGCCAAAAGCCGCATTATACTCTGGATGGCCGATGCCTCCAACGCCTACAGCAATAAAATCGATGAAATTATGCAATATATTTCACGATTTGCAGATAAAAAAAATCTGATACTGCTCAACAAGAGCGATATTGCCGATGGCAGTTACGAAGCCAAAGCACTAAAAGAGAAGATAAAATCCTACAAAAAAGAGAACACTGAGATAGAGACGATAGCGATATCGGCCAAGACGGGAGCCGGCACAAGTCAGCTCAAAGAATATCTGGTGAGAAGTGCGAAAGAAGAATTTAATCCGGACAACGAGCTGATAGTGACCAACGCGCGACATCATGCCGCATTAAAGCTCGGACTGGAAGCCATAAACAGGGTAAGAGAGGGCATCGAATCGGGCATAAGTGCCGACTTTGTGGCGCAAGACATCCGCGAGGCGCTCCACCACCTTGGCGAAGTGACCGGCTCCGTCACCACCGACACCCTCCTTGCCACCATCTTCTCCCGCTTCTGCATCGGCAAATGACTTAGTTATCAACAACTATCACAATTTAGCATAATCTATTAGT
>JAMPDQ010000013.1 GCA_023665575.1 Candidatus Amulumruptor caecigallinarius | reverse complement strand
ACCTGTAACCTTCTGATCCGTAGTCAGATGCTCTATTCAGTTGAGCTAAGGAGCCTTGGATTTTCTTCCGTTTTGCGATTGCAAAATTAGAATTTTTTTTTGAATCCGCAAAATTATTTTGGCATTTTTTCTTTTTTTCCTTTTAAAAAGGTTAGCAGGCTATATGGCGGCAGGGGGAACGGAGCCTTAGAACCGAAGTTCCACTGTGGCTGACCCTGTCATGCCGCTAACCGGGGGGCGCAATTTAGTGAGAGCGATGCTCCCCCCTCTTATTTGCGGCCAACGTTCTTTTAATCTGTCGGCCAGAGCCGTCACCACTGATTCAAGCAACAGCCACTTTTCCGACATGAAATTTCTTACTTCCTCATACACATCGGCATACGAAACAGTAGTACGGATGTTTTCCATTGTAAATCCGGATGCATCGAGCTCTAACGAGATATCAATGGAGAATTCGTTGCCCACCACCCTCTCTTGTGCATCCACACCTATTCGGGCATTGAAGCGCAGAGACTCAAGTTTGATTATGAAATATTTTTCAGATTCCATTGCAGAATATATCTTATTATTCTTGTCAGCACACCGGAATCTTTTCTATCCTGCGCAAATGTCGGCCTCCTTCAAACGCAGCCTCCAGATAAGCGTTTGTGATTTTGAGAGCCTCTTCTTCAGAAACAAATCTAGCGGGAATCACCAATATATTGGCATTGTTATGCTGCCTGGCAAGAGCAGCCAGCTCCGGCTTCCAACATATGGCAGCCCGGATTTTCTGATGCTTGTTAAGTGTGATTGCAATGCCGTTGCCTGACCCGCACATCGCAATTCCGAAATCGCACTCCCCACATTCCACAGCGCGTGCACAAGGATGGGCATAGTCGGGATAATCACATGAATCGGTGGTGTAAGTTCCGAAATCCATCACTTCATATCCCTTACACTTCATAAAGTTCATAAGGGTTTGTTTCAATTCAAAGCCGGCATGGTCGCAGGCAAAGGCAACTTTTTTCATTTCAGATCTTGTTTTTATTATTTTGAGACAAGTTTGAACCGCCGCCAAAGAGTTTGCTCTTAAAAGCGAATCTCACCATAAAATAATTCAATGGCACGCAGATTCCGAGTGCCGGAAGCAAAGCGAGCGTCGGACCCACGAGTCCCTTGAATATCGCAACCAATCCGGTTTGCATTCCCATATTCACGAGATGACTGAGGGCAAATCCTACACCTTTTTTTGCAGTGGGTCCACTCTTGAAAGTAAAGAAACTCGTCATGAAGAAATTTGCTATGAAACTAATGGCATAGCTTATCATTGTCGACACCACGGCAGGCACTTTCACAGCATTCACAAACACTACATAAATGCTATATTGCAGCAGGGTGCAAAATCCGCCCACCATGGCAAAGCGAATCATTTCTCCATATTTGCTTTCGCTCGTAATTAATCTCTTCAGCTTCATATCAATTGTTGTTCGGGCTTTGTTTTCCCACGCATTCTCTCCGCTCTTTATCCCCGGCCAATTCCTCATTGATTGATGTTATATAATCAAGAAGTTCATCCCGGCCTATTGATTTTTCTGAAGAAGTGACAAAATATGGCGGCAGCTCCTCCCAACTCAGAGAGAGTTCCTTCATATATGCATCCACATTTCTTTTGCGCGCCACGGGGCCAAGCTTGTCAGCCTTTGTGAACACCAATGCAAATGGCACATTGTTTTCTCCAAGCCAATCGATAAATTCCATATCAATCTTCTGGGGACTGTGGCGGATATCTATAAGCACAAAGAGACATGTAAGCTGCCGGCGCTGAAGCACATATGAATTAATCATCTGCTCAAGCTGATCACGCTGTTGTTTCCCCCGTGCAGCGTATCCATATCCGGGCAAGTCAACGAGATACCACTTTCCCCCCTCCATTTTGAAATGGTTTATTAGAAGAGTTTTTCCGGGGAGCTGCGATGTTTTTGCGAGTTTCTTGTTCATGCCCAACATATTGATGAGAGAAGATTTGCCTACATTCGACCTGCCGATGAACGCATATTCCGGCACATTCGTGTCGGGACATTTCTTCACATCAGGACTACTTATTTCATATCTGGCGCTGAGTGTGCGGGGTTTGATATCCATAAATTTCAAAATTAAGAGTCTGTTTCATAAAAAACTCAACATTAGGGGCGGCTTGCTTTTTTTGATATAATTTATTCGAATCAGTTGTATATACCGATATACTCCTGCTTATGCAGAGCCAAGCCCGGCTCATGATTGCGCCCCTTGCTTTAACATTTTCTGAGGGATGCAGCCTTAGAAACAGACATTGTGCACAAGACGCAAGGCTTCATCGGCTGCACTATTTTTCACAACAAGCGCTATGGTGGTTTCGGAAGTGCCGATTGACACAGCTTTCACTTCAATTCCTTCGCGCTGCAGCGTGTTGAGCAAGCGATGCCCGAGTCCGGACATTGATCTTATCGATTCGCCTACAGCTACAATAATAGCGAGCTCAGGCTCGGCCACAATATCGTCTACCTCACCGGTTTGCAATTCAGGGGCGAACTCTCCGGCAAGCACTTCGAGAGCTTTCTGCACATCCGTCTGAGCCATTGAGAGAGAGAAAGAGGCTGTGTCGCGGGGTTGAGCCACAAGAAGCACACTTATACCGTTGCGTGCCATGGTGTTATATGCCCGCGTATTGATTTCGGCCACATTCGCCGTGATATCGCCTTTGATGGTGATAACTGCCGAATTTTTGACCGATGACACTCCTCTCACTCCGGGTGGAAGGTTGTCGGTTGAATCAGTTATCAAGGTTCCGGCAACTCCGGGATTGTGGGTGTTGAGAATTTTAATTGGTATGTTTTTATGAAACACCGGATAAATCGTGGGAGGATAAATCACCTTCGCACCGAACGAACAAAGATCCATGCTCTCAATAAACGACATTCTGTCAATTACTCTGGCATCGGGAATTATTCTGGGGTCGGCTGTCATAAAGCCGTTGACATCGGTCCAGATTTCCAACATGTCAGCATTAAGAGCGGCTGCCACAAGAGCAGCGGTGTAGTCGCTGCCTCCTCGCCCGAGGTTTGTGATTTCACCGGAATCGCGGTCGCGTGAGATAAAGCCGCCCATCACTATGTGGCGATCAAGCGGAAGATGAACATGCCGGCGTATCAATTGCTCTGTGAGCGTGCGATCGGCAATGTTTTTATTAAACCACTCCTCTGTCTTCACAAGTTCAAGAGAATCCATATGGCATGCATTCTCTATTATGGCGGCCACAATTATAGAAGACATGCGTTCGCCGAAACTCACAATTTTGCAGAGTGTTCTTTCCGGGAGATCGCCAATAAGCGACACTCCCCTATATATTTGCGACAACTGCTCCAACAGGTCACACACAGCGGCCCGCACACTTTCCTTCTTTTCAGAAGCCACAAGGGCATCAATTATATCGAAATGCCGTTGCGCCATGAGCGGCATTTCAGCCTCATAAGCGGAATTGCCCGAGGCAGCCATTCCGGCTGTTGCAATCAGCTTGTCTGTGAGACCACCGAGAGCCGACACCACCACTATAGAGTAGCTGCCAATCGACTCCACTATATTTTTTACATTACGCAGGCTCTCAATCGTGCCGACTGATGTGCCTCCGAACTTCAAGACTTTCATCATCATTTATGCTTTTCAAGGCGTAACGCGCACGTCTCTTTTACAAAAATAATAAAAAATCAGAGTGCGATAAAATAAAATTTAAATTGAACCGGCTCCAAGGCTCCATCCCTCTAAAAAAATTGGGTAAAGAATTGTTAAATTTAACAATTTAGTGTTAATCGATATAATATTGTATGTAAAATTACCTTTAATTTGTGTGGATGTTCCACGATAAAAAGTAAAATTCCCAAGATTTATATATATGAATAAAACGAGATTGAATTTATTGCTAAGTGTAGCGCTGATGCTGGGCGGAGGGTTATCTGTCGTTACGGCACGAGCCCAAAGCCGGAGCATGACACCGGCATTTGAAACCGCATTCACCGATGCCGCTGAAAAGACTGTTAACGCAGTTGTGTGCATAAAAAGCTTTTCAAGCAGGCAGCAGAATCCTTATAGTCAGGGAGGCTACGACCCGTTTGGCATGTTCGACTTCTTTTTCGGCCCCGGGGGAGGACAACGGCAGCAGCCGCGCCAGCAGCAGAAAAAGTCGGAACCCGTGCAGACAGGCCTCGGTTCGGGTGTGATTATCTCTGAAGACGGATTCATTGTGACAAACAATCACGTTATTGACGGAGCCGACAAGCTTGAAGTGCTCATGAACGACAATTCCACATATGAGGCACGCATAATAGGCACAGATGAGGCCTCCGACCTTGCACTGATAAAGATAGATGCAAAGGGATTGTCGCCCGTCACCTTCGGCGACAGTGAATCTGTAAAAATTGGGGAATGGGTGTTGGCTGTGGGCAATCCTTTCGGCTTCAACTCCACTGTGACAGCCGGTATTGTCAGCGCAAAGGCTCGTAGCTTGGGGGCAAACAACAAGGGCGGCTCTCTCTCAATTGAATCATTTATTCAGACGGATGCGGCTTTGAATCCCGGCAACTCCGGGGGTGCCCTTGTAAACCTAAAAGGGGAGCTGATTGGCATCAACTCCGCCATCTACAGCAACACCGGCAGCTATTCAGGCTTCTCCTTTGCAATCCCCACCACAATCGCCAGGAAGGTGATTGCCGACATAAAGCAATATGGCACTGTGCAGCGTGCAATGCTTGGATGCACTGTAATAGAGCTTGACGCAAAACTCGCAAAAGAGAAAGATATTACAGCCGTGAAGGCCGGTTTGCTGGTAAAGGACGTCAATGATATGAGCACTGCTAAAGAGCTCGGGTTACAGACCGATGACCTTATCACCGCAATAAATGGCGCAGAGGTGCATAATTTTGCACAACTTGTGGAACAAATCAACAAGTTCCGTCCCGGTGACAAAATAACCGTGACATATTATCGCAGCAACAAGATGTATCAGAAGAGCGGCACTCTTCGAAATTCGCAAGGCAATACATCCATAACCAAGAAAGGAGACTTTGCAAGTTTGGGATGTGCATTCATGAAGCCCACTGCCGAAACGAAGCAGAACCTAGGCATTTCATCGGGAGTTCAGGTGCAGGGCGTGAAAAGCGGAGCATTCAAGGATGCCGGTGTGAAAGATGGATTCATCATCACCGAAATCAATGACCGTGGTGTCAACTCATCTGATGATGTGGAATACATTTACAATCAGATTATGAAGAGTTCGGATGATGAAAAGGTGATGTTCCTTAAAGGTGTGTATCCCACAGGCAAGAAATATTATTACGCTGTTAATCTGGCCACGGAAGAATAACAACACAACATTATTGAAAAAGGATGCTTCTCAATTGAGAAGCATCCTTTTTTTGTGACTTATATCTAAGGCCCCGTTTCATAAAAATAGCTGGGCCTTAGACTTTTAGCGGGATTGACAGAGGCGGAGGAATTCATCGCGCAAGGAGAGGTCGGACTCAAACACTCCGTTGTAATCGTAGGTGACAGTAGATGAGTCTTGCTTCTCCACTCCCCTCATTTTCATGCACAGATGCTGGGCGCTACAACTCACAATTACCCCCTTGGTGGGCATTGCCTCGGAAAGGAGGCTGCACACTTGGGCTGTGAGGCGTTCCTGCACCTGGAGGCGATGTGCAAAATTATCCACAATCCTTGCCAGCTTGGAGAGGCCAATCATTTTTCCATCAGGGATATATCCTATATTTACTTTGCCAAAAAACGGGAGGATATGGTGTTCACACATACTGTAGAACTCAATATCCTTTACAATCACCATTCTGGAGCCGGCATGCTCGAACACGGCCTGACGCGCCACCGCGAGCGGATCGCCACGATATCCGGAGGTTATGTCGAGGAGAGCCTTTGCAGCTCTGACGGGTGTTTTCAGCAGACCCTCACGCTTGGGATCCTCGCCGATAAGGCGCAGAATTGCTTCATAGTGAGATGCAATCTGCTCAACAAGTTCGATGTTGTGCTGATTCGCTTTTGCCATCTTTTCAGTCTATCTTATGACAACAATCTGACTTCTTACCACTCTCATTTCAGCTGCAAACTGCGGGAAGGCGCGTTTAAGCTCCGAAAGCGCAGAAGAGGCCTCTGCCTGCGACTTGAAATTGCCTATCCTTGTATACCAGTTTGGAGCACTCGAATGCGTATATACCTGGCCCCTGTATTTCGGGAATTTTGCCACTATGGCATTTCCGCGCGACCGGGCACGTGATTCGAGCGAAGCCTGATTGCGACCATCGCTGAACACTTGAATTCTGAAACCTGACATCTTGTTTATGCCGGGGCGTAATGCGGGCTGATGCTGCACATGCTGCTGGTCGTCTTTGAGGATGTTATTCAATATATTGTCGGGGATGTCGATAACAACATTCCCGTTCGACTCATATTCTATTGCCTCAACGGCATTTTCCGGTTTTTTCTCCTCCTGACCGTTTTCGGAGGGCGACTGCGCGTACAGGCATACCGCCGATGTCAGCAACGCCGGCAGCAGCAACGCGCGTAATTTCAGGTTTCGTGTCATGCACGGAATTTTAAATCGTTCTGAATCTTTCTTTCAGGCTCCGGGGAGTCTGTCGGAGTTCGTTTTATCAGCCGAAAGCCTCGATGATGCCCATGAAATCCTCGGCCCTAAGGGCAGCGCCACCGATAAGGCCGCCGTCAACATCGGGCTTTGCGAATATTTCCTTGGCGTTCGAGGGTTTACAGCTTCCGCCGTAGAGAATTGAAGTGTTGTCGGCAATCTCCCTGCCATATTTCTCTGCGATAACGTTGCGGATGTGGGCGTGCATCTCCTGAGCCTGGTCGGCTGTGGCGGTTTTGCCGGTGCCGATGGCCCAAACCGGCTCGTAAGCGACCACAATCCTGCCGAAATCGTCGGCCGAGAGAGAGAAGAGAGCCTCAACCTGCGATTTCACCACCTCGTTGAAAGAGCCGTCCTCACGCTGTTCGAGCACCTCGCCAACGCAGAAGATGGGCTTCAGGCCGTTTTCGAGTGCGATTTTGGTTTTCGCAAGCAGTTGCTCGTTGTTTTCACCGAAATACTGGCGGCGTTCGCTGTGACCAAGAATAACATATTCGGCGCCGGTGGATTTCACCATCGAGGCGCTCACCTCGCCGGTGTATGCGCCCTTGGCGTGTTCGGAGCAGTTTTCAGCGCCGAGCTTCACAAGTTCCGGTTCAAGAACTGCATTAACAGAAGTAAGATGTGTGAAAGGCACACAAACAATAACATCGCAATTAGCTTTCTTACCCTTAAGAAGTGTGTTTACATTGTTTGCCAATTCCACTCCCTCGTCGAGGGTAGTGTTCATTTTCCAATTACCGGCTACAATATTCTTTCTCATTTCAGTAAAATTTGGTTATCAATCCGCAAAATTAGCCAATATGCCCGATTAATCAAAAAATAAATAGGAATTTAAGCGGAATTTTGTTGTTTTTTTGCGTTGCTGCAAAGCGTAACCGTTCCCCGGGATACGGCGAGGAGGGTTTGTGCAAGTCGTTGCTGCTCTCTATGCTCCATTCATATTACCGGTGAGAAAGAGAACTTTTCAAAGGCCTCGCCGCCCCTATACCATATGGCGTATTGCATAAGAGCAGCACCGAGCATGATCAGCTGAATCATCCAAATCAAAGTCCCTCTTCGAATGCAGAATTTCCATATTCCTAAAAACGGACTGCGGATTGCATTCAGCGGTTCAGGGTCAAGAATAACGCGGATCAATCCATAAACACCTACTATGGGAAGATAAATCTACATAATCCATGTGAGAATCACAAAAATTCACAAAGGTTATTTCCATCTTGGTATCCGATTAAAAGCACTCCACAGGCTTTAAACAGGCAATTATGACAGCTATGGCATTTTCATGACTTTTGAGTGAGGAAACTCCCCAAGTGACATTGCAATCTTTCGGGGAATTGCTTTGTATGAACGATTGCAGGATTCCCATGTCATTCATGCAGAAGTTGGATGGTTGCGCAGTCCTGAGCAACAGTACGATATTATGAGCAAAGTTAGATTCAAATAAATCCGCATCTATCCGGCTTAACACAGAACTGAGGTCATTCCCTTCTGACACAATGACGCCGGCTGCCTCGCTTTCATCAAATATTTCACGCAGTTTTTCAGTCTCAATGCCAATGACATTTTCTTGTCCGTCTGCATTAAAGCATGCAATGAAATGCTCAATGTTGTCTATTATTTTCTTATATTTCATATGTTCTTAATTCCGCATATTCAAGGAATGTGCCTGTTCCACAGATTTTGGAGATCAGATCACAATCTATGACATCTACAACAATCCACTTGGCAAAGTAATTTGCTTTAACCGTTTCAGTAAGGTGTTCCCTCTCAACATTCTTGAGGACTTCGGCGTCATCACTATGCATTCTGCCGATGATTTGCGTGGTTAATCACATCGGAGCACGGAGGAGTATGAATTTCGCGCAAATATTTGCATGGGTCGGTGGGATTTGCTATTTTAGCGTCATGGCGTGACTGCGGGATTAAACCATTCCTTCAAAGCACTAACCCCTAATCTTCAAACTAAAACCTTCAGGTTTCGGTAAAGCCGGAACTTGAGCAATATATTTTCTTTATGATGGATTCCACTTATGATAATGGGCGCGCGCATGCGCTCCTCAACGCGCTGAGGGCGTCTTCTCTTTTTTGTTTGGCATCAATGATGTGCCCTTCTTTCGCCTTCGCCGGTGAAAACCTGCTTGAAGGCGCAATCGTGGAAAACAGCGAATCCATCAACAACACGGAGCAGTTTTACCGGGTGTGGACACTCTGCGACAAAAATGGCGCGATCCTCAACAATTCCGATGCCACTCTCCCCTATTCCTGCTTTGTTGAAACATTCAGTGACTTTGCTTATTTCAAATATCGCGACACTCAGATAAGTGTGCAGGGACCGGGCGTGGATATCAAATCGGGTGAGTTTCTTGCCATATTCAGTGTCAGAGAGGCTCAACAAAGCTACTCTTTCCCAATATCCGTGACAGAGGAGGACAACTACGTTTTCTCAGGCATCGCACGCAACGTGTATGGCAACGGCTACGGCAGCTCGGGCATAAAGACCGACAGCTTCATGAGCGAAAACGGATTGGCGGTGGCCGTGTTTGCCGAATCACTGCCCATGGGGCCGAAAAACTTTGCTATTGTGCAGCAGAACGGCAAGAATGTGCTGAAAGTCACCGACAATGCCGGCAATGAATTCAGAAACGTTCACATCGCAATGCCCCGCGAAACCATCTACACCAACATTCCCATGCAATTTTCCGGCACTGTGCATCTCACTCCGGCCGACAAATATATCACTATCTATTGCCCCACGCGTCTAAACATGATGGGGCGGCTTTCTCTCGTCAAAGAGACAGAAATGAAAGTGAAAGGCATAATGGTTGACACTGAAGACACCTGTGATGTCAAGGCGGAATACTACGACCTTGCCGGCCGCCGCATATCAACCGATCACATTCCGGCGGTTCCCGGCATCTACATCCGGAAATCGGCTGCAAAGACAGAAAAAATCATCATCGGACACTAAGGCTCCATTCCCCCAAAAAATGTTAAAGCAGGGGGCGAAAATTTGGCGCGGATTTATTCTTGCAGATGAAGGAATATAGTGAGCCATATGACTGAATCAAAGGGATAAAGATGCCCAAATTTGCGAGACAGAGGTAAATTTAAAAGCAGAATAATTTTACAAACTCAAGTTTCGCAAGTTGCAAGCAACTTGAAACCTTGAAGATTAGAGTTAGGTAGTTAGGAAGGTTAGTGAAATATCCATTATAAGATAGCAATGTTAATTGCTAAAAAATAACCTCTAACCTCTAACCTCCTTGCTTTTCGCAAGTTGCAAACTTAAGGAAGTTGAATTACAAATTTAAATTAATGCTTCATTCTGATAAAGAAATATTGGCATCGACCGGCCTGCTTTAACATTTTTTGGAGAATGGAGCCTAAGATAATACATGGATTTTAAACTTTCATCAGAATACAAACCTACAGGCGACCAACCCGAGGCGATAGCCGAGCTTGTGGAAGGTGTGAACAACGGCCAGAAACATCAGACACTGCTTGGTGTAACCGGTAGCGGAAAAACATTTACCATGGCCAATGTGATACAGCAGGTGAAACGCCCCGCGCTGATTCTTTCCCATAACAAAACACTTGCAGCCCAACTATATTCTGAATTCAAGAATTTCTTTCCGGAAAATTCCGTGCAATATTTCGTGAGTTATTACGACTATTATCAGCCGGAAGCCTATATTCCCGGATCCGACAAATATATAGAGAAAGACTTGATGATCAATGAGCAGATAGACAAGCTGAGACTTTCAACAGCCGCTGCATTGATGTCAGGCCGCAGAGATGTTGTTGTGGTGTCGAGCGTAAGCTGCATCTACGGAATGGGCAATCCGGAGGATTTTCGCCAAACAGTGGTGAATGTGAAAGTTGGCAGCCGGATTTCGCGCAACGCGTTTCTGCGCAAACTTGTAGACTCGCTTTACAGCCGCACAGAGACAGAATTGAATGCAGGCAACTTCCGGGTGCGTGGTGACACGGTTGACATAATGCTTTCGTTTGAGGCAATTCAGCTCCGTGTGATATTCTGGGGAGACGAGATAGAATCAATTCAGACAATCGACCCCGAATCCGGAGCAGTGCTCAGCCGCCTTGAAGGATTCAACATTTATCCGGCCAACATTTTTGTCACATCAAAAGAGAGGGCTGCAAAAGCTGTGGATCAGATTGCGCTTGATTTGGGCGCCCAATGTGAATTCTTCCGTAAAGAGGGGCGCATACTTGAGGCCGAGAGGCTCAGAGAGCGTGTCACCTACGATTTGGAAATGATCAAAGAGCTTGGTCATTGCAGCGGCATAGAGAATTATTCGCGCTATTTCGATGGCCGTGAGCCGGGAATGCGGCCTTTCTGTCTGCTTGATTATTTTCCTGATGATTTCATAACCATCATTGATGAGAGTCATGTGACACTTCCGCAGATTCGCGGCATGTATGGCGGCGACCTTTCCAGAAAAACCAATCTTGTGGAATATGGATTCCGTTTGCCGGCCGCTATTGACAACAGGCCGCTTAAATTTGAGGAGTTCGAGCGTATGACTCCACAGGTGATATATGTTAGTGCCACACCCGGCGACTACGAATTGCAACAGACGGAGGGAATCTTCGTAGAGCAGGTGATTCGCCCCACCGGGCTTCTTGACCCGGAGATAGAGATTCGCCCCACCCTACATCAGATTGATGACCTTATGGAGCAAATCAGAGAGCGCATCGAAGCCGGAGAGCGCACGCTCGTAACGACACTCACAAAGAGAATGGCCGAAGAGCTCAACGCCCATCTTTTGAAATGGGGAATAAACAGTGCATACATCCACAGCGATGTTGACACACTTGAAAGAATTCAGATTCTTGAAGACCTTCAGAACGGAAAATATGATGTGCTTATTGGTGTGAATCTTCTTCGCGAGGGACTTGACCTTCCACAGGTGAGCCTGGTGGCAATTCTTGATGCTGACAAAGAGGGCTTCCTGCGCAATCACCGTTCGCTTACTCAGACAGCCGGTCGCGCCGCACGAAATGTGCATGGCAAAGTGATAATGTATGCCGATAAAATCACAGATTCCATGCAGCGCACCATCAACGAAACCGAACGCCGACGCAAAAAGCAGATTTCATATAATGAGGAGCATGGAATTGTGCCCACACAGATTGTGAAACGCATCGGCAACGATCTTACAGAACTTTACGGCAAAAGTGAGGATCGTAGCCGGGGAACATCCGGGCGCAAGGACAGCTCAAAAGCTGCCGCACATACTGCCGGCCGAGATATCCGAAACGCCCAGGGACGCCCCTACATCGAGGAGGAACATGTCGAGGGGCTTGTGGCTGATCCCGTGATCAGCTATATGGACATCAATGAGATTCACTCCCGTATTGATAAGCTTAAATCCGAAATGGTGGCCGCTGCGAAGCGAACAGACTTCATCGAAGCCGCACAACTACGCGATGAGCTGATTAAACTGCAGGAATATGCACAATCAAAAGAGCCGGCAAATGAGCAGTAAATTCCACGACACCGGGAGGTATCTTCCCACAAGCAAGGCAGAAATGGATGCTTTGGGATGGGAGCAGGCTGACATAATCATTTTCTCCGGAGATTCATATGTAGATCATCCCTCTTTCGCGGCGGCCGTAATTGGCCGCACTCTTCAGAAAGTTGGATATCGGGTGGCAATAGTGCCGCAGCCCAACTGGCGCGATGACTTGCGTGATTTTAAGAAATTAGGGAAACCGAGACTATATTTCGGTGTATCTGCCGGAGCAATGGATTCGATGGTGAACCATTACACCGCCAATCGGCGACTGCGTCATGACGATGCATATACAGCCGGCGGAAAGCATGGCATGCGGCCCGACATGCCCACAATTGTATATTCCGCGATTCTGAAAGAGCTTTACCCCGACATTCCCGTTATTGCCGGCGGCATAGAGGCCTCGCTGAGAAGAGTGGCACATTACGACTATTGGGAAGACCGGCTGCGCCCCTCGATTCTCCTGGATTCTCCGGCAGATATGATAGTGTATGGCATGGGAGAGAAGCCAATGTTGGAGCTCACACGGCGAATAGAAGCCGGAGAAGACATTCGCACAATTACAAATGTGAAACAGACGGCTTTCATCAGCCGGGAAGTGCCCGAGCCGGGCGACATTGTGCTTCACAGTTTTGAAGACTGTCTTACCAATAAAAAGCTTCAGGCTCAGAATTTTCGCCATGTAGAAGAGGAATCAAACAAATATGAGGGAGCTGTGATTTGGCAGAGTGCAAAGGGAAAAATGGTGAAAATAAATCCGATGAATGCGCCCATGACAACCGAAGAAATAGACGCATCTTTCGATTTGCCCTATACCCGCACACCGCATCCGCGATACAAAGGAAAAATTATTCCGGCCTATGAAATGATACGCCATAGTGTGAACATGCACCGCGGATGCTTCGGAGGCTGCGCATTCTGCACGATATCCGCCCACCAGGGAAAATTTATTGCCTCCAGATCAAAGAATTCAATACTTAGAGAAGCAAGGCAAGTCACAGAGATGTCGGATTTCAAAGGATATATCTCCGATCTTGGCGGACCCTCGGCAAACATGTATTCCATGGGAGGACGCAACCGAGACATTTGTCGTAAATGTGTAAGGCCATCCTGCCTGCATCCCAAGCCATGTCGGAATCTTGACAACGACCATAGCAGGCTTCTTGATGTGTATCATGCTGTTGACGCATTGCCCGGAGTGAAAAAATCATTCATAGGCAGTGGTGTGCGTTATGATCTTTCAATGGCCCCGTCAGGCAATGAAGAAACTGACAAAGTCAACCGCAGATACATTCGCGAGCTGATTTCACGACATGTGAGCGGACGACTCAAGGTGGCACCGGAACACACATCCGAAATAGTGCTGAATGTGATGCGCAAGCCCGGATTCAACCTTTTCCGGGAATTCAAGCGCATATTCGACCGTGTGAACAAAGAGGAGGGACTGCGTCAGCAACTCATCCCCTATTTCATCTCGTCACACCCCGGTTGTCGGGAATGCGACATGGCGGAATTGGCGGCAATCACCAAAGATTTGAATTTCCAGCTAGAACAAGTGCAAGACTTCACCCCAACCCCCATGACATTGGCCACGGAGATATATTACACCGGATATCATCCATACACCGGAGAAAAGATATACACTGCAAGAAGCGAGAAGCAAAAACTCGCCCAGCGGCAGTTCTTCTTCTGGTGGAAGCCCGAATGCCGGCAAAACATAATCACAGAGCTTCGCAAAATGCATCGCCCCGATTTGATTAACGCGCTATATCCGGCAAAACCTCAGAAAACAAAAAAACAGAGATAACTTAAATTAATCATGAAAACAAGCAGTATTAAAATGTGCGCGATGTTGCTGCCACTTACACTCGGAGCCTGCGGCTCGGGAGGAGAGAAAGAAAGCAAAATCATTGAAAAGCCTGAAATCAAGGTTGAGAACGGCATGCTGACACCTGAAGTGCTTGAAGCATTCGGAAGAATTTCTGAAGCCGTGGTGAGTCCCGACGGGAAAACAATTGCATTCACCCTCACTTACGAAAGCATTGAAGAAAACAAAGGAAATTCTGAAATTTATCTGATTCCGGCCACCGGAGGCGATATGAAGCGACTCACAAAAACTGCTTCATCAGAATCAAATCTTCAATGGATTGAAAACGGGGAAAGGATCGCATTCCTGCGTCATGATGAAGAAACAGACAATAGTCAGATTTTCAGCATCAAGCCTGATGGTTCCGGCGAAAAAAGACATTCAAGGGTGAAAACAGGAGTAGAATCATTCAAAATTTCTCCTGATGGCTCGAATATTGTTTATGCCAGTGCCATAGAAGATTACAACAAGAAGGATGAAGAACTGTTTAAAGACCTTCCCAAAACCACCGGACGCGTGGTTGATGATTTGATGTATAAGCATTGGGATGAATGGGTGACAAAAATTCCTCATCCTTTTGTGGCTGAATTCGGTGCAGAAATAGAGCAAGGGAAAGACATTATGGAGGGAGAACCCTTTGAATGTCCGATGCGCCCCTTTGGCGGAGCTGAATCATTTGCATGGAGCCCCGATGGCAAACAGCTTGTATATGTGTCGCGCAAGTTAGCGGGCAAGGATTATGCCTTCTCCACCGACAGCAATCTATATCTCTACGACATGGCAAGCGGCAAAACCACATTGCTGACTGAAGGAATGCCCGGTTATGACACAGATCCGGTGTTCTCGCCCGACGGCACCACACTCGCATGGCTCTCCATGGCCACACCCAAATACGAAAGCGACAAAAAACGCCTGATGGTGATGAACATGAAAAGCGGCGAAAAAAAAGACCTCACCGCCAATTGGGATTACTGGCCCGAGCAGATAGCATGGTCGCCCAATGGCAAAAGCATCTGGTTTGCCGGATATTATGAGGGGGTTGAGCCTGTGTTTAAAATTGATGTCAACACATGCGCCATCGACACTGTGGCAATCGAGCAGGCCGACTTCGGAGGTGTGTCACCCGTTAATGACAACGAGGCAGTGGTGCTTCGTCACTCCATGCGCGTGCCTAACGAAATCTGCATGGTAAAGAAGGGAGATGTGAAACAGCTTTCCAATGTCAACACCGATCTTCTCGGACAGCTCAAACTCGGGGAAGTGAAGAAAGTTAAAGTGCCCACCACAGATGGGAAACAAATGACATGCTGGGAAATCCTTCCTCCCGATTTCGACCCTAACAAAAAATATCCTGCCATTCTCTATTGTCAGGGCGGTCCGCAGCAGGCAGTGAGCCAGTTCTGGAGCTATCGCTGGAATTTCATGATTATGGCAGCCCACGGATACGTGGTGATAGCGCCCAACCGTCATGGTGTGCCCGGATTTGGAGAAGAATGGAACCGACAGATATCCGGCGACTACGGCGGTCAGAACATGCAAGACTATTATGCTGCCACCGATTATATCAAAGCACGCCCCTATGTTGATGCCGACCACGTTGGAGCAATCGGCGCAAGCTATGGCGGATTCTCTGTATACTGGCTTGCGGGCCATAACGATGGCCGATATGCCGCACTCGTAGCACACGCAGGCATATTCAATGTGGAAGCCCAATATCTTGAGACAGAAGAGATGTGGTTTGCCGACTTCGATCTCGGCGGCAACTATTGGGACAAAGAGAATGCGATTGCACAGCGCACATATGCCAACTCACCCCATCGGTTTGTCACCAATTGGACTGCCCCGATGCTGATTACAGTTGGCGAGCTCGACTATCGCATCTTGGCCTCACAAGGCATGATGGCATTTAATGCCGCTAAGATGAACGGACTTGAGGCGGAAATGCTGGTATTTCCGGATGAAAACCATTGGGTGCTAAAGCCTCAGAACGCCATTCTCTGGCAAAGATGTTTCTTCCGCTTCCTTGACAAATATTTGAAAAAATAATACAGGCCTTATCAAAACCTTCAAGAGCCCCGGACACTGATATCCGGGGCTCTTCATATACCCAAAAGTGAGTAATTTGAGGCATGGAAATTGTCGGATAGAAACATTCGTTGTAAATTTGCAATATTCCGGAAAAATAAATGACAACTCTAACCTTAATGTTTCCAAGTTGCCTGCAACTTGCGAAACATGAGTTTTTGGGCTGATTTCGCTGCGGATTTTATATAAAGACTACGATGAAATTATCTGAATTAAAGCCGGGACAAACCGGTGTTGTTACGAAAATATTGGGACATGGGGCTTTCCGCAAGCGTGTCATGGAGATGGGGTTTGTGAAAGGAAGAGAAATCAGTGTGATTCTAAATGCCCCACTTCAGGATCCTGTGAAATATGCGCTGATGGGCTATGAAGTGTCGCTGCGCAGAGCAGAAGCCGAGCTTGTTGAGGTGACGCTGCTTGATGACTGGAATGCCTCCTACAAAAATACTGACAAAACCGAATCAGACCGGATATCCCCTTTAGATACTCACAGCCAGGGAACCGTGCGGCAAGACAAGATTATCAATATCGCGCTCATCGGCAATCCCAACTGTGGCAAGACATCTATTTTCAACATGATATCAGGAGCACGCGAGCATGTTGGCAACTATGCCGGAGTGACTGTTGACGCACGCGAAGGGACGCTGAAATATAATGGCTACCGCTTCAATGTGGTTGACCTCCCGGGCACATATTCGTTGTCGGCATATTCGCCGGAGGAGCTATATGTGATGCGATATCTCAGAGAGGAAACCCCTGATGTGATTATCAATGTGGTTGTGGCCTCTAATCTTGAGCGTAATCTTTATCTCACCACAGAGCTTATTGACATGAATTTGCCTATGGTGATAGGGCTCAACATGTATGACGAGCTGAAAAAAAGCAATGCCGACCTTGACTATGACACACTCGGCAAGATGCTCGGAGTGCCGTTTGTTCCAACCATTGCATCAACAGGCTGGGGACTTAACAAGCTGCTCGACACAGTGATTGGCGTGTATGAGATGACCAATCCCGACACACGCCACATTCATGTGAAGCTCAGCCCTGTGATTGAGGATGCAGTGTCGGTGCTCAATAGTGAATTCAAGGGAGACAGGAGCATTTCAGCGCACTTTTCACCCAGATTTCTCGCTATAAAATTTCTGGAGAAAGACCCTGAGGTGGAGCAAATGCTTCAGAATCATCCTCGCATCAGTGCATGGCAAAAGATGCGTACAGAGGCAGAGGAGAAAATTACCGGCCAGCTTAACGAAGATGTGACATCTGCCATTTCAGCCGAAAAATACGGATTTATACAGGGGGCACTTCGAGAATCGCTCGAAGGTTCAATGCAGAAAGATGAGAAATCCACAAAAATTATCGATGCCTTTGTCACAAACAAGCTGTTTGGCTTCCCGATATTTCTCGTGGTGATGTGGTTCATGTTCTGGGCCACATTTGAGATAGGGAGCTACCCTATGGAATGGATTGAGAATATTGTAAGCCTGATATCAGCATCCGTGGGTAAATACATGCCCGGAGGCCCATTGAAAGATCTTCTTCTCGACGGTGTGATTGGCGGTGTAGGGGGTGTGATTGTGTTTTTGCCCAATATACTTATCTTATATGCCTTCATTTCCTTTATGGAGGATTCAGGCTATATGGCCCGCGTGGCATTTATAATGGATAAGCTCATGCATAAAATGGGGCTTCACGGCAAATCGTTCATTCCGTTGGTGATGGGATTCGGCTGCAATGTTCCGGCCATAATGTCAACAAGGATAATAGAGAGTCGCACAAGCCGTCTCGTCACAATACTCATAAACCCCTTTATGAGTTGCTCTGCACGCATTCCGATATATGTGCTGCTTGTCGGAGCCTTCTTTCCGCAATATGGTCCATGGGTATTTGTGGGGCTGTATCTGCTGGGTGTGGTGGTGGCCATACTCACAGCGCGTCTTATCCGTCGGTTATGGATGAAACATGACGAAACGCCTTTTGTAATGGAACTTCCCCCCTATCGCATGCCTACCTTCAAGGCTACCATGCGCAATATGTGGGGCAAAGCCGAGCAATATTTAAAGAAGATGGGGGGCCTTATCCTTTTAGCGTCCATAATAATATGGGCACTGTCTTATTTTCCTCATTATGATGTGGATGATGTCCCGGAGCAATATTATGCCGCAGCAATAAAAGAAATGCCGTCTTCCACAATGGAGAATGCATCGGAGCAGCAGATTCGCGAGATGATAGCCACAGAATATCAGCAAGGCAATTCCATTCTGGGACGCATAGGCAAATTTATAGAACCGGTGGTGTCGCCTATGGATTTCGGCTGGAAAACGAGTGTGTCGCTTCTTGCAGGAGCAGCAGCAAAGGAGGTGGTGGTATCCACTCTCGGCGTGCTGTATGTTGGCGAGGATGATGCAGAGGTGCTGTCGCAACGGCTTAAGAATCCATCAAGAATCTCCGGAGAAGTGCCCTTTACACCGGCCAGTGCGGTGGCCTTCCTAGTGTTTGTGCTGCTGTATTTCCCCTGCATAGCAACGCTGGCCGCCATAAAGAAAGAAACCGGCAGTTGGAAATATGTGGCGTTCACAATCTTCTACAATACAGGCATAGCATGGCTGCTTTCCTTCACAGCCTACCGGACAGCCATATTGTTCATGTAAGGTTCCATTTCATAAAAAAAGAGCGGTCAAACAGACGAGAACACTAAAAAAGTTCCTCTCTGAGTGATCGCTATTTTTATGAAACAGACTCCTATTTTTATGAAACAGATTCTAAGGCTTCATTCCCCAAAAAATATTAAAGCAGGGGCGGCCTGTTTTGGGGGGATGAAGCCTAAGAATCGAGCCCTAAAACACTATTCGTCCTTTTTTGGCCTGCTCAAGCATCTTCTTGCCGGGCATAAGATATACCTCCAAACGACGGTTGGCGGCACGATTCTCTATAGAATTATTTTCTTTAAGTGGCATATCATCGCCAAAGGCATAAGGAAAAAGATATGTTGTGTCAGCTCCATGGTCGGCAAACCAATCGGCCACTGCTCTCGAACGCTCCTCAGTGAGCATGTCGCGATATTCTTCTGAGCCGGTGTTGTCAGTGTGCATCACCAACAGCACCCTGTACATGTCGTCATTCTTCATATAGCGTTTCAACGGAGCAAGCAAAGAGGCCGCGTCTTTACGCAACACTGTGTCGTTGGGCGCGAAAAGGCTCGAAGCGGGAATTGAAAGCAAAAGCACCTCCTTGTTGCGATATGTCTCCACAGTGCATTTACTTTTAGGGCCAAACTCCCGATTAAGCAGGCGATTTCTTCCCTCCTTCTCTTGAAACTTGCGGATAAGCGCAGCGCTTTTATCATCAAGAGGCACTGAATTAATCATTTCAACAAACGACATCTCATCCAGATCTTCCACTCTGGTGTCTGCACTCTGCTCCGGTATGGCTTTTTTCACGGTGAAGGTCTGCCTGCTTTGCGCCATCGCGAGCGGAGAAACCGACAGCAATGCCAGTCCGCAGCTAAATAAAGCTATCGATAGATTCCTCATATTGCAATTCTCCTTTTACAATTAATGATATGGTTTCCGGGTCGGCATTCAGCTCTTTTGCCCTCTTCATCTCCTTAATGACAAATTCCACAAGCTCGGATTCATTGACTTCCTCCTCATCGGTCACATCCGCATTGATATCGAGATAGCCGTTTTTCTCATACCATTCCCAAATCACATCGATAACATATAATATCTCATCATCAGAAACTTTCTCTCTCTTATCTTCAGGGAGAGTGGCTCTGATAAATTTCACAGCCTGATCCTCATCATATCCTAATTCGTCACTCATCCTTTTTCTGTTTATTAAGTTCTACCAATCCATCGGGAAGATTCACAATAATCTCGCAGTTATCATCATCAACTGCCTC
The DNA here is from genome assembly GCA_023665575.1 of Candidatus Amulumruptor caecigallinarius. Lineage (GTDB taxonomy): Bacteria > Bacteroidota > Bacteroidia > Bacteroidales > Muribaculaceae > Lepagella. The sequence goes on along the minus strand of JAMPDQ010000013.1, from coordinate 23,568 downwards.
CACAAATTCATCTGCCACCGGCACATAAATTATGTCTCCCTCATCTGTCTCTACCTCAAACAAAGTGTTGGCTGTGGAATTGTCAACATACACAACAGTGCCGAGACAACCTTTGTTTCGGTCAATCACCTTATAGTCGATGAAATCGTCGACAAGCTGCATGTCCGGATCATCCATATATTCAACAAGGTCTTCCCTGCGGCCATATATGATTTTATTCACCAGCTTCTGCGCCTCCTCGCCGGAATCAAGTCCTTTTAGCTTTACAAGGAAAGATGTTGCACCCTTTGTGCGAATCCATGAAGCAAAGAAAGGCACATAAATGCCATCAATTTCCACTATGAGAGGATTATGGTCACTGACAAAATCCTCATCCACATCGAGCGTGGCATTCAGTTCGCCTTGCAAGGCATGTGTTTTGCGAAATTTTCCAATTTCAATAATGTCTTCCTTCTTTATCATAAGCAGCTAAGAAAATTTAGAATCTTTTTCATAAGTGGTGGTCCTGTTTAAGGCTCCATTCCCCCAAAAAAATGTTAAAGCAGACGCGGCCTATTTTTGCATTAATATGCTTTACCTTTAAGGGAACATAGCGGGCTATGTGACCGAAGAGATGAAGCAAAGTAGCCAAAAAGAGGCCGATCGATGCAAATATTTCTTTATCAGAATGAAGCATTAATTTAAATTTGTAAAATTATTCTGCTTTTAAAGTTACCTCTGTCTCGCAAATTTGTGCCCCCTGCTTTAACATTTTTGGGGAATGGAACCTAAGAGTCTGTTTCATAAAAATTCAATATTAGGAGCGGCTTATTTTTGAGATAATTTATTCAATCACAGAGCAACCTATCCGTTGTGACCGGCGAGACTGGATAAATTAGCCAAAGAGAAGCCGGATTAAAGCAATTTTCTCATTGAATCAGTCAAATAGCCCGCTATACTCCTGATTCTGCAGAGCTAAACTCAGCTCACGCATGCGCCCCCGATGTTAAATTTTTTATGAACCGGACTCTAAATTTTATGAAACTATGCAATGAGCTTCATTATTCTTCTATTCTAATGATTTTTGCTCCCAATTTGTTGAGACGGCCATCGATATTTTCATAGCCTCTGTCAATCTGATTTATATTCTGAATCCGGCTTGTTCCCTTTGCTCCCATTGCAGCGATAAGCATGGCAATTCCGGCGCGTATATCAGGCGAAACCATGTCGGTGGCTCTTAACGCATGAAATTTTCCGGCGCCAATTACAACAGCTCTGTGCGGATCACACAAAATCACTCTCGCTCCCATATCGAGCAACTTGTCAACGAAGAAGAGACGGCTTTCAAACATCTTCTGATGAATGATAAGGCTTCCCTTCGCCTGGGTGGCAACCACTAGAAATATACTCAGCAAATCGGGAGAAAGTCCGGGCCAGGGAGCATCGGCTATGGTCATGATAGAGCCATCGATAAATTCATCAATGCAATACACATCGCGCTGATCTATTCTTATGTCGTTTCCCTCGATTTCCATATTGATGCCAATCCGGCTGAACGCCTCAGGAAGGAGACCCAGATCGCCAACGCCCACATTTTTGAGAAGCAGATTGGAGCCTGTCATAGCCGCCATCCCTATGAAGCTTCCCACTTCAATCATATCCGGTATGAGAGTATGTGTGGTGCCCCCAAGAGACTCAACACCTGTGATTTTAAGCAGGTTGGAACCAATTCCCTCGATTATCGCACCCATCCTTACAAGCATTCTGCACAATTGCTGGATATAGGGCTCACAAGCTGCATTATATATTGTGGTGACACCGGAAGCCAACACAGCCGCCATTATGATATTGGCCGTGCCTGTGACTGAAGCTTCGTCAAGAAGCATATAGCAGCCTCGCAATCCATCGGGCACATCCACATGATATGTATGGTCGTCTGAATTATAGTCAAACCTCGCACCAAGCTTCTGCAAACCCACCAGATGTGTGTCAAGACGGCGTCGGCCAATCTTGTCGCCGCCCGGCTTGGGAAGACACGCCTTTCCGAAACGGGCCACCAACGGTCCCATAACCATCACCGACCCACGCAGCGATTGCGCTTTCTTTCGGTAAGCGTCAGAAAAAATATAATTCACATCAATGTTGTCAGCCTGGAATTCACATTCCGAAGTGGTGTTATAATTCACTTTTACACCCATTTCCGACATCAGATTAATAAGGTTTCTTACATCTGAAATCTGTGGTAAGTTGGAAATAGTGACTTTTTCCGAAGTAAGCAACACGGCGCAAATCACCTCGAGAGCTTCATTTTTGGCTCCCTTAATCTTTATTTCCCCACTCAGTGAATGTCCACCTTCTACTATAAAACTGCTCATTTTCTCTTCTTTTTCTTTTTGGATTGGTGCTTTTCGGGCATTATCTCCTTATATTCATGGAGCAGATATGTTGCCGGGTCAAGATTGATTTTTCCATTGGAATAAAGCGCAAGGTCGCGCAGAATCTTTGCATCTTCCACCCCCTCCTTGTTATGCTGCAGCATCAGCTTTTTCATGTGGTGTGCAATCAGGGAAACAAGCAGCTCTTTCTCCTCATTTTCCTCAAGGGCTGCCACCTTTTCAATCATATGCTCGATATTTTTGCCATAATGGCGGAATCTCATAACAGAGGATGTGTATGGAATTTTTCGGGGTGTGGGGTTAAGCTTTTCAGAAGTAATCACTTCGCACGGGAAATCCACATCCAATTTAAATCCTGATATAATATTTACAAGATCCCATATTTTGGAATAATCATGGTTAGATCCGACCAGCTCGGGAAAGATTCCGGCAATGGTATCAACCATTGCGAATGCACAAGCATTTCTTTCATCGCGGTCGGTGATACCCGTGCAATACTCCACAAGATCCTGGATGTGCCTTCCATATTCATGGAGCTTCACCGGCTCCATATCAGTGTTGTAAGGAATCATAATTTGCTTTTGGGTGTTGTTGTGATATAATCTTTCAAATAATTTGGCACGGAATAGGCGATATCAATGAAGTCATTTTCTCTGAATGCCTTTTCCGATAATGCCAACATGTCTTTCGCCATAGGCACAAGTCCGGGAATCCATTGCACATTAGGATGCTTGATTATCCGCGCAGCCTTTTCTGCCCCATCTCCAATCAGTATGAGCTTATGATTCCCAATCAGATTGCTGAATGAATTCTCATCAATAATCATAGGCGATGGGGGCACTAATGGTTCAAGCCTGAAATTATATGGAGCAGTGTAGACTTCCATTCGTCTGGCATCAATCATAGGTACAAGTATTTCATCGCCGGTCCATTCCATTGAACGGAACATCGCCTTTACGGCAAGGATTTTAAGTGTGTCAACGCCTATGAGCGGCACGTCCAGGCTGAAAGCCAGTCCCTTCGCCAACGACAGACCTATGCGCAGACCTGTGTAGCTGCCCGGTCCTATGCTTACAGCCACGGCGTCAAGTTTCTCCTCCTTGCGGTGAAGTTCGTTCATGCATTTATCTACAAAAGGTGCCAACACATTGGCGTGTTGCATTTCCTTCGGCTCATCGAGTTGATACTCCAGACAACCATCGCGAGTGATGGCTGCACTGCATATTTTGCCGGATGTCTCTATATTCAGAATTGTGCTCACGTTTGCATTTTTAATGCGGTTTACGGTTTATCCGGAAGCCGTGGGTTTATTTGTTGATTTTAATTACTTGATATATCATTGGCATAATTGTGGGCGAAAGCTTCGGCACAACGGATACCATCGATGGCAGCGGAAACTATTCCGCCGGCATATCCGGCACCCTCTCCGGCCGGATATAGACGTCTGCAATTCACACTCTCCAGTGTGGAGGAATCGCGTGTGATTCTCACCGGTGATGATGTGCGCGATTCCAATCCAATCAATATTGCTTCATTTGTAAGGAAGCCGGGTGCCTTTTTGCCAAACTCAAGAAACCCTCGCCTCAATCTTTCTGCAATAAATTCCGGAAGAATAGTGTTGAAATCCGCACTTTGAATTCCGGGTGCGTAAGATGAGGAAGGCAAAAACCGCGACATCTTTTTCTCTGTGAAATCCTTCATGCGCTGAGCGGGAGCAACAATTGAATTGCCCGCGGCATGCCACACTTCGGTTTCCAAATGCTTCTGCAAAGCAAGCATCTGCAAAGCTCCCTCATTATTAAATTGTGGGAAATCTCCCGGACGAATCTCCACCACCATTCCCGAATTGGCCCAAGAGCCGGAGCGTGCTGATGCCGACATGCCATTAACCACCAGCTCCTCATCGGCTGTGGCTGCCGGAACCACCACTCCACCCGGACACATGCAAAAAGAATATACGCCTCTTTCATCCACCTGAGTCACAAAACTATATTCTGCGGGTGGCAGATATTTGCCTCTTCCTTGAGGTGAATGATATTGAATTTTATCAATCAGTTTTTGCGGATGCTCAAGACGCACCCCAACGGCTATTCCCTTCGGCTCAAGAGCCACCCCCGACTCATTAAGAAGGTGGAATGTGTCACGCGCGGAATGACCTGTTGCAATCAACACGCCGTCAGCGAGAATTAGACCCTTGTCGGTAACCACACCCTTCACGCCATCCACATCCTTGTGGAGCGCTGTGACAAGAGTATCAAACATCACTTCTCCGCCACATCTTAAAATAGTGTTGCGAATCTCTTTTATCACTCCCGGCAATTTGTCACTGCCAATGTGAGGATGCGCATCGACAAGAATGTTGGGCGAGGCTCCGTGCTGCACAAACAGTTGCAACACCTCCTCTACGGAGCCTCTTTTCTTGCTTCTGGTGTATAGCTTGCCATCGCTGTAGGCGCCGGCACCACCCTCTCCGAAACAATAATTCGAACGAGGATTGGTCTTTTTCTCACGGCTGATGTTTGCAATATCCACCCTGCGGGCATCCACATCACGTCCGCGCTCCACCACAATAGGCTTCACACCAAATTGCAAAGCCTTAAGAGCTGCAAAAAGCCCGGCCGGGCCTGCTCCAACAATTATAAATCGCGGTGCATTATCCGGCACTTTTTTAAAATCTATCGGTAAGAAACGTGCCTTCACCTCTGTAGAATCTCCGCTGGCAATGCGCACAACAAGGTTGAGCACAATGGGGTGTTTGCGCGCGTCTATAGAGCGTCGCACCACATTCATATCATTTATTTCATCAGCTTTCAAGCGGGCGGCTTTTGCCACCTCCTTCAGCAAAGATGATTTGTCTGCGGCACGTTCAGGCGATATTTTCAGGGTTATATCCTGTATCATATATTTTATTAAGTTTGGCTCTGCAGAATCAGGAGTATAGCGGACTATATGACTGATTCAAAGAGTCAAAATCGGCCATACACGCGAAACCAATAGTAATTTAAATATAAAATAGACATATGATCTATTGTTAATTTATTTATTCAACTTTCGCAAGTTTGCAACCTGCGAAAAGCAAAGAGGTTAGAGGTCAGAGGTCAGATGCTGTTTTTAGCAACAATTACATTGTAATCTTACAATGGTTATCTCACTGACCTTCCTAACTACATAACTCTTACCTTCAAGATTCCAAGTTGTTTGCAACTTGCGAAACTTGAGTTTATTCAATGCTTATGTCTATATCAATGAAAAACTGCTTTAGTCGGACTTCCTTTTGGCTGATTTTTCCAATCTCGCCGGTCACAACCGAGAGGTGTTTCCTCTGAGATTGAATAAATTATCTCAAAAATAAGCCGCCCCTAATGTTGAATTTTTTATGAAACAGACTCTTAATCTACAAAAATAACAAATTAAACCGTTTCTTCAAAATTTGCGATATAGCCACAAAACCATTACTTTTGCATACAGGCGCGCCAGTCACAATCGACTTGCTGCTGTGCCACCCGACTACTCATTGAAATGAAGTGATTTAAACTTTTTTCAAATTCAAGATTCAGAGTCTGTTTCATAAATAATTCAACATTAGGGGCGGCTTATTTTTGAGATAATTTATTCAATCTCAGAGGGTGCACCTCTCGGTTGTGACCGGCGAAATTGAAAAAATCAACCAAAGAGAAGCCGGGCTAAAATAATTTTTTCATTGATTCAGACTCTAAATCATTTCAATATCAGATTAATAATGACAACACGCGAAGAAATCGGATTTCTGTTTGACCTTGACGGTGTGTTGATAGACAGCGAAACGGAATATACACGCATATGGGCCACCATCAACAATCGCATTCCCACCGGTGTGGAACGATTCGAACACGTAATTAAAGGGATGACACTTCTCGAAATTCTCAACAAATATTTCAGCCCGTGCCGACATAATGAAGTTATTGACATGCTCAACAGCATGGAGCAGCAAATGAGATATGAGATGCTGCCCGGAGCTGCCGAGATACTCGATATATTATGCGCGTTGAAAATAAAACGAGCTTTGGTGACCAGCAGCAATGAGCTTAAGCTGCAACATCTGCGCGAGGAAATTCCATGGCTCGAAAGCCGCTTCAACTATATTGTCACTGCCGATAAAATCAGCCACTCAAAGCCACACCCTGAGGGCTACCTGCAGGCGGCTGAAATGCTCGGTGTTGACCCTCGTTGTTGTGTTGTGTTTGAAGACTCCGCACAAGGTGTAAAAGCCGGAAAAGCGGCAGAATGCTATGTGGTAGGACTCTCAACCACGCTCCCCGCATCGCAGCTCTCGAATTGGTGTGACAAAATTGTGAACAATCTCAGCGAAACAAATGTAGAAGATATTGTGAAAATCTTGAGAAACCGATTGTGAATATAGAGTCCGTTTCATACCTTTTTACGAAACCAAAATTCCACTTCAATAATCGGGAGCGGATTCTCCGGATTCAATCCGAAAAGAGATATTGCACTTCTATTTTTATTCATATATAAAGCATATTGATACAAATCAAAAAAAATGGCACTCAGCAGCAATGTTCCATTAGCCGAACGGCTCAGACCTAATGATCTTGACGACTATATCGGACAAGAACACCTTGTGGGGTCACAGGGAATAATCCGACGAATGATAGAGTCGGGGCGTGTCAATTCGTTTATACTTTGGGGTCCACCGGGAGTGGGAAAAACCACATTGGCACGCATTGTTGCGCAAAAAACAGATGTGCCGTTCTACACGCTGAGTGCAGTGACTTCAGGAGTAAAAGAGGTGAGAGATGTGATTCAGCGTTGCGAGGCCGACGTGAAGAGCATTTTCTCCAAAGGGCGTCCGATACTCTTCATCGATGAAATCCATCGTTTCAACAAGTCGCAGCAAGACTCCCTTTTAGGCGCTGTGGAAAAAGGGACAGTAACGCTGATTGGGGCTACCACTGAAAACCCCTCTTTTGAGGTGATTCGTCCACTTTTGTCGCGTGCACAAGTATATACTCTTCGCCCGCTTAATGAAGAAGGATTAGAAAAGCTGCTCAATCGCGCTCTGAAAGCAGATCGGATATTGGCATCTCGCAAAGTAAATGTAAAAGAAAAAAGCGCACTATTTCGCTTTTCCGGTGGAGATGCCAGAAAATTACTCAATACCCTGGATCTTATAGAGCAGTCAACTCCCGAGAATGAAGTGGTGATTATAGATGACCAAACCGTGACTGACCGGCTGCAGGAAAATCCGGCCGCATACGACCGTAATGGAGAGATGCACTATGACATCATTTCAGCATTCATCAAATCTGTAAGAGGAAGCAACCCCCAAGCAGCGGTTTATTGGCTCGCGCGGATGGTTGCAGGTGGAGAAGACCCTAAATTCATAGCCCGCAGACTTGTAATATTGGCTTCAGAAGATATTGGACTCGCCAATCCCAATGCTCTGCTGCTTGCCAACGCCACATTTGATGCCATCAACAAGATTGGGTGGCCCGAAGGGAGAATTATACTATCGGAATGCGCAATTTATCTGGCTAATTCCCCTAAAAGCAACTCGGCCTATCTGGCTATTGATAAGGCATTGCAAATGGTAGGGGATACCGGAAACCTGCCTGTGCCTCTTCATTTGCGCAATGCTCCAACCAAACTGATGAAAGATCTCGGATATCATGAAGGCTATAAGTATGCCCATGATTATGCCGGTCACTATGTGGAGCAGCAATATTTACCGAAAGAGATTGATAACGCCATATTCTGGTCGCCTGCGAATAATGCTCAGGAACAGAAAATGGCTGCCTATCTGTCAGGCATCAAAAATGAAGCTTAAGGCTCCATTCCAATTTTTATTTCATGCAGATGTATACGACGTGAATATTCGGTTGATGAAAAGACCGGAATTATTCCTCGTCACCGCTTCGGATAGAAGGTTTCAAAGGTGGAGTCATCATAATATACCGTGATTTGGCTCACTTTTCGCGGATTTCTCATTAATTTATCTATTTGCTTTTGCAACTCCGTTATTTTTAATTCCGTGTCTAACGAGTATAAATCAGATAGTTGCCCCCCTTTTTGTGTCATATTTAAGCCGTTGAGATTCTCATATTTTTGAGATTCCGACTTATCACCCACAAATTCATTCGTGTTTGAAAACAAATTAGGCTCATCTTCGCCATACTTCGTATCAGAGGGTGAAGTCACCATCATGGAGCCCTCTCCAAATAGCAACCACAACACAGAGAGCTCTGGAAACGCCGCATGAATCTGACCAACAATCACGTCGCTGATTTTCTTATTGCGTCCGCTCAATATCTGCGAAAGACTTGGACGGGGAATACCACATCTGTCAGCAAACTGCGAGTGGGTAAGCCCCTCAGCATCGATGAACCCTTTTAGGCGAATTGCCACTTTTGCGTCTTCCATTTATAATATTTGCGTTTGAGATTGTATATGCAAATGTAATATTAAAATTGTAAATAACAAAACAAAATTTACAATATCACATGTTCCATATTTGCAAATCCACAAATTAATCTATTTCCCAAAGATTCCATTTCCGAATTTCATGTGTTAAAGTGAATTCTACGGTACAATGTATAATAAGCTATATTATGGGGCATTACACCATTGATTCATCACACATAATATCCAACCTGCTAAAATTGGCATTATTTCTTATAAACCGCTTTAATATTTGGTTATATTCAGTTGATATATTGCTTATTAAATTATATGTTAATATACGTTAATGAGATAATTTTGCAAAATCAAACTTTATATTTCTGTAAATTCTGATTTTCAAACACGCAATTTGATAAGATTTAAAATTTCTTTTAATTTGCATTCGCATATAACAAATACTCAATATTTAATAATTTAAAAAATTAAATTAATATTTGTTTATTTAATATTGCAAATTAATCTCCATAAGCTTTTCACCCGCTCATCACATGTCCCAATTTGACCAAAACCATTTTTTGCAAATGGAGACTGTCCTATCCCCTACTCTCTATTTTGTTGCTTCAGTTTGCAATTTTAATCGAGAATTCAGAATTGACGCACTGTTTGTCGGTTTTTGATTTTCAATTGAATCTCAGGGGGCTTAATTTATACAAATTGATAGTTTTGATATTCACATTCAGACTATTGCAATGGCAATAAAATTCCAAAATACTAATAACTTTTACGCAGTAAACCCCACATACCGGATGGTCATGCGGGGTTTAATGCGCTCACGCCCCTTCGGGGCCTAATATATGAGCTAAAGTCAGTCGAGCATTAGCGAAATTGAGCCATTGATTGATGGCAGGCCAAAAGCTTCCGTAATCAGATTATCCATGCCGCGTCGGCGGAAAAGAATCTCTCCCATGTCATGTTTCGACATGGCATGTGCCCTCTGCGCATTCGAGAGCTCGTCAATCGCAAGCTTTTTTGATGTCACAACACCATTTCTGCATTCCACCAGCTCCATTGCATAAGAAGCATCGGGAAGTTTCATGAGAATCGAATATTTTAAATCGTGCCTATTCTCGGCCTGGAATTTTAAAATCTCGATAAAATCTAGAATTCTTGCCATTCCATACATTTTTGCATGCGCTGCGAGCGAATATACACGTTCAGCAACAGAGATGGCATTGACTTGTGGCGATTCAGGCAACACGGAGCCATAGGTGCGCATCCAGAGAGCCTTCCTGTCCATTTCGACAGAAGACACTTTGTGATGAATGCCAAGTGTGGGGTTATCCTTTTTTACAGCACTCAAGATTTTGTATTTGCTCGATGAGTCTAAAGCGATAAGACGAATCACATCCACAGATGCATTATTCACTTTTGTAAAAGCTACGCCTGATAGGGCACCGGCAGTAGTGCTACATATATATATAGCTCCCCCATCGATTAGATTTTCACGGATAATCACATCCACATCTTGCGGGGAGTGGATTATTTGCAAATCAGACTGCGTCTCCTCCACTTTTGAGAAAAGCTCCTTTATTGCAGTCCTCACCTCATCAGACGCGGGATTTAGCCGGTCGATTCTGGAAATTTCAAGACTTTCATAATGGCGTTTTTTCAGCAATGCCACCTTCTCCTTCTGCTCCATTAAGACAGATTCATATTCCCGGTCAAAATCATGGAGAAATGTATAATTATCCACCACCTGATAAAAAGCATTCACATATCCGCGATTACCATAATAACTCTGCAGGCTTTTTTCAGCGGGAATCAAAAAAGTGAAAGCAAAGCCCATGTTGGCAGCCTTTTGGTTTATTGAATCAATGAGGCGTGTCATAATGCCATGCGATTGAAATTTCGGCTTTGTTGCCAGGCCGCACAGATACAATCCTTTTACATGATGCTCTGCATTGCCGAAATTATATGGCACACCAATCAATCCGGCCACCACTTCTCCGTTGTGTTCTTCATATTCAACCAAATCAGGATTAAAATAAGAATTAAATACGAGAGAAACATACTCTGAGGAATCATGGAAAGTCTCAATCCAAAGATTCCGAAGCTTATTTTTCAAATCGGTAGAATTCATAGTCTCCAAAATTACAAAAAAATCCTTATTATCCCAATTGTGAAAATCATTTCTGAAATTCAGTTTTTTTGAGTAATTTTGTAGATTAAGTAGGATGTATAAATTAATTTTCGCATTGATTATTGATTTATTTGAGTAGAATTCCAATTGGCGTAGATGGCGCAATGGGGTTCCATTGTAACTGAAAAGCCGATTGAAAGCATGCCGTTGAAAGCAATAAGGAATGCCTTAGCTAATTTGCATATTCTGCTTAGAGTTCGTTTCTTATTACTTTATTAAACGGCGTCCAAGTGGCATGCTTTTAAGCCTGCCGTGGCAAAATATGAACAGACAATATACCCTAATATGAAAACTAACGTAGCTGTTTTTTTTGGCGGCCGGTCGGTAGAACATGAAATCTCAGTGATATCGGCAATTCAGGCAATCAACGCCTTCAATCCCGACAAGTATGAGATAATTCCCATATACATTTCAAAGCAAGGAAGATGGTATACGGGCAGCAATCTGCTTGACCTTAAAAATTATCGCAATCTTGACAAGTTAGTGTCGGAAGCCGAGGAAGTGTTCATGCGTCCCGAATATGGAGACTACAATCTATACAAGGCGCACACCGGGATGTTTTCAAAAAAGAATCCTGTTGTGGCTCAGCTTCATGTGGCCATTCCCGTGCTCCACGGCACGAATGGCGAAGATGGCATCTTCGAAGGTCTTCTTGAAACAATTGGAATCCCTTTTGCCGGTTGCAACACGTTGTCGAGTGCCAACGGTATGGATAAAATCACAATGAAGATGATACTTCGTTCGGAGGGGATACCGGTTGTTGACTACGTGTGGATGACCGACCGCGAATGGAACACATCTAAAGATGCAAAGATTAAGGAAATTGAAGCCAAACTCGGATATCCGGTGATTGTGAAACCGGCCAATCTCGGTTCAAGCGTTGGGATAGGCACGGCTGCAAGCCGCGAAGAGCTTGCGTCCAGGATAGACACAGCTGCAAGATTTTCTTCAAGGATTATTGTGGAGCACATGGTGGAGCACCTGAAAGAAATAAATTGTTCTGTGCTCGGAGATGCAGATGAGCATCAAAGTTCGGTGTGCGAAGAGCCTATCAAATCAGGAAAATTCCTGTCGTATGAAGACAAATATATGGGAGGCACAAAAACAAACCGGGGGATGCAGGCAAGCGAAAAGCGCATTCCGGCCGACCTTACGGAAGAGATGAGCGAAAAAATCCGCACACTCGCCGGCGAAACATTCCGCGTGTTGTCGTGCCATGGTGTGAGCCGCGTTGATGTGATGGTTGACGAAAAAGACAATTCCATATATGTTAATGAAATAAACACTATCCCGGGTTCTCTCTCATTTTATCTGTGGGAAGCCACCGGCATATCCTTCACACAGCTGATGGACAAGCTCGTGGAGTTGGCTCTGAAACGCAAAAGAGCCATCGACAGAAAAACATTCACCTACGACCAAAACATCTTTGCACTCGGTGGAGGCACAAAAGGTGCCAAAGGGGCAAAAGGTGTGAAGAGACACTAAGATGGAAATTCTAATGTTAGAGTCTAATATAAAGAAAATGAGTAAAAAATATAAAGAATATAGCAATCAGCTTAATCTTTCCGACATCAATAAGGAAGTGTTGGAAATTTGGGACAACCACAACCTTTTCGAACTCAGTGTGAAAAACCGTGAAGGGTCGCCTTCCTTTGTTTTCTACGAAGGACCTCCGTCGGCCAACGGCATGCCGGGAATACACCATGTGATGGCTCGCACAATCAAGGATATCATTTGCCGCTATAAAACCATGCAGGGATTCCATGTGAAACGCAAGGCGGGCTGGGATACCCACGGCCTGCCTGTGGAACTCGGCGTGGAAAAAAATCTCGGAATCACCAAAGAAGACATTGGCAAGAAAATATCCGTTGACGAATATAATGCCGCATGCCGACGAGAGGTGATGAAATACACCAACGAATGGACCGACCTCACCCACCGCATGGGATATTGGGTTGACCTTGATGATCCTTATATCACCTACGACAACCGCTATATTGAATCGGTGTGGTGGCTGCTTGCACAGCTTCATAAAAAAGGATATTTATACAAAGGATACACTATCCAACCTTATTCTCCGGCAGCCGGAACCGGACTCAGCTCGCACGAGCTCAACCAACCCGGATGCTATCGCGATGTGAAAGACCTCACTGTCACTGCTCTCTTCGATATTCTTGACCCGAAAGATGAGATGAAAGGCTGGGGACGTGCCTGCTTTATGGCATGGACCACCACTCCCTGGACTCTCCCATCTAACACAGCTTTGTGTGTGGGCCCGAGAATCAACTATGTGGCTATCCGCTCATATAATCCTTATTCCGGAGAAAAGCTCACTGTGGTTATGGCGGAGGAGCTTGTGCAGTCATATTTCAACAAAAAAGCTGTGGGGCTTGCCCTGGATTCATACAAGGAAGGCGACAAACTCGTACCCTACGAAATAGTGGGACATTGGAAAGGAAGCGATCTGATAGGCATGCATTATGCGCAGCTGATGCCATGGGTGCTCCCCACAGAGCGTGTCAATGAATTCGCCGCTCCTTACGTCAGAGAATATGCCGTTGCACATCCCGAAAAATGCTATGAAGTGGAGGGTGATAAATTCGTGGAAATATCCGAGAAGGCTTTTCGTGTGATTGGTGGCGATTATGTCACCACCGAAGATGGAACGGGCATTGTGCACATAGCGCCTACATTTGGAGCAGACGATGCAAAGGTGGCAAAGGATGCTGAAATCCCTTCACTCTTCATGATTAATCTCAAAGGAGAGACACGCCCGATGGTTGATCTTCGCGGCCGTTTCTATCCCGTGTCAGACCTTGCTGAGAATTTTATTGAAAAGTGCGTTAATCTGCCCCTGTATATGGTTCACGCCGGTGAATTCGTAAAAAACGCCTACGACCCCAAATATTCGCCCGAAGGCAAATACAACGAAAAGGCCGCCTTGACAGATGAAGACCTCAATGTGCGTCTTTGCATGGAACTCAAAAAAGATGGAAAGGCATTTCGCACAGAGAAGCATGTGCATAATTATCCTCACTGCTGGCGCACTGACAAGCCTGTGCTCTATTATCCGCTCGACAGCTGGTTTATCCGCACACCAAAGTCGCGTGCTCGCCTCATTGAGCTTAACGAGTGCATCAAGTGGAAACCGGCATCAACCGGCACCGGAAGATTTGGCAAATGGCTTGAAAACGTGCAGGACTGGAATCTGTCGCGCTCCAGATATTGGGGCACACCCCTGCCGATTTGGCGCACGGAAGATGGTCGCGAGGAGATAATCATTGAGAGCTGCGAAGACCTCTACAACCGCATCGAGCAGGCTGTAGAAAAAGGTGTGATGCAAAAGAATCCATTAAAGGAGAAAGGATTTGTGCCGGGTGATTTCACAACAGAGAATTATGAGCGCATCGACTTGCATCGCCCTTATGTAGATGACATTGTGCTTGTGTCGGAAAGCGGCAAACCCATGCACCGCGAGCTCGACCTTATCGATGTATGGTTTGACTCCGGCTCCATGCCTTATGCACAGATTCACTATCCGTTTGAGAATAAAGAAAAGCTTGACTCCGGTGAAGTATTCCCGGCTGATTTCATAGCCGAGGGTGTTGACCAGACACGTGGCTGGTTCTTTACGCTTCATGCTATTGCAGGGATGGTGTTTGACTCTGTGGCATACAAGGCTGTAATCTCCAACGGTCTCGTGCTCGACAAGAATGGCAATAAAATGTCAAAACGTCTTGGCAACGCCATTGACCCCTTCGACAATATCGAGCGCTACGGCATCGATCCGGTCAGATGGTATATGATTTCCAATTCATCACCTTGGGATAATCTCAAATATGATGAAGAGGGTGTGGCTGAAGTGGGCCGCAAACTCTTTGCCACACTTTACAACACATATAAATTCTTTGCACTTTATGCCAATGTAGACGGATTCACCGGTAAAGAGCCGAAAGTGCCGGTGTCAGAGCGTCCGGAGATTGATCGGTGGATACTGTCGTTGCTTCATTCCCTCATAAAGGAGGTTGAAGCCGACCTTGATGATTACGAGCCCACGAAGGCTGCACGTGCGATAGAAGATTTTGTGAACAATAATCTTTCCAACTGGTATGTGCGTCTCAACCGCAAACGCTTTTGGACCGGAGATATGAACACCGACAAGCTGGCGGCCTATCAGACCTTGCGCGAATGCTTGAAGACCATTGCCCTGCTTATGGCTCCATTCTCGCCATTTTATTCTGACAAGCTCTATGCCGACATCATGGCTCCATCGCTTGATGGTGAAGAATATGTGTCGGTGCATCTTGCCGACTTCCCGAAGGCAGACGCTTCTGTAATCAATCCCAATCTGGAGGAGCGAATGCAGCTGGCACAAACCATCACTTCGAATGTGCTCGCACTCCGCCGGAAGGTGAATCTCAAAGTGCGTCAGCCGCTGCAGACTCTTCTTGTGCCGGTGGTTGATTCCGCTCAGCGCAAAGCTGTAGAGAGTGTGAAAGACATCGTGCTCAATGAAGTGAATGTAAAAGAGCTCAGGATTGTAGATAATGAAGAGAGCGGACTTGTGAAGCGTGTAAAGGCTGACTTTAAGAAGCTCGGTCCCAAATATGGGAAGATTATGAAAGATCTTGGCAAGGCAGTTTCATCAATGGAGCAAAAAGATATTGCCACGCTTGAGAAAAACGGCAGTTTCACTTTCATCAGTCTGCCCGGAGAGCCGGTGATTACGCTCGAAGATGTTGAAGTGATTCCGGAAGACATTCCCGGCTGGCTCGTGGCCAACGATGGGAATGTCACAGTTGCTCTTGATGTGACGCTCACCGATGCGCTGAAAAACGAAGGTATGGCTCGCGAGCTTATAAATCGCATTCAGAATATTCGCAAATCCTCTGATTTCGAAATCACCGATAAGGTGCATGTGGAGCTTAGCCGCACACCTTCAGTGGAGGCCGCTCTGACGAAATATGGCGACTATATAGCATCGCAGGTGCTTGCGGAGAGCCTCTCTCTCAGTGATGACATTCAAGCCGGTGTTGAACTCGACATAGATGGTGAAACCATTTATGCAAGTGTCAGAAAATAATGGCGACACACGATTCCGGCATCTCATCAGGAAATTTGAAGCCTGCATCCATCCGGCGCAATGCCGGATGGATGTCGATGGCATTCATATTTATGATTCTCTTGTGCGACCAGATTCTGAAAATTTGGGTAAAAACTCGATTCTATATGGGTGAAGATCATGAGATATTTCCATGGTTTCACCTTAAATTCATAGAAAACAATGGTATGGCCTTCGGTCTTGAACTCTGGAACAAGCTTATCCTCACCGAAGGGCGCATCGTAGCCGTGGCATTGTTGGCATGGGCGCTGACAGCTGCATCGCGAAAATATGCGCTTCGCACCGGCTTTCTCATTTCTCTGGCTCTGATTACAGCCGGGGCTGCGGGCAACATCATTGACTGCGTGTTCTATGGTGTTGTATTCAATAATCCCATGCCTCCTGCTGTGGCCGAATTTATGGGCGCAGACGGAGGATATTCCACATGGTTTGAAGGACGTGTTGTTGACATGTTTTATTTTCCGTTTTTCGGATTCACATGGCCCGACTGGATTCCAATGGTGGGAGGTCGGAATTATGAATTCTTCGCATATATCTTCAATGTGGCCGATGCATCTATTTGCATAGGAGTGGCAATGCTGATTTTCTTCTATTCCAAAGACGTATCCGAAGCACTGAACATGTTGGGAGAATGGGCAAAATGCAAATTTTCCGCTCAAAAAAAAAATAAATGATGAAACATACCCTCCCTTTGATAATAGTTGCTATGATAGGCATGAGCAGCTGCATTCAGCGGCCTGAAGGTGTTGTGTCTGACAAAAAAATGACAAAGGTTGTGACCGACCTTGAGCTGGCCGAAGCATATGTGATGAACAATCCGGGGGGAGGGAATCTTCAGCGGCGGGAAGCAATAATAGAATATGTGATTCGCAAAAACGGGCTGACGCGTGAGGAATACGACTCTACAATGGCATGGTATGGCCGCAACATTGATGAATATCGCAATCTTTATGCTTCAGTCGATAAGGAAATAATGCGGCGTCGCCGCAATGCATCCGGACAGATCGCAGCAGCTGAGACTTCCGACCTCTGGCCATATTCGCGCCACGCCATGATTACTGAACTTTCGGGCTCCAACGCAATCAATTATAACATACCCTCGCCGCTTGTCAATAAGGGCGACCGCATAGAATTCAAAATGCGTATGCGCTATCCCGTGGGAGGCAGCTCTCTTCTGGCGGTGGAATATGACAATGGAGTCGTGTCTTATATCTCTCAGAAAAACAATTCAAGGCGTGCGATAAGCATTTCGCTTCAAACCGACACCTCCATGACTGTGAAGCGAATATTCGGCAACTTCACAGTGGGCGATTCGCGCGACCTCCCCGTGTGGGCTGACAGCATTTATATGCACGCAACTCCCTACGACAGTCTGGAATATTACCGTATTCACGCATTGCGATCATATTCCCTGCCCAATGGCGTAAAGCAACAATAGGAGTCTGTTTCATAAAAATTTACATTAGGGGTAGCATGCATGAGCCGGGGTTGGCTCTGCAGAATCAGGAGCATAGCGGGCTATGTGCTGATTCAAGGAGTCAAAATCGGCCATGCATGCTACCCCTAATGTAAATTTTTTATGAAACAGACATATGATTTATTGTTAATTTATTCAACTTTCGCAAGTTTGCAACTTGCGAAAAGCAATGAGGTGAGAGGTTATAGGTTGTTTTTTTGCAACAATTATATTGTAGTTTTACAATGGTTGCCTCACTAACCTTCCTAACTTCCTAACTCTAACCTTCAAGATTCCAAGTTGCTTGCAACTTGCGAAACTTGAGTTAATTTATTTAATGCTTATGTATGTGTTAATGAAAAAATTACTTTAGGCTTCTTTTTGGCTGATTTATCCAATCTCGTCGGTCACAACTGAATGGTTGCTCCTTCTGATATTGAATAAATTATCTCAAAAATAAGCCGCCACTAATGTTGAATTTTTATGAAACAGACTCTAAGAATGCCGGCAAAAACAATACGGCTTATGAGTGTGGGAGCTATCGAAATATTCGCTGACGGAAGCCGACGGGAAATACTGGAGCCGATGATAGTGGAATTTGAATCAGAAAGCACTCCTGAGGCTCTTTACTCTGCGCTCAAACGTTCTGAAAGCATCCAGACAACCAATATGTCATTAAAAATCTTTGAAGCCGAATCAGAGCGTGTTTTATTAACCGACTCCCCGCTCCTTATTGAACACACCATTAGCGGCATCATCCGGATTGCAATGCGCATGGGCTAAGGCCCCGTTTCATAAAAAAGAAAGCTTCATCACAATGTGGCTGTTGTGATGAAGCCTTGATTATATCCGGTAATGCCGGATTTATGATTCGGAACAGATTATTTCTTCATTTCCTTCGCCCATGTGTCTTTTAAGCCAATTGTCTTATTGAATATCGGCGCACCGGGTTTGGAATCGGAGTCGACCACATAATATCCGAGGCGCTGGAACTGGTAATGATCGCCAGTCTTCAGACGTTCTGCCAGCCAGGGCTCCATCATTGCATTTGAGCGCACTTTAAGCGAATCAGGGTTGATATAGTCGCGGAAGTCGCCCTCCACAGCCCCTGGATTCTCCACTTTGAAGAGTCGGTCATAATCTCTTATTTCCGCTTTTACAGCTGTGGACACCGACACCCAGTGGAGAGTGCCCTTCACCTTTCGGTCAGAGCCGGGAAGTCCGCTACGTGTCTCCGGGTCGTAAGTTGCATGAATCTCAGAAATCTCTCCATTATCATCTTTCACAACACCGGTGCATTTGATTATATACGCACCCTTTAGACGCACCTCCTTGTCGGGGGAGAGGCGGAAAAATTTCTTCGGAGGATTTTCCATAAAGTCTTCCCTCTCAATCCAAAGTTCGCGTGTAAACGGCATTTCATGCGTTCCTTCGGCCGGGTTCTCGGGATTATTCTCCATCAGCATGGTTTCCGTTTTGCCTTCAGGATAATTGTCGAGGATGAGTTTCACAGGATTCTGCACCACACTGACGCGTGTCGCAGTTTTGTTGAGATCCTCGCGCACGGAGTGTTCAAGGAGCTCGATGTGATTAAGCGCTTCATATTTGGTGTAACCGATTCTGTTCACAAAATCCTTAATGGAGGACGGAGTGTATCCTCTGCGGCGAAGGCCGCGAAGCGTCGGCATACGCGGATCGTCCCAACCGCTCACCAATTTTTCTGTTACAAGCTGCAGAAGTTTTCGCTTGCTCATCACGGTGTAAGTGAGGTTCAGGCGATTGAATTCAATCTGTCTCGGGCAGTAAGATTCATCGGCGAGTTCCTTCACAAAATATTCATAAAGCGGGCGGTGGGGCACAAACTCGAGCGTGCATATAGAATGAGTGACGCCCTCGAAATAGTCGCTTTGTCCGTGAGCGAAATCATACATGGGATATACTTTCCATGTGTCGCCGGTGCGCCAATGGGGAGCCTTGATGATACGATACATTATCGGGTCACGGAAATGCATGTTGTCGCTTGCCATATCTATTTTGGCACGGAGCACCATAGAACCCTCATCAAACTCTCCCTTATTCATGCGCTCGAAAAGATCAAGATTTTCCGCAACGGGTCGGTCGCGGAATGGAGAGTTCTCACCGGGCTGTGTAGGAGTGCCTTTTTGGCGGGCAATTTCCTCGCTCGACTGCTCGTCTACATAAGCTTTGCCCTCCCTTATCATTCTAAGTGCCAACTCATAGAGTTTGGGGAAATAATCGCTTGCGTAATAAAGTCTGTCACCCCAGTCATAGCCAAGCCAATGGATATCCTCCATGATGGCATTCACATATTCCATGTCTTCCTTCTGCGGATTTGTATCATCGAAACGCAGATTGCAGGTGCCGCCAAACTTGTCGGCCGCCCCGAAATCCATGATAAAAGCCTTGGCATGTCCGATATGCAGGTAACCATTGGGTTCGGGCGGGAACCGTGTGTTCAGGCGTCCGCCATTTTTTCCTTCGGCCAAATCCTTTGCTATCTCTTGTTCCACAAAATTAAGACCACCTTCCGCGGTTGTCTCCATTTCTGTCATTTTGCTGTTGTCCATATAATTCAATTTTATACCCTCTAATAAAATTTTTAAGGCTTGGGGCGAGATGAGTACTGTTTCAATTGGGAATGCAATTGAAAGGGCACTTTAAATTGCAAAAATAATGAAAAAAGGTGGAATTAAGAGTCTGCTTCATAAAAAATTCAAAAAATTCAACATTAGGGATTGCATGAGTCGGGTTTGATTCTGCAGAATCAGGAGCATAGGGGTCTAAGACAAGCTACACCCTAGATTCTTGAATTTTTGTGTGTAATTTAACAAAAACAATTAATAAGAAGGGGAGACAACAATAAAAAAGGATACAATGGCGTTATAATTATGTAATTATTCATCATCCGACATGGCATTAGATGCCCGCTTCGGATTATTAAAGAAATCTGCCTATGATTCACGACTCCTACAAAATGTCATCAGAATCAAAAGTTAAATCAAATGCAATGAGCTCACCAAAACACGCAACCCTGAATTTCATCCGCCAGTTTGCACGCACCTGTGTCACAGTGCAGGGCTGCGCATTCGGCTCAATGATTCTGAATTAAAAACAATTACAAGGCTCCGTTCTCAACAGACTGCCAATAAGCCGCCATTTTAAGAAACGGAGCAAAAAACACGTCCGCTCTGACAAAGTCAGCGCGGGCGTATTGTTTTATTTCCATAAAAACCGGAACCTACGCAAGAGTCAATGACATGTGATTGGATAGCCGGATTAAGTGGTGAGAATTATATCCTTATCGTGGGCAATTCTGCGAAGATTAAGAATTGCATATCTCATTCTTCCGAGCGCAGTGTTGATGCTGACACCGGTGATTTCCGCTATTTCCTTAAACGACAGATTCTGATAATATCTCATTTTAAGCACCTCCTTCTGGAGTTCGGGAAGCTCCTCAATCAAATATTTCACATCCGATTTAATCTGATCGGAGATCAATATATCTTCAATTGTCTCTTCGCAAAGTTCCTTGCGGTTGAGCACATCGATATCAGTGAGGTCGGACGACTGCAGGTTTTCCGATTTCTCCTGGCGATAATAATCAATTATAAGATTGTGAGCAATTCTTGAAATCCACGCCGGAAATTTTCCATTCTCAGTGTATCGGCCCTGACGGATTGTCTGGATAGCCTTTACAAAGGTTTCCTGGAAGATGTCGTTTGCGATATCCTCATTCTTTATTATGCGGAGAATGTAATTGAAAATTCGATCCTGATGACGCTTGAGAAGTGTATCGAATGCCTCGTTGCTCCCCTCTGCATAAGCTCTTACCAACTGTTCGTCGGTTAGAGTTGTGAAATTTGCCATGCTAATGATGTTAAATTAGTTGAGTAAATGTTTTTCTATAGGCAGGGACTTGATAATTTGGGGATGCTATTGTTGTTGTAAATAAAAAATAAGTAATTTTCGTCGTTCTATAATAATGAGCGTATTTTTACGTTGCTCATTTCCTCGAATACAAAGATACAATCAATTTGCAATTTTTCCAAATATTCCGTAATAAAATATCCATAAAATATGTTAAGATTCTATTTCACTATATTTTCATGCCTCGTTTCATGAAATTTTTGAGGATTAGCCATCCATAGTCTTAGGCCCCGTTTCATAAAAAATCGACTCAAGGCTGCGACCCCGGAAACCGCTATTTTTTATGAAACGAGGCCTTACTCAGGCGCAATGCTGTCCATCCGTTCGACACAAGCCTCTCCTCCTCTTTGAGGTTTAGTGCGGCCGCAGATTTCATGATTAATGGCACGTCATCTTCGTAAAAACCTGAAAGCAAAATTGTGCCTCCCGATTTGAGTGCATCCGCATATTTTTCCATGTCGGCAAGTATGATATTTCTGTTGATATTGGCAAAGAGCCAGTCGGCCGGAGCTAATTCCTTCAGTGCCGAGGCATCTCCGTGAATCAGGTTTAGCTCCACACTATTGAGTCGTGCATTTTCAATTGCATTTTCCCATGCAGGCTCGTCGATTTCCACACCTGCCACATCGGCAGCTCCTTTCATTTTGGCGAGAATCGCGAGGATGCCGGTGCCGGTGCCCATATCGATTACATTTTTTCCTATGAAATCCGACTTGAGAATATGCCTCACCATCTGCGATGTGGTGTCGTGATGGCCGGTTCCGAACGCCATTTTCGGGTCGATCACTATATCATATTCTGCCTTGGGAACATTCTTGTGAAAAGTGGAATGTATTGCACATTTGCCATCAATTAGAATTGGTTTGAAATAATTTTTCTCCCATTCGCTGTTCCAGTCCTCTCCTTCAATAAAGCTGACATTCACGCTGAAATCCACATCGAGTGGAAAATTCCCTAACGCATCAACGGCTATTTTCTCCGGATTATCGCAGCGCGCGGGGATGTATGCCACAAGACCATCTGCATCAGGCTCGAACGATTCGAAGCCCGCATCAGCAAGGAAGGCTGCCGCCAAGTCCGTTATGTCTTCCGAGCAGGGATTGGCATCAATTCTTAATGAATAATAATCGTTCATAATTATTGTTTACTTTTTTCCTCTGAAAAGGCGTATTCCTTTTCTGGCAGTGCCAAAGATCGACAATCCCATCAACACATAATCGAGCACACTGAGATTGTTGAACACCTTCGAAGCAATTTTAGTGGCTAGCGCGAATTTTGACGTCTTGAATCCTGAATCCGATGAGCGTGCGGGGCGCATTCTGTTGATGGTTTGCAACATTTTCGCCTTGCAAAACTCCTTTTTCAGCTCCATCATAGCCTTGTGATAGCGGAGTTGCTCTATAGTGTATCCCTTGAATGCATCGGCAGCCGTCTCTTTCTGAGTCTGTTCTATCTTTTTGGTCATAATCAAGTTTTTAGAATCTGCAAATTGCCTCTTCACATTCATGAATGCTTCTTATCGAAAATCACACGTGTGACGAGCTTTGCAATTGGATTAAGCAATATGGGTTTTCTGAAGAGATAGAGCAACAGCACAAGCAGGAGCACAATTCCGGCTGTGCACACATAGGCCAGAGATGGAGTCATAATCAGCTTGAACGCCTCCGACAATGCCAGAGCGAGCATCACAACAGCGATAGCGGCCATAAGGGCACACACGAAGCCGATAATAAGACTCGACAGCAATATTGTTGCTTTCTCGGCCAAGGTGAGCTTGGCACATTCCACTTCGAGTGTGATCCAGGATTTCGACTGTTCGAAAATAGTCTTCACCTCATCAACGATATTTTTCATACAAAACAATTTAATGTGGCACAGATATAGAAGTTGTCTAAGACTCCATTCTCCAAAAAATGTTAAAGCAGGGGCGGCTTATTTTTGCGCTAATTTGCTTTATCTCTGAGGGAGTATAGTGGGCTATATAACCGAGGAGATAAATCAAATTAGCACAAAAACAGGCCGGTCGATGCCAATATTTCTTTATCTGAATGAAGCATTAATTTAAATTTGT
>JAMPDQ010000012.1 GCA_023665575.1 Candidatus Amulumruptor caecigallinarius | reverse complement strand
AACCTCTAACCTCATTGCTTTTCGCAAGTTGCAAACTTGCGAAAGTTGAATTAATAAATATTGCGTTTGAAGAAAACATATTTAAACACTTCTTTAATTTTTGTAAAAAGTTTAAATCACTTCATTATAAAGCAAAGCTATGGCATAATACGTCATGGCTTTGTTTTTTTGTAATAGTTTAACTCGGTTCACGGCTATACATCCGTGATAAACCGAACCAATTTAGTGACGATTAAAAAATAACTTGGTAGATTTTTCAGCCCTGAAAAGTGACGAAAACAGGAGATCTGCAGATACGACCGATGTTCCACAGACTACGAAATCGTATAGAAGGTCACATCTGTATTTGTTTCTGCGCCTATGTCCTCCAACTCGAGACAGAGCGATTGCTCAAAGCTGCCAATTCCAACTTGACTATAAACAATGCTCGTGAACTTGTCAAGACAATGTATGCCCTGACCTATACAAAACCGGGGCACGTGAAGCCAACGAAAGTGATGCTGCGCGACGAGCCAAGTCACTGTCGGGCATTACCTGCTGTCCGCATTAGTGATTTAAAGGGTACGTTTGGCGACCTTTTTCCACGAAGATGATTCGGCCGTCAGGGGAGATGCGGTAGACGCGCGGAATTCCGGTGTCTGCAAAAAGATTGTATATGCTTCTGTCAGTCTGCGCAGACCATGGCAGCGTTAAACTGTGCTCACGCCAGTATTTATCCACACTTTCAGCATCCTCCTCGCGCGAGATACACACATATATCATGTTGCTGCCGGGTGTGGCAAGCGATTTATCATATTCAGTCTGAAGCATTGGCAATTCGCGCTGACAGTCGGGGCATTCCGTGTTGAAGAAACAAATCACAGCCTCGCGGCCGAGCAAATCGTAAGATGTCAGAGTGCTCCCATCGTTCATGACAATGCTGAAATAAGGAATCGCGTCACCGACACCAAGCCCGGAGCCGGGCTCATCCTTGTCGGTGACGCATTCTGCAAAAAGCAGACTCATCACAAAGCCTGCCATACACAGCAATATCTTATTCTGCAACCGGCGCATAAACAATGCCATTTTTCTTTTCACGAACATTATTCAATTCCTCGAGAGCCGCCGGAGCCTCAGGAATACCATTTTTCACGGCCTCCTCAAAACCGGCTTGCGCCGCATCATAATTTCCCTCAAGAGCATCGAGGATGGCCATTGCATATTTGCCGGAGGGGGTGCCGCTCACGCGGTTCAACAGCACGCGGGCACGCTTCAGATCGCCCTCGTTCATCGCCGAATTGGCCGCATTCAAATTGGCCACCTCGCTATCGGGATAATAAAGCACTGCCGTCTCAAACACCTTGTCATATTCCGCACTCCCTTTAGGATAGCTCTCGGCCGCAAGGAAGAACTCATTCAGACTCAGATTTTGCGGGCGCTCGCTCAGCACGCGGCGAATCTCATTAATATCGGTATATGAGCGAATATCGTAATCAATGCGATAATTGGTGTGTCGCAACCATGGATAGACATGCTTCAAAAGAAACGCATAACTCACGGGGAATTTTGCCCGCAACTCATCGTTGCGCCTCTCAACGGGCACATTGCCGTTGTCGATAAAGCTGAGAATTTCAGCCCTGTCGGGAAGGATGGAATGAGCAACAGAATCTCGCAATCCCTCCCAGTCTTCGGGCACGGAATTGGTTTTGAACACACTGCCGGAGAAAGAATATTGACTCTTCACATAATTCATGACAGCTTCCGTGCGGCCTTTCGCCAAACGAACATTGTTCAGATAAGGGCCTTCGGGCGATGCGAAACCGGTGAGTGTGATTTGTTTCACTGTCGCATCCGGATTCATACGCACACTGTCAATTGAATTTGTGATTTTGCGCAACTC
The DNA here is from genome assembly GCA_023665575.1 of Candidatus Amulumruptor caecigallinarius. Taxonomy (GTDB): domain Bacteria; phylum Bacteroidota; class Bacteroidia; order Bacteroidales; family Muribaculaceae; genus Lepagella. The sequence continues at coordinate 44,081 of JAMPDQ010000012.1, read as the reverse complement.
CACCGGATTGTTCAAATAATCGGGATAAATCTCAGTGCGGTTCACAGGGAAATTTACATAGGCCTTTCCCTCGATTTTGCGTTCCTTCACCATTTCGGGTGCGGCGGCGGCATAATGGAAAGAGGGAGCGAACTCCACCGGAGTGAAGTCGAGACTTGCCACCGGCTTTTCCTCAGTATCTCCTTTGAGCTTTCCACAACATCCGGCCACCTTTTCCTGCAGTTCGAGACGGCTTCGCTCCATCCAGTTGCGCCATTCGCATGACTGTTTATAATTGAGCATCTTTCCGCTGCCCGAGCGCAGAAGGAAATCCTTATATGCTTCTTCACGCTGAATCGTGTAATATGAATTTCTGCCGGCCACTATGACAGAGGGGAAAACTACGGAATCATTCCCCTCAACCGATTTCAGCACCGGTGTTATTTCCACATTCTGATTATATTTCACATGAAAATTCTTAGGATTAAGCTGCATGTTGAGATTCACCAATCCATGTTCCACCTTCACTTCCAGACCGGAGATGCCGTAACGCGGACTATCCCATGCAAATGCACCGAAACCCAAGGTTATGACGGCAACCGCTGTAAAAAGATATTTCTTTATATCCATGATTATTAAAACAAGTAAACAAGATTCACGGCAACTTTTGTGATGCCGAAATAGTCGTGGGGTTTATCTTTCTCAATGGCAGTGCCACAAACAGTGCAGGGGTAGCTGTCGAATTCGGTATGCAGCCATCCTATGCCGAGTTCCGCCTCGATGTTCCAGTGCTTGGCAAGCGGCCATGCATATCCGTAAGACACTCCGGCTCCATAGGCCCAACCCTGATAGCGTTTGTCTTTCAGCTCCTTCAGGTTTGATCCCAGGAAATCATAAGGGATGTTGAGGTTGCCGAAGTTATAGGTTCCGCCCAATACGTGCAGTCCGACAAAATGGCCGGCGAAACGCTCGCAAAACCAGTAGCGTGGTTCGAGCAACAGACAGGCATGTTTCCAGCTGTGGCCGCTTATCTCCCACAGATTCAGCTGCCCCACAAGCTCCATGCTCCATTTGGGGGCGAGGCCCACCTCGGCGCCGAGGTTGGGACTCAGCGCGACATCGCTGACAAGATTGGTTTTCACGCCAACCTTTGTTTCTGCAAAGCTGCGGGCGGCGGGGAAAAGCAGCGCCGCCGCAGCCGCCAGTGTTATTGTAATCCTTTTCAGACTCATAATATATTTTTAATTTTTCAACCCAAAAAGCTTGAAAAAAGTTTGAAGGTCACAGGTTAGAGAGACGAGGGTTATTCCAATTCGCGGATTGCCCTGATGGGGCGGGCCATAGCCTTTCGTCCGAAGAAAAATGATGTGATCACATATTTGTCATAGGTTTCGTCATAACCAAGCGCGATACCGTAGGCATTGCTTATTTTATCCTTAACAGGCGTGGAGGAACCCAGATACACAATCTTGGGATTGAAGTTATCGCCGGCCTTCCATGTCGAACCGTCGGGGAGTTTGCCGTATTTGTCGGTATACCAGCGGTGACCGGTGCTTGTGAGCCATACGGAATTTTCCTTGGTCTGGTTAGCCTTATCCACAACACACGCGATGAATGTGAAATTATTACTACCCTTCTTGCCGTTGAATTTGGAAAGGTTCTTCTGGTCGCTGCTGCTGTTTTCGTAACTGTCATTGGCATCCGTGCCGATGAAGCGCAGACAATAAGCCGGGGGAACCACGTATCCCGGAGGAGAGGGATCATATACAGTCTTAACAACTTTCTTATTGTTCTGACCAGTGTTATCGTCATTGTCCCACAACATCGTTCGCGAAGTCTTCAACCAGTCATCATCATTCTTGTCATCGCTGGCAAAGAGTATGTGCGGGTTAAGGATACCCTCCTTGATGGCCCTGCCATCCGCTTTGGATGAAACCTTATACCGCATTGGGCCGAAGTTGCGTTTCACATTGCTCGAATGATCCACAAACCCCACCATCGGATCCTTGCGTCCCCACTGATAGTAGGTGTTGTTTCCGAATTTGTATGACACGCGCTCCCCCTCCTGCAGAATCGGCAGGCTTGCGGTCTTGCCGGTCACCCTGCCCTCCTTCTCAAGCGCGTTAACGGCGGTGCCGGGCATATACTGCACAAACTTCATTGTGCCGGGGCGGCGGAGATAATCCACATTCTTGGGGTCGCACCATCCCAGATTATATGGCGATATAAAGTATTTGAGACTTCCATCAACATGCTTGTTGTTGATTTTCAGGTCGCCGCGCTGACGCCACCCGCTCCCCTTGGCATACTCCACGGTTTTGAAGCCGCTTGAGTTGAAGGCGTTCGGCTGGCCGGTTTCCGGGTCGAGCCAATGCTCGTTGATCCATATATGCCAGCTCCACAACACGGTTCCGCTGTTAGACCCGTTATTGTTGTTGGCCTTGTCATAAACGGCTATCACAACATTTCCCTGCTGAAGGTTGCCCTTGTTGGCCTTGAACAACACCTTGTTGTCTTTAACCTGCACATCGCTGATTGCATTGAACACGTCCGACCACACGATGGCGGCATCCACCACACCATCAATCGCCGGCTTGACAATTGAATTTCCGGCATGATCCACAAACACATTACCCTCGTAGGCCTTCTTATTGTTTCCGCCGTTTTTCTTTGCATTTCCATATACAAGCGGAAAGCTGTACCATCCCTCGCGGTCGATCACATATGTGTTGGCTGTGTTCTGGCTCAGCGCGCCGCCGGCGGTGGCGAGGTCCCAGGGTTTTGACTTCGAGTTGCCGGAATAGGGTGCGTTGTCCTGCATCCAGGTGTCGCCGGCCCAGTCGGTCATCAGATGCGACTCGGCCATGGTGATATTATGCTTTTCAAAAGACTTGTCGGCATTGCCGGCTCCCCGGAGTTTTTTCGGATCAGTGATCCAGTCGGCGGCCTTCAGGTCGCGCTCCTTGCCGACATATTGTCCCCATTGCGTGGAAGTGCCCACCGGGCGATACTGCTTTGCATCGCCATGCGATGCCACCCAGGGACACGCCTCGCGATAGTTGGCATCGTTGGCACGGTAGCGGTAGCTGCTCACCTGAAAATAGGCTTTTGCTTCATATGTGTCGTAGGCCTCGGCAACCGGGGAATACACATATATCTGGTCGGCATTGCGGAAATTGGAGATGTCCTTGTCGTGGCGTCCGTTGGCCGAATTGTGGTTGCCGAACGCCTCGAGCACATACACCCAGTTGTCCTTGCTGGTGGATATCGTGTAGATATATTCGTGACCGGGAAGCCACTCCTTCAGCGAGTTCTGGTCGATGCGGGCCTTCACTGTGATTGTGGCCTGTGCGCCGGAACCCGACACAAGCCCCGTACGCTTCATCGTCACTTCAATCTCGGCGCCTTCGGGGATGGCCTGCGGAATCAGCATGAATGTTTTCTCGGGCATCTTCGCGTTGAGCACGATATCCTTGCTCTCATCGCCAGGGTTCACATACTCTCCTCGCTCGTTGACAACATAGTTGAAATTCTGGGAATAGTCGGTGACACCGGCCTGGTTGCTCCAGGCAAAGGCGCCGTTTTCGCCGCTGTTGTCGGCGGTGAACACACAGTCGCCCGAACCGTAGACACCCTTTATCTTTATGTTGACAATCTCACCGTTGAGCACATCACGCACCGCGAACTTGATTGCCGACAGCGCATGATGAAACTTCAGAGGGGCGCGTCCGTTAACACTCCCCTGCTTGTTGCAAACGGATGTTGCAAACATCAGATCCTTCTGGGTTTCGGCATCGCGATTGGCCGACGCGCCCTTTTTTGCGGTGTATGAGAAGCGATATTCATTATTGGCTATGCTCTGCTTCTGCAGGGCGGCAAATTCAGCAGCCGGAGAAACGGCATGAAAGCTCAACATTTTCTCGCCGGGCCAGTAGCGCGTGCGCTCAGTGGCCCAGATTTGCCCCCCGGTGCCCGCCTGCTTTCCATTTGTCCATTCGATATATTCTTCAGCCGTATCTTGATATTGGGCGTGCACCTTGAAATCGGTGTTGTATTTGATAAGGTCGTCGACTGTCTGCACCTGCCCGGCGCGGGTTTCCGGCCGGCCGGCTGCATACCGGAGATCGCGGGCCGACTCCCCGATCACCTCCGAATCGTATGTGTGGAGATAGAGCGTCTCCGTGCCCTTTTCGTCGCTTAGTTCAAGGGGATCATATAATTTCTTTTCGCCGTCGCCGCCGCGCGTTGTGAGCATGCCGAGATCCACACCGGCCTCGAAGGTCACGGCGTTGGGGTCGCCAACGGGATTCGAATCCTCAAGGAAAGAATCATCGCGACACCCCGTGAGGAGCATCCCCGCTAGCAGTGAAACGGATATATATGTCAGTCTGTTTGATTTCATCAGATTGGTTTGTTGCTGTTTTTTCTGTCGGTGGTTATTCCATGTCGAGATGCACTTTGCCGCCGTAGATCCATTGCCTGGCCGACACGACAAACTGCAGCTCCCTGAGCGAAATGCGGTACTGATAGTCGTGGTTGCGCACAAGGCCGGGGAAGGCCGTGTCGAACTTCGGATTTCCCCCCTCATAGTCACAGAGATACACCTTTCCGGTGAAGGGGGCCGCCGTGCCGTCCCTGCGCTCCAGGGTCACTGTCAGCGACTCGGGCACACCGCCGGTGGTTGCCAGCGGCGTTTCGGGAAGATAGCACCATGTCTCCGATGTGCCCACGCCCTTGAATTTCAAAGGACTTGTGGCGACCTCGGCAACCGGATTGAAGCAGCCTTCCCTCAGCAGCGCCTCGGTGGATGCGGCCGTCTCCGCACCTTTAGGCGTGCAGAGAGCGTATCTGCGGAACACCTGGCGGTCTTCCCGGATTGCGGTGATTTTGTATTCGTTCTTCAGGTCATCATCGATTTTCACGGTGATTTTCGGAAGGGCGCGGAGCAGCTTCACCTCGCCGATATGCATGGTTGTGTTGGAGGCAACCAGCACCCCCGAAAGGGTCTTCACACCCCACATGGGGATATACAGCTTCTTCTGTATGTCGGCGATATCCATCGCATCGGTGTTGAAGGGATTGGAGAATTCGAAGTCGGCGGTATGGTTGACAACGGCCACAAGCCGACCGCTGATGCGATACTGGTTCATGCCGGCGGGAACGGCGTTGACCACGCCCAGGGCCACCTTCACCTTGTATTCATATTTTCCTTCGGAGATGTCCTGCCCCACGAGTGTCAGCGGACAGTTGCCGCCAGGCGTCACAAGATAGAGCGACACATTGTCGAGCACATTCTCGATGTCGATTCCGGGCTCGGGCGACGGATCGTCTCCCCACACGCCGTCGGCACGCGTCTGCTGCGATTGCGCGGAGGGTGTGCCGGTATTCAGAGTAAACACCAGCTCACACACATCGTCCGTCGCGGGGGGCGCGTCGGGCTGCCGCTCCTCTCCGGAGCAGGCAGTGAGAAGCGCTCCCGCCACAAGCATTAGTATGTATGTTAATGTTTTCAATGTAATGGTCGTAGGATTATTGGAACTTGATGTTGTCGATGCGGACGGTCCAATCGTTTACGATGATGTTCATCTGCACCCAGAAATTGTCTTTGTCGAGGAAGAACACCATGTTGTATCTGTTGGCACGGTCGAGGAATTCCTGCTCTCCCATCTGCGCGAGATATTCGCTCTTCATCAGCACGAGATAGTTGTTGAGCGGGAGGTCGCACACCATTCGGCCGTTTTTGACGGATGTGATCCGCAGCCTGGGGCCGTTCTGGCTCTTGCCATCGGGGTCGGTCCATACGAATTTCGAATCGCGCATGAGGCGCGAGGTGCTGAGCTCGGCAAAGGCCACCTGCACGGGCTCGCCGCGGCTCACGCCGGTGTTGGCGGTGCCGGTAGTCCAGGGGGTGTAGGTGACGGTGCCGCGGGGCACCACATCGTTCATATGGTTCAACAACACGTTGTCGTCAACAATCTCGAAACGGAAATCCCTGTCGTCGACCGGGGAGTTGTCGATGTGCTGGAGCACGATGCGGATGTGGTTGGTGTCGCGCATCATTTTCACCGTGCACTCGTTGTAGTCAAGACCGTTGGTCACCTCGAAAGCGAGATATCCGTGGTAAAGGTCGTGGAGCGGGCGCGCCGGACGCTTGGCCTCGTCGCCGATGTGCTCCTCGTTGATCAGCACCCGCAGATCCTCTATGCGGGCCACATTCTCCCTTTTCACCGTTTGTGCGAAAGAAGCCAGCTCGCATTCAAGCCCGCCGTAGGCCACCACCTGATATTCGGCGGCCGGGAGGTCGAAGGTCATGCGCCAGTTCTCGTCGGCAAGCACTTCGGTGGTTTCCGTGCGGCTCTCCACAAGATTTCCGGCCTTGTCGAAGACATACACCGAGAGGCAGTCCACCTGGTTGTGGAAAGAGTTGGCAAACTCCAGGTTGTAGTCAAACACAAAGCGCATCTTCATTCCGCTCGGACAGGGGGCGAGGTCGTCGTAAACGCCCATGCCCTTGTCGCATGAGGATAATGAAAGCATTGCGGCGATTGCCATGCAGAGCATCATCAGCCCGCGGGCCGATTTGCCGATTCTTCCGCTCACTGATTTCATATTATGGATTGTCATCTTCCTGTCGATTGTTACTTACGTATTCGGTTAGTTGGCAGCCAGGGGAGGGTCACCCCTCCCTTGACTTCTGTGTTGTCGCCGCGGCCATCAGCGGTCGCCGCGAATGTATGGGGGTTGCTTAGAACTCGATGTTGTTCACGCGCACTGTCCAGGGCATCACGAGGCAGTTCACTGTGAAGTAAGCGCTTTCCTCCTCGTCGGGGGTGTCGGGGTCATCGGGGCTTGTCGGGCTGCCGAGCGCGCCGACCTTGGTGACGCTGAGCTTGTAGACGTTGTTGCGAACCACGCCGAACTCGTTGGGTCCCATAAGGTTGTTGTTGCCGTTGTTGTGGTGGCGGTTGTAGTAGAAATAATACATCACATATTTGGCGTTCGCACCCATTCCGGTTGCTTCGGGCTCGTAGGCGGTGAAGCCGTTGCAGTCGGCGGCCTTGATTCCCTTGAGCAGGTTCTTGCTGAGGTCGGAAACGCTTTCCGACTTGAATGCGTCAAGGTCATTGAATGCCTGAGCCACCACGCTTGAGGGGTTCTTGTCGACATAAGCCTTGAGGGCGTTGAAATCGCCGTATACGGTGTTGTTGTAGACGTAGATCACATTGCCGTTCCACACTTCGCGGTTGGCCGGAGTGAACTCACCCTTGAAGACAACGCCGGTGGTGATGCCGACTTTCTGGTTGCCGGTGCTGCCGGGAATGGTGTTCTCGGTGGTGTAGCGCCAAATCTTGTAGTTGGTGCCGTCGGCGCCGTTCCAGGTGTTGTGGTTGTCGTCGGTGCGGTTGTTCCAGTCGAAGGGCTTGATTGAGGTCCATTTCAGAGCCTTGCCGTCGGTGCCGGAAGTTCCGGTGAGGTTGTTGTTGAGGATGCTGCAGAAATATTTGCCGTTGAGCGTGGCAGCATCGAGGTTTGACTTCGATTTGAAATTATTCTCGTTGGGACTCATCACGAAGCCTTCAAGATTTCCGCAGAGTTCATAGTTGAGAGCTCCGGTTCTGTTGCATGTTGTCCAGTCCCATGTGCTGCTTGTGCGGGGAAGATGGAAGTAATTTTTGGCAATGTTGAACATGGCCATCTGAGTGAGCTCCACGGTTCCGACAGATGTTTTGCCGTCGATATCCTTTATGTCATAACGATTGTCGTTGGTGGTCTGGAAGTCGAAACGGGCAGCCGCACGCACCACCTTGACAGTGCCGAGATTCACGGCTGTCTGGGGGGTGTTGTGGTTGTTCACGAGTTCATCGCGGCTGGGCATGTTCACGGGCTCGCTTATCTCTGAATTGGTCATCAGGAATGAATTGGGAGTCCAGATGTCGGCGTTGTCACCGCTTGAGATCGATCCCATGGTGCCTCCGAGGGGGAAGTCTTCATTTCCGCTGAATGTTGTGAGAATCTGGTTGGTGGGGTTGCAATATGCAAACACATAGAGATTCTGCTTGCCGGGGATGGTGGAGCCGCCCGAAAGGGGATCATCCTTGAGAGCCTTTGAATCGAAGCTGAGAGTGTATGAGATCTGGTTTGTGCCGCTAACGGCTGTGCCGGGGCGGGCATCGCTTTCGGCGTAGGTAACGGTATGGAAACGGCCCTGCTCATCCTTCTCGGCAAGCACGATGAGCACTTTGCCCACGTAGTTCTCATTGTCCTGGCCATATTCCTCGCCCGCCACATCGGAGTTTTCGGCCCTCGTGCCGCCGCCGGTGGGAAGACTGAGTGTCAGGGTGGCGTAGAAATCGCCGCCTTTGCTTTCAGTGCCATTGTTGGAGTTGCTCGGTTCGTCTGACGAGCAGGCGCCCATCATGAGTGCTGCCGCACCAAGGGCATACTTTGCAATTTGTTTCATGTTTGTTTCTTAAAGGTTATATTTATTGGTTTTATCTCAGATTGTGTTTCTATAATTTTGAGTTACACCGGGCAACTCAAACTTCAGTTTTCCATAATCCTGCATTGCAATTAAGATTTGACATTAATAACCCACACCCTCGAAAATCAGCCATGCAACTGTGGTTGCTGCACGCATTTCCACAACATATCAAAGGTGCATTATATAGCACATTGGGGGGGGTAATTTATCCTTGTGATATGCATTGCATTCTTAATCTTAAAAGCTGTTGATAATCTAAAACTTGATTTGGTTTCGGGTTATAACTACAAAAGGTTTTTATAGTATTTATAAATAAAGAGAGGTTTTTATAGTATTTACAAATTAAGAGTCAAACTATTTCAATTTATGAAAGACCTTTTTTATTTTGATAATCAGTAAAATGTAAATTAGTATGCCACTTAAAAAATCAATTTAAGTTTATTTTGAAACGAATTAAAAGGTCAAAAATAAGACAACGTGCATCAGCTTGAAACAAAATTTCTCTTTGAGTCCTGAATTTGTCGTTTCTCGAAAACTAAATAGGTTAATAAATACCAAGAAGATTCTGATTTTACAATCGTCATCTCATGTTTGTGAATGCAAAATAAATGCATTTCATTGCATTTTGCAATAGTTTGGATTGAAATAATTAAAAAAAAATGTTAACAGCTATGAAAAAGGGATGTTCGTCAGCAGGCTTCAGCAGATTGTGCCACGTTTCATAATTTGCATTTTTTTGTTAATTTTGCGGATTGGGAAAAAAACTTCATACAGAATATAATATCATACCATATGGCAAATCACGAACTAAGCGAGCAGGAGATTGTTCGCCGCAACAGCATGGAAGCGCTTCGCGCACGTGGAATCGAACCCTACCCGGCTGCCGAATATCCGGTGACCGGACACTCGGCGGAAATCAAGGAGAATTTCAAGGATGATGAGGAGCCGCTTCGCGAAGTGTCGGTGGCCGGAAGAATTATGAGCCGCCGTATCATGGGCAAAGCCTCTTTCATGGAATTGCAAGACGCCGAAGGAAGAATACAGGTGTATGTGAGCCGCGACGACATTTGCCCGGGCGAGGACAAAGAGCTCTATAATGTGGTGTTCAAAAAATTGCTCGACATCGGTGACTTCATCGGAATCAAGGGTTATGTGTTCCGCACACAGATGGGAGAAATCACCATACATGCCAAGGAGCTTACGGTGCTCGGCAAAAGCCTGCGTCCGCTTCCCATTGTGAAGATGAAAGACGGGAAGGCATATGACGCTTTCACAGATCCGGAATTGCGCTACCGCCGGAGATATGTTGATTTGGTGGTGAATCCGGACGTAAGAGACATATTTGTGAAGCGCACAAAAATGTTCAACTCCATGCGCGAATATTTCAATTCATTCGGCTATCTGGAGGTGGAGACCCCGGTGCTTCAGGCAATCCCCGGAGGCGCATCGGCTCGTCCATTTATCACTCACCACAATGCGCTCGACATTCCTCTTTATTTGAGAATAGCGGATGAGCTGTATCTGAAACGTCTGATTGTAGGCGGATTTGAAGGTGTATATGAATTTTCGCGCAATTTCCGCAACGAAGGAATGGACCGCACCCATAATCCGGAATTCACCTGCATGGAAATCTACGTGTCATATAAAGACTACAACTGGATGATGAGCTTTACGGAGCGCATGCTTGAGAAGATAGCCATGGATGTGAACGGCACAACGAAGGTGAAGGTCGGCGACAACGAGATAGACTTCAAAGCCCCCTATCCGCGTGTTACAATGCGTGAGGCAATTCTCGACAAAACAGGCTTCGACATTGAAGGAAAGACAGAAGAGGAGCTGCGCGCTTTCTGCAAATCATCGGGTATCGATGTGGACCCTTCAATGGGCAAAGGAAAGCTTATTGATGAAATTTTCGGTGAGAAATGCGAGGGCACTTATATCCAGCCCACCTTCATTATCGATTATCCAATTGAGATGTCGCCGCTGACAAAGCGCCACAGGGAGAATCCACAGCTCACAGAGCGCTTCGAGCTTATGGTGAACGGCAAGGAACTTGCCAACGCCTACAGCGAGCTCAACGACCCCATCGACCAATATGAGCGGTTTGTGGAGCAGATGCGGCTTGCCGACAAGGGCGACGACGAGGCCATGATTATTGATGCCGACTTTATCCGCGCACTTGAATACGGCATGCCCCCCACATCGGGAATGGGCATAGGCATGGACCGGCTGGCAATGCTTCTCACCGGACAATCAACCATTCAGGAAGTGCTCCTCTTCCCTCAGATGCGCCCCGAGAAGAAGCAGCAGAAAGATGAAGAGGCCGCAGAGGCGCAATGATTTGATTACAGATATGAATCAAATGGGCAAAATAGCCGTGATTGGCAGCGGGAGCTGGGCCACAGCGCTGGCAAAGCTGCTGCTGCTGAATTGCGACAGAATCACATGGTTCGTTCATAATCCCGACCGAATCGATGAATTTATCCGACTTGGGCACAACCCGGTGTATCTGAGCGATGTTTCGTTTGACCCGATGCGTATCAATTTCACATCCGACATCAATGAGGTGTGCCGCCGGGCAGACACTATGGTGGTGGTGGTGCCCTCTCCCTATCTAAAGTCGACTCTTGACATGATTACGGAAGACATCTCGCAGAAAAACATCGTGTCGGCCGTGAAGGGAATTGTGCCTGACTCCAACATGATTGTGACTGAATATTTCAAGTCGCACTTCAATTGCGGAGAAAACAACATGCTCGTGATCGGCGGCCCCTGCCATGCCGAGGAGGTGGCACTCGAAAGGCTCAGCTATCTGACAATAGGATGTCATGACATCAGCAAAGCCGGAGACTTTGCGAATCTGCTCTCCGGGAAGAAAATGAAGACAATCACTTCGCGCGATGTTGACGGCATTGAATATGCGGCAGTGCTCAAAAATGTATATGCCATAGCAGCCGGCATCATCAGCGGAATGAAGGCCGGCGACAATTTTATGGCAATGATGGTGTGCAATGCAATCCGCGAAATGGAATGTTTTGTCGACACCATCTCTCCCCTCACCGACCGTAACATCTGCAAGTCGGCATATCTGGGCGATCTGCTTGTGACTGCCTACAGCAAATTCTCCCGCAATCACAACTTCGGCTCGATGATTGGCAAGGGATACAGTGTGAAAGCAGCCATGATGGAAATGGAAATGGTGGCCGAAGGCTACTATGGCACCAACTGCATATACCGGATTAACGAAAACGGCCCTAAGGTTGACATGCCTATATTAAGCGCCGTATATCGAATTCTATACAAAGGAGTGAGTCCGCGCAAGGCAATCGATGCAGTCACCGGCTGCTTCACTTGAAGCGTCCGCTTCAACCGGCAACTATTACTAAACGTTATATAATCTACAGGGAATCAGAGTCTGTTTCCTAAAACAGACACTAACTAATTTAATTCAATATGAAATCCATTAAATTAAACATTGACAAGGCGATCTTTTTTGCGGAAGAGAAATTCAACGCAAACAAGGATGCCGCTGTAAAGGCAATCACTACACTTGAAGAGGGCACCGGAGCCGGCAATGACTTCCTCGGCTGGGTGAAACTCCCGTCGGAAACATCCGCAGAACTGCTCGACAGAATCAACGCCACAGCAAATCGCTTGCGCGAAAACTGCGAATATGTTGTCTGCATAGGCATTGGCGGAAGCTACCTCGGAGCAAAAGCCGTGAACACCGCCCTTGCCGATAATTTCGAATATTATTATGCCCCGAATCCGAAGGAGCCTAAAGTGCTCTACGCCGGACAAAACATTGGCGAAGAATATACCGCCGAATTGCAGAAACTGCTGACCGGCAAAAAATTCGGCATCATAGTCATTTCCAAATCAGGCACAACCACCGAGCCTGCAATTGCATTCAGAATCCTCAAGGAGCTGCTTGAAAAGCAGGCCGGCAAAGAGACTGCAAAAAATCTTATTGTTGCCATAACCGATGCCAACAAAGGGGCACTCCGCACACTGGCCAATCAGGAGGGTTACGAAACATATGTGATTCCCGACAATGTGGGAGGCCGCTTCTCTGTGCTCACACCGGTGGGCCTTCTTCCCATAGCTGTGGCCGGACACGACATAAACAAACTTATTGCCGGGGCTGCCGACATGGAAAAGGAGACTCTGCGCGAAAATTCCGACAATATCGCCGTGACATACGCCAGAATGAGAAACGCCCTCTATCAGGATGGTAAAAAAATCGAGATTCTGGTGAATTTTGATCCCAAACTCCATTACGTGTCAGAATGGTGGAAACAGCTTTATGGCGAGAGCGAGGGCAAGGATGGCAAGGGAATCTTCCCCGCATCTGTTGATTTCACCACCGACCTCCACTCGATGGGACAATGGATCCAGGAGGGTGAACGCACAATCTTTGAGACTGTGATATCCATCGCCAAGCCGGCAGTGGAGCTGCGCGTGCCCTCTGACGAGGCCAACCTTGACGGTCTGAATTATCTTGCAGGCAAGAGAATCGACGAGGTCAACAAGATGGCGGAGCTGGGCACTCAGATGGCACATGTAGATGGTGGCGTGCCCAACCTCCATATTGAAATTGAGAAGCTTGACGAATACACCCTTGGCGGTCTGATTTATTTCTTTGAAAAAGCCTGCGGAATCAGCGGATACATGTTGGGTGTGAATCCCTTCAACCAGCCCGGCGTGGAAGCCTACAAGAGAAACATGTTTAAGCTGCTGAAGAAACCGGGATATTAAAGCATGTTTAATCCCATAATATATTATGCCGTAGTCGGAGCAATGATGGTATTGTCTGTAGTGGTGTTTTTCGCGCTGCAGCGCATCACAGCCGGCTACGGCATGATGTATAACAAGAAATGGGGGCCGTCAGTGAGCAACCGTATCGGCTGGATTATGATGGAGACTCCGGCTTTTGTCGGCATGCTTCTGATGTGGCTGCTGAGCGAACACCGGGGCAATCCGGCTCTAATTGTGATGGCCTCTCTTTTTGAACTGCACTATTTCCAGCGATCGTTCATCTTTCCGCTGGCCATGCGGGGAAAGAGCCGCATGCCGCTGGCCATAATTGCAAGCGGCGCACTCTTCAACATCATAAACGTGTATATGATAGGAGGATGGCTTTTCCATGTGGGAAGCGCATACTATTCATCTTCATGGCTCATGAGTCCGCTTTTTATCCTCGGCACGGTGATATTTTTTGCCGGCATGGGGATAAACCTTCATTCCGATAATATAATCAGGCATTTGAGAATGCCGGGCGACACACGCCACTATATTCCGCGCGGCGGAATGTATAACTATGTCACATCCGCCAACTATTTTGGAGAAACGCTTGAATGGCTGGGATATGCAGTGTTGTCGTGGAATATCGGCTCGCTCGCATTCCTGATGTGGACATTTGCCAACCTCGCTCCAAGAGCCAAAAAGCTCCACAGCCGTTATGTCAGTGAATTCGGCAACGAATATAAATCGCTTAACAGAAAATATATAATTCCATTCATATACTGAAACGGTTTAAGCTTTTTATAAAAAAAGACTATAAATCAATCTATTAGATTCCAATCTTAATGTCAAAACTGTTCACACCGGGAGAAATCGGACCCGTGAAACTCCGCAACCGCACTATTAGATCAGCGGCCTTCGAGGGTATGGGACACAACAATAATCCCACGGAGATGCTCCGCAATTATCACATTTCAGTGGCTCGCGGCGGAGTTGGCATGACAACACTGGCTTACGCCGGAGTGTGCCGTTCCGCATTGTCATTCAAATCACAATTATGGCTTCGCAAGGAGATTGTGTCTCCTCTGCGGGAGATCACCGATGGTGTGCACGCCCATGGAGCAAAAGCCTCAATACAGATTGGGCATTGCGGCAATATGACACACCCTTCCACTGCCGGCGGCATACCGGTGGGAGCCTCCACCGGATTCAACATGTATTCACCCACCTTCGTGCGCGGACTCAAAAAAGATGAATTAAAGAAAATAGCCGGATATTTCGGCGATGCGGTGCGCACCGCCCGTGATGCCGGATTCGACTGCGTGGAGGTGCATGCCGGCCACGGATATCTCATCTCGCAATTTCTTTCTCCCTACACCAACCATCGCCACGATGAATTCGGCGGCCCGCTGCAAAACCGCATGACATTTATGCGCATGTGTCTTGACGAGGTGCTCCGCGCAGCCGGCGGCGACATGGGAGTGATTGTCAAAACCAATATGCGCGACGGCTTCAAAGGAGGCCTTGAAATTGACGACTGTCTGACGGTGGCCCGAGAAATAGAGCGCGCCGGAGCACACGCCATTGTGCTGTCGGGAGGATTTGTCAGCAAAGCCCCGATGTATGTGATGAGGGGGGAAATGCCGGTTTATTCACTGACTCATTACATGAAACCATGGTGGATGAAATATTGCGTGCGCATGGCCGGGAAATATATGATACCGAAAGTGCCGTTCGAACCGCTGTATTTTCTTGAAGATGCAAAGAAATTCCGCAGTGAGCTGAAACTCCCTCTGATTTATGTAGGCGGCGTTATTGACAGGGACGGGGCGGAAAAGGTGCTTGCCAACGATTTCCAGTTTGTGCAGATGGGACGCGCACTGCTCAATGAACCCGACTTTGTGAACCGCATGCGCGAAAGCTCCGGCAACCATCGCTGCGGATGCGACCATGTAAACTATTGCATTGCAAAAATGTATTCGCTGGAAATGGCTTGTCACAAACACTGCAAAGACCTGCCTCCGAAAATACTGAAGGAAATAAATGAAATCAAGCTCAGAAACAGTGTCAGAAAATAAAATGGAAAAAGAGCGCAGATGCGCCATTGTCACCGGTGCAAGCAGCGGCATAGGACTCTGCTTCTGCAAAACCCTCGCCGACCTGGGCTACAACCTGATTATGGTGAGCAACCAGGAGCGAGAGCTATATGAATGTGCACGCAACATCACCTCGGAATATGGCGTTGAGGCCTCACCTCTCGTATGCGACCTGACCAACCGGAACGCTGTTGATGAAATCACGCGGCTTGCCGACATGGTGGCGGTGAAGCCATCGATTCTGATTAACAACGCCGGAATTTTTTCTTTCAGCAATCTTCTTGACACCCCCGACCGCAAGATTGAATGCTTCATAGATTTGCATGTGCGCTCGGTGACAGAACTTTCCAAGGCGTTTGCGGCAAGATTCAAGCATCAGGGAGGAGGCTATATCCTCAACATGTCGTCGCTGTCATGCTGGACACCAATGCCGGGAATTGCTATGTATTCGGCCACAAAGGCATACATAAGGGTGTTCACGCGCGCATTGCATTATGAGATGCGCGATTACGGTGTGCATGTCATGGCGGCATGTCCGGGAGGCATAGCCACAAACCTTTTCGGAATATCAGACAAGCTGATGAAGATTGCTGTTGCAATAGGAGCTGTGCAGACACCTGAAAAATTCACCCGCAAGGCAATCAAACATCTTCTGAATGGGAAAATGCAATATATTAACGGATTTATCAACCGCATTGCCATTGCAATCGTGGGAATAGCCCCCACATCCGTCAGGATGATGATAAAACACAGAATGCTCGACAAGGGAATTACACGATGACAATTGTTATTAAGTATACGAACAGATTAAGGCTCCATAAAAAATTTAACTCTGTGAATCTGAAAAACATTGTGCTACATGCATAAAGACTGAGATGGGAAACAGACTGGTAAATATTATAGAAAAGAATGCCCGGAATTCAGGCGACCGCGAAGCTTACCGATTCTGCTGGCGCAAAGATGGCGAATGGCTCTCCACATCATGGAAGGAATTCGCAGTGCAGACAGATGTGGCCGCCAAAGCGCTCGCCACCCTCGGCCTTCCGGAAAAAGACACAATAGCAATTTGTTCGCCCAACACCCCGCAAATTCTGATCACAGAGTTCGGAGCCTTTCGCAACCGCATCGCGGTGATTCCGATATACGCAAGCAGTGTGCAGCAACAGTTTGACTACATTGTTGAAAACGGTGGGGCAACAGTTGTTTTCATAGGCGACAAACACCAGTATCCGCTTGCCTACAATCATTGGAAAAAGAATCCCGGGATAAAAAAAATCATTGTGTTCAAAAACGATGGAATCAGGCTTTTTGATGATGACACCGTAACAATCTTTTGGGATGATTTTATAAGACTGGGCATGGAAGCCGACAGCTCAATCGGGGAGATTGTGAAGTCACGCTCCGAAAGAGGTCTGCCCGATGACACAGCCACCCTTATCTACACCTCCGGCACCACCGGTGAGCCCAAGGGTGTGGTGATTTCACACGCCAACTATGACTATGCAATCGAGGCACATCTCAAGATGCTTCACGGCATCAACAACGATGACATCTCCATGTCGTTTCTGCCGATGTCGCACATATTGGAGAAAGCATGGTGTTATTTCTGCATAAACCGCGGCATTACCATTGCCGTGAACTATGACCCGAGACTGATTGCCGACACGATACATGATGTGCATCCAAACCTGATGTGTGCAGTGCCTCGCTTCTGGGAAAAGGTATATGCCGGAGTGCGCGAAAAGATTGCAGCCATGCCGCCGTTGTCGCGCATGATGGTGAATCACGCCATCCATGTGGGAAAAAAGCGGAATCTGTTTTACCGCCGTCTCGGCAAGAATGTGCCCTGGCTACTTGAGAAAGAATATGAATTCTGGAACAAGAGAGTGTTCAGCAAGCTGAAAAATGCAATCGGCATCCCCGATCCCAATTTCTTTCCAACCGCCGGCGCTCCATTGAGCGACAGCATCTGCGAATTCTTCCGCTCTGTCGGCATCGATATAATAATAGGCTACGGACTCAGCGAAACCACCGCCACCGTGTCCTGCTTCCCGGAAATAGGATATGAAATCGGTACCGTGGGCATTCCATTGCCGGGGCTCAAAGTGAAGATTGACACCAATGGTGAAATTCTTGTGAAAGGGCCTACGGTGACCCCCGGCTACTACAACAATCCGGAAGCTAACGCAAAAGCCTTTACCGACGACGGCTATTTCCGCACCGGCGATGCCGGTCATTTCACTCCTTCGGGCGCACTGGTGCTTACCGAACGCGTGAAAGACCTGTTCAAAACATCCAACGGAAAATATATAGCGCCTCAAATGATGGAGGCGCGGCTCGCCGAATGCAAATATATCGATGAAGTGGCTGTGATTGGCGACCGGCGGAAATTCGTGTCGGCATTGGTTGTGCCCAACCTTTCGCAACTTCGCAAATGGGCAGACAACAACAATGTGGATGCTTCCGACACAGATGCCCTGATGGACAACCCGGTGACGATAAAATTTATAATGGATCATATCAACGAATATCAGCGCGACATTGCCGACTTCGAGAAGATAAAGCGCATCACATTGCTTCCCAACCATTTTTCAATAATGAATGGAGAAGTCACCAACACAATGAAAGTGAGACGCCCTGTTGTGGCGCGCAATTATGCTGACAAGATAGAAAAAATGTATTCCGACAGCTATCCGCTCGCATAGTTATGCAGCCTTAGAGACTGCTCATTTATTTTTCTTAGCTACTTATGATTTTTTTGCTAATTTTGCAAAAACTCATCAACTCATCAACTCATCAACTCAATGATAACAGCCGAACAACTCAAAGGCATAGAAACGCGTATTGCCGACCTCAAAAGATATCTTGACATTGACTCAAAGAAGATTGAGGTGGAAGAGGAGGAGTTGCGCACACATGTGGCCGACTTTTGGGACGACCGGGAGAAGGCGGAGGCACAGATGCGCAAAATTAAAGGAATTCATTTCTGGATTGATTCCTACACCAACATAGAGAAGCAGCTCGGCGAGCTCGAGCTTGCAATGGATTTTATAAAGGAAGGACTCGTGACCGAGGAGGATATTGAAACACAATATTCCACTCTAGTGAAGGATGTCGAGAATCTTGAATTGCGCAATATGCTGCGACGCGAAGAAGACAAACTCGGAGTTGTGCTGAAAATCAATTCCGGAGCAGGCGGCACCGAGAGCCAGGACTGGGCCTCGATGCTGATGAGGCTCTATCTGCGCTATGCAGAGCGACACGGCTACAAGACTTCTATCGCACAGCTGCTCGATGGAGATGAAGCCGGCATAAAATCTGTCACCATAAACATCGAAGGTGATTATGCATACGGATTCCTGAAAAGCGAAAACGGGGTGCACCGGCTTGTGAGAGTGAGCCCATACAACGCACAGGGGAAACGCATGACTTCGTTCGCATCCGTGTTTGTCACTCCGCTGGTTGACGACACCATCGATATTCAAGTGGAAACCGCAAGAGTGTCGTGGGACACTTTCCGATCCGGTGGAGCCGGCGGCCAGAATGTAAACAAAGTGGAATCGGGTGTGCGCTTGCGCTATCAGTTTAAGGACCCCTACACCGGAGAAGAGGAGGAGATTCTGATTGAAAACACCGAAACGCGCGACCAACCCAAGAATAAGGAGAACGCGATGCGCCAGCTCAAATCCATACTGTATGAGAAAGAATTGCAGCATCGAATGGAGGAGCAGGCAAAGGTGGAAGCCGGAAAGAAAAAGATAGAGTGGGGCTCGCAGATTCGCAGCTACGTGTTTGACGACCGCCGTGTGAAAGACCATCGCACAAACTATCAGACGTCGGATGTAAATGGCGTGATGGATGGAGAAATTGATGATTTCATCAAGGCATATTTGATGGAATTTTCCGAATCGGAATAATCCATAAACCAAACAAAGCTTCTGACTCTTCGGATTCAGAAGCTTTGTTTTTCTATTTTGTTGATAATCATCATTGGTGTGATGCCGTTAAGACAATGATAATCGCCACGGAAGCAGGGCTTGTCACCGAATACGGAACAAGGACGGCATGTCATATCAAGTTGCACCACATCGCGTGTGCGCTGTTGCCAGCCAAGGAATCCCGTATAAGGATGTGTTGCTCCCCACACACTCACCGTGCGCAATGCCACAAGCGAGGCCAGATGCATATTGGCCGAATCCATTGAAAGCATTGTGTCACAATGGCTAAGCAACGACAACTCTGCCGGAATGCCGATATTGGCCCGGGCCATATTCACTACATGGGCATATCTCTTCTCCAGCATGCCAATCAACTCCGTTTCCTCTTTTCCGAATCCGAATATAAAAATCTTATACTCTCCGGTATGGTCGAAATGGGCAATCACCCGCTCCATATTTTCGAAGGGATAAATCTTGCCCTTATGTTTTGCGAAGGGAGCCACGGCGAGCCATTTTTCGCCCGGACGCTTGGGAGACGTCACAGCGGCAAACTCATTCGGGTCGCCCTTTCCATTACCATAAAGGCTGCGAAAATCATTAGCCAGCGGGATGCCGGCGGCATAAAACACCTCCTTATATCTGTCGACAGTGGGTTTGAGCTGCACGAGCACTTTCTGATTTCTTCTCGTCAGCTGCTTTTTGGCTCGTCTTCCCTTGCGGATGCGGTTAGTGCGCACTCCGGCAATCTGCATGAACAGCCGGAGCACTTTTGTGCGCAACACATCATGGAGATCCACATAATCAGTGATTCCATAACGCTTTCTGAGCGCTTTTGCGAGCCGCCACAGACCCGGAATTCCTTTATAGTTGTCAAGGTTGACGGTCGCCATTGTCAGATTGTCGGGACGGTTGATGAACACCCGGGCCGGATGATGACGCGTCAGAAAATAAAATTGTGTGTCCGGATTGGCCGCGCAGGCATCATAGACAGTGGGCAATGTCATGGCGACATCACCGAGAGCGGAAAATCGAGATATAAGCACCGCGCGCCGCTCCCTATTTTTTGGCATAGAGAATGGGATTGGTGGCAGGGTCGTTATACATCTTCATCTGCCTGTATACCTTCATGTATTTGCGTCCGGCCGCAATATCATCCACCAGACTGTCGATTGCAGAAGAGAGGTCTTTGCGTTGCTCCAAAAGCACATCGAGCTTTGCCTGACACTTTGCGATATGCTCTGCATCGGCATCATTGCGTTCCACTTGTTCGCGCATATGCCAGATTTTAAGCGCCAGAATAGATAGACGGTCGAGCGCCCAGGCGGGGCTCTCGGTATTTATGGTGGCATCCGGCCTTACCTCCACTTCCTTATATTTGTCGCGCATCCAGGAATCGATATCTTCCACCATGTCTGTGCGCACCTGGTTGGATTTGTCAATTCTGCGTTTAAGCGCAAGAGCCTCCACAGGGTCAATATCCGGGTCGCGAATTATATCTTCAAGATGCCACTGCACTGCATCAACCCAATTCTTTGAATAGAGAATACTCTCGAAAGAGTCTGCATCATAGGGATTTACTTCTGCCGCATCAACATGGTTGCTGACATGATAATCGGCCACGCTGCGATCGAACACCTTGTTTGAGATTTCTGAAATAGTTGCCATATATTCCGAATGTTGTGTCACAGAAAAATCATTTCTGCATGTTGTTTTATCCACAAATATAATTATTTTTTTAATAAGAGGCAGACTGATTTAATATCTTTGCGGTTTTTTTGTTATTTTTGAGGTTCGGAAGTGCCATGCCGATTTACAGGTTTGCCACTTGAAGTCTGTCTCATACAAATATGAGGATTATAGATGAGTAAATTTATCAGAATATTTTGCAGAAATGCCGGCCGCCACTTTGAGGTGGAAGGGGGCACTACGTTGCTGGAACTGTCTAAAATTCCCGAACTCAATCTCGGGTTCTCACCAATATGCGCGCTCGTAAACAACAAAACCGAACATCTCGGTTTTCCCATCTTTGCGCCGAAGGATATAGAATTTATCGATGCCTCCACACCCCCGGGGCAACATGTGTATATCCGCTCACTCTGCATGATGGCTTATTGCGCGGTTGTAGCCACCGACGAGTCGCTCAATTTCCGAATCGAACATTCCATTTCAAGAGGATATTTCTGCCGTCTGTTCAATGCCTCAGGCGAACAAGTGGAGCCTTCCGCAGAGCTCGTTGACACAATTCTTGCAGAAATGAGACGCCTTTCCGAAGCTGACATCCCCTTGCGCCATCATGAGGAAAGAACCTCCGAGGTGATGCGGATTTTCCAAAGTCAGCATCTTGACCAAAGGGTGGAACTGATTGAGACCATCCCCGACTTCTACACACCCTATTACACTCTTAAGGGCGTAGCCGACAGCTATTCCGGACCATTGGCTCCCTCCACCGGACTAATTACGGTGTTCAACCTCGTGAAATGGAACGACGGAATGCTCCTGCTTGGTCCGGATGCGGAAAATTCCGCTATGCCGGCAACTCCGGTGGTGCAGCAGAAAATGTTCAAGGCATTCACCGACAATCTCAAATTCAACTATATTGTCGGAATCGACAATGTCGGCAAGCTCAACAAGGCAATCGACAAGGGGGAATCCGGCCGCCTTATCAATGTGGCAGAAGCTCTCCACGATAAGAAAATCTCACGCATTTCGGATGAAATACTCGAACGCCACAATGTCGGGAATGCCAAAATCATCCTCATTGCCGGGCCCTCATCGTCAGGAAAAACCACCACCTCCAAGCGTTTGGCAATCCAGCTGATGACAAACCTGATTGTGCCGAAAGTGATTTCGCTCGACGACTATTTTGTGGATCGCGAAAAAACCCCGCGCGATGCTTCGGGCGATTATGATTATGAAAACCTGCATGCACTCGACCTTTATCGCTTCAATTCAGACCTCAACAAACTCATCGCCGGCGAAACCGTCAACATCCCAACCTACAGCTTTGAATTCGGGAAGCGGATTGAACGCGAGCGCCCCATGCGCCTGGGCAAAAACGATGTGCTGATTATAGAGGGCATTCACGGCTTAAATCCTGAATTGACCTCGGGTGTGGATTCAGATTCGCTGTTCAAAATCTATGTTTCGGCCTTGACCACACTCCATATCGATGCCCACAACTGGATTTCCACCTCCGACAACAGGCTGTTGCGACGCATTATCCGCGACTTCAAATACCGGCACACCTCTCCGGCCGAAACCATCAGACGCTGGCCGAGCGTAAGAGCCGGTGAAGAGAAATGGATTTTTCCTTTCCAGGAAAACGCCGATGCCACCTTTAATTCTTCCCTTTTGTTTGAACTGGCGGTGATGAAACCTTTCCTCCTGCCTCTTCTCGAAAATGTGCCGCACACTTCGCCTGAATACACCATGGCCTACCGGCTCATGCGATTCCTTAAAATTTTCCGCGCGGTGCCGGCCGAGCAAGTGCCCTCCACATCTCTTCTGCGCGAATTCCTCGGCGGCTCCTCATTCAAATACTGACTTTAATGAAAGAACTCACCCACGAAGATATCGACCGCATTGTGGCGAGCATCGAAAGCGGCGACAAACAGGCTATTATCTCCGATATAGAGCACATGCACCCGGCCGACATCGCCGAACTCTTCCAGGAGCTTAACCTGCGCCAGGCAGAATTCTTCTTCGACCTTATCCCCGACAAGGAGATGAAAGCCGATGTGCTCATGGAGCTTGATGAGGAAGACCGCAAAAAGCTCCTCGAAGGTATGAATCACGAACAAATCGGACACTTCATCGACTTGCTCGACACCGACGATGCCGTTGACCTTATTCAGGAACTTGACGAAGAAGACCGCGAGGAGGTGATCCAAAACATCGAGGATGTGGAGCAAGCCGGCGACATTGTGGATCTTCTGCAATATGATGAAGACACCGCCGGCGGACTCATGGGCACAGAGCTGATTTCTGTGAATGAAAACCTTTCCATGCCCGATTGCCTGCGCGAAATGCGCCATCAGGCTGAAGACCTTGATGACATCTATTATGTATATGTTGTCGACGACGAAAACCGGCTCAAGGGTGTGCTGCCTCTGAAAAAGATGATCACTCACCCGTCGGTGTCGAAAATCAAGCATGTGATGGAGACGGATGCCGTGTCGGTGAAAGCCGACACCCCGATCGAGGAGGTGGCAATCGACTTTGAAAAATATGACCTTGTGGCAATGCCTGTGATTGACAGCATCGGACGCCTTGTAGGCCAGATTACGGTTGACGACGTAATGGATCAGGTGCGCGAACAGTCGGAACGTGATTACCAGCTCGCTTCAGGTATCTCATCCGACATTGATGCAGACGACTCCATATTCGCCCAGACAAAGGCCCGCTTGCCATGGCTGCTGATCGGTATTATAGGGGGGCTCGTGAATTCTCTGATATTAGGGGGATTTGAAAACCAGCTGCAGGCTGTCACCGCACTTGCGTTTTTTATCCCCCTGATTGGGGGCACCGGCGGAAATGTCGGCGTGCAGGCCTCCGCAATTGTGGTGCAGGGACTCGCCAACGGTCGCCTCGAACTCACCGACTTCTGGCATCAGATATGGCGCGGCGTGCGCATAGCCCTGCTCAATGCCATTGTGATTTCCGGAGTGGTGTTCGCATATATATTACTTACAGAACCGGGCGACTACGCTCTGGTTTTGGCTGTGACTCTTTCGCTTTTCTGTGTGGTGATTTTCGCTACAGTCTTCGGCACACTCGTGCCCCTCACACTCGAAAAACTGCATATCAACCCGGCACTCGCCACCGGCCCCTTCATTCAAATCACCAATGATGTGGTGGGACTGTTGATTTATGTGGGGATGTCAATCTGGATGCTCTCCGTGTTCACTCATTGATTATGAAATTTCGCATTGATTATGGCCAAGATAGCTGAAACGCCGCTTATGTCGCAATATGCCGAGATGAAGAAAAAACATCCCGATGCAATCCTCCTCTTCCGGGTGGGCGACTTCTATGAGACATTCTCCGAAGATGCCGTGACGGCAAGTGAGATTCTGGGCATAACGCTTACACGCCGCGCCAACGGAAAGGCTGCGTTTGTGGAGCTTGCCGGATTCCCCCACCATGCCCTCGACACATATCTGCCAAAGCTCGTAAGAGCCGGAAAACGCGTGGCTATCTGCGAACAGCTCGAAGATCCGAAGCTCACCAAAAAGCTTGTGAAGCGCGGCATAACAGAGCTTGTCACTCCCGGCGTAAACCTAAATGACAACTCTCTTTGCTCGCGCGAAAACAATTTCCTGGCCGCAATCCACCCGGGGAAAAATTTCACTGGCGTGGCATTCCTCGACATTTCTACCGGAGAATTTCTCTGCACCCGGGCCAACACTCCGGATATCGACAAACTCATTTCCAACATCGCGCCGCGCGAATTGCTGCGCATGACAGGAATGCGACAATGGGTAGCCGACAATATTTCCCACAAATGTGCCTCCTACGATCTTGACGACTGGATTTTCACCCCGGAGTCGGCACAGTCAAGGCTGTCGGAGCATTTCGGCACAATCAGCCTTAAAGGCTTCGGCATAGACGGCATGCCGGAGGCCACAATCGCCGCCGGAGCCATCCTGCATTATCTTGACATCACTCATCACAGCAATCTGGCACACATAACCACTTTGGGCAGAATAGATTCCACAAAATATGTGGCTCTCGACCCTTTCACGGTGAGAAATCTGGAGCTTGTGAATGCAGTGTCGCGCGATGGCATGTCGCTTCTTGACGTGCTTGACAAGACATGCACCCCAATGGGTTCGCGCCGTTTGCGCCAGTGGATCCTCTTCCCTCTCGTTGACATTGACAAAATCAATCGCCGCCTCGATATCGTGGAATATTTCTTTCGCGACCCGGTCACCCGCGAACGTGTGCACGAAGCTCTCTCACACATTGGAGACCTCGAGCGGCTTATCACCAAAGTTGGCGCCGGACGCCTCGGCCCGCGCGACTGCGTGGCCCTCGGAACAGCCCTCAATGCATCCGGCGCACTGGTCAACGCTCTCGCCTGTTCCGACTCACCTATTCTGAAAGAGATGGCAGCCGGAATCCCCGACTGCAGGAATGCCGTGCGCTCTATCGCTGACACAATGCGCTCCGATGCCCCCGCAAGAGCATCAGCCGGCGGATTTATCGCCGACGGCGTGGATGCCGAACTCGACAGCCTCCGCTCACTGCGCGACAACGGGCACCAGGCACTCAAGGAAATTCAGGCCCGCGAATCGGAAGCCACCGGCATTCCCTCTCTGAAAATCTCGTTCAACAATGTGTTCGGCTATTACATCGAGGTGAGAAACACTCACAAACACAAGGTGCCCGCAGCCTGGATTCGCCGCCAAACACTCACCCAGGCAGAGCGCTACATCACTCCCGAGCTTAAGGAATATGAAGAGAAAATCACAGGCGCACAGCAGAAAATAGAGGCAATTGAAAACCATATTTTTGAAGAGCTCACCCGCGCACTCACCCATCTGATTCCCGACATGCAGCGACACAATCACATTGTGGAGCATATCGATTGCCTGCTTTCGCTCGCCACTGTCGCCGAACGCTACCGCTATGTGCGCCCCGAAGTGAACGACTCTCTCAAAATATCTATCGAAGAGGGAAGACACCCCGTGATAGAACGCCGTCTCCCGGCCGGAGAGCCTTATATAGCCAACAGCGTGAAACTCGACTGCGACAAAACCCAAATCATGATGATAACCGGTCCCAACATGAGTGGTAAATCCGCCCTGCTGCGTCAAACCGCCCTTATCACTCTCATGGCTCAGATTGGCTCCTTTGTGCCGGCCAATAGCGCCGGCATCGGATTTGTTGACAAAATATTCACCCGCGTGGGAGCTTCCGACAACATCTCCTCCGGCGAATCAACTTTCATGGTGGAAATGAATGAGGCCGCCTCAATTCTCAACAACATGAGCCGCCGCTCGCTCATACTTTTCGACGAACTTGGCCGCGGCACATCCACTTATGACGGCATCTCCATAGCATGGGCAATTGTGGAACACATTCATGAAAATCCCGACACTCATCCCAAAACACTCTTCGCCACACACTATCATGAACTCAATGAAATGGAAAACACTTTCAAGCGTATTGTGAATTACAATGTGTCGGTGAAAGAAATCAACGGCAAAGTGGTGTTCACCCGCAAACTTGAAAAAGGGGGGGCCGAACACAGTTTCGGAATCCATGTGGCCAAACTTGCCGGCATGCCACCCTCCATTGTGCGGAGAGCCAACCAAGTGCTTGAGCGGCTTGAAACGAGCGGCGAGGGAAAAGCCGATGTGTCGGACATTGCCCGCAAGCGCGATGGCTATCAGCTCTCGCTGTTTCAGCTTGATGATCCGCTGCTGAGCCAAATCCGCGACCGGCTCCTCACTCTCGACATCAACAACCTCACACCGATGCAGTCGCTGTCGACACTGCACGACCTGCAATCTCTGCTCACAGGAAAACAAAGTTAGCAACATGTAAGTGGCATTAATATTGAATCATGAATACAGTTATTTTTCATTCAACAATCTTCGGCCCAATTCACAGCAGACGCCTCGGGGTGTCGCTGGGAGTGAATCTAATGCCGGCCGATGGCAAAATATGCTCGTTCGACTGTCTATATTGCGAAGCCGGATATAATGCGCAGGGTCCGGGAAAAGCCGGTATCCCTTCCGTGCAAAGCGTTGTGCAAGATCTGGAGAAGAAACTTTCTGACATGAAATCAAAAAATGAGCCTCTTGATGTCATCACCTTCTCGGGAAACGGCGAGCCTACGCTTCACCCTGAATTCCCCCGTGTGGTGGATGAAGTGATCAGACTGCGCAATAAATATTATCCGGAAGCAAAAATATCAGTGCTATCAAATTCCACAAGAATTTTTGATCCTCAAGTTGTTTCGGCACTCAAACGCGTTGACAACAATATCCTAAAACTCGATTCAGCCATAGAATCCACTATGCAACTGATTGACAGGCCAAATTCTCCGGGGTTCTCTGTGAAAAAAGTGGTGGAAGCCCTGAAGCAGTTTGAAGGGCAAGCAATCATCCAGACAATGATGCTCCGCGGCGAACACAATGGAGTTGGCATTGACAACACCACGCCCGAAGAAACAGACGCTCTGATTGCCGCTTATAAGGAAATCAAACCACGCGAGGTGATGCTCTACAGCATCGACCGTGCCACTCCGGAGGAACATCTTCAAAAAGTGAGCCATGAGGAACTGATGAAGATTGCAGGCAAAGTGAGAGATGCCGGCATAAATGTAATGTCATTTTGAGATGAATATAGCAATCATATCACCGGCCACACAAGTCAGAGAGGAATATATCGACGGGGCGGCACGCCGACTCACGGAAGAGGGTTTCGGCGTCAAAATAATGCCTCACGCCAAAGGTCCGGCCTGCGGCTCTTACGCCTCAAGCCCGGAAGGACGCCTCCAGGATTTGATTGCTGCCTTTGCCGACCCCGAAACAGATGCCATATTATGCGCACGCGGAGGATATGGATGCAACCATCTGATTGACAAAATCAGCCTCGATTTTATCCGTTGCAATCCGAAACCCGTAATCGGCTTTTCAGATGTGACCGCACTCCATGCCATGATGTATCGCGCCGGTGTGCCCTCCATACACGCGCCAATGGCAAAACATCTCACACTTGAGGCTCCCGGCCACTATTGCTCCCGCATGCTTTACAACCTGCTGCACTCCTGGGAAGATGGCGGCGCACAAACATTTGAAATTCCGGTGGCCTCTCCGCTCCGGCCTGCGGGAGTGGAACTCTCCCTGCCCCCGCAACATCAGCGCGAATCATTCCCCACGATTGAGGGTGTATTGGTTGGTGGAAATCTCGCAGTGATGAATGGACTCGCCGACACCCCCTTCGACTTCCTGCGCAATAGCGAAACCACACCCCTTATTCTCTTTATAGAGGATATTTCCGAGGCAATCTATGCTGTGGAAAGAATGCTTGTCAGAATGACGCTTTCAGGAAAACTGCAAAATATCAAGGCGCTAATTGTGGGGAGTTTCACAGATTACAAGGCCGACAGAAATTATGACAGCATGTATGCCATGATTCGCCGGCAACTCTCGGACATTGTGCCGATGATATTGTCATTTCCGGTGGGTCACACTCCCGACAATGTTCCGCTGATAGAGGGAGCGTACACACGCATTAAGGCCGAAGAAGGTAAAATCATATTTTCCCAAAGAGCAGCGAAATGATGAAAGTTTTGACATTGTGCGAAAATATGTTTGCCGACAAATGCTCGGAGCTTCAAAAAATGGTTACAGCCGATGGCTACAATTTTGACACAATCGTGTCGATAGCTGCCGGAGGAGACTATGTAGCCGAGGCTGTTATCCGGAATATTGCGCACAACGGCAAAGAAATTCCGGCGCACTTCTCTGTGAAACGCCGGAGAAAAGGCTCATCTCTTAAAAAAGGAAATTTAAAATCCCTTATAAGCATGATGCCGCGTGGCATATGCAATCTTCTGAGAATAGCCGAAAGCAAATTCTATGCACTTGCCGGCAAATTCAACAAATATAAATTCAATCCCGTTGAAATTCCCGCAGAACTGATTTCATTGATGCGCACGGGAAAATCCCGGCGGATACTGATTGTGGATGACGCGGTGGACAGTGGTGGCACACTGCTTGATGTGGCTATATCGCTCAATAATGCCATCACACCCGATTTCGGCATAATTCCGGAAATACGCACTGCCGTAATAGTAGTGACCCGCCGCAATCCTTCAATCATACCCGATTATTCTATATACCCCGAGGGGCAGTTTCTAATAAGATTCCCATGGGCGGTGGATTCGTGAAAATTTGCAATTTTAAGCATTTTTAAATACTATACACATAATATGTCGCGTTATTTGGTTACGAATTGGTATGCCTGATTCTTTTCCCTTCAAAATGGTTTAATTGCTATATACAGGATTATTTGTTTTTATATGACTTAAGAGCCTGTTTCATAAAACTTCTTCAACAATGAATTCCAGAACGCTACGAAACACGATAATTGTTATGCTTTTATGTCTGTTGGGTGTTGCACCTGCGATATATGCCCAACCGGCCGGATCGTGGAAATTACATTCAACTTTTTCGCGCACTCCGAGGCGTGTAATGGCCACCGACAATGGCTTCTTCCTCTTTGTTCACCAGAATTTTTTCAACAATGGTGGCTATGATCATTATTATGAAACAGCCACCGGCGCCCTTTTTTATTACGACGCCTCCAATCCCGACCGCGGAATCCGCGATATAAAGCAGCTCGCAAACCTGTCGGGCAGGAATATCATGACTGTGAATTATAATCCCATGTATAAATACCTTGTGGTGGGATATGAAGACGGAGTGGTGGATTTTGTTGATAAAAATTTCAATGTGAAAACAATTGATGTGCTGAAGGGCAGAAAAGTTCCCGGTGCGCACGACATTCAGACCATCAATTTCGATATAGATTCGCCCGATGCATGGATATGCACCAAAAGCGGCTTTCTTCGCATTGATGGCAATTCCTTCAGCGTCAAATCGTTTAAAGACGGATTGGAGAACATGGCATTTATCACAACCGTGGGCGACAAAATTATCGCATCATTCGGCAACAAATTGTATCAGGCCGACAAAGAGGCGAATCCGGGCATATTGTCAAACTTTGCGGAGATAACTGATTTCT
The DNA here is from genome assembly GCA_023665575.1 of Candidatus Amulumruptor caecigallinarius. Classification (GTDB taxonomy): domain Bacteria; phylum Bacteroidota; class Bacteroidia; order Bacteroidales; family Muribaculaceae; genus Lepagella. Next base: position 14,082 of record JAMPDQ010000012.1, on the reverse strand, counting down.
CACTCGATTATGAGCCGCAGCCTGGATCAGTCATGCCGCTCGGCAAAAACAGTTTTGCATTCATCACAGCAAAGAAAAACGGCAGCAAAGACTACACCTCTTTTCTTAAAATTGTGAAAAAAAGCGGTGACAATTGGACAATGTCATCTGCAAATCTTGAAACAAACACGCTTCTTCTTCAGTCACAAGTGTCAACCACTCCGTTGGAATCCACAGTAATTCCTACCATAAATGGATATTTGCTTCATTCGGAAACAAAAGCAAGATTCCTGAAATTTCCCGAAAATGAGGAGTCTGACCCCGTAATCACAATTGTTACCCTCCCCGCCGGCACAAGATATTCGGCCACCGGTGATTTCGAAAGTTTTTGGAGATGGAATGACAGCGCAATGGTGCAGTCAAGAATTGAAAACGGCGCATGGAAAGATCTTACGGAGTCTCTTGTGCCTGAGGCAGTGTTTGCTGCCGGATCCATGAAATTCGATTATTCTCCCACTGTAGGTTTCATAGCATTGAATCAGGGACCGGATTTGAAAAACAGAACATCGAGTATAATAACGGCACCCTTCCCGGCAACATATCGCAACGGCAAATGGACAGATCTGTCATATTATTATAATCCGCCGTCGCTGATGACTGATGATCCTTTCTACACGCCTACCTACACTAAGTATAGAAACCGCTTCCCTGCGTGCGATCCGCAGGGATTGCTGGTAGACCCTCTTTATCCCGACTATATTTATACGGCTTCATTATGGGACGGTGCTGTTGCAATGAATCTGGCAGATACAAAAAAAATGCCGTTACTATTTATAAGTCACACCAGCTCACCTTTTTCCGGCATGCCGAAAAAGGTGACATTCCCCGCGCAAACATGGAATTCTTACACCGGGGCATATTTAGCCGGTGCAGATGCCGACAATAATATCTGGGTGATGACAGACAATGCATGGAATCAGGATGACTCCATGACAGATCACATCTCTTTCTGGTGCTGGACACCCGAAGCCCGAAAGGCCGCGCTCGAATCATGCGATGTTCAAAAGGCCGGTGAATGGATTACAATGTCATTGCCCGTCGGAGCTTCAACGCCTCTTTCACCATACGCAATAGTGTTGAAACATCCCAACAACAAAAACAAACTCATTTCTTTCATAAAAGGTAATTATTCCGTGGCCATCTATGACCATAAAGGCACAATTGCCGACAACTCTGACGATAATGTGGAGATAGCGACACGCTTTGTGAATGAGAAGGGAGCTTTATTGAGCTTCTTATATCTAGATGCATTCGTGGAAGACCCTGTGACCGGCGATGTGGTGATGTGTACAGAAACGGGGCCGTATCTGCTTAATCCCAACAATCCGGTGAGCAACAACCAGATTCGTGTAGACAGACTGTGCATTACAGATGAATATGGCAACAGCACCCCTGTCTGCCCCTCTGCAACAGTTGTAGACGCCTGCTTTGATGAATATGGCCGGTTATGGCTCGGACTGCTCGGTGGCGGACTTGTAGGAATAAGCGCAGACAGAAGCAAAATTATCGCTCAGCAAAACACATCTAACTCAATAATTCCATCAGACAATATATATGGCCTGGGATGGAATCCGGAAACAAAGTCGCTTTTCGTGTCAACGGAAAATGGCCTTGCCGAATTCTTCCCCGACGCCCCGCAAACAGATAATGTTGCAGATACATCTCTCCCCTATGCCATGCCGGCAAAAGTGGATGCCGACTTCTCGGGAGTGGTTGCCGTATACAATGTGGGCACATCAAGCCGCATGTTGGTCAGAACCACTTCCGGCTCCATAATCTGCGAGCTTCCAATGGCAAAGGAGGGAAAAACATATTGGAATCTTTGTGACTCCGATGGTGCTTTGGTGAAATCGGGAATCTATACCATCTCGGATGCCAACACTGATATGAAACCATTGGAAATATTTGTAACAAGATAAGTAGCTGAAAAAATAACTTCATTTATTTTTCTTGTTACTTAGAGTCTGTTTCATAAAATTTTAGAGTCTGTTTCATAAAATTTAAATTGGTTGACATTTAATAGTTATGAATATAGCAATAGTTGGAACCGGATATGTCGGGCTGGTGTCAGGCACCTGTTTTGCAGAGATGGGTGTGAATGTGACATGCGTGGATGTGGATGCAAAAAAGATTGAATCAATTAAATCGGGAATAATACCCATCTACGAGCCCGGACTTGATGAACTCGTGAAAAAGAACATGGAAGCAGGGCGCCTGCATTTCACAACAGACCTGGCCGAAGTGCTTGATGATGTGGAAGTGGTGTTCTCAGCTGTGGGCACACCGCCTGATGAAGATGGGTCGGCCGACCTCAAATATGTTCTTTCAGTGGCACGCACATTTGCCGAAAATCTCAAGAAATACACCATTCTCGTCACTAAATCCACCGTTCCGGTGGGCACTGCCAACAAGGTGAAGGAGACTGTGTCGGAGGTGTTGCGTCAGCGCGGTGTTGATATAGAATTTGATGTGGCATCAAATCCGGAATTTCTCAAGGAGGGCGCGGCCATAAAAGATTTCATGTTTCCAGACCGTGTGGTGGTAGGCACAGATTCAGAAAGAGCCAGGAAAACAATATCACGTCTTTACAAACCATTTATGCTGAGTGGAGAAAGAATGATATTCACAGATATTCCCTCTGCAGAAATGATTAAATACGCAGCAAATTCCATGCTTGCCACACGCATTTCATTCATGAACGACATCGCAAACTTGTGCGAACTCGTGGGTGCGGATGTGAATCATGTTCGAAAGGGAATAGGTTCTGACACAAGAATCGGGAAAAAATTCCTTTACCCGGGATGCGGCTATGGCGGCTCCTGCTTCCCTAAAGATGTAAAAGCCTTGATAAAGACAGCTGAGCAGAACGGCTATGAAATGCGTGTGCTGAAAGCGGTTGAAGATGTTAATGAGCATCAGAAATCCATCCTTGTGGAGAAATTGCTGAAACATTTCGATGGCAACATCTCAGGCAGGCGAATTGCCCTATGGGGGCTGGCCTTCAAACCGGAAACCGATGATATGAGAGAGGCTCCGGCATTGGTAATCATCAACAAGCTTGTTGAAAAAGGAGCGACAGTGTCAGTCTATGATCCTGTGGCCATGAATGAATGCCGCCGCCGCGTAGGCAATAAAGTGCTTTATGCCAACGACAAATATGACGCAGTGAAAGATGCCGACGCGCTTATTCTTGTCACTGAATGGAATGAATTCCGTGTGCTATCATATGCAGCCCTTGAATCTCTTATGAAAACACGCTTAATAATTGACGGACGCAATATATATGATTCCGATGAGCTTGCCGAGCACGGCTTCTCATATTATAAAATCGGATAACACAATGCAATAGTTTGGAACTCAACCTATCTCTCTGACTTTCGCAAGTTTTCAACTCGTGAAATCTCAGACTCCGTCTTATATGGATACATACTGATGGTTAAATCATATTTCAATATTAATTATGAATTCGACAAGGATGAGGTGTTTAAACATATTAACTATCGCCTTTCCCTGCCGGGTTCCGATTATATAAGTGTTGCCGACGGTGTGATTCTTTCCACCGCCAACAGCAATTCGGAATATCTTGATGTAATCAACAATGGAATGTTTGCAATTTGCGATTCCGGATATGTGCCCGTGTATATCAGATTGATTCATGGCATCAAATACAAACAATATTCGGGTTCGCAGATATTCATGGATATCGTGAAAATGTGCAAATACCGCATGGCCTTTCTCGGAGCACAGCAAAATGTGCTTGACGGGCTCAAGGAATCTCTTGTGAAGCATAATCCATATGTGAAAAACATGCTCTTTTATGAGCTTCCGTTCTTGCCGGTGGAGGAGTTTGATTATCCGGCAATCGCAGAAATGGTGGATAACGATGGTGCCGAAATTATATGGGTGGCATTGGGGGCACCCAAACAGGAATATTTCATGTCGCATCTGAAACCATATCTCCATCATGGCATCATGATAGCCGTGGGGGCAGCATTCAAATTTCACAGCAACACCGATGTGAGACGCGCCCCTGAATGGATGATCAGAAATCACATGGAATTCATCCACCGGATTATAGTGGAACCGAAGAAACAAATCAGAAGATGCCGTCACATCATTGGGACGCTGCCAATGATTCTGTGGAATGAATGGCAAAGAAAAAACAGCAAATAATGAAGGATAAAACGATTAGTGTAACCGTCAGTGAGTGTAAATATGAGGAACTGAGTCATGACGACCGGGAGCTGGTTGATTTGGCCCGGGAAATGACCCGCACGAGCATGGCGCCTTATTCCAAGTTTCATGTGGGGGCCGCCATAAGAATGGCCAATGGTGAAATTGTGAGAGGCAGCAATCAGGAAAATGCCGCATTTTCGTCAGGCACATGCGCCGAACGCACAGCATGCTTCCAAGCCTCGGCACTCTATCCGGGAGTTGCCATGAAGCAGATAGCAATAGCAGCCTGGACGCGTGAAGGACACGATGACGAAGCCGCATGGGAAGAATGCTTCCAGGCCGAGCCCATCAGCCCCTGCGGCTCATGCCGCCAGTCGCTTCTTGAATATGAGAACGCCTATGGCAGAATCGAGGTGATTCTATATGGCAAAAACAGAATAATAATCTTCCCCTCGGTGGCCTCTCTCCTTCCATTCTGCTTCACAAAATTTTGAGCACATATTATCAGAATTTATTCGATAATGCAGTATCCGAAATATTTTCTGACAGGAATCATATTGTTTCTTTTCCTGTTTTGCACATATTCCATCTGCGCGGTTGGATTCTTATGCGGTCTGAAATTGAGTATATGGCATGCGCCTGTATCTTTTCTGTTGTCTGTGATTATTGCCGGTGCGATGTTTCGCAAAAGCAGTTTAAAAAGTGTGGTTGATTCCGGGGCATGCGCCCTGCTGCTCATCACATTGTTCATATCGCTCACAAGTCTTGTTGACGATTGTTCATTTGACGGCAACTGGTATCATCAGGAAATAGTAGCCTTGTTGATGGCCGGATGGAATCCTTTCGACTTGTCCTATCCTCTGCCGGAAACCACATTATGGACTCCACATTACACAAAGGGACTGGAAACAATCTGCGCGGCATCGGCATTGTCGACTAACCACATCGAAAGCGGAAAGGGAATGAATCTTGTATTCATTATGTCTGCTGCACTCATAATTTATTTTTGTCTGAAAAAATATGGGCAAAAGATGTGGCCGCAGAAGAAAAGAAACAGATATGCCTTGTTGCTTACACTCATGGCAATATCGAATATAGTTGTGGTCACCCAATCGATTGTTTTTTATACGGATTATCCACTCTACCTTCTGTTGCTGCTCACAATCGCATTCTCATATCTTTTATATTCGCAACCGGATTCCAAAGCTTTTTCCATGATGCTTGGAGCTACTGTTGTGCTGGCCATAACAATTAAATTCAATATCTTCTTCTTTGAAGGACTCTGGATTTTGCTGATATTGACATGGTGTTTGTGCCGGAAAAAATATGCCCTTTCTCGAAAAATATTCATTGCATCCGCTGCGGGATTGATTGCAGGTCTCGCATTGTCGTATCATCCATATGTAACCAATATTATTGTTGCAGGCCATCCTCTGTACCCGCTTATGGGGGAAGGAGCAGAGGATATAATGACACACAATACGCCTGAAATATATTGGGGACACAACCGGATTGTTAATTTTTTCATTTCATACTTTAATCCCCACACAGGAATCGGGTGCGACATGAGAATAGGAGGATTCGGAATTTTTATGCCGGTACTGCTTATTATGTCGGTTGCAGCCCTGATTATATGGCATCGGAAAATTCCGGCACTGACTTATTGGGTATTTTTTGCCATAATCGCAAGTTGTTTTATATTTGAACAGTCATGGTGGTCACGCTATATTGCCCAATTATGGCTCGCTCCATGTGTAGTTGCCGGCTCATTGAGTATGATTCCCCGAAAAACCACAACAAAGTTCATCTGGCAGGCAATGGCTGCCATGGGAATTCTTACGGGCATAATGGCGATGGGATTCACGGTTGTTACCTCCGGTCTGTGTACGATATCACACAATCGTTTTTATACGGCTGTATCCGGACGCTCCGTGCGTGTTTACAACATGACCGCACAGATGCAACGCCTGCTTATGGAACACAACATAAAATGGACAGAGACAGACAAAATAGAACGGGATAAAATATACTATAACTGGCTTTACAACCAGTGGCCTAATTTCCCCATGATAGAAATAAGCGAAGAAGAAGCTGAAAAAATCAGTTGTGAAATTCCACCAATCACCAATCTCAAACGATATAAAGATTATTTCCATAAAAAAATATATAAGGAACCCTGAAAACCAAAAACCTTATATCATGGTTTAATAATTAGGAATTGGGGCAACTATAAACTATAAACAATAAACAATAATAATAAACGAGCCGATATGAAAGTTGGAAGGATTAACCGCATGCATTCTTTGTGCGCATGTCTGCTTTGCGTGATGACGTTTGGATTGAGTTCATGTGTTGATGACAACGATGACTGGTGGAATCCGCCTCAGGGTTATGATTATATTGACAACCGCCTGACCGGATATTGGGCTCTCGTGCAATATAATAGTGAAAATGTCAGTGCAGCGGATGCCAACTATATGTATTTCAATGGTAATGGCTATGGCACTTACTATTACCTCGAAAATGGATACAATGAAAGGGAATCATTGCGCTATTGGTGTCAGAATTCCAATACGGGAGCATCCAACTTTCAGATAAACATACAATATCAATATGGCGGCGCGAGCACGATGAGCTATTGGTTTACTCATGGCGACAACACATTGTGGATGCAATGGCGCACATCCGGAGGCCGAGTGCAGACTTATGTTTATGACCGGGTATACCGCGCCCCTTGGTAACTTATTGGAAAAAACACTTTTATTTAGTAATTTTGTAATGGCGAACATAAACGTTCGCCATTTATAAATTCGTTAAACAGACCCTAACAGCTTCAGAATATGTCTTTGAAATGTGGAATTGTTGGTTTGCCGAATGTCGGAAAGTCAACCCTTTTCAATTGTTTAAGTAATGCCAAAGCCCAGTCGGCTAATTTTCCGTTCTGCACAATTGAGCCCAATGTGGGTGTAATCACTGTGCCCGACGAGCGGCTAAACCATCTTGTTGAACTCTGCAAACCCAAATCAGTTGTGCCCGCAACCGTGGAAATTGTGGATATCGCCGGCCTGGTGAAGGGTGCGTCAAAAGGTGAAGGATTGGGAAACAAATTCCTTGCCAACATCCGTGAAACGGATGCCATTCTGCATGTGCTCCGTTGCTTCGATGATGACAACATCACTCATGTTGACACCACAATCGACCCCGTACGCGATATGGAGGTAATAAACTATGAGCTTCAGATAAAAGACCTTGAAACTGTGGAGAGTCGCCTTGCAAAAACGGAAAAGGCGGCAAAGGCGGGCGCTGACAAAACTGCAAAGATGCAGCTTGGTGTGTTGCAGGCATATAAGACTGCTCTCGAACAGGGAAAGCCGGCACGCAGTGTGGAGATTGAAGGGAAGGAAGAGCAGCGCTTCGCCCGCGACTTGTTTCTACTCACTAACAAACCGGTGATGTATGTCTGCAATGTTGATGAAGATTCTGCTGTCAACGGCAATGCATATGTAGATGCCGTGAGAAAAGCTATTGAAAGCGAAAATGCCGGTCTGATGATTGTGGCCGCAAAGACTGAAAGCGAAATAGCCGAACTTGAGACATATGAAGAACGCCGGGAATTTCTGGAGGCTGCCGGTCTTGAGGAAAGCGGTGTGAATCGTCTCATACGCTCCGCTTATGCGCTGCTCGACCTGCAGACATATTTCACCGCCGGACCCGATGAAGTGAGGGCTTGGACATTTATCCGCGGCACCAAAGCCCCGAAAGCTGCCGGAATTATTCACACAGACTTCGAAAAAGGATTCATAAGAGCCGAAGTGATTAAATATGATGACTATGTGAACTTCGGATCGGAAGCTGCCGTAAAAGAGGCCGGAAAAATGGGAGTGGAAGGAAAAGAATATGTGGTGCAGGACGGCGATGTGATGCACTTCCGTTTCAACGTATAGAATCAGGCCTCTTTGTTCACGTTTTAGAGTCTGTTTCATAAAACGTGAACATCGGCCGACCGCTACTGATGATAGGTGTCGATGTGGCGCTTCTTTTTGTCGGGAAAAATCTCCGATATAGTAAGGAATATGCCACTCTCCTCCACATCACCGAATTCAGTGTTGATGGCCGTGCCAAACATCCTCATAGTCGGAGACAAGGCCATGTAGGCATTGACAAGCGGCGGAATCTTTTTTCCGTGCTCTCTGATAAAATGATTCAATATCTTGTAATCCTCCTTGAAATCTTCTCCCGACAATATTTCCTGCACTGCCGCTGAATCGGCCCGCGATGACAACGGACTGATTGGCACTACAAGCTTGTCGTAATCGGGAAAATGTTTATGCATGAATCCCAATATCATATCCCGGCATTCAGCACCATAATTCGGATACATGGTGACCTTGCCAAAAAGATATTTGATTTGGGGATATTTCACTGTCAGCGCACCAAGACCATCCCAAAGGTTGTCAAGAGCATAGATGTTTTTCGGACATTCCTTTGTGTTTTGATAGTCGAGCACCACAAAAGAGCGCCCAAGCTCAAGAGTGTTGGGAAGAAACTCATTGATGAAGCGTTCGGAAAAACGGAACATATGAGATGTTGCAATTCTTGGAACACCATTTTCAATCTTTACATCTTCACCGAGAATGAAACGATAACCACCCACAATTTCCCGAGTTTCCGGATTATACACAATCATCTGCCTGCAAGGGGGATCCATTGTGTCGAATTCATCAATGTCACACTCAAGTCCGGTGCCTCCGCCGGCATCACGAAATGCTATCTCGCGCAAACGCCCTATCTCACGCATGGTGTTGGGTGAATTAAACGCGTCAACCACATAAATCCGGTTGCCTCCTTTGTTTGACTCTCTCAGCAACTTGTCGTGTGTAAGTTCTGCCTCAACAAGGTCAGGATTGATTTTTTCAATTACTTTCACCATATCGTTAATTATGCGGAAACCCGGCTTTTTTATGAAAGTTAAAAATTTCCATCAGTGTCTCCTAGAGCATAGATTGCAAAGATAGTAAAAAATAATCAGTAAAATCACTTATTTTTGACACATGACTCATTACATAAACCAATTTATCTGCCTCCTATTTATATTTTCCATTTCTTTCCCACTCATTTTAAGGGCGGATGCCTATTCCTCATATATTGAAACTTACGCTCCGATTGCAATTGAGCAACAGTCGGCATATGGCATTCCGGCCTCCATAACTCTCGCCCAAGGATTGCTTGAAAGTGCCGCCGGTCGCTCCACGCTGGCCACACGCGGAAACAATCATTTCGGCATTAAATGCCACAACGAATGGACCGGCGACACTCTTCTCCGATCCGATGATGCCCCCAATGAATGTTTCCGCGCCTATGCCACCCCCGAAGAAAGTTTCCTCGACCATTCCCGGTTTCTGCTTCGAAAGCGATATTCCTCCCTTTTTCTTCTTGACCCTCTCGACTACGCGGCATGGGCCAATGGCCTTAAAAGCTGCGGTTATGCCACCGACCCTAATTATGCCACCCGACTCATCACAATTATAGAGCGATATGCACTCTACACTTATGATTCTCATAATGCCGATGAGAGAGATGATGCGGCAGATTTTATTCTCAGTTCGCTGCGCTCCACACATCCTGTGAGACGCTTCCGCGGATTACATTATGTAATTGCAGCTCCGAACGACACCTATGAGTCTATCGCAAAAGAATTTAATATAAAACCCAAAAATCTATTGAGCTATAACGACCGCTCCCGCAACGGAATCGTGAAGGATTGGCAGGAAGTATATCTCGAGCCCAAACATGAGTCGGCACCCCAAGGTGTGTTGAATGTCACTATAGGTGAAGGTGAATCTTTTCATTCTGTGTCACAAAGATATGGAATGAAATTAAAAACTATTGAACAACTTAACAAAGATGTTCCTGATTCTCCGGGAAGTGTAATAAAACTCAGATAGCCCCACGCCTTCATTTTTTATGAAACAGAGCCTGACGCTTTATTGCGCACTGACGTCTTGGTGAGCATTACATATCCCGCACTATAAATTCCAAGCACCACCAGCCAGGCCGCCTGCGCACTCCACATCACCATAGAAAAAGCGGTGCCCTGCTCATTAGGTATTCCATATAATGACAATGCAAACATCACCGCAAGATTCCACGGTCCCAGACCTCCATTGCTTGGAATCGCCATGGAAAACGAACCGAACACAAACACCACAAGGCCGGGAATAAATCCTGCCGCCATGCCCGGCTCGCTTATCAGCTCGCGTGTGAATGAAAACGCATAAAACATCACGTATGTTTCCATATAATAGCATGTCCATATTAAAAGTGTAAGCACCACATACATGCCTCTTCCGCGCATTGTGAAAAGAACTTTGAATCCTCCCCACATTTTGTCAAGACTACCATCTATCTCCTTGACGAATTTATATTTGCGCTTGTAATGACAAACATACCACATTATTCCGACCACAGCAGAAATACCAATCCACAGCATCGGATCATCCACAATGTGACGAATATCTTTTCCCACCGAATAATGACTGATAAATTTCATCATTGCCGGATGTGCCACTATCAACGATAAAATAAACAGCGACAGCACCACAATCATGTCTGATCCGCGGTCGCCCATATCAGTGCCAACCACAGTTGATAAAGACACATTCTCCCTACGGCTCACATACAGACACCTCCAAGCCTCTCCAAGGCGAGGAAACACCAGATTGAGCGAATAGGCTCCGAATATTGACACACTTTCGGCATTCACACTCATACGCGGCACTCCGGCCGCCCGCAACTGAATTCCCCACCTTATACCACGCACCATGTGCGACAGTGTGGTTATGGCCATCATTAATACGACATAGCGGAAATCGCACCCCTCACGAATCACACCCATCATATCTTTGAAATTCACCTTATGAAACAGCCACACCACCAAGCCGGCCGATATTGCCACAGGAATTATGTAATCTATAATTTTGACCACCACGGCCATGACGCTTTTCTTGTCTTTTTTATCCTGACTATTCATAAACACACCGGAATTCCACATTAACCATTTAAAAATATCAAATCCCAAACCAACACCTCATACCTTATACCTCATATCTCATCCTTATTAACGTGTCCCACAAATTATTGGTTTGATTTTACACCAATTTTGCCGTATGTAATGATTTTTTCTGTAAATTTGCATGTACATTTATCAAAATCCCTGGCAAACATGGATCTGAAACGAATATACAACCCCAAAAAAGTATACGAAGGATATTTTGAATCTTACTTCATACGTCCATTCTGCCATCATTATGCCGATTTTAAGTCGGGCGAAACCCCAAAAGACTGTCTCCGGTCAATACTTACATGGATTATACTTTCATTCGGAATTGCCGGAATTCTGATGGGTCAGGTGGGTCTTCTCGGACCGGAAGTGGGATTTTCAATTATAAAAACTATTGCCATAATATGGATTCTGGCATCCATTGTTCCGATAGCGGCTGTCATTGCACGCACAATGCATACCGGCAATGCAACGCCGCATAATCCTAAAATGCTTGGAATTGACATATTGTTATTCATTTGCTGCGCACTCTTCTTTTTATTTGGACTTCTTATGATGCTCACCACTGTAAACAGCGGAAATCTTAACCCTAACGCAGGAGTCACTGATGAAGTGGATACTACCGTGACAGAAGAAAATTATGTAGAGGAAGAGCCAATTTTTACATATCAGGACAATACACCCGAAGAACCGGTTGCTGACACAATGACCGACCTTACCGATCCGGATGCAATTAATCCGGAGGAAAGCTTCGATCCCACAATCACTACTGATGTGGAAGCAGAAACACTCGACTCAATAAATTTCTAAACTCAAGAACCCTTTTATAAAAATAGCCATCCAGAAGAGGAGGGTACTGAAAAAGTGGATTAAATTCAGAAATTATCCCTTCGAAGAGCTAAAATAAACGGTTTGCCAAGTCCAGAGAATTGGATTTGACGAACTGTTTTTTCTATGAGGTTAAGGCCCCGTTTCATAAAAAATAGCGGTCAAGGCTATGACCCCGGCGACCGCCATTTTTTATAAAAAGGGGCCTTAATGTCATTTTTCCACTTATTACAAATACATTCTGTCAAAAAAAATTTAGCCATAAAGACAGAAAAAAAACTATTTTTTATCTATTTCATATTTCTTTGAATTATTGTTTGGATTTTACAATTTTTTATTTATTTTTGCATCATATGCGAAAAATAAAAGTTTGAAAGTATTTAAAACTGTTTTCTTTCTTATATAATTAAAATTCCGTTTAAGAAAAATTTTTTAAATAAAATAGTTGTTGCAATATGACATTTGATGTGTCATAAATTTGATGATTGTTACTTACAATGCGGATTACGAGTCATTTTTTAATATATGACTCATTCAAAAGTTGTTCTATTCTCATAGGAATAAAACGATTTGTTTCAACCTAATTTTAATTAAGAAGGAGGTGGATCGATGAGATTAGCCTCCTTCACTATTTTTTATTATTTTTGAAAATTTAAGATTCGTTTCATAAAATTTATATTGGAAATGAAGAAGTTTATCACTTCAAGAAAAATTGGCAACTTTTTCAGCAAGCCTTTTTTTTCTGATTATCGCACTATTGCCGCTCTCTGGTTCATTCTTGTTATTATCACCTTTCTTACCAAAGGAGCCTTTAATCCGGAAAAATGTAACAATTTCATGATATTCAGAGGTGTGTTTTTTCACACCATCGACCAATTGCCACTTTTCGATGCATATCCCGACGAATATAAGGATGTGAATCATTATGGCCCCCTTTTCTCACTTATTATTGCTCCCTTCGCATTGCTTCCAAGATTGGCCGGACTCTTCTTATGGCAAACTTTTCTGGCTGCTACACTCTTTTACACCATACTTAAATTTCCATTTTCCCGGAAACAAAAAATCACTGTTTTTTGGATTATATCACTTGAAGTGCTCAGTTCTCTTCAAATGCAACAATTCAATCTTATTATTGCTGCCACAGTGGCCGGATCGCTGATAGCCGCCACCAAAAACAAACCCTCACTCTTCGCTTTTTTAGTTGTTATAGGCACTCTTACCAAGTTATACGGAATAGTGGGAATTGTATTTATTCTCTTTACTAATAGAAAAAAAGATTCACTGCTTTGGTTTGCCATATGGGGATCCATACTTTTTGCACTCCCAATGTTGATATCTTCACCGGAATATATATTTTCGCAATATGGCGCATGGATAGACGCACTGTCAGAAAAGAATCTACAGAATGCAGAAACATCAAGTGTGCTTCAAAATATATCGGCAATAGGAATGATTCACAGGATTTCAAGATTGGAATTTTCCGATTTGCTTATTCTTGTGCCCGCTGCAATAATATTCTTTTTGCCTTTATTGAGAATCCGTATGTATGCCGACTTCAGATTTCGTTGGAGAATACTTGCATCAGCACTCATGTGTATAATATTATTCAGCACAGGAAGCGAATCGAGCGGTTATGTAATTGCTTTTCTCGGCATCGCAATATGGTATATACTAAATGATAAGAATATACAACCATATTATGTTTTTCTTCTTGTATTTGCACTATTGATTTGCGGATTTGGAGGCAGCGATCTCATGCCCTCATATATAAGAAAAGAAATAATCAGAGCATACGCACTCAAGGCGCTTCCCGTTATGCTGATTTGGTTTACACTAATATTCCAACTACTCAAATCCGGACTCCCAAATCCATCAGCCATAAACCATAAACCATAAACTATAAACCATCAATATTTGAAATTGATTATTCAACTTTCGCAAGTTTGCAACTTGCGAAAAGCAATGAGGTTAGAGGTTAT
>JAMPDQ010000011.1 GCA_023665575.1 Candidatus Amulumruptor caecigallinarius | reverse complement strand
GTGGGTGGAGATGGATTCGAACCACCGTAGGCGTAAGCCAGCAGATTTACAGTCTGCCCCATTTGGCCACTCTGGTATCCACCCGAAGACGATGCAAAATTATGAAAATAAAATTAAATCGCCAAAATAAAATGCCCCCGAGAGGGGGCAAAAGTGTTAAAAAAACATAAAAATTGTCGTCCGGAGCGAACAATCCGTCAGATGGAGAGTCTGCGCAGCGTGGCAACAAGCTCCGGATTGATGGGCTTGTCGTTTTTGATTGCCTTTGTGAAGGGCACATAGACAATCTCGTCATTCTTTATGCCAATCATCACGTTGCGCTGGTCGTCAAGAAGGGCATCAACAGCCGCGGAGCCCATGCGGGAGGCAAGTATGCGATCGTGGGCAGTAGGCGAGCCGCCGCGCTGCAGGTGGCCGAGGATTGTGACACGCACATCATATCCCGGATATTCCTCTTTCACACGCTGTGCAAGCCCCATGGCCCCTCCGGTGATCGGAGATTCAGCCACAAGCACAATCGAGGAGTTTTTCGACTTGCGGAAACCATTCTTGATCAGTTCGGAAAGCTGGTCAACTTGGGTGGATATTTCGGGGATGATTGCGGCTTCTGCACCGGAGGCTATAGCGCCGTTGAGCGCCAGGAAGCCGGCATCGCGCCCCATCACTTCTATGAAAAACAAGCGCTCGTGTGAGGTGGCTGTGTCGCGGATTTTATCCACACATTCCATTATAGTGTTTAATGCCGTGTCATAGCCGATGGTGGTGTCGGTGCCGTATAGGTCATTGTCGATTGTGCCCGGTAGGCCTACCACCGGGAACTGGAACTCATTGGCGAAAATGCGGGCACCGGTGAGCGAACCGTCACCGCCAATCACCACAAGTGAGTCTATCTCGTGACGTCGGAGCACATCATAGGCACATTGCCTCCCCTCCGGTGTCTGAAACTCCATGCAGCGAGCTGTCTTGAGAATCGTGCCGCCGCGCTGAATGATGTTCGAGACATTCTGCGTGGAGAATTCCTCTATCTCATCGTATATAAGGCCGCGGTAGCCGCGATAGATGCCGTAAACCTTGAAGCCTGCGAAAATGGCAGCGCGTGTCACCGCGCGTATGGCGGCGTTCATTCCCGGAGCGTCACCTCCCGAGGTGAGTATGCCCACTGACTTAACATTGTTCATGCTGAATGTGTTTTTTTCTGAATCGGGGTAATGCCCCCATCCTTCTTAATGGGGTTTCACAAAAATAGTGAAAATTATTAATTTTGCGGTGAAATATCACATTTTTCTTATATGAACAATATAAAGAATATCATAGTTGACCTTGGCGGGGTGGTGATTGACCTTGACCGCGAGCGGTGTGTCAGGGCCTACGAGAGGCTCGGCATGAAGGACGCCGATTCGCGTCTCGGCCTTTACCGACAGGGGGAGCCCTTTCTGGGCGTGGAGGTGGGGCGACTCACCGCCGGAGAGTTTTTCGACACCCTGCGCACACTCACCGGCAGCACCGGCAGCGACGCGGAGCTGGAGCAGGCATTTCTCAGCTTCCTTGCGGACCTGCCTGTGGAGCGGCTGAGGGCATTACGCGAGGCAAAACGCCGTGGATTCAGACTCTTTATGCTCTCTAACACCAACGCAATAATGTATAACGGCTGGATTCGCCGCCGCTTTGAGGCGGAGGGGCTGAAAGTGGAAGATTATTTCGATGGCATTGTAACCAGCTTCGGTGAGGGATGCTGCAAACCGGATCCGGAGATTTTTCGCCGTGTGTTGCACCGATATGCACTCAGACCGGAACAGACTGTGATGCTCGATGACAGCGAGGCGAATTGCCGGGGTGCGGAAAGTGTTGGAATGCGCTCCCTGCGAATCACTAAAGACACTGATTTGATTCGTGCACTCGCGCAAATTGAACACCCGTATGAAACATACTCTTAACATGGCGATGAGTAAGGAAGTGATTGCCACTGTGGGCAATTTCGATGGTGTGCACCGCGGCCATGTCGGTGTGGTGGCTGCAATGGCTCGTGAGGGCCGGTTGACAGGCAGAACGCCGCTTGTGGTGACTTTCGACAAACACCCGCTGGAAATTGTGGCCCCAGGGCGCGCCCCGAAAATGCTTTGCACGCTCTCCGGGCGAGTGAAACTGCTCCGCAACCTCGGGGTGGAGGTGGAGGTGGTGTCATTCACTCCGGAGCTGTGTCGGCTCACCGCAAGGGAATGGCTGCAATATCTATATGACATGCATGAAGTGAGGGCACTGATGCTCGGCTATGACAATCGGTTTGGCAGCGACGGCCATTCTCTCACAGAGGAGGATCTGATAAGAATCGGGTCGGAAACCGGTATGAGTGTGAGCGTGGGGCCGGTTGTGGCGGGATGCAGTTCTTCGGCTGCCAGGCGCGCTGTGGCGGCGGGCGACATGCGGCAGGCTGCTGAAATCCTCGGTCGCCCGTTTATGCTTCCGGGCAGAGTGGTGGCCGGTCGGCAGCTTGGCCGCAAACTGGGATTTCCCACTGCTAATATTGATGTGGCGCCACAATTAATCATGCCCCAACCGGGTGTGTATGCTGCCGATGTCGCAATCGAAGGAAAGATGCGCAAAGGAGTGGTAAATATCGGTGTGCGTCCCACAGTGGAGGGTGACGGACGGTTGGGTGTGGAATTGCACGTGGCCGGATTTTCCGGCAATCTTTACGGGCAGGAGCTGAGGGTGGAATTCGGTGCCAGAATCCGCGACGAACGAAAATTTGACAGCCTTGATGCGTTGAAGGAGCAGATAAAAGCAGATGTTTGTTCAATATTTATTCAACATTGACAACAAGAACTCTGATTTTGTCGCGCGCGTAACCAATTTTTTATTATATTTGTTACACTTTCAAAAACGAACAATATGGAAGTAATCAATTTTGCTGACACCCCGAGCGTGGTGAACCGCTATATGATGGAATTGCGTGATGTGCATATTCAGCATGATCCGTTGCGCTTTCGCACAAATCTCGACCGCATAGGTGAGATTATGGCTTATGAAATTTCAAAGCGGCTGAATTATAAGGATACCAAGGTGGAAACACCGTTGGGAGAATGTATCTGCCGTGAGCCCGCCGACAAGGTGGTGCTGGCCACTATTCTGCGTGCGGGTTTGCCGTTTCATCACGGGTTTCTGAATTATTTCGACCATGCCGAGAATGCCTTTGTGAGTGCCTACCGACGCTATAAAGAGAAGGGCGACTCATTTGATGTGCTGGTGGAATATATGGCTTCTCCGCGTATCGACGGAAAAGTGCTCCTGCTGGTGGACCCGATGCTTGCCACGGGCAGCTCGATGGAGCTGGCATATAAGGCATTGCTGCAGAAGGGCACACCCGCAAAGGTGCATGTAGCTTCTGTGATTGCCTCAACTCAGAGCGTGGAATATGTGAAGCAGCATTTTCCGGAAGACACTGTGCTATGGTGTGGCGACATCGACAGCGAGGTGAATGCGCACAGCTATATTGTGCCGGGACTCGGTGATGCCGGTGACCTTGCGTTCGGAATAAAGGAGTAGATGATTCTGCGGCACATCGACATATTGAATTTCAAAAATCTGCGCGAGGCGCAGCTGGATTTCACTCCGGGGGTGAACTGCCTGCTGGGGCTTAACGGCATGGGGAAGAGCAATCTTCTAGAGGCCATTCATTTTCTGAGCATGGCAAGGCCGATGCGTGCCGTGGCAGAGAGTGCGCTCATTCTCCATGGCGAGGATATGCTGATGGTGAAAGGAGATTATCTGATGGATTCCGGTGCAGAGGAGCGCGTGAGTTGTGGCATTGTGAGGGGGAAGGGAAAGACCCTCCGCCGCAACGATAAGGATTACAGGCGCATATCCGAGCATATCGGCAGATTCCCGATTGTCACTGTGAGTCCGCCCGATTCAGAAATTGTCACCGGAGGAGGCGATGTGCGCCGCCGGTTGATGGATGTGGTGATTTCGCAGGCCGACGACACATATCTGAATCATCTGATACGCTATTCCAGAGGCCTTGAAAGCCGCAACAAGATGCTGCGTGCCGGCGTGCGCGACAAGTTGTTGTATGAATCGGTGGAGCAGGTTATGGCTGAATCAGGCGAAATTGTAAATGCCGGACGCAGAAAATGGGTGAAGGAAATAGCCCCCGATTTCGCCGCTTATTACAGCCGCATTTCAGGCGATGCAGAAACGGCCGGATTGAAATATAACAGCGTGCTCAACGATAAAAATTTTCGCGAAGTGTTTGAATCGGAGCGGGGGCGCGACCTCGCGCTAGGATTCACATCTTCCGGCGTGCATCGCGATGATTTGTCAACGCGCCTTGGTGATTATTCGATGAAGCGTCTCGGAAGCCAGGGGCAGGTGAAGACTTTTACCATCGCTCTCCGGCTCGCAATATTCGGCTATCTGAAGCGCCGCGGCGGTGTCACACCGATTCTGCTGCTTGATGATATTTTCGACAAGCTTGATGCCGAACGTGTGGCAAGAATAATGGCGGAAGTGAGCGGAAGCGACAATTTCGGACAGATATTTATCACCGACACCAACCGCGAACATCTTGACGAAACGCTGGCGGGAATCCGCTCGGAAAGCAAACTCTTTGAGGTGAGCAACGGCAGTTTCAAACAATTATAGCATTCCGCAATTTGCGGAAGCAAAAAAACGGCATAATGGATCGGAAGAAACCTGAACAGCTCGGAGATGTGCTCCGGTCGGTTCTTGAAGAACAGGGAGTGAGCGAAAGGCTCAAGGAGGTGAGGGCCGCGCTGTTGTGGCCGGCTATTGTAGGTGAGGATATCGCAGGGCAGACATCACGGCCGATTGTGAATGTCGGTGTGATGACAATCAAAGTGTATTCCGCATCACTCCGTCATGAGCTCGCCATGAGCCGCAGCGTGCTGAAACGCCTTCTTAACGAGGCTGTAGGAGAGGATGTAATCTCTGATATCCGCTTTCATTGAGTGGATGAGTGGATGAGTGGATTTGAAAATAAGCAGGCCTTGACGGCAAAAACAGACTCTAAACAAATGGATGCTAAGATATTACCGCCTTTATCGGCTTTCCCACACTCGGTGGATGTAGAAATAAGATTCAATGATATTGACATCCTTGGTCATCTCAACAACACGGTGTATTTCTCATTTTATGACACCGGGAAAGCCTATTTCTTTCAGCATATAATGCATGGCAAACTTGATTGGAGAAGAGTGGAGACAGTGATAGCCAACATCGATTGCTGTTATATTTCACCTATCTATTTTGGCGAGCGCATAGAGGTGCGGACCCGCTGCAAGGAAATTGGAGAAAAGAGTTTCCGCCTGCAACAGGTGATTGTGGAGAAAGGAAGCGGACAGATTAAGTCGGCATGCGAAACGGTTATGGTGAGCTTCGACCCGGAACGCAAAATGTCGGTTTTGCTGCCTGACCGCTGGAGAATTGCCTTGGAAAATTCAGAAAACGACAAGTAAAGATAAAGATGAAACAAGAATACAACAACACTGAAGAGCTGATGCGCGACATTTTGCGCGAGGAGTCTGATGCCATTTTGTCAATCCCGGTGAGCGACCGGTATGGCAAAGCTATCGAACTGATTGTGGAAAATGTGCACAGGCGCGGCGGCAAGCTGATAACTTCGGGAATGGGAAAGGCCGGACAGATTGCGATGAACATTGCGACAACGTTCTGCTCCACCGGCACCCCCTCCATATTTTTGCATCCCGCCGAGGCGCAGCATGGCGACCTGGGCATCATTCAGAAGAATGACATCCTTTTGCTGCTCAGCAATTCGGGAAAGACTCGCGAGATTGTGTCGCTGGTGGATCTCGCAAGGGTGTTGAACCCCGGCATTCCCGTGATTGTTATAACGGGTGACGACAAGAGCCTTCTGGCCCGCGGAGGAGATGTGGTGCTTTTCACCGGAGGCAGCCCTGAGGTGTGCCCTCTCGGCCTGACGCCCACCACTTCCACCACGATGATGACTGTGATCGGGGATGTGCTCGTTGTCGGAACAATGAAGGCAATCGGCTTCACACGTGACGAATATGCCAAAAGACACCATGGCGGATATCTCGGACATGTGTCGAAAGGAGCCTGTTCAGAAAAAGAAATTTATTAGTTATGACTATAAAAGAAATACCGATTAAGCTCAACAAGATTGAAAATCACTCCGATAAGGAGGTGATAAAGGATGCACTCGAAATAAGGAAAGAGAGTCTTGAACTTTTTGCACAAGAGAAATATCAGGAGGCTCTGCAACGTGCTGTTGACGGGCTTCGCAAACTTCGCGACTTCAGCAACTACAGCGACCGGGAGTTTCGCGCCATGCTTGCCATGCTCCTTTTCGATGTGGCCGAATTGCATTTTGCACTCAAAGATTTCAAACAGAGCGAGAAGGAGGTGGAGATGCTGTTCAAGGTGCTCGACAATCTGCTGAAAGACGATGCAGAGCGTTTCGGAGAATATCATGTCATGGCAATGGAATTGTCTACCCGCATTTTGCGCTCGCGAAAAAAAACCCTTGAATTGCTGGCCAAGCAGCAAATTAACACGGGTATTCTTTATGAAAAAGTGAATGCCGGAGTGCAGGCCGCCACCGACAAGCTTGTTGACTCTCTCAAGAAGGGGGCCGAGCTTATGGCGTCTACAGGCGACTATCGCGGTGCGGCCCGATTCTATATTGAGGCCATAAAAATTGCCAACAAGCGTGCCGGAAAGGTGACAAAACGTGAAGTACGCATGACTGTCGACCTGGCCGGCGTGATGATGCACAGCCGCTCGCAACTTGCCCGTGCAAGAAGACTCCTGTCGGCTATTCTGCCGCATGCAATCGCTCTTGAAAACCTTGAGCTGGAGCAGGAAATACTCGGCAAAATAGCAAATATCGACGCTGATACCGCCCACGAGCCTGCCTGGCGCACATTTCTTGAGAAGGTGCAGCACACTGCTAAAAAGCATATAAAACGTGCATCGGAAAAGGTTGCTGAGACGACCCCGGAAAAAGAATAATCCTATGTCAACCATATTAAATACCAATGGCTCGGAGCTGACTGTGCCGGAGATTAACGAGCCTTCGCTTTTCAAAGTGGCCATATTCACCGCCGAATGGAATCCGGAAATCACCGACGCGTTGCGCAAGGGTGCTGTGGAGACTCTCCGCAAGGCCGGAATTGATGATAAATCAATTTTCTTGCAGGATGTGCCCGGCACAGTGGAGCTGGTGAATGCCGCTGCAATGGCCGTGAATTTTATGCCTGATGTAAAGGCTGTGATTGTGTTAGGCTGTGTGATCCGGGGCGACACCCCTCATTTCGACTATGTGTGCGACATTGTGTCGCAGGGTGTGAGTGCGCTGAATTCACAGGGGAAAACACCGGTGATTTTCGGAGTGCTCACTGTGGATAGTGAGGAGCAGGCGCTGGATAGAGCCGGCGGAAAGCTCGGCAACAAGGGGGCTGAAGCGGCTGTGGCCGCTATAAAGATGGCCAACATGCACACGCTCGCTGCCGGTCTGAGATACACCGCATTCAGAAAATAAAAATAATCCTCAGTAAATCTGAGGATTATTTTTATAAATTTTCTTATGAGTTGCCGCAACAACCGCCGCCGCAGTCGTCTTCGCAACCGCCGCCACAGCCGCCGCAACAACCGCCGCCGCATCCCGACACGGGCTTCAGCTCATCGGGCGTAGCCTCGCGAACAGTTTTCACTTCGCCATCGTAGCGCACGGTCATCCCGGCAAAGGGATGATTGAAATCCATCTTTATCTTGTCTCCTATCTCTTTTACCACACCTGTGACACGATAACCTTCTGCTGTCATCATGGGAAGCATGGCGCCCGGCTTCACTTCTTCCGCAAGCTTGCCGTCGCGCTCAAAAATTTCGCGCTCAAGTTCCACAATATTTTCCGGATACCATTCTCCGAACGCTGCTGCCGGAGGTAATGTCACTCCAAAACGGTCGCCGGCCTTAAGCCCTTCTAAGGCTGTAATCAGTCCCGGCACAACTTCGTGCGACACTCCAAATACCATCTCATCGGGTTGTTCGGCTGTGGCCTCAAAAAGGAGCGAGCCGTCGGATTCATTATATAATTTGTAGAAATATTCCACATATTTTCCGGGTTCTATTTTTTCCATATCGTTCATTTTTTATAAAACAGGCTCTAAATCATTATTGAGCCGGCATATTGTCAGAGCTGATAACTCCGGCATCATCTGTATCGGTGCCGACTGATTCTTCAGGATGTTTTAATTCATATTGCTGTTGCGGCACAATGATGTTGAAATAAAATCCTTTGGCCGATTTGTCGCGTTTGCGTGTATCGGTTTCATCAGGCTGCACTGTGAGATAGTCATAGCCGGGCTCGATATAGTCGGCGGCTGTGGCCTCATATCCGAGAAGCTGCACCATATCATATTCATGCGTAGGATAAATCACATACCATGCATTGTCAACATCCTCACCGTTGCCGGTGCTCTTGATGGCTCCGAGCAGATTCTCAAGCCTGTATTCCCATATTTTTGCGCGCATATCCTTGCGCTTCTCCTTGAGCACATGCACCAGAAAAGACATCTGCCGCAGGTCAAACGGATTGTCTTCAAGCGCAAGCAGAGCATATTTGGTGATAGTGTCTATCTCCTCTTTTGAATGCACGGGTTTCATGCGCAAATCATCGGTGACATTGGAATAGGGGGAGATGCGGTAGGGGTCGAAATCTTCCTGAAACATGTATCCCAGATAGAAATTGCGGAATTCCTCAGGGGTCATGGTGGTGTCGTTCACCTCATATTTCTCCTTAAGTTTCGGAAAATAGAATTTGCTTGCGGGGTCGAGTGTTTCGCGACGGATTTTTTCCAGGTCAGGCTTTTCTATCTTGATTTTTCGTTTTGATTCCGGTTTGGCCGCCGACACGGTGGTGCCATGTGCATACCCGGAACTGCGTTTCACCTCCCTGTCGGGGGGAGTTGCGCCACCCTGCGTATATGATGAAGCTTCGCGATATACATTATTCCATGAATTCCGGCTGTTCGTATTGCTTGAAGAGCGGACTTTCTTGCGGGAATTTCCGGTGCGTGAAGAGCGCTTTTTCGAAACTCTCTTTTTCTTCGATTTGGAAACCCCGGCAGCTTTCCGGGATTTTGACTTCTTTTTGGCCTCAATCGGAATAGATATCATGAATAATGATATCACAAGTGTGAAACATATAAGAAATATGCGGTTAAAACGAAAATTCATATACTGCTGAATTTTATAAGGTTATAGTGCATGCACACTGTGCATGGCTATTGTGAGCACGAGCGCCACGCCTATCTGCATCACTGTGATGGCTGTCGGGAATCCCTTGGCAAGAAGATATTTGAAGAAATTGCCCGATCCGATTCCCACCGGACGCCCGTCGGGGGTGTTGGTATAGAGCAGAAACCCGAAAAACACTCCGGCCACCACTGCAACAATCATTGTGGCGTAAAGCACGTAAATGTTAGAGGAGAATGTATAGGCCAAAAGTCCGATTGCAAGTCCGGTGAGGCCGCCACCGGCGATATAGAGGCATCCGCGTTTTTGCCGGCGCACCGGCTCGGGTTGCATCACAACCGTCAGTGTCACCACCAGCGACATGCAGAGCCATGCTGTCAGAATTGTGCCGTTCACAGGCAGAATCTGATAGCCGTTTTCTTTGGCAAAACTTATCAGAAGCAACCCGAGATATGACAGCGCGGGAGCCACAATCTGTCTTCCGCAGGCGGCTGCCAGCGACATAATCCACAACACTATGCTCAATATGATTAAAAATATGCCCATTTGTAATTAAAACGTTTCAGAACGAAAAAATATTTTATTTCTTCTCCTTTCCTTTTTCTTCATTCTCTTTATCATCTTTTCCTTTAAGAGTGGGATAGGCGATGC
Organism: Candidatus Amulumruptor caecigallinarius; assembly: GCA_023665575.1. Taxonomy (GTDB): domain Bacteria; phylum Bacteroidota; class Bacteroidia; order Bacteroidales; family Muribaculaceae; genus Lepagella. Next base: position 37,424 of record JAMPDQ010000011.1, on the reverse strand, counting down.
GGGTGTGATAGATTGTGGCAAGGCGCTTCTTGAATGTCTCCTTTATCAGCTGAACATCGCGAAATGAAATCGGCGACTCGTTGAAAAGCCCCTCCTTTTGCTGTGTGTCGATGATGTTGTCTACAAGTTTGTTGATCGACTCTTGCGAATAGTCGGAGAGAGAGCGCGAGGCTGCCTCTATTGAGTCGGCCATCATAAGTATGGCTGTTTCGCGTGTGTGCGGATTGGGCCCGGGATATGTGAATTTGGAGCGGTCCACAGGTTTGTCGGGATTGGCATTGACCGCGGTGTTGTAGAAATATCGGGTCACTGACTTTCCGTGATGCTCGGCAATGAAGTCGGTAATCTCCTCCGGAAGCTTCTCCTTGTTGGCAATGGCGAGACCGGCAGTGACGTGAGATATGATTTTGTGTGCGCTTGTTTCCGGATTAAGCCCGGTGTGGGGGTTTACCCCGTGCTGGTTTTCAGTAAAGAATATGGGGCTTTCCAGTTTCCCGATATCATGATAGAGGGCGCCGGTTCGCACGAGTTGCGTGTTGGCTCCTATGGCGCGGGCGGCTGCGGCTGCGAGGGTAGACACCTGCATGGAGTGCTGGAATGTGCCCGGTGCCTCCTCGGCCAGCCGCCGGAGAAGGGGATTGTTGATATCCGACAGTTCCACAAGTGTCACCATCGAGGTGAACCCGAAGATTTTTTCTATTATCAGAATGAGGAAATACACAAACGAGAGGGCAATTGTGTTGATTGCGAATATGCCGATCATGCGCCATTCAAAGCTTTCGAGATTTCCTTCGGAAAGAATTGTGAACACTGCGTATGAGATGCAATAGGCCACAAATGCCATGAGCGCCGTGCGCAAAAGCTGTGACCGCCTGGTGAGTGTGTGGATGCTGAAGCAGGCTGTCAGGCAGGCTGCCAGCTCCAAAAAGAGAAACTGATAGGGATATACGGCCACCATCATTGAAATCAGCAGCGACACCAACATCGAGAATATGGCAGTGCGAGAATCGAAAAACACCAGTATCACCACCGGAATTGCTGCAAACGGCACGTAATACAGCCCGTTTCCTACATATTCAAACATCAGGATGGCAAATATCGAAAATGCGGTGATGAATGTTGTCAGAAACAACATTTTCTTGAAGGAATTGAAGAATCGCGACCTGAATAGATAGAGAAACACATAAAGCGATGCGAAGCATATGAAAAGATAGGCAATCTGACCCAGAGCAAAATAGCTGTGGTTGCGTTCTTCCTGATGATACATCTCCGCTGTCTCCATGTAGGTGTTGAGATTTGTGAAAATCTGGGGGGTGACGATTTCTCCGCGGTCTACAATGCGCTGTCCCTTTTTTATCACGCCGAGTGCGCCATTAACAGTTAGATATTCCTGCTGGCGATATTTTAAATCTGCTGCCGTGTCAGTGACGATGTTGGGAGTGAGTGCTGCAGCCAGCAGTCGCGACACAGCGGTGACTGTGGTGTCGGCTACAGCCGACTTGCCGAGTGATGCGCGATATATCGAGTCGATGTGGCGGAAGGCTTGTGGCTGCGAATACATCCCCGTGGCGTCGATGGTGACCACGGAGGTGGAGCCGTTTTCCGGCACTGCCCTGCGGAGCCGGCCTTTGGTGATTTTCTGTATTCTGTCGTGCATGTGCGCATCAACAATGCCCTCGGAATATACATTGTTTAAAAGGGATGTGAGCATGACGGCGTGTCGCGGGTCTGTTTTGGAGACAGCTTTGGCAAACCGGCTCACAGCAGTGGAGGCCACGGCAGTGTCGGCCTTTACGAATGGAATGAATGATTTGTCGATGCTGTCTCTCATCACCCGCACAGATGCGGAATCCCGCATGATGGGCATGTCAAAATCAGCGGTGAGAAGCGGATAGCGCCAGGGCTGATTGAGTTCATAGCTGTAGGATTGTTTATCGTTGTGGGGAAGCAGAAGCATCACGATGGCAGTGGCTCCTACAATCAGCCCCAGTCTTGACAATATAAATTTATAAGAGAATTTCATAATCTGTCTGGTGGCGGTTTTTACAAGGTGTCAGCTCATTCTTTGAACAAGTTTCACACCTTTGATGTTCTTAAGCGCCGACATGGCTTTTTTGAGCGTGTCGGTGGAATCAAGGCGCAGCGTGATTTGGGCGCGAAACACGCCGTGTTCGGTTGATATGTTGAAGCTGCGGATGTTGAGCATGAGCTTTTGTGTAAGCTCGATGGAAACATCTTCGATTATTCCCATACGGTCGATTCCCTGCATGGAAATCACAGCCACAAATTTTTCAGCGGTTTCGCCCCAGGCTGTGGCAACAAGCCGTGTTCCGTAGCTGCTTTTGAGGAGCATGGCTTTGGGGCAGCTTACTTTATGGAGCACCACATGCTCGTCGTCATTGACAAAACCCACCACATCATCTCCCGGAATCGGCGAGCAGCAATCCTCTATTATATAGTTGGGCTCCTCGTTGTCGGGATGCAGCACATATATCTCCTTGCGGTTCACGGGTGCGGAGTGATCATGTGCCTGCTGCGACGATTTCTTTGAAGAGAACGGATTGCGAATTATTTTTGAGAAAAACGACTGACGCTTCTTGTTGGAAATATTCAGTTGCTCCGGCGAAAGGTTTATCTCATCCTTTGCCAGTGTGTAATATATATCATTGTCTGATTCCAGGTTGTAATTGCGTCTGATTGCCTTGAGCACATCGGACGTGGGCTTGATGTTTTGTTTGGCAAGAGTGTTTTCGAGCAATCTGCGCCCATATTCAATCATTGCATCGCGGTCTTTGCGAAGAATTGCGCGCAATGCGTTTTTTGCCTTCGCCGAGTGACAGAATTGCAACCATTCCAGTTTCGGCGTCTGCGACTTGGATGTGATTATTTCCACCTGATCGCCCGAATCGAGCTTGTGGTCGAGCGTCACCAGCCGGTGGTTGATTTTTCCGGCGATGCAGTGTGAGCCGAGTTGTGTATGTATGGAGAAGGCCATGTCGAGCACTGTAGACCCGGCAGGCAATGTGAGCAGGTCGCCGCGGGGTGTGAACACATATATCTCCGAGGAGAAGAGATTGAGCTTGATGGTGTCGAGAAAGTCCATCGCGTTGGGCTCCGGATTGGCGAGGATATCCTTGATTGTGTTCATCCATTTGTCGAGCTCCGTGTCTTCATCTGTCACACCGGTTTTATATTTCCAATGTGCCGCATAGCCCAGCTCGGCGATTTCATCCATTTTGCGCGAGCGGATTTGCACCTCAATCCATTTTCCTTCCGGACCCATTGCCGTGAGATGCAGTGCGCGGTAGCCATTGGCTTTCGGCACGGATGTCCAGTCGCGCAGACGATCGGGATGCACCTTGTGACCGTCTGAGAAGAAGGTGTAAATTTCCCAGCAGTGAAGACGCTCCTTCTCGTCGTCATCATTGTCGAAAATCACACGCACGGCATATATGTCATAGATCTCTTCAAAGGGTATTTTCTTTGTTTCCATCTTGTTATAGATGGAGTAGGCGCTTTTTACCCTTGCCTTGATTTCATATTTAAAACCGGCTTGGTCGAGCTTGCGGCGCACAGGTGTCACAAACTCCTCGACAATCTTCTTGCGGTGACTCTCGCTCTCCTCCACTTTCGCCATGATTTCAGCGTATTTGGCGGGATGCTCATAGCGGAAGGCAAGGTCTTCAAGCTCATTTTTTATTTTAAAAAGTCCGAGCCGATGGGCGAGTGGGGCGTATACGTATAGCGTTTCTCCCGCTATCTTGTATTGTTTCTCGGGGCGAAGGCTCCCGAGGGTGCGCATGTTGTGGAGGCGGTCGGCCATTTTCACAAGAATCACGCGTATGTCGGTTGACATTGAAAGCAGCAACTTCCTGAAATTCTCTGCCTGCAGGGAGGCTTTGTCGCCGAAGATGCCACCGGAGATTTTGGTGAGCCCCTCCACAATCGAAGCTATCTTCGGCCCGAAATTGCGCTCTATGTCTTCTTTAGTGTATTCTGTATCTTCCACCACATCATGAAGCAGGGCCGCACAAATGGATGTAGAGCCGAGGCCAAGCTCGGAAATCACAATCTTTGCCACGGCAATAGGGTGGAGGATATATGGCTCGCCGCTGTTGCGCCTCACACCTTTATGGGCTTCTTTTGCAAAGCGATAGGCGCGCTCGATAATTTCAACTTTCTTGCGGTGATTGCTCGCAAGATAGGAGTCAAGCATTTCGTGGAAAGCTGCATCCACCATTTTCTCCTCCTGCTCCGGGGTGTAAGGCGTTTTATTGGTCATGGCGTTTGGGTTAGACTTGCGGCGTGCGTAACAGGCTCAATGGCAAAGTTAGCAATTATCTTTATATTAGAGTCTGTTTCATAAAAAATTTAGATCCTGTTTCATAAAAAAGAAAGGCCGGGCACCTCCCGGTGACCGGCTTTCCCAGCCTTTCATGTCTGACGGCGTCGAGTCAACGGGCCGTAGCTTTCCATGATCGGCAGACGATAGAAATTACTAATGTATATAACCCAAAATTTAGACAAATGCTTTTCAAGGTTTCTGCTTTTAAGGTTTTGTTGTTTTTATAGCCCCGTTTCCTGATTGTCAATCCCAATTCATCAGACTCTCACACTTGCAGAATGCGTGTGAAAAGGCGGGTGAGCCTCGCGGGAGGTTCATCGTGACAGGTGATCAGTAATTCGGGGGAATAAAAATTTACTCTGAAAATTTACTCTGAAAATTGTTGCATTCTTGACAAATTTCAATTCTAAAACGCAGACAGTATTGAAAATATTAGTGTCAAAATGTTAAATAAGGTTTACATTCTCAGGCCACTATATGGCCAAATACGACATTTAGGCCCCGGCGACCGCTATTTTTTATGAAACGGGGCCTTAATTGAATCCGTAATCAGTTCGGCTGCATATTCAGCCGCCACGGAGTTGCCGAGCAGACGCTTCATGTTGCGATAGCCTTGCAGTTGGAAGTTGCGTTTCGGCGAGGCCTGAAGCAACGGCGACAGCTCCCGCGATATTGAATCGATTGTGCAGTGATGCACAAGGAGCTCCGGCACAATTTCATTTCCTACAATAAGATTGGGCAATGACACATATTTTACCTTCAGGATCTTTTCCATGATTTTGTAAGATATGGAGAGCCCGTTGGCACGATACACCACTACCTGCGGCGTGCCGATGAGCGCGGTCTCCAATGTGGCGGTGCCTGATGTCACTATCGCGGCCTGGGAATATTTCAGCAATGTGGGAGTGCAGCCAAACACCAGCTTGAGTCCCGGGTCCTGTGCCACCTCGCGATAGAATTTCTCCGGCATGCCGGGCGCGGCACCCACAACATATTGAAATTCCGGATAGCGCTTCGCCGCTTCTATCATTAGCGGCAAATTGTTGCGTATCTCTCCCTTGCGCGATCCCGGCAACAACGCTATTATCTGACGCTCGCCATCGAGCCCCTGGCGCTCCAGAAAATGCTTCTTCGGCGGTATATGCCCCATATAATTGGCCACCTCCTGCACCGAGGGGTTGCCAACATAAGTAGCATCATATCCGTGGCGTTTGTAAAACTGCACTTCAAACGGAAGAATCGAATACATCCGGCTCACCGTTTCCTTGATTTTTTTTACTCGGAATTCCTTCCATGCCCACACTTTCGGGGAAATGAAATAATGCACCGGAATGCCGAGTTTATGCGCATATCCGGCCATGCTGAGATTGAAGCCGGGATAGTCGATGAGGATTAGCGCATCGGGGCGAAACTCACGAAGCAGCCGCCGCGCCTGCCGCAAATTGGATGCCAGTTGCGGAAGTTTGCGCAACACTTCGCTGAATCCCATCACATTCATGTTGCTGTAATGAAGGTCGGGTTTGCGGCGTGCCTCTATGGCCATAAGGTCGCCGCCGAAAAATCGGAATTCTGCGGACGAGTCAAAATTTTTTATCCATTTTATAAGATGGGAGGCATGCAAATCGCCCGATGCCTCGCCGGCTATCAGCATATATTTCATATCCGGATGTTAAGCCGAAAAATATTCGGCCACGAAAATCGTTCTATAAATGATATATCGGTTTTTCCTCTTAGCTACATATCACATGACTATGCGATATTTTATTTTGACAATATTAGGAGCGCTAAGTTTAATCTGCGCCACTTCCTGTATCAATGATTCTATGACCACATCTTCTTCTGATGTGCTGACATTCTCACGCGACACAGTGAATTTCGACACGGTTTTCACTGACCTTGGCACGCCGACAGCGCGACTTATTGTGCATAACGACGCCAAGAAGGGATTGAATATCACTTCTATTCGTTTCAAACGCAATGACACGGAATTCCGAATGAATGTGGATGGCCAAAGCGGCACTGAATTCAGAGATGTGGAAATCCGCGGTCGCGATTCAATATATGTGTTTATAGAGTGTTTTATCCCCGAAACACAAGGTGCCAATCCCGGCTTGATTGAAGACGATATTGAGTTTGTCACAAATGGTGTGACGCAGTTGGTGCATGTGGAGGCTTACGGGCAGAATGTGGTGCGATTGCGCAATGTGCGTCTGACTAACAATATGACAATGACAGCCGACCGCCCATATGTGATATTCGACTCGCTTTATGTGGAGCGCAACGCCACGCTGAAAATCGAACCGGGTGCCAGGGTGCTTTTCCATGACGGCGCTTCTATCGTGGTGGAAGGAAGAATTGATGCCGTCGGTGAAAAAGGGAAAATGATTGACATGCGCGGCGACCGGCTTGACAATGTGCTGCCCGATGTGGGTTACGACATCCTTGCCGGACAATGGAAGGGAATCCGAATCAAAAGCAATTCTTTCGACAACCGCATGGAATATGTGAATATGCGCAGCACTGTGTCGGGACTGACCATCGATTCCTGTGCCGACCTCTCACGCAACAAGCTGACTATGGTGAATTCCTGGCTGCATAATTCGCAGGGAACCGTGCTGAAAGCTGTGCATGCCAAAGTGAATGCGTATGGCTGCTGTTTCTCCGAAGCTGCCGATGCCGTGGTGAGCCTTACCGGGGGAGTGCACAATTTCGTGCAGTGCACGATTGCCAACAATTATCTCTTCTCCGCCATAAGAGGGGCTATGCTCACACTGCTCCATGCAGTGCCCGACAAACAAACCGCACCCTCACTGCCGCTGATGAAGGCCAATTTTGAAAACTGTATAATCTATGGTCTCGGCGCCGATTTGAACGAGGGAAATCTTGATGGATCTAATGTATATTTCAGAAATGTGTCGCTGAAGTCGGAGGGCTCTAACGACGAGCATTTTATCGATTGTTTATGGGACACTGATCCGATTTTCTATACCGACCGGCCGATTTATTATTTCAACTATCGGCTCCAACCGGATTCTCCGGTGAAGAGTGCCGGCAATCCCGCGTATGTCACCGACATCGACCGTGTAGATATGGATGGTGTGAACCGGCTTTCATCCGGAGCGCCCTCGCTCGGCGCATATCAATATGTGGCGCCTGCGGAATAGGTTGAACAACATGTTGCATAGTGTAAAGAAAAATATTAATTTTGCGGATTGGAGCGCCTTGTCATGGCGTGTGATTGAAACGTGAAGATACACCACGAAGGAACTAACATACTGATACTTCTTTTCATTGTGCTGGTGATGCTCAATATCCCGGTGTGGCTTTTTATGCCCCCGGTGGCTATTCCCGCCATTCTTTCGGGGTTGTCGCTGGTGGTGTATATCTTTGTGTTCAACTTCTTCAGATGCCCCAAGCGCAACTATCGCGGGAGGCGTGAAAACAGAGTGGTGAGCTCTGTCGACGGACGTGTGGTGGCCGTGGAGCGCGTGTGGGAGCGCGAATATCTCAAGTCTGAAGCCATTATGGTGTCTGTGTTTATGTCTCCGCTCAATGTGCACGCCAACTGGTTTCCCGTGGACGGAACAGTGGAATATGTGTCGCACCATCGCGGCCGCTTTTTGTCGGCCTATCTGCCTAAGGCGAGCACTGACAATGAACGAAGCACAATTGGCATACGCATGAACAATGGAGAGCGTGTGACTGTTCGTCAGATAGCCGGGGCCATGGCGCGCCGGATTGTCACATATGCATGCCCGGGCGAAAAAGCTTGTATAGATGAGCATCTCGGATTTATCAAATTTGGATCTCGTGTCGACATCTATCTGCCTCTCAGCGCCCACGTGCTTGTGAAAATAGGTGACAATACTTGGGGAGGCGTCACTCCCATTGCTATTGTGAAATCCAATAGGATATGAAACAGACTCTAAAAAACATACCGAATGCGGTGACCTGCGTGAATGTCGCCGCCGGCGTGCTGGCAATCATTTCCGCGGCACGCGGAAATGCGGATATGTGGGGGCTCCGCGCTTATGAGTGGGCTTTCATTTTCATCGGCATTGCCGCTGTAGCCGATTTTATGGACGGCTTTGCCGCCCGTGCGCTTCACGCCTATTCGAATCTTGGAAAGGAGCTCGATTCTCTCTGCGACCTTGTGAGCTTCGGAGTGGCTCCGGCTGTTCTCCTTTTCCGGAGTCTGGAAATTGCGGAAACTCCCGACCCGGTGAAGTGGCTTGCTGTGCTGATTCCGGTGTGTGGCGCGCTCAGACTTGCCAAGTTCAATATCGATACGCGGCAAACCACATCTTTCATCGGCCTTCCCATTCCGGCCAACGCTATTTTCTGGGTGGGTTATGTGGCGTTGTGCTATTCGGGAGCCAAATTTGTGACTGAATGGTATGTCGCACTTGTCGCCATATTGGCAATGAGTCTGCTGATGTTGGCAAATCTTCCCCTCTTTTCTCTGAAATTCAAGACGTGGGGATTCCGTGAAAACAAGTGGCGCTGGATTCTGGTTGCCACTGCCGTGGCACTGGTGGCATGCATGGGTTTGCCGGGGCTGATGTGGCTCGTAATCGCCTATGTGTGCTACGGTCTCTTTGCCGCCTGATTTTTTTTGCCTAAAGCATAAGAGTCTGAAAATTTTATAAAACGGGGTCGAAGAATTCTTTTTCTATGTTATACCTTATTTTTGCATTGATATTGTTGTGGCTGTGCTGGCCTCTTATCCGGCGATTGGTGCAGGCGTTTATGATGAGGCGGGCAGAAGATATGCTTCGACGCATGATGGGAATGCCTTCCGGAAAGGAGCAGCGACGTCGCGAACGCAGGAACAACTCCCGGAATTCTTCCGCACGGCAAGGCGCTCGTCAAGATTCCTCAAGATGGCATCGCGCCCCCGGGCAGGATGCCGCAGAAATGCTGAAAGCTGTGGCCGAAGATGTGGAATTTGTGGAATATAAAGAGTTTGAATCAGAAGAAACCGCTGCTGCCAATACGCGGCAAAAACGCAGATTCCGTGAAGAGCAGGTCTCTGATGTGGAGTATGTGGAGATCAGAGCCAAAAACAATCGAAAATAATGAAAACCCTATATGTCAGCGATCTTGACGGCACCCTTCTTCAGCCTGACAGCAGGTTGTCGGCTCGGTCGGTGGAAATGCTCAACACTGCAATCGCACAAGGAATAAATCTCACCGTAGCCACTGCGCGTACACCGGCCACGGTGCATCCGATATTAAGCGATGTGAATCTCCGCCTGCCGGCTATTGTGATGACAGGAGCGGCTATGTGGAGCCGACAGACTCATGAATATTCAAGAACAAGGCATATTGCAGAGAAGGCTGCAAGGCAACTTGTGGATGTATATCGCGACACACAAACCCCCACTTTCATTTACACGCTCGATGACAACATGATTGACATTTATTTTCTCGGTGAGAAGATGAATGACATTCAGCAAAAATTCATAGAAGAAAGAATCAACAATCCCTTCAAACGGCTTCACACCGACCCGCACACCGGCATTGAAAATATTGATTTCTCAAAAGTGATTCTCCTATATACTATGCTTGATGATTGCAGGGCATCGGCTGTATATCGGCAAATCTGCCGGCTCGAAGATATTCGGCCACAATATTATCATGATATATTCGGCCCGGAAGTGGGAATCCTTGAGGCCTTTTCGAGCGAGGCCACCAAGGCTAAGGCTGTGCTGGGAATGGCTGAAAAAATCGGAGCAGACAGAATAGTATGTTTTGGCGACAATATAAATGATTTGCCCATGATGCAGGTGGCAGATCTGGCCGTGGCCGTGGAGAATGCCATTCCGGAGGTGAAGGAGAAGGCGGATATCGTGATTGGTCCCAACACCGACGACAGTGTCGCCGGATTTATCCTTGACCACAGATGATACGCTTCAACCTTTACGACAACCAGCAAACCGGAAAGCTGACCACTATCATCGTGGCAGCCGCTGTGGTGATATGCTTTCTGATTGTGTCGAACAATCTTGTCAGGCAGCTTGCTCGTCAGGAACGCGGCAGAATGGATATTTGGGCCGCCGCAACAGAGCGCCTTGCAAAAACCGGTGTTGATTCCGACTATGAATTCCTACTCTCAATCATTTCCCAAAACAACTCCATACCGGTGATGATTGCCGATGAGAATTTCAATATTTCGGAATTTCGAAATTTTAATCTCCCCGATAAGGAGGATAGCGACAAATCTCTGTATGGTGAACTGACCGATAAAAACAAGGCTTATCTCAACAAAAGGCTGCACAGTGTGGGTGGCGATACGCCTCTTGCCGAAATGGCGGCCAAAAGCGACCATTTCATAAAAGTGGAGCTCGCTCCGGGCATCAACCAATATATATATTATGAGGATTCGCGTCTTTTACGCTGGTTGAAACTATATCCTTATGTGCTGATGTGTGTGATGATGGTGCTGGTGATAATACTATATATCGCTGTAGTCAATGCCAAGCGTGCGGAGCAGAACCGCGTGTGGGTGGGTCTCTCCAAAGAAACTGCCCATCAGCTGGGCACCCCGATATCCTCTCTCATGGCCTGGGTGGAATATCTTCAGGCTGCGGAGCCCGATGGGGAGGTAGCCGGCGAAATCAATAAAGATGTGCAGCGGCTTTCAACAATTGCCGACCGTTTCTCAAAAATTGGCTCAATGCCCGAAATGGAGCTGGAATATATCAACGAATCGGTGGAGCGTTCGTTGCGATATATGCGCAGCCGTGTGTCGGGCCATGTGGATATCAGGCTTCATCCCTCGCCAGATGAGCAGGCTGTGCGTATCTCTCCGGCTCTGTTTGAGTGGGTGATGGAAAATCTTACAAAAAATGCGGTGGATGCAATGCAGGGAAAGGGCAATATCGACATTACCACAGGCAGCGATAAAAATTGCGTGTGGATTGAAGTAAAGGACACCGGTAAAGGTATTGCCCGCAAAAATTTCAAAACAGTGTTCCGCCCGGGCTATACCACAAAGAAGCGCGGATGGGGGCTCGGTCTGACGCTTGTGAAAAGAATTGTAGAGGAATATCACGGCGGAAAAATCTTTGTGAAAGAATCCGAGCCCGGAGCCGGCACTACATTCCGCATTGAATTTAAGGCTCTCTCCCCTGAAAATGCCCGGCGCTGATGATGATGCTGATTCTTTATGCACCCTCCCCAACTTGCGAAAATCACTCGCCCAAAGCCGCCCCGGCGACCGTTGTTTTTTTATGAAACGGGGCCTTAATAAAGCCTTAATAAAGGGAGTAAGGATAAAGTTTTATGCAATCAATTCAATTTCATTGAATTTTTTTGTAATTTTGCAGTCAATGAAGTGATTTAAACTTTTTCCAAATGCAAAGTTTATTAAGATTGCATTTTAAGAAAGTAAATTTTATTTTTTAGTTTTCGTAAAAAGTTTAAATCATTTTAATGGGGAGATTGCGCGGTGCATAAGCGCATGCGGCTTCTTTTTGGATGATTTGTCACACCCCGCCGCTCACAACCGGCAGGATGCACTCCCGGTGATTGGAAATTTATCTCAAAAACAAGCTGCCTCTAATGTTGAATTTTATATGAGACAGACTCTGAATTATGGATATATCTTATAAATGGCTTAAACGCTACATAGATTTTAATCAGAATGCCCATGAGCTGGCAGCGCTGCTCACATCGGTGGGCCTTGAATGCGACACAGTTGAAGAGGTGGAAAGCATACGCGGCGGCTTGCGCGGTGTGGTGATTGGAAAGGTGCTTACCTGCACCGACCATCCCGATTCCGACCATTTGCACATCACAACGGTGGATCTCGGAGAAGACGCTCCGCTACAAATAGTGTGTGGAGCTCCAAATGTGGCAGCCGGACAAACAGTGGTTGTCGCAACCGTGGGAACAACGCTGTATGACAGCGATAAGGAAATAAAAATCAAGAAGTCGAAAATCCGCGGTGTGGAGTCGTTTGGCATGATTTGCGCGGAAGACGAGCTCGGCCTCGGCGATTCTCACGATGGAATCATTGTGATTGATGATGATGTGAAGCCCGGCACCCCGGCCGCCGACTATTTTCATGTTGACAGCGACTGGCGTCTTGAGGTGGAGCTAACCCCGAACCGTGTGGATGCGGCAAGCCATTATGGCGTGGCTCGCGATGTGAAGGCAAAGCAGTGGTGTGAAGCTGCTACCAAGGGAGAATGTGGAGTGTATCCGGAAATTTCTGTGCCTGATGTCTCCTCTTTCCATGTCGATAGAAACAGCGGCGCAGCGCGTGTCACAGTAGATGATACTCAGGGATGTGTCAGATATTCGGGCGTCACCATCCGCAACGTGGAGGTGAAAGAGTCGCCTGAATGGCTCCGTAATCTGCTCGTGAGTGCCGGACAACGCCCAATCAACAATATTGTGGATATCACCAATTTTGTGTTGCTTGGCATTGGCCAGCCACTTCATTGTTTTGACCTTGACAAGGTGAAGGATGAACACATCGTGGTGCGCACTTGCGCCGGAGGCACGAAATTTGTAACCCTCGATGGTGTGGAGCGCATGCTTGATGCATCCGACCTGATGATTTGTGATGATGAAAGGCCGATGTGCATCGCCGGAGTGTTCGGTGGTGAGGATTCGGGTGTGACAGACTCCACAACATCTGTCTTTATAGAAAGCGCATGCTTCAACCCCGGCCGTGTGCGCCGCACTGCGCGCCGCCACGCACTCTCCACTGATGCCTCGTTCAGATATGAGCGCGGCACAGACCCGAATATCACTCCTTATGCGGCAAAACTCGCCGCTGTGCTCATTAAGGAGCTGGCCGGAGGGGAAATCTGCGGCGATGTGATTGATTTTTACCCCAATCAGGTAAATCCTGTTGAAATGGATTTTTCTCTAGATTATTGCAACCGTCTGATTGGAAAGAATATCCCCGGAGATGTGGTAAAAATTATTCTCCGTGCGCTCGAATTTGATGTGCAGCCCGGCGACAATGACGACATTCTCCGATTGAAAGTGCCCACCTATCGCGTGGATGTGTATCGTCCTTGCGACGTGGTGGAAGAAATTCTCCGCATTTATGGCTATAATAATGTGGAAATAAGCGCAGAAGCTCATGTGAATCTTTCGCAGCGCACGGATGTTGACATGAGTTACGATATGCAGCAGCTTGTGTCGGAACAGCTCACCGGACAGGGCTTTAATGAGATTCTCAACAATTCGCTCTCATCGCGCAATTATTATGCCGCGTCGGAGGAGCTTCCTCTTGCAGAATGTGTGCAGCTGATGAATCCGCTTAGCGGCGATCTCTCGGTGTTGCGCCGCACATTGCTTTTCGGAGGCCTCGAATCAATTGCCCATAATGTGAACCGCAAGGCAACAGATCTGAAACTCTATGAATTTGGGAATGTATATTCTTTCAATCCGGAGAAACAACCAAGTGAAAAGAATGCACTTGCCCCCTACAGCGAGCACACTAGCCTCGGAATATGGCTCACCGGAAATGCCCGGCAAGACAGTTGGAACTCCAAGGCCGACGAAGCAACCATATACGATCTTATAGCTGTTGTCGACAATATCTTCGCGCGTCTTGGCGTGTCGCCCGCCGCTTTGCAAAAAACGCAGGGTAGCAGCGAGATGATGTCGGCGAAACTCGATATAGCAACAAGGCAAGGCAAACTGATTGCCACCGTGGGTATAGTCAAAAAATCATTGTTGAAGAAGTTTGATATTGCGCAGTCTGTTGTTTATGCGGAGTTTAACTGGAATGAGCTTTACCGCATTGCATCGAAAGGTGTAGTGACATATTCCGACCTCCCGCGCACACAACCGGTGGAAAGAGATCTCGCGCTGCTTGTTGACAAAAGTGTGAAGTTTGCAGAACTTGAATCGGCCATTCGTGGGTGTGAGCGCAAACTTCTGCGTGATGTGCGCCTCTTCGATGTGTATGAAGGCAAGAATCTCCCGGAAGGTAAAAAAAGTTATGCCGTGAAAATCACGTTGCAAGACAATGAGAGGACACTCAACGATCATCAGATTGATGCCGTGATGAGCAAAATTATAAAGGCTCTCAACCGAATTGGGGCGGAGTTGAGATAAAGTCACATAGCTTGCTATGCTCCTGATTCTGCAGAGCCAAACTCAGCTCTTGCATGCGCCCCTAATGTTAAATTTTTATAAAACAGACTCTTAATGATAAATAAATAATGGGAAGAGCATTTGAATATCGTAAGGCCCGCAAGCTGAAACGCTGGGGCAACATGAGCCGCACATTCACCAGAATAGGCAAGGAAATCACCATCGCAGCCAAAGCAGGCGGACCGGATCCCGACACCAACCCGCGTCTGCGTGCGCTTATGCAGAATGCCAAGGCTGCCAATATGCCGAAAGACACTGTGGAACGTGCGATAAAGAAAGCTACAGAAAAAGATGCCGGCGATTACAAGGAGATTGTATATGAGGGATATGGCCCTCACGGAATCGCAATCGTTGTGGAAACAGCCACCGATAACAACCAGCGCACCGTGGCAAATGTGAGAAGCTATTTCAACAAGCATGGCGGTTCGCTCGGCACCCAGGGCTCACTCTCCTTCCTTTTCGACCATAAAAGTGTGTTTCATGTGAAGCCGGCCGCCGATGCCGCTCTCGATGAGTTTGAACTTGATCTAATGGATTATGAAGCCGAGCTCGAAGCTGACGACGATGCGGAAGACTGGCTCATCTATGGAGCTTTCGACCAATTCTCCAATATTCAGAAATTCCTAGAAGACAGAGGAATGGAAATTATTTCATCGGAATTTGAAAGAATCCCCAACGACTATAAGGAAGTGACAGCCGAACAGCGGGAGGCAATCGAAAAGCTTCTTGAGAAATTCGAGGAGGATGAAGACGTGCAGAACGTGTTCCACAACATGAAAGAGGAGGATTAATGAAAAAAAATTGCCGAATGGCAAATTTTTATTATCTTTGCATCGCGGAGGCAAAAATGCAGCCGCGGAGGGTCCGGTAGCTCAGCTGGATAGAGCATCTGCCTTCTAAGCAGACGGTCCCGCGTTCGAATCGCGGCCGGATCACAAGGGAGTCTTAACCGACTCCCTTTTTTATGCCCCGTTCATAAAAAATAGCGGGGCCTTAGTTTCATTCTTCTTGTCGCTTAGGCTCCATTCCCCAAAAATTGTTAAAGTAGGGGCGGCGTATGCTGCCTGCGCAAGCAAAATTTTTATGAAACAGACCCTAAATTTTGGCTTTAAATTTTCGGCATTATAAAAAGAATGTTAATTTTGCAAAATTGAGGCAGCGCGAGAATCTGCCTAATCTAACCTTAAATAAAATATGCCGGCCGACAAATAACAGTCTAACCGCGAACATTATATTCAACAACTTAAAATAAATTCAACATCTATGTGGTTATCAAACTCTTCTGTAGGACGTAAGTTTGTGATGGCTCTCTCGGGCGCATTCCTTGTCCTATTCGTGACTTTTCACTGTTTGATGAACGCAGTGGCTATTTGCTGGCCGACCGCCTACAACTCCATATGCGAGTTTCTGGGCGCCAATTGGTATGCTCTCGGCGCTTCTGCAATTCTGGCTGCGTTTATCCTGATTCACATCATCTATGCGGTGATGTTGACCATTCAGAACCGCAAGGCTCGCGGCTCTGTGCGTTATGACATTTCCAAACGCCCCCTTTCTGTGGAATGGAGTTCTAAAAACATGCTTGTGCTCGGTATCGTGATTCTCGCTTTCCTTGTAGTGCACATGATTCAGTTCTGGGCCAAGATGCAGCTTGTGGAAGTGCTCGGCAAGCATGAAGCTATTCCCCCGATGGCCGGAACACTCTTTATTCAGGAAGCCTTCAGCCAGGTGTGGACTCCGATTGTTTACATCATCGGCTTTATTGCGCTCTGGTTCCACTTCAAACATGGCTTCTGGTCGATGTTCCAGTCAATTGGTTGGAACAACTCCACCTGGATGCCCCGCCTCAGGAAAATCGGAGATGTCTGGGCAACAGTTGTTGTGCTTCTCTTCGTGGCTCAGGCAATTGTGTTCACTATCAAGGCCAACGACAAATATTATCTCAAGAACGAGGCTCTCCGCGAGCAATACAAAGACATGCTTGTGCCTATGATTGAGGAAGGCTTCGGCCCCGAAGGCGCGCAGTTTGCAATCAACGTGAAGATGTCGCCCTATACCAATGTGTCTATGGGTCTGCGCCAAATGAGCGCCCAGATGTCACAGCAGCTCGAACAAGTGAATTCCAAAGAATTCAAAGAGACATATGCCGGCGATGCTGCCATGAATGAGCAGGTGGAGCAAATGAAGAAGCAACATGCCGTTGTGGAGCGTTGCGTTGAGCTCTTCACATATCTTGAGAGTGATGATAACAAACCGGTAAACAACATGCCTCCCAGCGCAGGCGTACAACAACCTTATTAATTAGCGATATGGAAAATTCTAAAGTATCTGTAAAAGTGATGAATCCGGCCGACTCCAAAATTCCGGAGGGCCCTGTCGCTGAAAAATGGACCAATTACAAGGCTCACCAGAAATTGGTGAACCCCGCCAACAAGCGCCGTCTCGATGTGATTGTGGTGGGAACCGGTCTCGCCGGCGCATCTGCTGCCTCAACACTCGCTGAGCTCGGATTCAATGTGTTGAATTTCTGCATTCAAGACAGCCCCCGCCGTGCTCACTCAATCGCCGCGCAAGGTGGTATCAACGCTGCCAAGAATTATCAGAACGACGGCGACTCCATTTATCGTCTTTTCTATGACACCGTGAAAGGTGGCGACTATCGTGCCCGCGAGGCAAATGTGTATCGTCTTGCCGAAGTGTCTAACAATATCATTGACCAATGTGTGGCACAGGGTGTGCCTTTCGCCCGCGAATATGGCGGCTTGCTCGCCAACCGCTCCTTCGGTGGAGCCCAGGTGAGCCGCACCTTCTATGCAAAAGGCCAGACCGGCCAGCAGCTTCTTCTCGGCGCATATTCTTCTCTCAACCGCCAGATTCAGGCCGGCAAGGTGAAAAGCTACAACCGCTATGAGATGCACGAACTCGTGCTGATCAAAGACAAGGATGGTGTGGAACGCGCACGCGGAATCATCGCCAAGAATCTTGTCACCGGCAAATTTGAAAGATTCGCAGCCCATGCCGTGGTTATTGCCACCGGCGGCTATGGAAACACTTATTTCCTCTCCACTAACGCCATGGGTTGCAACTGCTCTGCTGCAATGGCTTGCTATCGCAAGGGCGCATATTTCGCCAATCCGGCTTATGTGCAGATTCACCCCACTTGTATTCCTGTGCACGGCGACAAGCAGTCAAAGCTGACTCTTATGTCGGAATCGCTCCGTAACGACGGCCGTATCTGGGTGCCCAAAAAGCTTGAGGATGCAGTGAAACTGCAAAAGGGTGAAATCAAAGGAAGCGATATCCCCGAGCAGGATCGTGACTATTATCTGGAACGCAGATATCCCGCCTTCGGCAACCTGGTGCCCCGCGATGTGGCTTCTCGCGCCGCAAAGGAGCGTTGCGATGCAGGTTTCGGGGTGAATAACACCGGCCTTGCCGTGTTCCTAGATTTCTCGGAGGCAATCAATCGCCTCGGCATTGATGTGGTGCGCCAGCGTTATGGCAACCTCTTCGATATGTATGAGGAAATCACTGATGTAAACCCCGGACAGCTCGCTTGCGAAAAAGATGGTGTGAATTATTACAACCCCATGATGATCTTCCCCGCAATTCACTATACTATGGGTGGTATCTGGGTGGACTATGAGCTCCAGACTTCTGTGAAAGGTCTGTTCGCAATCGGTGAGTGCAACTTCTCCGACCATGGCGCAAACCGTCTTGGCGCTTCTGCTCTCATGCAGGGTCTCGCCGATGGATATTTTGTGCTCCCGTATACAATCCAGAACTATCTGAGCGACCAGATCACTGTGCCTCATTTCACCACCGATACTCCCGAATTCGATGCTGCTGAAAAGAAATGTGTGGAGCAGGAGAATCACCTGATGAATATCAAGGGTAAACGCTCCGTGGATTCTATACACAAGGAGCTCGGACACATCATGTGGGAATATGTGGGTATGGCCCGCGACAAAGAAGGCCTTGAACTCGCTCTTCAGAAGCTCTCTGATATTCGCAAAACATTCAACACCGACCTCTTTATCCCCGGCACGGTCGGAGAGGGCATGAATGTGGAGCTTGACAAAGCTTTCCGTCTCAACGACTTTATCACAATGGGCGAACTTATAGCTTATGACGCCCTCAACCGCAACGAAAGCTGCGGCGGCCACTTCCGCACTGAATATCAGACAGAAGAAGGTGAGGCAAAACGCGATGACGAGCATTATTTCTATGTGAGCTGCTGGGAATATGAAGGCTCGGATGAGAAAACGCCCGAATTAATCAAGGAACCGCTCCATTATGAAGCTATCAAGGTGCAGACCCGTAACTATAAGTCATAAAATATGTCAACTATGGAAGAAAATATAATGAAAGTCAATCTTAGGATCTGGCGTCAGGCAGGCCCTAAGGCGAAGGGCGAATTTGTGCCTTATGAAGGAGTCGAGACCACGCCCGACACATCTTTCCTCGAGACTCTCGACATCCTTAACGAAGGCCTCGTGGAGAAAGGGGAGGAGCCAGTTGTGTTTGATCACGATTGCCGCGAAGGTATCTGCGGAATGTGCTCCCTTTATATCAATGGCCACCCCCACGGCCCGGCTACAGGTGCAACTACTTGCCAGCTCTATATGCGTCGTTTCAAAAACGGAGAAACAATCACTGTGGAGCCCTGGCGTTCTGCCGCCTTCCCAGTGATTAAGGATCTGATGGTAGACCGCAATGCCTTTGATAAAATCCAGCAGGCCGGCGGTTATGTGTCGTTCAATTGTGGCGGCGCACAGGATGCCAACAGTCTCCCAATCTCTAAAGTGCAGGCCGACGAGGCTATGGATTCTGCAAGCTGCATCGGTTGCGGCGCCTGCGTGGCCGCGTGCAAAAATGGCTCGGCAATGCTGTTTGTATCTGCCAAAATCAGCCAGCTTTCACGCCTCCCCCAGGGTGCAATTGAGAGAGACCGACGCGCGCTCGCTATGGTGAAGAAAATGGACGAACTCGGATTCGGCAACTGCACCAACACCGGCGCTTGCTCTGCTGAATGCCCGAAGAATATCAAGCTGGCGAATATTGCCCGCATGAACCGCGAATTCATCGCTGCTACTTGTAAGAAGTAATGCATACCGGAGCTTTGCTCCGCGGCAATTAAAAAGCCACCCGACCTCCATATGGAAGTCGGGTGGCTGTCTTTTTGATTTGATTTTATCTTGTGCTTTTTGTGTCTTCCATCAACATCTTCCCGGCTTTTATCAATAGCTGCCCACTGTGGTGCGCCGGCGTCCGCGGTCGTTGGGGTCAAACGGATTGCGTGTCGGATCAAACAGCTCGTCTTCATCTTCCTCAAGGGTGTCGTTGTCGTTGTTTGCTGAGCGTTTCCTGGTTGCCGGCTTGTTGCGTGTCACTGCCGCAGGCTTCATCATGTCTACTGCGATGTCAAACACATTCCAGTTCTCTTGTTTATCCCAGTTTTTCTTTAAATTGAAAGCCTTGGGATAATAATATGCAAGTTCGGGTTGAACCCCCTTATCGTAGTCGCCTGTGTCGTATGTGCCGTTGCCGTTATTGTCTTCGATTATCCGCGCATAGTAGCGTCCGGGAGCCAGAAATGGAAAATAGGCCCTGCTGTTCTTGACTTCGGCGGTGGCCACAACAGCGTCTCCGTTGTTGAGAAGCTCTACAAACGCCGGCATGCCGGGAGAAAGCCCGAAAATGTTGAATGTAATTGAGCAATATTCCTTCTCTTCTTTTACATTAAAATCGTGTGTCAACGGCAATGAGGGTTTGTCGTAGATGTCGATGAAAGCCAGCGAGTCTACCTCCAGACGGTATTTGCCCCCGTATTTCCACGGATATGTAATCTTGAAATGCCGCGGTGAAAGAGAGTCAATGTGCTCTATAACCGGCTCGCTCGAAACTTTTCTATACACGGAATCTTCAAGTTGCAACAGATGCACCATCTCTCTTCTGAATGTTTTCACTGGTGTGGAGGATTCCAGATATACCGGGAGATTCACCTCTTGTGTGTTGGAAGATGTTACATGAAGCGCGGATGTTATTCGTGCTATGGAATCTGCGGCAGTGAGCCGGCGCACTCTTTTTCCCTGTTTTTTCTTTACAGGTTCTCTCTTGTAGAACAGCCGCAGTGTGTCGGTGAAAAGACTCAGCCTGCCTGTCGAGTCGGTGCGCTCGTAGGTGGCTGCCACCTGAAGCGAATCAGTTGAGACGAGTGCCGGCGGAAGCCAGCAGATAATTGAATCGAGCCCGGGGCGTGTCTCAACAACTCCCATGGATACGGATGGGGGAAAGCCGATTGGCTGCAACTTCGGGAGCTGCGTTGTGCGGGTGTTGAATTTAAAGAATACTTTTGAAGAGTCGGGACGTTCTGCCTTCACAAGATACTGCTGTCGCTTTTCTGAATTGAATGAGCGGAGCAAAATGTCGTTGGGAAGATATTGTGTGCGGATTCTTTCGGAGATTGTGTCTATTTTTCCGGTTGCGGAGTTATAGAGAGTGTCGGTTGTTGAGATATTTCGCGCAGTGGGCGACACTATGACATCATAGAAGGCAATATCCTCCTCGGGCGATGAATATTTATAGTCGTTGTCGCGGTCGTCAAGTGCGAATACACGATATTTTCCGGGAGCAAGCCCCCGAATGTTGAATTGCCCGCGGTCGTCGGTTTTTGCCATCCTCAGCAATGGAATTGTGGAGAATGCCGAATCATTGAGATTGGCATGAACACCTACAATCATTCCCTGTTGTGGCTCCAGATTGCGTGCGGAGAGCACGCGTCCCGCAATCCGGAGGGTGTCGATATGGTCGCCGGTGGAAAATGTATAGGCGAATCCCTGCAGCGGATTGCTTTCATTATTATCTTCAATCGCATCGGCAAAGTCAATCGTATAGGTGGTGTTGGGTGCGAGCGAATCGAAGTCGAGAAACACTCTCTTCCCGAGAAACGAAATCTTGGGCGCAGCCCCGGTGGGGGGTGATGTCACAACTTTCTGGAATGCATCCTTAAGATTGATGTATTCGTTGAATGTGAGAGTGATTCTTTTGCTCTTCACGTTTACAGCCCCCATAGGGGGGGTGGCGCTGACAAGCACCGGTGGCTCCTCATCGCGCGGGCCGCCCGAGGGGATGCCCATGTTGGCGCACGCACCGGTGAGCAAAGCGACCCCGGGAAGCAAAAATGATAAAATCTTTGTTGGTGTCTTCTTCACGTATGTAAAAATATTTTTTGAAACATACTCTTGAAACATCAAAAATATATAAAAATCTTCAGAAATTAAGAGAAATTAGCCAAATTTATGCCGGTTATGTATAGATACATCAAAAAAAAGAGGTATATTTGCAAGCTGAATGATTGTCGCCTTGCATGGGGACGAGGCCTTTCGTTGCGGACAGCTAAATGCAAATATTCCGCATTCAGTGTGAATTCAGTAAATAATAAAATTCTAAATAACAACAAAACGAAATGCAGAACAAAGGGTTTATCAGCACCATTGCGATTCTGTTGGTTTTGATTTGCGGCTTTTATATCTCTTTCTCATTTGTGACATCCCACTATGAGAACAAAGCAAAGGAGTATGCAGCCAAAATGTCGAAAACCTCTGATGAAACAAATGATGCTTACAAACAGAGTCTGAAGCAATTCAACGATTCAATCGACAAGGAGAAAGTCTATCTGTGGTACACCTACAACCAGGTGCGCAAGATGGAAGTGGGTTTAGGTCTTGACCTTAAGGGCGGAATGAATGTGGTGCTGGAAATCTCGGTGCCCGACATTTTGCGCCAGTATGCATCAGGCGATGCACAACTCGCAAAAATCAACGATGCCATTAAGAAGGCTGAAGCCGATGGCGCGAAATCGGGCGATGCCGATTTTATCGCAAAGGTGGGCGCCAACTTTCAGGAAGGCCAAATGTCAGGCCTCTTCATCCGTGAAGGGGAATTCATGGGCACTCTCAAGAGCAACGCCTCTAACGCCGAAGTGATAGATGCTCTCAATAAGCAGGTAAACAGCCAGGTGGACGCCGCCTTCAATATCTTCCGCACGCGTATCGACCAATTTGGAGTCGTTGCCCCGAATATCCAGAAGCTTCAAGACAAGAGCGGACAGATTCTTCTTGAGCTCCCCGGCGTGAAGGAGCCTGAGCGCGTCACTGACCTCTTGAAATCAAGTGCGAATCTTGAATTCTATGAGGTGTACAATTATAATGAAATTGCCAACGACCTTAATAATTTCGCACAACAGTATGCCCGGCAGGATTCTGTGAATCATCTCAACGTGATGGCGATGCTCGGCGGTGCGGGTCGTCAGGGAAGCCCCGTTGTCGGAATGGTGACATCCTCCAACCGCAACCTCGTGGATTCAATCTTCCAATCTGACCTCGCAAAGCGTGTGCTCCCCTCTGATCTCACTCTTATGTGGTCGGTGAAACCCACTGAAATCCCCGTGACCGATGAGAAGGGCAACGTGGTGAAGAAGGCCAACGGCGAAGACCGCACAACATCTTATTGGCAGCTTGTGGCTCTCAAGGGTGATGCTGCTCTCGAAGGTGATGCAGTTACTTCGGCCACCTCTGAGTTTGACAACCTTCAGGGAAATATGGTCAATATGAAGATGAACGACCGCGGCGCCCAGGAATGGGCAACCATCACACGCAACAACATCGGACGTTCTATCGCCATTGTGCTCGATAACAATGTATATTCATTCCCCAATGTCAATAATGAAATCACCGGCGGCAGCTCGCAAATCACCGGTAATTTCACTCCTGAAGAGGCCAACGACCTTGCAAACGTGCTGAAGTCGGGCAAGATGTCGGCTAAAGTGAATGTTGTCAGCAACAACGTTATCGGCCCGAGCCTCGGCGCCGAAGCCATTGAAATGGGCTTCATCTCATTTATTGTGGCTATCTTCCTGCTGATGATTCTCATGGTGGCATATTATGGGTGGATTCCCGGCCTTGTGGCCAATGTGGGGCTTATCCTCAACCTCTATTTCACCCTCGGTATCCTCGCTTCTCTGCAGGCTGTGCTTACACTCTCCGGTATCGCCGGTATTGTGCTCGCGCTTGGTATGGCAGTCGATGCAAATGTGCTTATCTTCGAGCGCACCAAGGAGGAGTTGAAAAATGGCA
Source organism: Candidatus Amulumruptor caecigallinarius (assembly GCA_023665575.1). Classification (GTDB taxonomy): domain Bacteria; phylum Bacteroidota; class Bacteroidia; order Bacteroidales; family Muribaculaceae; genus Lepagella. Next base: position 13,820 of record JAMPDQ010000011.1, on the reverse strand, counting down.
AGAAGTTGCGTCAGGCTATATCCGAAGGTTACAGCAATGCTTTCTCGGCCATCTTCGACTCTAACCTCACATCTATCATCACCGGTGTGATTCTGCTGTTATTTGGTTCGGGTCCCATCAAGGGTTTTGCTACAACACTGATTATCGGTCTTGTCTGCTCGTTTTTCACAGCGGTGTTCCTTACACGCATTGCGTTTGACCTTATCACCAAGAATGGCCGCAACTCAGGCATGACATTTGCCACTGCCATGAGCCGCAATTTCCTCACCAATCCGAAAATCAATTTCCTTGGCCAGTGGAAAACAGCATCCGTGGTGTGGATTGCTCTGATTGTTGTGGGTATAGCGTCGCTCGCTATCCGCGGAATGAACCAGGGTATCGACTTCTCGGGCGGCCGCAACTATGTGGTGCAATTTGAAAAGGATGTCGATCGCCAGGCGGTTCAGGATAATCTCACAAAGCTGTTCCAGACCACTGCCAACGACCCCACAGTCTCTGTGCAGGTAATCAATATCGACAACCCCTCGAAACTCAGAATCTCCACGAATTATAAGATTAATGAGGAAAGCGATGGTGTTGAAAATGAAATCGCCGAGCTGCTCTACAAGGGACTTGAGAAGGAGCTGACTGCAAATGGCAAGAAAATGGACATTAATGCGTTCGCTGTGTCGGATGAGAGCCATGGCATCATCTCAATTCAGAAAGTGGGCCCGTCTGTGGCTGATGACATGAAGCGCGACGCCTATTGGGCTGTGAGCATCGCACTCGTGTGCATGTTCCTCTATATCCTGCTTCGTTTCCGCAACATCGCCTTCTCTATCGGTGCGCTTGCCGCTGTCGGCCTCACCGCATTCCTTATCATTGGTTTCTACTCCATCTGCTGGGGCTTCCTGCCATTCTCAATGGAAATTGACCAGTCGTTTATCGCTGCCGTGCTGACAATAATCGGTTATCAGATTAATGATACGGTGGTGGTGTTCGACCGCGTGCGTGAGATGATGAAGGAATATCCGAAAGAAGACAGATTCATAACATTCAACAAGTCGCTCAACACAACTTTGAGCCGTACGGTTATGACCTCGTTCTCAACCCTGCTTGTGCTTCTCTGTATCTTCTTCCTCGGTGGCGATACAATTCGTTCGTTTACATTCGCAATGATATTTGGTGTGATTGTCGGAACATTCTGCTCGCTCTATTGCGCTGCTCCGATTGCATACAATATCATTAGGAAGAGCAATGACAAGAAAAATGCGGCTGCTGCCGCAGAAGGCAAACCTGTGCTTGAGGGCAACCGCCGTTTCAAGTAAAAGAGTTGAAATATCATGATAGCCGGGGGTGAGTTCCACAAGGAATTCACCCCCGACTTTTTATTTGAACCTTTTTTATCCATAGATGGTTATGTAATAAAAGATGATTCCCTACGCGGAATTTTTAACACTACAAGTCCATGAAGCACTTTACCATTGCAGCAATAATCGCCATTACCGCAGTTTGTGTCAACGGGGTGTCGGCAGCGAGATTCTCGGATATGAGCGTTGAAGAGGTGTCTGCATTGTTGGCTGAATCGGAATTGCTGAAGCATGATACATCCGCCACCGCGCCGGTGGCCGATTCCGGGATTTCCACAGTTTCCGTTCAACCGGTGACTCTCACCGCTGCTGACATGATGACAAAGGTGTATGGTGTTGTTGATGCATCCGGGAGCAAGGAGGAATGCCTCTCCGAAACTGGAAGGCTGCTTAATGTTGTCCCTACTGAAGATGATGACGGGCTTTGGCTGGAAAATGCCGATGGCTACATTGTGAATTATTGCGGACAGCAGCCCGATGTAATGGCAATGGCAAGATATGACGATAAGGCCGCCGTGGACTTCTGCTTCTTTTTCCTTTTTCCATATGATGACCTGTCAAAAGAGAAGGCAAATCTCCTTCAGTCTCGCTTCAGCGGATGTTTGCTGCAGGAGATTGCCGATTTGGGGGTGGAAGCCGGTGAAAACATCTACTCGCAAGATCTCTATGAAGTGATTGGAAATTATTTGGGAAACAATGTGAATGTGAGACTGCTTGATGATCGCACCGGAGAAAACGGCGATGGCAGATATATATTGATGCTGTCGGTCGAGCCCGGTGTGTCTGACCGGGTTGCAGCTCTATGAATCAAATAAACCCGTTTCATCGATGTCGCCTGATGCGGGCATCCATGAAACGGGTTTGTTATGTGTGTCGCCGGCGGCACATCGCTGCTTGCCGGAATTCAAAGTCCGGCTATTTGAGCAGAGCCTTCACCGCTGCCTCGAGCTGGGCGTCATAACCCCGCTCCTCGTCATCCGGATTGTTATAGACCGTTATGTCGGGATTTAGCTGGACATTCTCGAGGGCGTGGCCATTAAGATCGGCGTTTGTGACTTGTGGAATGCCAAATATGAGAGTGGGGTCAATCTGTGTTTCCCACCACACGGCTGTCATTGTGCCGGGCACGGGTGCTCCTACAAGCTTCCCTATCTCAAGAGTCTTGTATGTATAAGGCGAACCATGCGCATCGCTGTAGTTGCCTTCATTCACGAGCATTACACTCGGCTTGCTCCACTGCGAGAAGGGCTCCGAGCCAATATATTTTCCTTGAGGCGTGAATCTCACATATTCTTTTCCGCTCAGAAGCACAGCCAGGTCATTGTGCAGCCAACCTCCGCCATTCCAACGGGTGTCGACTATTGCAGCCTCGCAATTGCGATATTTCCCGAGCAGCCTGTCATACACGCTGCTGAAGCTGGGAGAGTCCATTCCCTGCACATGCACATAAGCTATTCTTCCCCCCGATATAGAGTCAACAAAAGCTTCGTTGCGCTCCACCCATCTCTTGTAGAGAAGGTCGGAAAGCTCTCCCTGGGTCACTGGCTTGACGCTGACTGTGTCTTTCTTGCCGGATGCACGCTCTATTGTCAGAATTGTGTTGCGTCCCGCTTTTCCCGCAAACAGCGGGAAATAATCTTGCCCCGCTTTTATCGCTTTGCCATCGATTGCTGTGATGATGTCGCCCGGCTTTACATCAGCTTTTTTTGAAGAGAGAGGTGAGCCTCCAATTACTTCCGACACCTTCAGACCATCGCCTTTATAATCATTGTCGAAGAATGCGGCGAGCGAAGCTGTGGCCATAGAGCCGGATGCCGGACGATAGCGTCCGCCGGTGTGGGATGCATTCAATTCGCCCAATATCTCGCTAAGCAGGATGGCAAAATCATTGTTGTTGCTGATATGGGGGAGAAATTCGCGGTAATGGTTGCCATAATATTCCCAGTCTACACCATGAAGATTCTTGTCATAAAATTTGTCGGCCACCTGGCGAAGCATGTGGTCATAGATATATTCGCGCTCGAGCGAAGGATGTCGGTCGTAATCGGCATCAAAATCTATATTGTCCACCGTGCCTTTGTCGAGCGACACTTTTTTCATGCCTTCGGAGGTGAGTACGAATAGATTTTCTGTCTTTGAATCTGTTGAGAGACCACCCGACACTTTGCGTGCCAGAACTTTTGTCTCCTCATTTTTCAAATCACGCTCAAAAAGATTGGCATCCCCCTCAGTAGAGAAAGCCACATAATAGAGTTTGTCGCCTTTGGGCGAAAGGATATAGTCGCCAATAAGCGAGCTGTTGCCGGTGAGGCGTGCCATGCGGTGACGCCGGTTGGCAAAGTCGGGTTCTAACGGCTTTATATCTTTTTTATCTTTTTTATCCGCTTTTTTCTTATCTTTCTTATCGGTGCCTTCTTTCTCTTCTTTCTGCTTTTGAGCCTCTTCTTTTATCTTTGCCTCCTCTTCAGTGGCGTTGAAATCGTCCCACGCTTCAGAATCGAGTGCCATAAGCATAATGTCTGATTGATTGCCCCATGAGCCATGGCTTTTCATGCCGTAGCGTCCTGTCTCGTAGGTGACAGCTTTTCCGCCGAGAGCCCACTTCGGGTTGCCATCGGAATATCCGCTTTCGGTGAGGTCAACCACTTTTGTGCCGTCAGCCTTTGCAGCGGCGATGTCGAGATTGTTCCAGCCCCCTTTTCCAAGGTAAGTGGTAATAAGCCACCGGCTGTCAGGACTCCATTGGAATGGAATGTCTCCATCGGCATATGAATAGTTGAAATCGCCTTCAAGCGCGGTGGTCACGTTTTTTGTTTTCAAGTCTATCACACGGAGTGAACAGCGGTCTTCAAGGAATGCCACCTTTTTTCCGTCGGGGCTGAAAGAGGGCTGCTGCGCAGTCTTGTCGCCTTTGTAAAGGATCTTTTCTTCAATTTCGGTGGCATATGCAAATCTCTTTTCAGCCGGATTGCTGATGGTTGCAGTGAAGAGTTGCCATTGGCCGTCGCGGTCGGAGTCATACACAAGGGTTCGCCCGTCGGGTGAGAATTCCACCACGCGTTCTTGCGCCGGAGTGTCGGTGATGCGGCGTGTGGTAGAATATTCAGTATCGGTGACATATATGTCGCCGCGGAGCACAAAGGCCACCTCTTTCCCATCGGGCGATACTGCCATTCCTGAGGCACCTGAATTGACGTATCGTTTCACATAATCGGTGTCGTAAAGGTCTGCATTGATATTTACATCCACTTTTGTGGGTTCGCCACCATTGCTGATTGTATACAGGTCGCCATCCCATGAGAATGCAAGAGTGCCGTTGTCGGAGACAGTAAGGCTTCTTACAGGGTGTTTATCGAATTTGGTGATTTGGCGTTTAACGCCGTCGGCTGATACAGAATATACATTGAGTGTGCCATCTTCTTCACTTACATAGTAATATCCGGAACCATCACCTTTCCAAACCGGATATAAGTCGTGTCCGTTGAATGTGGTCAGTTTGCTGTGTTTGCCATCCTTAATCATCCATATGTCGGATGTGCCTGACGAGCGTTCATGCTTGCGATAGGCATCTTCAAGCCCCTTTTTGTCGTGGTAAAGGATATCCCCCTCCTTATTGACTGAGGCTGCCCCCATTGGATGTGTGACAAATAATCTCGGGCGGGATCCCGGTGTGTTGATATCCACGCTATAGGTGCGGGTGAGTCTTGTGGGGTGGCGCGATGTTTTTTGTGATGTCAGGTCGGAGCTTGAGAAAATCACTGTGGAGGCATCCGTGAATGCAAGCGGAGATTCTGCACCACTGAAAGTTGTGAGTCTTCGCGGTGTTCCCCCCCTTGCATCCACTGCATAGAGGTCGGAATTTCCTTCGCGGTCGCTTGCGAATACAATCGTTTTGCCATCCGGACTCCACACGGGCGTTGTGTCGTAGGCGGAATTTGCAGTGATCCGGCGGGCATTTCCGCCGGATGCCGGCACTGTGAAAATATCACCCTTGTAGGTGAAGGCGATTGTGCTTCCGTCAGGAGAAATCGCCGGATTGCGCAGCCATCGCGGGGTGTCGGCTGCATATGATGCAGCCGCGGCTGTCGCTCCCGTGAGAAGGCATAATAGAAACTTGTTCATGTGTATTTATTGTTAGCTTTTGTTCGGTGAATTTATGAATTGTTTATTTCGGGTTTCTTTCAGAAAGCTCACTCTCCGCGGGTGCTCCTGAGAGCTTCAAGCATCTCGGCACAGCTTTTGCCGGTGGCAGGATGTCTCCATTCGGGCGCGAGCTCCTCAAAGGGAACCAGAAAGAATTCGCGCTCTGCAATAGCGGGGTGGGGGATTTGCACAGTTCCCGATGTTATCTCCAGCTCGTCGGCGGCCATGATGTCTATGTCGATAATTCTATCGGCATATGTGCCATCGGGTTTGCGGTGTGGTCCGGTGCCGAGTTTTGATTCGATTGCCTTGATTTTTTTGAGCATTTCTTCCGGAGTGATATCTGATATCACCATCATTGCTATGTTGGTGAAATGGTTGGCAGATTCATATCCCCATGGTTCGGATTCAAATTTCTTGGAGAGTTCGAAATATCCAAACTCTTCCTCAAGCGCCCTCACTGCACGGCTGATGTTGAGCAGTGGGTTTCCCAGATTGCTTCCTATGTTAAGAAAATAATGTATTTGCATATTTTAAGCCCCATTTTTATGAAACTGAAATTTTCCGTCTCACCGGTATTTTCAGAACTTAACCCATATATTCCGGGTGTTTCGAGTTGCAAACAGCTTCAATGCGAAACACTCTGACTGCAAATATAATTATTCTTTTTGAAATAATACAGGCCGGGCATTTTTGTGTCCCGGCCTGTATGTATCGTGTGAGATGGTACAATCGTCAAAGTGTTTTCTTCACTTCAACCTCTTCGTATGCCTCTATAATGTCGCCTTCGCGTATGTCATTGTAACCCTGCACCGAGAGTCCGCAGTCATATCCCGATACAACTTCCTTTACATCATCTTTGAAGCGTTTGAGCGAGCCGAGTTCCCCGGTGTATATCACTATGCCGTCGCGAATCACACGCACTCTGGATGTGCGCTTGATTTTACCATCGCGCACAATGGCACCGGCGATTGTGCCAACCTTGGAAATCTTGTATGTTTGAAGCACTTCTGCATTTCCGGTAATCTCTTCTTTAATTTCGGGAGAGAGAAGGCCTTCCATTGCATCTTTCACTTCTTCGATTGCTTTGTAGATTACCGAGTAAAGACGAATTTCCACGCCCTCTTTTTCAGCCTCTTTACGAGCTGCACCTGACGGACGAACCTGGAAGCCGATAATGATGGCGTCTGATGCTGCGGCGAGTGTGACATCCGATTCCGATATCGCACCTACACCCTTGTGAAGCACATTCACCTGAATCTCGGGAGTGGAAAGCTTGAGAAGTGAGTCTGAAAGAGCCTCTACAGATCCGTCGACATCTCCCTTCACCACGAGATTGAGCTCATGGAAGTCGTTGAGCGCACGGCGGCGGCCAAGCTCCTCGAGCCCCGGACGCTTCTTGGTGCGTATGCTCAGCTCGCGTTGCAGCTGCTCGCGCTTGGATGCTATCTCGCGTGCTTCCTGCTCTGAATCCATCACATTGAAGCTGTCACCCGCCTGAGGCGCGCCATTCAATCCGAGAATAAGCACCGGTGTAGCCGGACCGGCCTCTTTAACCCGTTGGTTACGCTCGTTGAACATCGCTTTTACCTTGCCATAATTGGTGCCGGCCAATATCACATCACCCACACGTAATGTGCCGTTCTGCACGAGCACCGTGGCAACATATCCGCGTCCCTTGTCGAGCGACGACTCTATCACCGAACCGATGGCGTTGCGATTGGGATTTGCCTTTAATTCAAGCATTTCCGCTTCGAGCAACACTTTCTCCATGAGTTCCTCCACGCCTGTGCCTTTCTTTGCCGAGATATCTTGCGACTGATATTTCCCTCCCCAGTCTTCTACAAGATAATTCATGCCCGCAAGCTCTTCCTTGATTTTATCGGGGTTGGCGGCCGGCTTGTCAATCTTGTTGATTGCAAATACCATCGGCACCCCGGCTGCCGAGGCGTGATTTATTGCCTCTATTGTCTGAGGCATAACATCGTCGTCGGCGGCCACTATGATGATGGCGAGGTCGGTGACCTTCGCACCGCGGGCACGCATTGCGGTGAATGCCTCGTGGCCCGGTGTGTCAAGGAAGGTGATATGTCTTCCGTTGGGAAGTGTCACATTATATGCTCCGATGTGCTGGGTGATTCCTCCGGCCTCACCGGCAATCACGTTTGCCTTGCGGATGTAGTCGAGAAGTGATGTCTTGCCATGGTCAACGTGTCCCATCACGGTGACGATTGGCGGACGTGACTCGAGATCTTCTTCTTTATCCTCAACCGATTCAATTGCCTCCGTCACATCTGCACTCACAAATTCAGTGTCAAATCCGAATTCTCCGGCCACAAGATTTATTGTCTCGGCATCAAGCCGCTGGTTGATTGACACCATCACACCAATGTTCATGCAGGTGGCAATCACATTGTTCACCGGCACATTCATCAGGCTTGCAAGGTCGTTGGCTGTCACAAATTCCGTAATCTTAAGCACTTTGCTTTCCTCTGCCTCGCGGCGTGCCTGCTCATCTTCGCGCTTGTGCATCTCAACGCGTTTCTCCTTGCGGAATTTCACGCTCTTCTTCACCGACTTGTTGGTGAGGCGGGCAAGCGTTTCCTTTACCTGCTTCTGAACATCTTCCGAGCTGACCTCCTGCTTCACCGCGCGACGATCGCGCTTTTTACCGCCGCGGTCGCCGCGACCCTGACTGCCCTGCTGTGAATCCTGTGAACCGCCCTGTCGGCGGCCTCCTTGCTCGCTTCCTTGCTTCTTGCGGTTCTCACTGCCGAAGCCGGGCTGCTGGGCTGCCTTCTCTATGTCTACTTTCTCTTTGCCTATGCGCTTGCGCTTTTTGCGATCGGCATTCTCTGCCTTTCGGTCGGCCTTGCTCTTCTTTCGCGGTCTTGTAGACTGATTGATTGCTGAAAGGTCAATCTTTCCCAATACTTTGAGCTCAGGCCCCTGGGGAGCACCGCCGAGACGGAATGGTGCAGACTGTGAAGGTGTGTCTGATTGAGTTGCCGCGGCATGCTCGGCATGCTCGTCAGCCTTATTTGCTTTTTCCGCTTTCCCGGCCTCCTCAGCCTTTATAGCCTCTTTGGCCTTCTCAACCTTGTCCGCTTTCCTGACCTCTTCAGCCTCTTCAGCCTTTTCAGCCTTGGGGGAAGGCGTGTCAATTTTCGGTTTGACCAGCTCGTTCTTCGGCTCGTCCGGCACCTTTTTCTGTGCCGCCGGCTCTGCCTTTTGTGCCGCCGGCTCAACCATTTGCGCCGCCGGCTCTGCCTTTTGCGCCACAGGCTCTGCCTCAAGAGCATCCTGCGCAACTTTTGCCTCAATTGTCTTGGTCTCAGGCTCAGCCGATGATGCCGATTTCATGCCGGCATTGGGATTGTCAAGATCTATTTTGCCAAGGATGCGCGGACCGACAGGACGCGAAGTGAGTGCCTCGCGCTCGTTGCGTGAGGGTTTCTCCTTCTTGTCTTCCTTGCGGGAGTTAATGTATCGTTCCGCCACCGCCTTGTCGTTTTTGTCTTTGCTGAATTCCTTCATGAGCAATTCAACAGCGCTTGAGTCAATGCGGGCGTTGGGATTCCCCTCATCAACCTCAATATTGTTTTTGCGCAGGAATTCAACGGCGGTGTTGACTCCCACATTCAGGTCTTTAGCTACTTTGCTTATCTTTGTGCGCATATACAGTTATTAGATTATACAATTGTGTGTGGCTGCAATCAAACTCTTAATCTTCGAATTCCGCCTTGAGCACATCGAGCACGTGCTCAAGTGTGGAGTCTTCAAAGTCAGCCTGGTCGAGCACTTCGCGCGGGGCATTGAGCACTGCTTTGGCGGTGCCGAGTCCCAAATCTTTGAGAGTCTCAATCACCCAGCCGTCTATCTCATCGCGGAATTCATCAAGGTAAATGTCTTCTTCTCCCTCCTCAATGTCGCGATATACATCGATTGAATAGCCTGTCAGCATCGAAGCCAGACGAATGTTGAGACCGCCTTTGCCTATGGCGAGGCTCACTTCATCGGGGTGAAGAAACACTTCTGCCTTCTTCTCCTCTTCATTAAGTCTGATTGATGAAATTTTGGCCGGGCTCAGGGCGCGCTGAATGTATAGCTGGGGATTGCCTGTGTAGGGAAGCACATCTATGTTCTCATTGCGCAACTCGCGCACAATGCCGTGAATGCGACTCCCCTTGATGCCCACGCATGCCCCTACCGGATCGATACGCTCGTCATAGCTCTCTACCGCAATCTTTGCCCGCTCCCCGGGGATGCGGGCCACATCTTTGATGGTGATGAGTCCGTCGTGAATCTCCGGCACCTCCATCTCAAACAGTCTGCGCAAAAAGCGCGGGTCTGTGCGGCTTATTATCACTTTCGGGTTGCTGTTGGGATTGTCAACGCGCTTCACAATGGCGCGCACCATATCTCCCTTGTGGAAGAAATCTCCCGGAATCTGCTCCTCTTTAGGAAGAATAAGCTCGTTCTGCTCTTCATCGATAAGCAACATCTCGCGTTTCCATATCTGATGAACTTCAGCGGTGATAACCTCTCCCTCCATCTCCTTGAACTTATTGTAAATGGCTTCTTTCTGCAAGTCGAGAATCTTGGTCTGCAATGTCTGACGCAGATTCAATATGGCGCGGCGACCGAATTTCTCAAAGAAAATCTGCTTTGCCACATCTTCCCCTATTTCGCATTCCGGGTCTATTTCGCGCGCCTCCGACAGGCCTATTTCTATATTTTTATTATCCACTTCTTCGTCGGGAACTACAGTGAGATTCTGATAGATTTCGCAGTCTCCCTTGTCGGGATTCATGATGACATCGAAGTTCTCATCTGTGCCGAATTCTTTCTTGAGCACTGCGCGAAAGGATTCCTCAAGCACCGATATAAGTGTGGTTTTGTCGATATTCTTAAGCTCCTTGAACTCCGCAAATCTGTCAACCATGTTCACAGCTTCTGCCTTTTTTGCCATATTTAAGTTTATCTTTTTTTGAAGTGTCAATCTTTTTATGAAGCAGAATCTTAAGATCATTGGAGATTTGCCTCAATACTGTTAATTATTGTCACTTCATGAGTTTTTATATTAATTTTATTTCACCGGATTCGCGTACAAACAACGTCTGTCCGCTATCTCCGGATGTTTCTATGAAAACAGATTCAAAATTTAAAATCGTACCGGATGGTTTTCACCTCGTTATATCTGAAGTCTTCCCGCTCCGTGCGATCCACAGGACGCTTGGCTCCCTCTTCTTTCACCTTGCGTGTGACATCAAGTCCGAATGTCTCGGGACCGACTGTCCTGAGCGTGCCGAAGATTTTCCTGCCATCGCGAGTGAGTAATTCCACAGGATTGCCGATGTTCTTCTCATATTGCTGTCTCACCTTGAATGGTGCGGTAAATCCGGACGATCCGACTTCAAGCTCATAATCCTCTTCTTCGCGGGGGAAAGCTTCCTCAATCTCTTTGCTGAGTGATATGCAAAACTCCAAATCAGGATTGGATGCTGAGTCTATCTCCACTTTTATCTCGTTGCCGGTGCTCACATTCAGCTCAACAAGAAAATATTCTGTGCCTGCAAGACGCTCTTCTATGAATTTGCGAAGTGATTCTTTATCTATCATGATTCTATTGTAAAAAATGCGGAGAGGACTGATGTCCCCTCCGGAATACATCGCAAATATAATAAATTATGCCGGCATATTGCGCATCTGCATTCCTTTTAATAACCTCCAATAGCGTAAAATAAAGATATATTAACAATTTTTAATATAAATTAACTTACAAATTGCCTTGACCTTTGCAGATTACGCCAATCCGGCGTCTATCTGTTGAAGAAATTCTCCAAGGTGAGGATTGCTTTCAACCGCCTTTTTCAAAAATTCGTGGGGAGATAAGAAGCGGCTGTGCTCTTTCTCCTGATTATATACTGTTTTTATTACTATAAAATCATTTGCCAGTTTCTCTTTGAGGAAAGCAAGCATTGGCTGCATTGATGATTCGAATGCCTGCTGTTCGGCCGGATGGTCCACTGTCACTGTGAATTCGTCTTCTCCCGTTCTCTTTGGATTCCCCTTCCGCATTGCAGTGACAAGAATGTGCTGGCTTGGATTCTGAGTCATGTAATCTCCCCATGCACGCTGAAAGTCAGCATCGCTGAAGTCATTGTGTTGCCTTTCGTTCGAAGAGTGGATTTTTGCCGCGGATATGTCGCTGAGACGCACTGTTGACGGACGGTCGCTACCCTGTTGCCGCGGTAAACTGTGAGGTTTGAGAGAGCGAGAAGGTTGAAATGATTGGGCGGCCTGAAGGGATTTGGAAGATTCTGAAGGCAGGGAAGATTCGGGAGATGAGGAATTTGTGGCCACAGATGTCTCCGATATGTTCCGCAAGGCCACCGGGCGGTCGGAGATGTCAAAAGGGGGTGTGGCGGGCTTTGTGAGTTGGCAAAGACGAATCAGTGTCAATTCCACAAGCAGCTGCTTGTTGGATGATGTGCGATAATTCAGGTCGCACTCATTGAGAAGCCGCATGGCCGCATAATACCATTGGAGCGGGAGAGCTCGGGCTTGCTCAACAAGCCTTTTTGACACATCTTCGGGCGTCTCAAGCAGTGTCACGGTGCGCGAATCGGCGGCCACCATGAGATCGCGGATGTGTTGCGCAAGGGAATTTATAAAGAAGAGAGAGTCAAAACCTCTGTCGCGCACCTCTTTATAAAGCAGCAATGCGTCTTGCACATTCCCTGTGGCAAAGGCATCCACGAGCTTGAAGAAATATTCATAATCAAGCACATTGAGATTCTCTACAACAGCCTCATATGTCAGCTTGCCACCAGCTGAGGCCGACACCTGATCGAATATTGACAGTGCATCACGCATGGCCCCGTCTGCCTTGCGGGCAATCACGCCTAGGGCCCGGCGGTCGGTCTCTATATGTTCTTCAGTTGCCACATATGCCAGATGGTCAACTATGTCGTCTATGGTGATTCGCTTGAAGTCATATATCTGGCAACGGCTCAATATTGTGGGAATCACTTTGTGCTTCTCGGTGGTGGCGAGGATAAAAACTGCATATGACGGCGGCTCCTCAAGCGTTTTGAGAAAAGCATTGAATGCCTGCGATGAGAGCATGTGCACCTCATCAATAATAAACACACGATATTTGCCCAATTGAGGCGGCACATTCACCTGCTCTGTGATGGCACGGATGTCGTTGACACCATTGTTAGAAGCCGCATCAAGCTCCACAATGTTGAAGGAGTTGCCCTCGTCTATAGATCGGCACGACTTACATCTGCCGCATGCCTCTCCGTCGGCTGTGGGCGACATGCAATTGATTGTGCGGGCGAATATGCGTGCGCATGATGTCTTGCCTACACCGCGCGGCCCGCAAAACAGATAGGCATGTGCCAGACGCCCTGATGAAATTGCGCCCTTGAGTGTGGAGGTAAGATTTTGCTGGCCCACAACCGTGCGAAACGTGGCGGGTCTGTATTTGCGTGCGCTGACTATATATTGATTGCTCATTTGCGTTTTTGTGTTGATTTATAGAGTCTATCTGAAACCGGGTATAAAAATAATGAAAATAAATCATATGTGAAAATACCGGTATGACGCGCCTAATGAAGTCCGCGTTGATTGTCGGGTGATAAGCAACATTATGCGCCCAACAACGTTACTAACAAAAAAGCGTTATGACAAAGAGTTTGCTATATACACGCACGGGAGATTCCGGCACAACTTCACTCGTTGGAGGAGAAAGAGTTAAAAAAAACAGTGAAAGGCTTGAGGCATATGGCACAATTGATGAGTTGTCATCAGCTATCGGCCTGCTCGCATCCGATGCCAAATGCACGAATGAAGTGAAAGGCCAACTTATGGAGATACAAAATGAGTTGTTTAATGTCGGATGTTACCTTGCCACTGCGGTGCCCGAGGGAGAAGAATTGTCCTGCACATACATAAAGGAGGGCTGTCTGCAAAATCTTGAATCCTGGATAGATGCACTCGATGAGCAAACGCCCAAAATCAGGGCATTTGTGCTTCCGGGAGGTTCGGAGACATCCGCGAAAGCACACATGGCGCGTGTGATATGCAGGCGTGCGGAGCGTAGAATACTTGATTTGAATGAAATTACATATGTCGACCCTAAAGTGATAAAATATGTTAACCGGCTGTCAGACTATCTTTTCATAGTGGCGCGATATGAAAATTTCATGCAAGGTGAAGAAGAGATAATCTGGAAGAAGTGATTTAGGCTCCATTCTCCAAAAAAATGTTAAATCACGGCGTCTTTTTGGCTACTTTGACTCGTCTTTCCGGTCACAA
>JAMPDQ010000010.1 GCA_023665575.1 Candidatus Amulumruptor caecigallinarius | reverse complement strand
CGCAAGTTGCAAACTTGCGAAAGTTGAATTACAAATTTAAATTAATGCTTCATTCTGATAAAGAAATATTGGCATCGACCGCCCCTGCTTTGACATTTTTGGGGAATGGAACCTAAATTTTCAACAATCAATCAATTTTTTTAAACTGATCCTTACCAACACCACAAACCGGGCATACCCAGTCGTCGGGAAGGTCTTCAAATTTCACACCTGGAGCGATGCCACCATCCGGGTCGCCTACTGCGGGGTCGTAAACCCAATCGCATACTTCACATACATACTTATCCATAATACAAAATAATTAATCAAACTTATTCTTACAACAAATACGGGCGTATATGGTTCGAAGCTTTTCATGCGTATTAATGCACACAAACAAACAATGGAGGCTCATACCCTGTTACATAAAGTTGCATTAATTTTTTTGATTTGCTTGGGGATATCAAAAGTAATTGTTAAATTTGGATTATTCAACTTTCGCAAGTTTGCAACTTGCGAAAAGCAATAAGGTTAGAGGTTATAGGTTGTTTTTTTGCAACAATTACATTGTAGTTTTACAATGGTTGCCTCACTAACCTTCCTAACTTCCTAACTCTAACCTTCAAGATTCCAAGTTGCTTGCAACTTGCAAAACTTGAGTTTGGATTATTGGAATCTAACAATGAAGTGATATTAAAAACTCGGGCATGAATGAAATTATAAGCATTACTCCATATTCCGACAAGACGGCAAAGCTGAAGATTTATAATCCACGCATTGCTACAAAATATCAACCCGGCCAGTTCGTGATCATCAAGTTCTACAGCGACGGACACCGTATACCCTTCTCCATTATAGAATCCGATCAGGAGCGCGGAATGATTGATGTGATTATTCACCGTGCAGATGGTCTTGACAAGATTCTTGAGGCAATTCGTGTGGGAGAATCCCTCCCCGACATGCTGGGGCCTTTGGGACAACCGGCCAAAATAGAAAGAGAATCAAAAATTCTCTTTTTCGGAGATGGTTCGGGTGTGGTTCCGCTGTTGCCGTTGATGCATTATGCCCGTTCACTCAAATGCAAGATATATTCCGTGCTGTCGGAGCATTCTTCGCGCACGCAATGCTTTTTGCCCGACATAGAGAGCTATTGCGACAAAGTGGTGACAACAGAAGATTCCGACCTTTATTCATCAGCATGCAACATCATGGATTATGAAAGCATTGACAAAGTTGTGATGTCGGGTCCGTCGCTTATAATGAAACGGCTCGCAGAAGAAACCAAAATACGCTGCATACCATCGGAATGTGTGCTCAACATGCTTATGATTGACGGCATAGGTCTTTGCGGCATATGCCGTGTGATAGTGGGAGGAGAGAGGAAGCAGACATGCACTGACGGCCCGATTTTCAATGCCCATCTGGTGGATTTCGACCAATTGTATAACCGTCAACGACTATTTGTATGAGAACAGACAGGGAATCAGAATGGCGGAAAAAATTGCGAGCCGCCCACACCCCCAAAGAGCGCACATTGATTCCGCGCGTGAAAATGCCGGAACTTCCGGCTGACTATCGCGTCACCACACACATGGAAGTGAACGAAGGGCTGAGCATGCAGCAAGCAGTGCTGGAGGCAACACGCTGTCTAGATTGTCCCGACCCCGGCTGCATAAAAGGATGCCCGGTGCACAACGACATACCGGGATTCATTAAAAATATAGAACGCAAAGATTATAAAGAAGCAATAAAGGTGCTTAACCGCACAACAGTGCTTCCGGCAGTTTGCGGACGCGTATGTCCCCAGGAAAATCAATGCGAGGCCATGTGCATCTACAACAAGATGGGCAAGCCACCCGTTTCAATCGGCAACCTTGAGCGTTTTGCCGCAGATTTTGAGCGGGAAGTGACCGACCGCATGAATGAAGAAAGCGAAGATAATTGCTCCGCCAACCGGAATAAGGCCGGAAAAGAGCGCCGGCACTTCTTCCCTATCAAGGTGGCAGTGGTGGGGTCTGGGCCCTCGGGACTCACATTCGCCGGCGATATGTGCATGCGAGGATATAATGTCACAGTGTTCGAGGCTCTCAGTCAATACGGAGGTGTGCTGAAATATGGCATACCGGAGTTTTGTCTTCCCAATGCGATAGTAGACCATGAGATAAAGCGGCTTCAAATAATGGGCGTGGAATTTCAGAAAGACACATTCATAGGCAAGACGCTCACATTTGATGATTTGCAGGCCATGGGCTATAAGGGGGTGTATGTGGCCACCGGTGCGGGCAAACCGAGATTTATGGGCATAAAAGGGGAAAACATCCCGGGGGTTATGACCGCCAACGAATATCTCATACGTCTCAACTGTCTTGGTCCCGGCATATTCGGAATCAACGGCGTGTCGCTCAACGGAAAAAGAGTGGCTGTGATAGGAGGCGGCAACACCGCCATAGACGCGGTGAGATATGCCGTGCGCATGGGTGCTGACAAAGCCATGATAATATATCGCCGAGGTGTGGAAGAGATGCCGGCACGTCAGGAAGAGATTAGACATGCGCGCGAAGAGGGTGTGGAATTCAAGACCCTCAGCAATCCGATTGAATATATAGCAGACGAAAAGGGATATCTGAAAACCATGCGTTTGCAGAAGATGCAGCTCGGCGAGCCGGATGATTCCGGGCGCCGTTCACCCGAACCTATTCCGGGAGCGACGGAAGACATTGAAGTAGACCTCGTAATTGTGAGTGTCGGCTATATGCCCAATCCTCCCCTGCTTTCGGAAACAGTGACATTAAACCGCAAAGGCGAGATATTGGTGAATGATGCTTCAATGCAGTCGAGCGCACCGGCCATATACGCCGGCGGGGACATTGTGAGAGGACCGGCAACTGTGATACTTGCAATGGGCGATGGGCGAAAAGCCGCGGCCTCCATGGCCTCTGCTTTTGAGAAAGCCATGAGCGATATAAAACTGTAACGCTGACTTCTTTGTTATCACAATATATTCCACTATAATGTGACAACATGAACACAAAAGCTTTCGCCGAGCATGTGCTGGCCCTGAAAGAAGACATCTTCTCCTATTTCAATGTAAAAAATGATCTCGAGTCGCAACAGGATATCGAGCTGAGCATACGCTCGGGAGTCTCATTCAGAGGGAGCAACCTTCTGACACTGATATTCGCAATTTTAGTGGCATCGCTCGGGTTAAACACAAACAGCATACCGGTAATAATCGGTGCGATGCTCATTTCCCCGCTGATGGGTCCGATTATCGGAATCGGGCTTGGCATTGCCGTGAAAGACTTCGATCTTGTGCGACGAAGTTTCAAAAATATTTCAGCGGCAGTCATAGGTTCGTTAGCCGCTTCAGCACTCTATTTTCTTATCTCGCCGCAATATGAGGGCTCAAGTCAGCTACTCGCCCGCACATCTCCATCAATTTATGATGTGTTTGTGGCTCTGTTCGGAGGAGCAGCGGGCATACTCAGCATAGCATCGAAAAACAAAGGTCAGGTTATGCCCGGTGTGGCAATTGCCACATCGCTCATGCCTCCCCTGTGCACGGCAGGATATGGAATTGCCACAATGCAGATGCATTTCTTTCTCGGTGCGCTCTATCTCTTTTTTACCAACATGATATTCATTTTGTGCGCCACATGGATTGGCGTGAAAATGATAGGGCTGAAGCAGAGAGTGTATCAGGATGACAAGCGTGCAAAACGTGTAAAGGCATTGATGTATGTTATTATTGCCGGCACAATCACAGTCAGCGTGTATCTCACGGTGGTGATGATACAAAAGAACCGATTCCTTGATATGGCATCGCAATTTATTGAAACAGAGATGGTGTTCCCAAATACACAAGTATTGACACACAAAGAATATGTGTCGGGCGGAAAGAAATATATTGATGTGACGCTAATCGGAGAGGCACTTCCGAAAGATTCGCTGCAACTTGCCATGATGAACAAGCTCGACAGTGTGGGGCTCGGGGGCACCATCCTGAACATCAAGCAAGGATTTTCAATGAGCAATGCAAACGAATTTGAGAACAGCGACAAATTCTATAAACTAATGCAGAATGAAATTGCATCCAATCAGAATGTAATAGACTCGTTGCAGAATGTTATCAGGCTTCATGAGGAATTCTCCGACGATGGTGTGAGAGTTGCACCCGAAGTCAAAGTGCTGTTTCCAACAATCAAAGACATAGCCATGTCGCAGATGCTGGCATCAGCAGTGGGAAAACAGCTTAGCGACACTGTCAACATGGTGTTTGTGAATGCACCGACAAAATTCAGTTTGGAGCAACAAAAGAAACTCACAGAATATCTTGGAGTGCGCTTGAAGCGCAAAAACATACATCTGATTTTGAATCCGGCAGGATTCCCCTGGCCCTCATCGAAACCGGAGAAACAAAACCGCGAAGAAAAGCAAGCTCCGAATCATTGACAAAAGGGAATTGATATTTTGCCCGAAATAGATTATATTTGTAGTGAAGAGTCTGTTTCAGAAAAAAATTAACATTTGGGGGCGCACGCAAGAGCCGGGTTTGGCACTGTAGAATCAGGAGCATGGCTGGCTATGTGACTGATTCAAAGAGTTAAAATCAATATGCTTTATCTCTGAGGGAGCATAGTGGACTATGTGACCGAGGAGATGAAGCAAATTAGCGCAAAAATGGGCCGTCCCTGCTTTAACATTTTTTGGGGAATGGAGCCTAAGTTCAGACAACTTCACTTACAAGATATTTCATGTCATATATAATCTTATGAATCTTAGAGGACTCGGAGTGGCGCTTGTGACGCCCTTCAAAGCTGATAAAGAGATTGAC
This sequence comes from Candidatus Amulumruptor caecigallinarius, assembly GCA_023665575.1. Lineage (GTDB taxonomy): Bacteria > Bacteroidota > Bacteroidia > Bacteroidales > Muribaculaceae > Lepagella. Next base: position 44,224 of record JAMPDQ010000010.1, on the reverse strand, counting down.
TTCCCGGCCTTAGGCAGAATTATAGAACATATCCTGACAGGAAAGGCCGACTATCTTGTTGTGCTTGGCACAACCGGAGAAACCCCCACGCTGACTGCGGATGAGAAAAGAAAAGTTCGTGAATATGTTGCTGAGAAAGTGAATGGCGCTGTTCCATTGGTGACCGGGATGGGTGGTAACTGCACTCAATTCCTTATAGAAGAACTTAAGACAACCGATTTAAGCGGATATTCGGCAATACTTTCAGTGACACCATTTTATAACAAGCCGGGACAGGATGGAATTTACCATCACTTCCGCATGGTGGCTGAAAACTCCCCGTTGCCGGTGGTCTTATATAATGTACCCGGGAGAACATCGGTGAACATCAGCGCGGCCACCACACTGCGGATCGCAGATGAATTCAGCAATGTAATAGCCATTAAAGAAGCATCCGGCAATTTCAAGCAAATAGAAGAAATCATTAACAGCAAGCGTGCCGATTTTCAGGTGATATCCGGAGATGACTCACTCACTTACCCGCTAATTTCATTGGGTGCCGAGGGAGTGATTTCCGTTGTCGGCAACGCCTTCCCCAAAGAGTTTGGCGAAATGACACGCTTGTGTTTAAATGGTGACTTCAAAAAGGCGTTGCCTATCCACTATAAATTCTCCAGGCTTTACGACGAATTGTTTGTAGACGGGAATCCGGCCGGTGTGAAATCGTTGCTGCACAGCATGGGACTCCTGGAAAATGAGTTGCGTCTGCCGCTTGTGCCCACCCGGCTCTCCACGAGCGATGAATTGAGAAGCATACTCGAAGAATGGATGTGAAGCTATTATCATTAACCAATATAGTGTGATAGACCCGGCAACAATTGAAAAAATCAAAAATGCCGCCGACATTGTGGAGGTGGTAGGCGACTATGTGCATTTGATAAGGAGAGGATCCAACTATATGGGACTTTGTCCCTTCCATAATGAACGTACACCATCGTTTTCTGTAAACAAATCGCGTAATTTCTGCTATTGTTTCTCATGTAAGAAAGGAGGCTCGCCGGTAAATTTCATAATGGAGAAAGAGGGGCTCTCCTATCATGAGGCTCTTCTTCATCTGGCCAAAAGATATGGCATTACAGTGGAGGAGCGCGAAATGACAGATGAGGAGCGCGAACGCCAATCCGCACGCGAGGCCATGCTTGTGGCCAATGAATGGGCCATGCTGCAAATGGAACACGATCTTCGCGACACAGAAGAAGGGATTGATATAGGAATGTCTTATCTTCATGAGCGGGGAGTGACCGACTCTGCCATGAAAGCGTTTCATCTCGGATATGCGATTGACAAAGGCGACAATCTTGTGAAAGCAGCTCTGAAGGCAGGCTATAAGCTTGATGTCTTCAAAAAATTGGGACTCACAGGCACATCTGCCCAAGGAAGAGATTATGACAGGTTTCGCGGGCGTGTGATTTTCCCCATTCTTAATACTGCCGGCAAGGTGATTGCTTTCGGTGGACGCGATCTTAAGGGCGGGCTCGCAAAATACATCAATTCTCCCGAATCCGAATTATACAGGAAGAGCAACGAGCTTTATGGCATTTTCCAGGCTAAGTCATCGATTGTCAGTGAAGACAAGTGCTTTCTTGTGGAAGGATATATGGATGTGATAGGGATGTGGCAATCAGGAATGAGAAATGTTGTCGCCTCATCAGGAACCGCACTCACCGATGGCCAGATTGCTTTGATTCACCGCTTCACTCAAAACATCACTCTGATTTATGACGGTGACAACGCAGGCATAAAGGCTTCTCTGCGCGGAATTGACATGTTGCTGAGTCATAAGATGAATGTGAAAGTGTTGCTGCTCCCCGACGGGCATGATCCGGACTCTTTCGCGCGAAAAAACACACCTGACGAGTTCAAGAAATATGTGCAAGAACATGAAACCGACATAATCAGATACAAGGCACGCGTTATGCTTGAGGGGATTGAAAAAGATCCTCACAACAGAATCAACGCCATAAACAGTGTGGTGGAATCGATTGCACATATCCCCGACCCTATCTCCCGCGATGTATACATCCAGGAATGCTCCCTGCTGATGGGGATACCCGACACAACTATTGCCCGGTCAGTGCATAACGCAAGAAGTGCTCTTATTGAGAAGATTAAGCGGGAACGCTATTACAAGGATGCTTCAAGACAGATGCAGCCGTCTCAACAACTTCAACAAACCGCGCAATCCCAATATCCCCGGCAATCCGGGAATACGGAAGAATCTCAAACCACATCGCCTCAAACCCAACCGGCAATCAGCCGCAACACTCCCAACCCGCTTCGAGAAGTTGAAAAAGCTGCCATCCGACTTTGCCTGCGCCACGGCTATTCATTTTTCTGCAACATAGAGGAAGCCGACGGCAACAATGGTCAACTCGATGTGCTCGGATATATAAAAGAGGAGCTTGACGCAGACGGAATAGAATTTACCACCCCGATATACAAGCGCCTATACGAAGAGCTGCTCGCAATGCGACCCTCCTTTGAAAGGGCAAAAGAAAATGAAATCCGAAAACTCTCAGAGGAATCCGAACGAATACGCAGGCAGGGATATCAAGAAATATCAACAAAAGATTTGTCTGTGGCCGAAATAAAACGCGAAGAGCAAAAAACAGAACATCAGGCCGAGGAATTCTTTAATAAGAATCTCGCTGAATGGATACGCGATTACCCCGGACGCATATTGGGAAGTCATGAAGATGAAGAGATACGGAACGAAACAATGCTTCTTGTGTTTCAACGTCATCAATTGAGCCGAGTTTTTCTGAAAGACAAAGGTGGAGAGGAGGATGAGGTGAAGCTTGACATTCTGGCGCCGCGAACGGTGATGGAATGGCGCAACGAGATAATAAACCGGCGTATAAAAGATCTTATGAAGACGCTGCAGGAGGTTTCGGCAACGGGGGATCATGAGAAAGAGCAGGAGCTTCAGCTTGAACTGTCTAATCTGATGGCTATCCGAGGACAACTGGCTAAGAATATCGGAGAAAGAATCGTATTCGGAAAAATTTAATACACTAAGGGTCTGTTTCAAAATAATAATATAAAATGGAGGAGAAAAATATAATACCTGATTGGGCCGAAGGATTGAATTGCGCTGTCACTGTGTGCGATGCCGACTGCCGCATACTATACATGAATGAGAAATCACGCGAAACATTCGCACGTCATGGTGATATCATAGGCCACAATCTTCGCGACTACCATCCGCAAAGGGCAATTGAAATAATCGAACGCCTTTTGGCCGGCGGGGGCACGAACAGCTACACAATTTCAAAAAACGGGCAGCGCAAAATGATTTATCAGAGTGCTTACCGCATTAATGGGAAAGTTGCCGGTCTTGTGGAGATTAGCATGGTAATTCCCGAAGATATGCCGCATTATGTTCGATAGAACGTGTGTTTTGATTGATTGCTCATTGAGTTCTAAGGAGGTCGGAGATTTTTGCCACAAATTGCCCGTCGGGGATATCAAATGGAATCCAATTGATGTGATAACCTCTTGACTCCATGCCTCTGAACCATGTCATCTGTCGCTTGGCAAACTGATGAATGGCTATCTCAAGATTGTGCACCATTTCATCATACGACAATTTGCCGGTGATATGCATTGTGAGATATTTATATTCGAGGCCATAATAAATAAGGTCTTCAGGCGATAAACCGCTATCCAGAAGCGATCTCACCTCTTCGAGCATGCCGTTTTCCAATCGGTGTGCCAACCTGGCCGATATGCACTCTCTTCTCTTTTCGCGCGGAATATCCACACCAACAATCAGCGCATCGAGAGGCTCGACATTAGCCGTTTCAGCTTTTGCCGCCTCTTCGGGATGCTCCCGATAATAATATTCAATTTCAAGAGCGCGAACTGCCCTTTTTACAGTGTCAATATCCGTGACATTATGCAGCCGCTTCATTGAAGCGAGCATTTTGGCAAGTGTTCCGAGACTAAGCTTCTCAAGCTTTGCCCTTAATTCCTTGTTCTCCGGCACATCCGGGAGAGAGATTCCCGAAAGGGCATTCTCCACATACATGCCGCTTCCTCCACAAATCACCGGCATTTTTCCACGGCTGAGGATGTCATCATAAGCAATTCTGAAATCCTTCAGATAACGGTGGAGATTATATTTGTCGCCCGCCCGGGCCACATCGATAAGATGATATTTCACACTGCCATATTCATCTATATCCTTTCCTGTGCCTATTGACATTCCACTGTAGACCTGACGCGAATCTGCTGAAATTATCTCACCATTAAAATAATTTGCAACAGCCACTGCCCTATGAGTTTTCCCGCAAGCAGTTGGTCCCACTATTGCTATCGATTTTGCCGGCATCCTTTTCTATTTTTTTTACGCTCAGACCTTCTGAACAAGCCGGATATCCTGAATTTTTTCGAATTAGCACTGGTCATGGCAATTCTGATCCACTTGTCGTCCTGGAAATCATAATGTTTTTCGCGCACCTCCTCGAGGTCGTAAACCGGCTGATAAGAGAGAATCTTGCTTCTTCGATTGCCGTTCTCGTCAAACAGTTTCTGAGTCAGCACAATGGTTGTGATCCGCGAAAAATCTATCAGCATCAGCTTGGCATATCTTTCAGGATTGGTGTTGTGGATAAAATTGAGCATCTTGAAATCAATCCATTCCCCCGTCACCTTCATGTCGGGATAATCTTCAATCGTGCCGTTAAGGAAATAAAAATATCTTTCAATATTTACAGAGCGGCTGTCAGGTTTACGCTTTGAATAGAAAAATCTCAATTCTCCATTCTCAATTCCTGTGAGACGATGCGCCATTGTCAGGATTCCGGCTGCACTGATACCCTTTAAATTGCGATGCAGTGTGAATGGCGTATCAATTACAAACCCATTGGCCGACTCATCGGCAACCTTTGTGTTGAGAAAAACATGATTGCCACAAATCACATAGAAGCGCAGATATGTGCGCACATAGTCGTCTTCAGCTTCAGCTTCTGAATTCAATTCTCCTCTCTCCTTAAGATCAAGATAGAGATTGTAATATCTCGACATAAAATATATTTCATCTGCAATAAATAAGAATATATTTATCCATATGAATATATACCAGTCACGATTATTAATTTCAGCATGCTGATAATATCTGAACAGATAATAAAACCACACCACTATGGTCATAATGCCAAAAATCCACATCAGATTTTTCAGCTGGAGATCAGACTCCGACGACAATATTTCTCCCATCTTCCCTCTCTCAAGGGTGGTGCCCTTTTTCAGTTTGCAGTCAATACAGATATATAGCCTGCCTTTTCTGGCCAGAATAATCAATGTGCCGAAAAAGCATACGGGGTCGAGCAGCAATGTAATTACATAGGGATGATTGAAGAAAGACATCTCCTTGGGGATGTGGATTATATCCCATATGTCAAGAACATTGATAAGAATTGAGATAAAAGAATATACGATAAGACAGTGGAAAAGCGTGTAGGGCACAATCATGCATGCGTTCTGATTTCTCAGCTTTGCATTATAGAGCATGGTGTAGAGAAAAGCCGATGACACCAAACCAACTATCGGAGAGAAATAATGTGGCAACACCTTCGACAGAAAAATCGAAAGCGCAAGAATGAGCAATGCCACTGAAAAACTTTTCCAGAAGGCATAAAGCTCTGTGCCGCTTATTTTATCGTATTCTCTCATTTGAGTTGATGAGTGGATGAGCGGGTGCATCAGGGGTTGGGGGCAAGCCTTGTGTTCAGAAAATCTAGAATTTTCACATAAAGCTGAGTTCTTGCATTGCCCATGCGGAGACTATGCTCGAAGCCGGCCAGAGCCATCATGTCGAACACGGTTCCCTCAGAATTCATTTTCGACGTATATTTCAGCGTATTATAAAAATGCACATTATCATCACTTGTTCCCGACATAATGAGCAGGCGGGCTTTCACATTTTGAGATTTGTTGAGCGCTGAAGCCATGTCATAACCTGCTTCGTTCTGCTGAGGAGTCGACATATATCGTTCTGTATATATCGAGTCATAGAATCTCCAGTCGGTAACAGGAGCCATTGAAACACCCGCCTTGAAATTGCACTTCTCATCAGCAAGTTCCATCAGTGTCATGTATCCGCCGTAACTCCAGCCGAAGCATGCAGTGCGATCACTATCAACATAAGGCAAAGAGGCGAAATATTGCGTGCCGGCTAGCTGGTCGAGTGTTTCATAATGTCCGAGCTGACGATACACACAATTGGCCCACTGACGCGAGCGGTTGCCGGTGCCGCGGCCATCCACGGCAGCCACAATATATCCCTGTGACGCAATATAGAAAATGCCGTCCATCTTCCAGCTGTTAAGAACAATCTGCGAATCGGGTCCATTATATTGATACATTAAAAGAGGATAGCGGCGTGAAGCATCAAAATCAGTGGGACGCACTATATACGCGTCCATCTCCTCCCCTTCGGCGTTTTTCACTTTCAGCAACTCCATCTTTGGCGCTGTAGCATATTTCGCAGCATAAGCATAATTCATTTCCACTTCGGCCAGCTTTTTGCCGGTAACGTTGCAAAGTGTATATTGCATCGGAACAGATACCGAGCTGTATTTTCTAAGGAAATAATCAAAATTACCGCTGAACCAAACATCCTCCGTGCCGGCCACATCATTTATAATCTTCTGTGTGCCCTTTTTGTCAACAGCCATAAGATTTCTGTTAACGGCTCCTTTTACGGTCGTCTGCATGAAATGCGTTCCGTTGCCGGGATGCCTGCCGTAATATTGTGTCACATTCCAATTGCCTGAGGTAAGCTGTTTAATTCGGTTGCCATTGTAATCATACTCATATAGATGGCGATAGCCCGACTGTTCGCTCCCTATCACAAAGCTGGTAGTATAATATTTCACCATCTGGTAGGCCGCCGGACTCAGCCAGGCGTCGCTTGAGTCAGTATATACAAGATGAGCCACCGTAGAGCCCGGATTCACTTTGTATAGTTGCAAGTTGTTTTGATCGTGATTAAGCACCATCACCATCAGGTTGGAGCCACTGCCATCGAAGTCGAATGCCGGCACATATCCGTTGCCGATGTTCAAATCCATCTTCTTTGTGGTGCGGTTGTCAACATTATATGCGTAAACCTCTACTTTTGAATTTGGAAACCCTGCGAGCGGATATTTGTAAGAGTAAGAGTTTGGATACAAATCTCCAAGGGGATCTTTGTCGCAATAACTTCTGTATTCATCAAAATGATACACCGGCACATTGCATTCATCAAATCTGATATAAGCTAGAGTGTTGTCATCTGCACTCCATTTCATTGCGCTTTGCATGCCGAACTCCTCCTCATATGCCCAGTCGGGCACACCATTGATTATGCTGTTTACAGCGCCATCCGAGGTGATGGCCTTGTCACTACCATAATCGATGTTGGATATGAATATATTGTTATCGCGCATATATGCCACCATTCTTCCATCGTGAGAAATTGTGGCACACCTTTGTTTTCCGCCTTGCGACACTTTCGCCAGTGTGGAGCGCAGAATGTCATATACATAATAGTCTGCGGTGAAAGAATATCGATAGATTTTCTCCGAATTATTCCATAGAAGTATCTTCTTTTCGTTGGAACTAAGCTGATATCCTTCGAAATCATCTATCTTCAGATCTCCTTTCACAGCATTGATGGAGAAAAGTGTGGAAATTTTCTCACCCGATTTATAGCTGAACACATCAATACTTTTTCCATCATCCGAGACTGCGGCATAAGAGACACCATCGTTAAGGGGAGTCATCTCTCTGACCGCAACCGGGGCGTTTATTTTAGGGTCGCAATATTCATCCGGGGTCAGCGCTGAAGCTGAACAGCAAACTACAGCTCCGGAAATGCAACATGTCAACAATCTCTTTTTCATCATATAATTACTATTTAATGGCTTGAAACGGAGTCGGCATGTTATTGCCGTATGGCTAGTAGGATCTGGCGAACAACACACGGCGGGCGGAGGGCTTGCCTGTCACCATGCACACACCGGGAGTGGTGTCGCCATCGAACGGGATACAACGTATAGTGGCCTTTGTCTCCTCCTTGATCTTCTCCTCTGTTTCGGGAGTGCCATCCCAATGAGCGAGGATAAAGACACCATCTTCAATCTTCTGCTTGAACTCATCATAAGAGTCAACTGTTACTGTGCGGCGCTCACGATTTTCAAGAGCACGATTGAGCAAAGCTTTCTGGATGTCATCCAATTCCTTCTCAACATGTTCCACAATACCTTCAAGCGGCAGAGTCTCCTTTTCAAGCGTGTCGCGTCGCATCAGCTCCACAGTGTTGTTTTCCAGATCCCGGCGACCTATTGCCAGACGCACCGGCACACCCTTCACCTCATAGTCAGCGAATTTAAAGCCCGGGCGGCGATTGTCGGCATCATCATATTTCACACTGACACCCTTTTTGCGGAATTCCTCTACTATGGGAGCTACAGCTTCAGAAATTTGCTTCAAGTCTTCCTCATTCTTATAGATGGGCACAATCACCACCTGAATCGGAGCAAGCTTGGGAGGAAGCACGAGACCATTGTCATCACTGTGTGTCATGATAAGTGCGCCCATAAGTCTTGTGGATACACCCCAGGATGTGGCCCACACATATTCCGGCTCATTGTTTTTATTGACAAAAGTCACATCGAAAGCTTTTGCAAAATTCTGGCCAAGGAAATGCGATGTGCCCGACTGCAGAGCCTTCCCATCCTGCATCATTGCCTCAATAGTGTATGTTTCAAGGGCCCCTGCAAAGCGCTCATTTGCCGATTTCACACCCTTAATCACAGGCACTGCCATGAAATTCTGTGCGAAATCGGCGTAAACATTGAGCATTTTTATAGCTTCCGCCTCAGCCTCCTCACGGGTAGCATGGGCGGTATGCCCCTCCTGCCAAAGGAATTCTGCGGTGCGAAGAAACATGCGGGTGCGCATCTCCCATCTGAACACATTGGCCCATTGATTCACAAGAATAGGGAGATCGCGATAAGAATTAATCCAGTTTTTATATGTGTTCCATATAATTGTTTCGGAAGTGGGCCGAATAATAAGTTCCTCTTCAAGTTTTGCTGCCGGATCCACCACAACACCGTTGCCTTCGGGGTCATTTTTCAATCTATAGTGAGTCACTACAGCACATTCTTTGGCAAATCCTTCAACATGATCGGCCTCTCGGCTGAGAAATGATTTCGGAATAAGAAGGGGAAAATATGCATTCTGATGGCCGGTTTCTTTAAACATGCGGTCAAGCTCATGCTGCATTTTCTCCCAAATCGCGTAGCCGTAAGGCTTTATCACCATACATCCGCGGACGGCCGATTGTTCTGCCAGGTCTGCTTTTATCACAAGTTCGTTATACCATTGTGAATAATTCTCTGCTCTCTTAGTGAAATTTTTTAATTCCTTTGCCATATTACAAACTGCTTATGGTGTGACTACTCTCAGTGTGCAACACATTATTTCGATTGGGTAATCACACATTCTGCGCATTCCTGAATTAAGAATCCGTTTTATAAAAAATCCTGCCATATCGGAGCAGCTTCAATTTCTTATATGACGGTCATTGAAACGCGTTCTGTCAACATGTTACTTACGAGGCATCCCGGATGCCAATTACAAGCAAAGATACTAAAAAAAAATGGGACAGCATTAACTATCCCATAAAAATTTGAAAATTTAGCCGTTTGTAAGGCTGACGTCAGGAAAGATGGCTATCGGAGTCTGTCGTAAGAGCGGAGCAGCTTTTGATCGTGCCCGATACGATTGTATGCAATTAGATCGGTAATAAGCGCAAGCAGCGGTGAGATAATTGCTGATGACCAGCCCGGATACACGCCTTCATATCTTGTGTAGCCATAAAATGCAGCTATAATGCAAGCAACTATGATAAAGAGAATTTCAATTAAGCACAATTTACGCTGCAGTTTGAGATTTTTGAAGCATAAGATTGCGATTGCCGGGATAATTATACTCATAACAGAAACTGAGAATAATTCCCATGTATGGAATTCCCATCCGCCGAATCCTCCGGCAGTGGCCTCACCCTCATATTCAAAACCAAGAGTTGTGAAATTTAATGTAAACTCGGGAAGTTGCACTTGTCCTAAAGAGCAGAAAGTGAAACAAGCCATTAAGACAGCTGTTATTAGCAACAGCAATGATTGCCAACGTTGTATAACCATAATTGTGTAAAATGTTTTAGAGTCCGTTGTGTGAAAAACTTTCTCAAAAATAATCATTTTCCACCGCATATGCAAAAGTGGCAATGCGCATCATTGAAGGTTGCGAATTGATTTTACTCATTTATGAGTATTGCAAAGACAGACAAGCAGGATTATTTTTGCAACATAATAATCAAACAATCACGAAGTTCTTGAATATATATATAATTTACATCTTACACGATTAAAGTCAAAATCTTAATTGATTAGTGTGTAGAGCCACATTATGTGATTATGAAGGACGGTGCCTGGACAGGTGCCGTCTTTTATTGTTTCCTCTTGAATGAAGGTTAAAGAGAAGGAGGCTGAATATGCGAATCTCACAAAAGAAGCCTAAATTTACGCATATGAGTGGAGACCCGTGAGCAGATAGTTCACACCAAAATATGTAAAAAGAACGAAGAAAAACGCTATGATGCAGAAAATACACATGTATTTAGGCCTCTGCAATGCTTTGAACGTGGCAGCATGCATAGGCAGACAATACACTATCATTGTGATTAAGGCCCATGTTTCTTTCGGATCCCAGCCCCAATAGCGTCCCCAGGAATTGTTAGCCCATATTGCTCCAATGAAAATGCCGGCAATTAGACAAAATTCGGCAGGATAAAGCAATAACACGCAGATATCCGCCAATCTTTTTCGCGTTGTCATGTCAGAGGCAAGCGCCACAATGGAATTTAATGCCATTATTGCAAATATAGAATAACTTGTCATCACGAGCATCACGTGCACTGATAGCAGCGGAGAGGCCAGCACCGGGACAAGCTTGGTGACCGCAGGATTCCCCTCCCCCATTACAGCCACGCAAAGAGCCAGACCACTCACAATTGCCGACATGGATTTCAACACTGCAAACCGGCCGGACACAGCTATGGTCATGAGCAAAGCAAACCATGCGATGCCCGTCATAGTCTCATATCCGTTGCTGAGAGGGATATGTCCTCCTACAATCCAGCGCAACACACACACAAATGTGAGATATGCAAACAGCAGAATTTCCACCACCGGAAGCGCAGCTGACATTATCTTCCGCAACATTCCCTTGCCGCGGAAAAGCTGCGACTCCTTCCGGCCTCGCACAAACATGACAAAGCCTGCAATCCCGGCAATAAAAGCCAAAACTGCCATAAGAAGAATCGAAGGCAAAGAATTCAGGGTTTTCTCGGCTCCGAATTCAATTTCAGACGGCAAGATTTTCTCATCGCGAAATTTTTCCTGCCATTCTATAATATTCTTTACTTCATCATTGGCCGCAATGAATTTTTCACGCGCAATATCATAAGCCACATTCTCCATTGCAAAATCCATAATGTTGTCATAATGTTCCGCTTCGCCCACATTTTTATCCACCCATGAGTGCCACACATAGTGGCCGTTTTCCTTCTGTGGAAAAATCTTCCACGCGGCTCCCGTGCATACCTGCGCCAACAAATCTATTTTTTCATTCAGCTCCGCCAAATCAGCGGCTGAATTTTCCGAAAGCGACACATTGTCGAGTTTATAGCCGGATGCATCATAAAAGTCCTTTATTGAGGCATATTTTCCCTCTATACCCAATATATCTCTGATTTCCTTGTTTTTTACTTTAATAAATTTCGTATTCTTCCATGAATCATAGTAGAAAAGCCATCCGGTGAGAACTTGCTCGGGAGTGTAATCTCCGAAGTGGTCGGAGCCATGCACACTCAAACAGAATTCCCGTGCCATTGTCTGAAGCGGGCAAACGCGGTTGTTCCAATAGACATGCAGATTGCCGAATGTCTTTGCAAGCGGCTTCTGCAACACCATAGGTGACATTGAATATTCTGTATTCACAGTTTGTGCCCGGGTGCTGTCAGATATTACAAAAATGGCAATCACTGCACACAACGCTTTCAACACCCCTCTGAAACGACTCTTTTTTGAGAAAAAGAATCCAATCATTGACAAGAGCAGAAGAATATATCCGGTGTACGACACACCTATACCATAAGGATCGTGATATACAGTAAGAACAGTATACCCCCGGCCGATAGATGTTTGATAAAATCTATATCCTTTATGAGTCAACACATTATTCATCGACACTGTGCCACGGAATATTTTTCCGGAATCGCGGATTATCAGGTCCGACTTATAATCGCGCGCTGTGCGTGTGCCGGGATAATAGTCTATACCGGCCTTTTGAACACCCACATCAAACGGCAGGCTCATTTTGCCCGAATCTTCTGAAACACACTCAGAAACAAGTGTATCTCCCTCTTGCAACCGAATTTGCCCCCTTATGCCTGAAAGCCATGTAATTGCTGCTCCGGCAAGTATTACACAAAAAGAGGCATGCAACATAAGTGTGGGAAAAGACACTGTTTTTCTTTCACAAACCACACTCATCATCATCAACACTGCAGAAACACACCAACACACAACGACAATGGGCGATTCATAGATGAGAGATGCAACAGATGATCCATAAAATTTTTCCACAATGGTTGCGGCAATCATGCAGAGCGTAATGACACCAAGCACGCCAAAAGATATGAATTTCATAACAGACTCTATAGAGAATATAGGTAACAGATGAGGGACGGGTGAAAAATATCCCGTCCCTCTAAGCTCGCTTTTTACAATTATCAAATAGCATCCACAAATTTAACGATTGCATCACGATCAGCTTTCTTCAGATTTCTGAAAGCCTCCACTGATTTACGCGCATCGCTTTGTGAGGACACACCATGCCACATGATTGCTTCAAGAGCTGTTCTTGCACGACAGTCATGAAGGCGGTCGGCAGTTGTGGCTCCTGTGACGCGCTGATGCAATCCGCGTCCCCACAGAGGAGTGGTGCGACACCATCCGGTACGGATATCATTAGTCATGTGAAGTTTATGCTGCACCATGTCGGTGTAAGGCCAGATTTTCTGATATGGATATCTTGGCAATTCATTTCCCTTAAAGAACTTGGCCGGGTCTCGAATCACATCCGCGCCGGTGGTCCACGACGGGCGATGGCAATAGGAGCAACCGATTTCCTCAAAGAGTTCTTTGCCGCGCTTTACATCCGGGTCGTTGACTCCGCGGACAGCCGGCACAGCAAGACCGCGATGCCATATCATCAAGTCCGTGTATTCATCATCACTCATTTCAGCCGGGAGGTTCTTGGAATTAAGATATGCAAGGATTCTCTGCTCGATATCGCCGGTCCACCATTCGGGATGCGTTTTGCGGGGATCGATTTTGTTGAGATAAGCATCAAATCCGGCCTGCACTGCAGGATCCTTGGCAGAATATTTTGCCCATGTGCCCGCAGCATCCATATAATGATAACGGCGGTCGCTTCTTGTCACATTTGTGATGTTCCAGATAGCGTTGGCTCCGGCTGCATCCTGAAGCGGACCGCGGGAAAGCGCATATGTGAAGCGGCGCGGATATTTTGTGCCATCACCCTGTAGCGAATTTGCATACATGCTGCCCCATTCACCACCGGTAAAAAAGGCATTGTTAAGCCCGTTGGGAAGGAAACCGTCTGCCTCCTCCTTGCGATATTGCGCGAGCAAGTCGGCGTCATCAATAGCGTCAAGCAGGCCGGTGCCGTAAATGCCGATGGTGCTTTCCAGCTTCACAACATAGGGTTCGGGAATCACATATCCCTGACGCACTGCGTAAACTGCAGATTCCGGCATAGTGACTTCCGGATAGATGAGTTCGTAAGTTTCGCCATCGGGGAAGGTGTTGTTCCAGTCGTCAGTTTCATTAAGCCAGCTTACGCGTATCTGACTTTCGTCTACAGGAGCGCTGAAAGGAGCTATGGCATGCGACTGCGGCATGCCGGCAAGCCATGAAACATAGGCATCTGTGTTGGGATTATAAACAACAAGCAAACAGCCATTGCCGATTTCATCAGTTTTGAACGCACCGGCTTCAACACGCTTGCCGTGGCCATATCCGGGATGACAATGAATGCACGAGGTGCGGATGTAGGCCGGGCCGAGACCTGAGCGCACACCTGAGGCATTCGACATAAAGGGCTTCTCAAAGAGAGCCTCGCCGTTCTTGAACTGCTGATAAAGCCCTGCCTGTTCCACAGCCGGCGTGGGCTGTTCAAGAGCGTTGGCAGTAGCAAGATATGATGTGCCAAGTTCGCCACCGGCATAATACCATTCCGGCATATCATTGTTAGAAGTGCCACCTCCGGGTCCGTCAGTAATAGTATCGTCGGAGCATGATACCATGCTCGCGACGATTACCATTGACATAACTAAACTATAAGACTTTCTTCTCATAATCAATTATTCATTGTTTCAACCAAATTATCAATTTCGTAATGGTTTGAAATCCTTTAATTATCTTGAAAGCGAAGTGTAAACCTCATTGAGCACCTCCACCAGATCAGTGCCAACAACTTTCACCGCATTGCGAGCCTCTGCTGAATTTGCATTTTTTGCAAAAGGTTCACGAATTGCGCCGATAGCTGTGATGGCTTGGTTAATTTGATTTTTGAGCTTTGCGTCAAGATCGGGATTTACGGATTTTACATAATCAGAGATTGAAGCATGCGCACCGGCGACACCGCAATATGAATTCTGAATTGACTTGATATTGTCGATGAAATCTTCGATTGAGTTAAGACTATATGGAGATTCGATATAATTTCTGTCTTCAAGAGAAGATCCGGTGCAGGGGCGCCCGATTTTAGTGTTTCCCACTTCGTCGGCGATATCAATGCAACCCTGGATTATTTCTTCGGCAACCTCCTGATATGTTTTATAGATTGATCCGCCTTTTCCGGCATTAATCATCATGTAGCCGTGGTTTTTTCCAAGGTCAAGCTCGCTTTCCTCAAGAATACGCTGCTTCTTTTCAGACACATTTTCAGTGCCGGCCCAGCAAGCCTCGAGGCATACGCATTGATTGCGGAGGTCTTCGGCAACGAGAAGCAGATATGTTAGCTCCTCGGGAGTGTAATTGAGCGAGTGATAATTGCTTGCATTTCCGTCAGGGGTAAGCTCAAAAAGCATGTATTCAATAGAGTGGAAACCGAGGAGGCCATATCCGAAATTATTGTCGAGAGAATATTCCTTTCCGGCTCTGATGTCAGCGAGCATGCGATCCATTGCATCCTTGTCAAGAGGCCAGGAGTCGATATGAGGGTCGATGTAATGGTCGGCTGCGGGGCCGAAGAGGAATGCTTCAGAAAGCTCCCAATATTTTCGGGAAGCCTTCCAGGCATCTGCAGCATTCTTGATATCAGCAGTGGTCAATGTGCCGTTAGCATGATTATTCTGTATCACTTCGCAATAATCATAAAGGCTGATTGCTGCATCTGCCATTCCCTTATATGTAGGAAGCACGGTGAGATTGATATAATCGCTTGCTGCATCTTTAAGCATCTGCTCTTTTGCTGTAAGAGTTTCGTCCGGTCCGCCATCATCGCTTGATGAGCAGGAAGTAAATCCCAAGCCGAGGGTCAGAGCAGAGAGAAAATAAATTGATGTCTTTTTCATTTTAATATATTTAATTGTTTTTTTATCCGCTTTTGTAAGAAATCTTATACCGCATTAGAGAAACCATCCGGCGTATGCGATGCCGAAAGAGATGGCGGGCTCGTTGTTATAAGGCTTATGGAGCACACCTATTGAATATTCAGCCTTCACCACAATCTCCTTGATTGGAAAATAATTCAGGCCGACGGCATAGCGTGACCGCTGACACCAACCATCGCGGGTGTCTTTCTCCATTTTATACATAGAATCGTAATAGTCATATCTTCCAAAAAGATATAGCTTCTGATTTTTTGCAGTAAGGTCCTGGCTGAGTCCGAAGAAGTTATAGCCCACCTCAACCCCTGTGGCCAGCGCATCGGAAGCGACTTTCTGACGCTTGGAAGGAGATTTGCTTGACATAGACATATTAAAGGTGGTGATATGATGCGAGTCTGTGAGATGACCATAGTCAAAATGTCCACGGGCAAGGAAGTTATAACCTTTATATTGAAATCCGAAAGAGCCTATCAGCACAGTGCCGTGCACACCGTCGTTTTTCGGATTGTCGGTAGGCGCCATAGTGTTTTTGAAGCTATTGCCGACATATCCCGACAGAGAGAGACGAAGGCCGGGCACTGAGAAATTGTCGACACGAAAAGCTCCGGCATATACATTCGCGAGCTTGAACTCGTAAGGAGAGGCGGAACCATCATGAATCCAGCCCTGATTTCCGAAACGTTCGCTGTCGAGGCCCGGAAGGAACATTGCCTCATAACGCCAGGCTCCTGCGCGTCCCCAAATACTGAGACCTATTTCATGCCATGTGCAGGGCATAATTGTATTTTCGCCCTCGGGACGATAAACGCCAAAAAATTCTGTAGGGAGATGATAGGCGTTGGTTTCACCCACAGGCACCACAATCATGCCGGCACGCAGATTGAGTTGGGGCATAAAAGACTTCTGTAGCCAGAATTGCTCAAGAGCCACTTCACCGCCACGCTCCACTTCCTGCTCGTATTCACCGCCCTCTTCGTTTTCAAATTCAACGGCAGATTCTGTGCCGCCATGCTCGAACTCAATCTCGGTGCCCATAGTCCAGCCATGGCCAAAATCATATCCCAGGTTTATTACAACGTGAGGTATGTCGAACGTGCCGTAAGACTGATCCTTATATTGTTCAGGCCGGATATAACGCAGATAGGAATTGCTGTGGAAATTTCTTGACACGGCAACTTCGCCATAACCTCCCACAGAAAGTCTGTTGATGAATTTCTTATATGTGCTCGTGGAAGTGGAATCACCTGAAGCACTGTTGTTGGCCAGTGAAGCAACAGGCAGCATCAACGCAGCGGATGCCATCAGAATTGAAGTCCTTATATTCATATATAGTAGTTATTGTTGTTTAGCAATATGTATTTGCGAATTTTTTCGCATCACAAAATTATGCCCGCCACGACTGCGACACAACCCCACTTTTCAGATATTTTATTTGATTCACTTCCTCCGGCACTCCCATAGAAATCTTATTTATGAGGTATTGCGTAGTAAAAAAAATAACTAAATTTGCGTTAAAATTGCTGATAATTCTAAAAACATACCTATTATTGTGGATACTAAAAGTGAGTATTTGGCCAGCGACAGGCTGCGTGACATAATAGATGACAATGACCTCCTACTGTTTGTGATAAGCAGGTTTTCAATTCCGTTCGGATTCGGAGACGAAACAGTATCAGAGGTTTGTGCGTCAAACAATGTTGATGAACAAACATTTCTTGCCGTTGCTAATATGATTGGAAACAACCGATACAGAAAATATAAGGTGTCGCTGCGCTCACTTGTTGATTATCTTCGCAATGCGCACGCCTATTTTCTCGATTTCAATCTTCCCTCCATCCGCAAGAAACTGATAGAGGCAATAAACTGCACCGGCACAAATGATGTGCAATTTCTCATCTTGAAATATTTTGATGATTATATGGAGGAGGTGCGCCGACATATGGAATATGAGAATGATATTGTGTTCAAATATGTAGACAATCTCCTTGAAGGGAAAA
Organism: Candidatus Amulumruptor caecigallinarius; assembly: GCA_023665575.1. Taxonomy (GTDB): domain Bacteria; phylum Bacteroidota; class Bacteroidia; order Bacteroidales; family Muribaculaceae; genus Lepagella. The sequence continues at coordinate 26,434 of JAMPDQ010000010.1, read as the reverse complement.
AGAGCGATGATTTTGATATTTCTGATTATTCGGCCGATCACGATGATCTGGGCGACAAACTCAATGAATTGAAAGACATTGTGATTCGCCATTATCAACAGCGCGACAACTATATGCTGAATTCGGTGCTTTATGACATCATCAGCTGTCAGAAAGATCTTGTGACACACTGCAAGGTTGAGAATGATTTGTTTGTGCCGGCTGTAATCAGATATGAGGAGAGTCTCGATGAAATTCAGTTCAATAATAACAATAAAGAGGATTCCGAAACTACCGCCGACGGGCTTATACACTCTGTCAGCGAAAGAGAGAAGGAGATAATACGCCATGTTGCACGCGGGCTCTCCAACAAAGAGATAGCAGATGCCATGTGTCTCTCTATTCACACAGTAACGACATATCGGCGTAATATCGCGGCAAAACTTCAGATACACTCACCCGCGGGCCTGACGATTTTTGCAATAATTCACAAGCTTATTGATATTAAGGATATCAAGTTGCAATAATCATTTGATATTAGGCAGAATGTGCAAATCGGTTAATAAATTTCTTATTGCTTTTCGACTTTTTGCAACTCAGATACCTGAAAAGATGAGTTGTCTATGAACAATTGTATATGATGCGCGATGTAATCAGATTGATAAGAGTGAAGCAATGGGTAAAAAACATCTTCGTGTTTCTACCAATTGTGTTCGGAGGCCAACTTTTTAATGTTGCATGTTGGAGAGAAGGGATTCCGGCCTTTATTGCATTCTGTCTGATTGCAAGTTCCATATATTGCATCAATGACATTCGCGATGCAGAGTCTGATCGCCGGCACCCGCGCAAATGCAAACGCCCGATAGCTTCAGGCGAGATATCCGTGCCGGCAGCAATTGCTATTACCATGGCGTTTGCCGCGGCCTCATTGTCAATTTCTGCTTTTCTCACCAATAATGCTCCGGAAGTAACTGCCATAATATTATTTTATTTCATACTAAACATACTTTATTGTTTCAAATTGAAACAAATTACCATTGTTGATGTGATTGTAATATCCATAGGTTTTGTGTTGAGGCTTTTTGCCGGTGGAATCGCATGCGGAATAGAATTATCTCCATGGATTGTGCTGATGACATTTCTCATCTCTCTTTTTCTTGCATTTGCCAAAAGAAGAGACGACCTTGTGATGTATGAAGAAGATGGCATCGATACGCGCAAAAATGTCAAGAGTTATAACATGGAATACCTGAATCTTGTGCTCGGTCTTCTCGTTGGAATAACTGTGATTTGTTATATCATGTATACACTGTCGGACGATGTCATTACGCGCATAGGCAGTAAATATGTATATGTCACTTCCATTTTCGTAATTGCCGGCATGTTTCGTTATTTGCAGATTGCCCTGGTGCATAATAACAGCGGCAGCCCCACAGAAATTCTGCTACATGACCATTTTATTCATGGATGCATCATATGCTGGCTCTTTACTTTCGGCATATTATTATATCGCTGATGCAGAATGTGTCATCTTGTGGCTTGGAAGGATATTCGCTTCAGCATAAATATAGGGAGCACCGCGCCCGTGACCATGCACAGCAATATGCAACCGCATGTTATGGCATTATATCCAAAAAGATAGAAATTATGAATGAAAGCATCCTGGCCATTGGAGAATATGCACAGCGCTAGGCCGGCAAATGTTTTGTAGGCATATATTCCCGGAATCATGGGAAGCAGTGAGGGAAACAGATATGTTTCCGCCGGTATTCTTGATATGGATGACAACAACACAGCCAAGATACCAATCAGAAATGAGGCCATAAGCGTGGCTATGATGATATGCATACCAACTGCTCCACTCATGAGCAGGAATCTGAAGGAATGTCCGGCAGCCGCGATCAGCGCGCAATACAGATATGCACGTTGCGGCGGTCTGCTGATTGCTGCAAACCCCACTGCGGCAACTGCCGCAAAAATCGCATCCTGTAATATCTGGAAAATCATGACATGTCATTTTAAAATGCTAAAAAATTCCCACCTTCATGAGTGACAATCCGAGACAAAGCCCCAACGAAAGGCAACATGTCAGCACCACTGCATCAGCGAAGCGGCTGAACGCACAGAGATAATTCTTGTAAAGCAAGTCGCTGAATGAATTGAGAAAAGGAATGCCGGGCACAAGATATAATACGCTTGTGGCAATGGCAATGTCGGGAGTGTTGCCCATGGAGAAAAGCATGCCTGTGGCTCCCAGCACCGATGATACGAAGGAGCACACAATGAAGATGATGCGTGTGTCTATTTTTCTTGAAGTCATCAGCTGTTTCACATGGAAACCCGCGAATGTAGCCAATGCAACAATTGCCATGGCTATCGCATCACCACCGAAGAGACGGCAGAATGAAGCATTTGCGAGTGTGACAAGCATAAGCAGCAAAAATTTATTTTGCTGCTGCACTTTCACCACCTCATACATTCTCATTATGGCATTATCGAAGCATATTTTTGAATCGGCAATTGCCCAACTAAGCCTGCTGAGTTCCGTGTTGATACGAAAATTTATACCTGTGTCGCACACTCTTGTTATGGAGGTGACTATTTCTCCGTTGCATTCATCTTTGACAGCCATATGAATATGTCGCGGCATGATGGTCATCTCCGCTTTCATGCAATATGCGTTTGCAATTCGCTCCACATTCTTGTTCACACGAATGCAAGTTGCTCCCGAAGCAAAAAGAAACGCACTGTAATCAGCAAGGAATATGCACACATTTTTTACACCGGGAGAGTTGCAATCAAATTCCGTCGCATTTTTTCTTATCATAATCATCAACATTTACCGGCATAGAGTCGCCCGGAACATAAAACATCTCTTTCTCCGACCCCATCCCAATAATATGCTGACTGTGTTTCAGGTGATGATGCTTACGGCTTGCAGTATGATTTCTATTTTTACGTAAAAAGCCGACAGCATCCATGACAAATATTGCCGCAATAACGGCAATAATCAATAGCCATGTTAATAAAGGAGTTTCCATCACAAATATTGTTTATTGTTTTTAGGCTTCATTCCTCTAAAATTGATGATTTGGGAAACAAGGCCTTATATCGTAAAAACAAATAAGTCGTGAAAACGTTATTACAATGACATAAAAAAGAAAAATATGAAAAAGACACTGATGGCAGCAATAGCTGCAACGGCTCTTTTGCCGATGATTTCTTGTGGAAACAACCACACCAACGTTCCCGAAAAAGGGGATGAAATCTTCACCGGCGTGCTTCCCGCTGCCGATTGCGAAGGTATCAGATATACATTGAAACTTGATTATGACGATGACCACGGAAATCTCGATGGTGACTATGATTTGCTGGAGACGTATCTGGTTAACGACACCACAAAGAAAATCAATCACAGCGATAGTGTGTCATATAAAACCGAAGGGAAGTTTACCGTTGAAAACGGCACCGGCGACAAGGCCAATGTGAAATATCTGAAGCTTGTGCCTGACCGTAATTACACAAACGGCAGCACCCTCTATTTTATAGTTGATTCCGACTCGCAGCTCACATTGACAGATGCGCAGTTGAACACATCCAACACTCCCGGGCTCAACTATACACTGAAACTTGTGAAGTGAACCATATTAAAGTAGGAATTATCAGAAGAAAACAAGGGTGATTAAAAACACCCTTGTTTTTTTGATATCACAAAATTTATTAATTTTGTGTCATAAAACGGACTCCAAACCCGGAAACACAAAAATTTGCGGATATGTCAGAAGCATTAGTAATAATCCCAACATATAATGAAATAGAAAATATTTCCAACATCATAGATGCCGTGATGGCACTCGCGGATAATTTTGATATTCTTGTGATTGACGATGCTTCTCCCGATGGCACACAGGATGCGGTTAGGAAAAAAATTGTGCAATACCCGGGCAGAGTGCATCTTGAAACACGAACCGGCAAGCTCGGGCTCGGCACTGCCTATATTCATGGATTCAAATGGGCACTTGACAAGGGATATGAATTTGTGATTGAAATGGATGCCGATTTTTCGCACAATCCGAACGACCTGCCAAAACTCTATCACGAATGCAAGGATCGCAATGCAGATGTGAGCATTGGCTCGCGATATATTTCGGGAGTAAACGTGGTGAACTGGCCTATGGGGCGTGTGCTTATGTCTTATTTCGCCAGCGCATATGTGCGGTTTGTTACGCGAATGCCACTGCGCGATTCCACAGCCGGATTCGTATGTTACCGCGCAAATGTGTTGCGTGAGCTTAACCTTGACAAAATCCGTTTCAAGGGATATGCTTTCCAAATTGAAATGAAATTCAAGTCATACTGCAAGAAATTCAAAATTGTGGAGGTGCCGATTATCTTTGTAAATCGTCAGTTGGGCACATCCAAGATGAATTCAAGCATATTCGGAGAAGCCATTTTAGGCGTGATTACCCTTCGGCTCAAAAGCATTTTCTGCAAAAATAATTTCTGCTGATTTTCAATCTTTTTCAGAAGGCGAACTGGAGAGAGAAGCGAAGTCCTGAATCAGATATGCCGGGACGATCTTTATATGTGAGTCGCCATATATATTCAAGCCGAATAAATGTGAGGATATTGTCGATTCCTACTCCGGCTTCCATATATGGCGTTCTGCCCATGGGTGTGGTCACTCCATTACCCGGAAAGCGAAACAAATTATCGTTATATTCAGGATTATTCTTCTTTGTGAGATGCCCCATGAATCCCTTGAATGTTACAATCTCTCTTAGCTTTAGTTTCTTAATCAATGGTATTCTATTGAATATCAATCCATTCAGATTATAATTCAGATCTAATGAAAAATATTCATCCATTGCGAACTCCATTGGATTAAGCAAGGAATATGTTTCCTGTTTCACAGTGTATGCCACATTGGCATTTTGCCAAAGCAACGCCGGGAACTGCACCTGATTCCACAGTTTAGCTGCTTTGAAGAGAATATCGGCATATCCGAATGCGGAAAACCATAATCGTTTTCTAAGCGAAAATTCAGTGAGGTTGACAGTATATTCCGACCCTAACAAACCTTTGGGGCCAAATTCATGCGACAGGTTTAAAATCAGTGCATCGCGATTTACATCCCTGCGCTCATTATATGTCTGTATAAATTTCTCATTGGGAGCATAGCGCAAAGACACCTTAAAACTGCTCTGATTAAAGTGTGGCACAATTTCACCATTCCCTCTAACGAATCCCACATATTCAGAATGCTCAAGACGCTGGTTAGCAAGAGTTGCCTTAATTGAAAAATGATTTCTCCATTCCCTGTTATATTCAAGGGTGGCAAGTCTTTGATAAATGGATAGATTGCTTTCGATGCGCGTCACAGAATTGAGGAGATTGTTGGCGGCGTTCGACACCATGCTTTGCCCAAGTTTATCAATATCATATGAATAAGCTGCACGAATCCCATTGCGCGGAAATTCGTGACTGTGATATTTCTTTGGCAAAAAGGAATATTCCACTTCCGCACTATATTTAAATTTTTTGTCGCGCAATCCATATGCCACATATCCTCTTGCAAACACATTCTTGAAAAGATTGGCGGTTGTGAGTCCTCCCACAGCGAAGCGCATTCCTTCGGTTGCGTTATAGCTGACAAATGAGTCGACCGGTCCGAAATCGAACTTTGAATTCTTTCCGGTGGGAACATATCCTTTCACCACAATTTCCACAACTTTTGTCAGCCACTTTATCAGCGGCACCTTTTGGAAAGGAGATTCATCTACGGCGAGTTTCGACTCTGCATAAGAGAGAGGAATCATTCTGACGCCTCCCCAGAACGAGCTGTTTTGATGTTCGGAGTCTTCTATCTCGAAATCATGTCCTATTTTGTCGTAATATTCTGCCATGTCATCGCGCCGTTCTGCTGAATAATTGCTGTAACGCGATTGCCGAGAGAGATAAGTCTCACCTACCGAGCCTACAAGATGCAATTCAACAATCAAATCGTCAAGTGTTTTATGCGTGCGCCCGAGGGAATCTTTCATGAAATTCTGACTCAGATACATTCCCTCCACATAATTCACATTTGCAGCTTTGGGAAGCTGCATCATCACACGTCTGACATATTTTACGGAGTCATCCACCGGAATAAAGAGTTTGCCATTGAATCCGGCAGATTCAGCATTATGAGGAGCAAAAGACAATTCCACACATCTATCGGTGCCAATCATCACCGTGTCTACAATATGATATTTGTAAAAGTCTGCTCCTATCGCAGAAAGCGGACTTACAAAACGACTGCGCATCACAGGAATGTCATTGCCATATACATCCACTTCCCTAAGCATATCTTCGAAGACCACGCGTGTGTAGTCGGTATCGAATGATTTGTCAATACCATTGCTTCTTCTTGCCTGCACAATTTCCTTGTCGTTTGAGCCATTGTCAGACATTATCCTCGTCACAAACTTCTCTTTAAGCGACAGGTCGAGAATGCGCGAACCGGTCCATACACCGGTGTCCACCAGCTCGGCGAGAATTTTCATCTTGCCCTTAACCTTGCCATTTTCATCCGGAACATACCCTTTGTAATTGTTCAGACCCATCACTATTTTGTCATAGCGATCATAGCTGTAATATGGACTTTTGACGGGGTTATGCTTGTCGCGGTCAGCTCTCACGCGACGCATCAGCTCCACAGCGGGGTTGTTTTTCTTTGAATACTTTTGCTTTTTGGGTTTCACCACCAGCTCTGACAATTCGGTGGGCGCCGGAACAATATAGAATTTAAGCGTGTCAGAATTTTCCACTTTCAGCTGTTTTGGCAAATATCCCATCGCTGTCACTTCCACAAGCGAACCGACAGGAAGGATAAGTTTGAATTCACCATTTAAATCAGTGGTTGTGCCACGCTTATTCTTCTTGGAGAAAACATTTACGAATTCCATCTTTTCCCCCGTGATTGAATCAATCACTACGCCAACCACCTTATGGCTGCTTGATGAAACTGGTTTTGCCGAGGCCGGCAAAACACAAAAGAGCAAAATAATTACAACAACAGGAGTGATAATATATTGGAAGAACTTGTTAGCAATCATTTATCAAATGTTTGTCAAAGGATTAGCCGTCTTTGATAAAAAACAGGGAATCCGCTACATAGTATAATAACAAAATTTAAACGTGTTTATTGCAATTGTGGCTTCATACATTCTGTCTTCCATGACTTCATACATCCTGCCTTCCACACCGATTTCTTTTGGAGAATGGAGTCTGATAAATTAAATTTGCATTTGGATACCGTTTTACAAAATTCCAAGGCTTCATTATGGCAAAGGAGATTGAACATAAATATCTGGTAAAGGATAACAGCTATAAAACCATGGCCTCCACATCGATGCATATCACCCAGGGCTATCTGCAGCGAATGCCGGAGCGCGTGGTGAGAGTGCGCACCATCGATAAGCATGGGTATCTCACTATAAAAGGGAAATCTGTTGGCGACACCCGTGACGAATTTGAATATGAAATCCCCTATGATGACGCTCTTCGGATGCTGCATATGTGTGAGGCTCCCGTGCTGAAAAAAACACGTTTCATAGTGTTATTTGAGGGTAATAAATGGGAGGTAGACGAGTTTCATGGGCCGGCAGCACCTCTTGTCACCGCTGAGATAGAGCTGTCGGAATCTCACCGCAACTATAATCTTCCCCCCTTTGTCGGAGAAGAAGTGACCGGCAATCCGGCTTATTACAACTCCAATCTTTAGGCTCCGTTTCATCGGCGTTTGGTGAGAGCATCAAGCATCTCCTGAAGCTCATTGCGCACAGCGGAGAGAGTGTCAATTATTTCTATTCTTTTTGACACGTTTTTTTTATTGGTGGCAAGCTCCTCACGTGCAGCCTCCACTCTCAGCCCCTTCACTTTCACAAGATAATTTATCATTCTGAGAGTGCGGATATCATCAGGCGTATAATATCTGATATTGGTGCTACTTCGCCCGGGGCTGCACCCGGGGAATTCCTTCTCCCAATAGCGCAAAGTAGACGGCGGGATGTTCAAAAGTTCCGACACATCCTTTATCCTGTAATATTTTTTGCTGAATTCTTCCATATTCATCAATATCAGTCCATCACATGCCCGGCATTTTCAGCATCGCGCACCATTTCCGCATATTGTTCAGGCGTTATGTCCATGAAATAATAATTTACCGGATTCTGGGCTTCATCGCGAAATCTCACTTCATAGTGCAGATGTGGGCCGGTGGATTTGCCTGTTGAACCGACTTTGCCAATTCTGTCGCCGCGTTTCACACTTTGTCCCGGCTTCACGAGAATTTCACTCAAGTGGGCATACCGTGTAGTGTAGTTATAGCCATGTGACAAATCAATGCAATTTCCATATCCTCCTCTGCGCCCGGCCTCAAGCACCACTCCATCGGCAGTGGCATAGACAATGGTGCCGCTCCTGGCTGCGAAATCGAGCCCCTCATGGAATTTTGTGGATCCATACACCGGGTCTCGCCTATAGCCATAACCCGACGACATAGTGTAATCCTTTATATTAAGCGGCAGAATTGAGGGGATATGCGATATCTTGTCTTTCTGCTTGTCGGCTTCCACTCGAAGCTGGTCGAAAGAAAGAGATTGCGCGTATAGCTGGCGGTCAAGAAGATCAAGTCGCTGTGTGAGAAGTTTCACAAGGCCTCCATCAGAGAGATTTTTCAACTCTTTATATCTCCGCTCATTATTTAAGCCTCCATATCTTTGGCCGTTCGACATGGGTTCCATCTGCATCATCACACGATAGAAATTGTCATCGCGGTTACGTATATCCTCCATCACCCGCAGGGAATAGTCCAAGCGCCGGTTAAGTACATTATATTCTGCCTTAAGATCGGAATTCTCCTTGCGGAGACGCTCCTCCGTGGGTGTGCCGAAAATCAGAAACAACAGCAGAAAAAAGCAGAACCCCACCACAATGGAGCAGGCAATGAACAGAAGCACCTTGAGCGCCTTCGACCATATCGTGGGATAGATACGCTCGAAATTGTCTGTATCGGCATTATATCTATATATCGCTTTCTGTTTCATGGATAGTCCGCACACTTAGAGTCCACACTCTTAGAGTCCGCACGGCTTCGCGGCTGCACGCAACTGCAAAAGTAATAAATAGACACGATTTTGTCAAATTTTATTAACTCTGCACCGATAACCAAGCGAATACACAATGACAAGACACCTTACAATGACGGGGGAAGCTCACGACACCCAACTGGACATATACCGCGCATATCTGCCGGGGGTGCTTTGGCATCCGTCGAAAAAGGGATTCCTATCGGGATTCATCCTCATATTCATAACGGCCACCGCGGGGGGGGCTTATGCTCACCTATGTGGAGAAATATGTGATCAGGGCCTTCGGATTTGCATTCGGGAAAATAAGGGGGCTGCTCACACGGCGCGGACGGTTCGGGCGGCAAAATGGGGAAACAACAGCCTGAATCTTTGATTTATGACAGAATTTCACTAATTTTGGAATCACAAAGAAAACATAAAACATTAAACTTCCATTGCATCCGGACGCATCTTGGTGCGCCTATACTGACAATCAGATATTTACACATGCCACGACATCATGTAAGGTTATCAAGTCAGTTACAAGCTTGCAAAGTTAAAACAGAGATATATGACATCGAAAGAAGTTAGAGAGTCGTTCAAGACTTTTTTTAAGGAGAAGGGACACAAGGTGGTGCCTTCGGCTCCGATGGTGCTCAAGGATGACCCTACGCTGATGTTCACCAACGCCGGCATGAATCAGTTCAAAGACATTATCTTAGGCAACCGCGCTGCGGATAGCCGCAGGATAACCGATTCGCAGAAATGTCTTCGCGTGTCGGGCAAACACAACGACCTTGAGGAGGTGGGACACGACACGTATCACCACACTATGTTCGAGATGCTCGGCAATTGGAGCTTCGGAGATTATTTCAAGCAGGAAGCCATCGATTGGGCTTGGGAATATCTTGTTGACGTTTTGAAACTTGATCCGTCAAGACTATATGCCACCGTGTTTGAAGGATACGCACCCGAGGGGCTTGAACGCGATGACGAGGCTGCTGAAATCTGGGAGAAACATCTTCCCAAGAGCCATATTATCAACGGCAACCGACATGACAACTTCTGGGAAATGGGAGAAACCGGACCCTGCGGCCCATGCTCGGAGATTCATATTGATTTGCGAAGCGATGAAGAGAGAGCGAAAGTGGATGGAGCTTCGCTCGTGAACAAAGACAATCCGCTTGTGATTGAAATTTGGAATCTTGTGTTCATGCAATTCAACCGCAAGGCTGATGGTCATCTTGAGCCACTACCGGCAAAAGTAATCGACACAGGCATGGGATTCGAGCGTCTGTGCATGGCTCTTCAAGGAAAGAAGTCCAACTACGACACTGACATTTTCACTCCGATTATCGCAAAAATTAGCGAAATCACGGGCAAAAAATATGGGGAGGATGAGAAAACGGATGTTGCCATGAGAGTGGCAGCGGATCATATTCGCACAATAGCCTTCTCAATTGCGGATTCGCAACTCCCTTCCAATGCAAAGGCAGGATATGTGATTCGCAGAATTCTGCGCAGAGCCGTAAGATATGTGTATACATTCCTCGGCATGAAGGATGCAACGCTTTATAAGCTTGTAGATACGCTTGTGGATCAAATGGGAGATGCATATCCCGAAATCAAGGCACAACGCGATATTATCAAGAAAGTAATCAAGGAGGAGGAAGACTCGTTTTTGCGCACACTCGACAATGGAATAAAGCTGCTCGACAACTATATGGCCAAAACTCGCGAGAAGGGAGAAAACGTGCTCAACGGTGCGGATGCGTTCGTGCTTTATGACACTTACGGATTTCCGCTTGACCTCACCGGGCTTATTCTGCGCGAGAATGGAATGACAATTGACAAGGAGGGATTTGACAAAGAGATGGCGGCTCAGAAGAGCCGGGCCAGAAATGCTGCTGCCGTTGAAGCAACGGACTGGATTGAAGTAAACGATGGCGATGAGGAATTTGTGGGATATGATTTCACCAGTGTGCCAACAAAGATTCTGCGTTATCGCAAAGTGAAGCAGAAGGGGAAGGAATATTATCAGATAATGCTTTCCAAGACTCCCTTCTATGCTGAAATGGGAGGTCAGGTGGGCGACAAAGGCCGACTTGTGGCAGCCAATGGCGAAGTGATTGAAATTTTCGACACCAAAAAGGAGAACAATGTCGGTATTCACTTGTCGAAAAAAATGCTGTCCGACCCTTCAGCCGAAGTGACCGCGGAAATTGATTTGGAGGCTCGTGCCGCCACTTCAGCCAACCACTCGGCAACTCACCTGATTCACGAAGCACTGCGGGAAGTGCTCGGCACTCATGTGGAGCAAAAAGGTTCTTATGTGAGTCCGGACTCTCTGCGCTTCGACTTTTCCCATTTCCGAAAAGTGACTCCCGAAGAAATACGCAAAGTGGAACACCTGGTGAACGAGAGGATTAGAAAAGCGATGCCTCTTGAAGAATGTCGCGAGCTCCCCATTGATGAGGCCCGCAACATGGGGGCAATCGCTCTCTTCGGCGAGAAATATGGCGATAAGGTGAGAGTGGTGAAATATGGTTCCAGCATCGAGCTTTGCGGCGGCACACATGTGGCCAACACCGGAAACATCGGCATGGTGAGAATCGTGGGAGAAAGCTCAATCGCTGCAGGAATACGCCGAATAGAAGCGGTGTCGGGAACAGGACTTGAAAAACTTTTCGACAACATGCAGGATGCCATGACCGACATTAAATCTCTGCTTGGCAATGCTGCCGACATAAGACTGGCTGTGAAAAAATCAATAGCCGAAAACAGCGACCTGAAGCATCAGGTTGAGAAATATGTGTCGGAACGCACCGCACTCATTGCAAAAGAGGTGATGGAAAATGTCATTGTCAAGAATGGTGTGAATGTGTATCGTCTTTTCGGAGTGCGACTCCCTGACGTGGTGAAAAACGTAGCCTTCATCATCCGCAAAGAGGCCGGAAGCACTTCTGTGTTTGTGGCGGCAACGGTAAATGATGATGGACGCCCCACACTCACACTCATGCTTTCTGATGACATGGTGAAAAATGGATATAACGCATCACAGATTGTAAGAGAAGCAGCCAAACTCATAAAGGGGGGTGGCGGTGGCCAGCCTTTCTTCGCGCAGGCCGGCGGCAAGGATGAAACCGGTCTTGCCACTGCTGCTGACAAAATGCTTGAGCTTCTCGAACTCAACTAAGCCCCCTTTTCTTAGACTCCATTACCCAAAAATGTTAAGTAGGGGGAATGAAGCCTTACACATGGTTAACGGCCCAAAGTTCTGTAATAAACTTTGGGCCGTCTCTTTATCGTGTTGCCCAAGCCGGCATCACTCTCGTTTATTTCAACCGGATTCCGGGCGAAAGCGCCTTGCTCACAGCAGGGTCTTTTCTGTTGAGGATTTCTATATAAGCACCATAACCCACAAGGTCGCGCGCAAAAGCGGCCTTCAGCTGATTAATCAGCAGATTGCGGGATATGTTGACATAATACCACCGGGCCGGCAGGCCATGTGCAGCCGCATAATCCACAAAATTAGTGAGCAACATGTTTTCGCGCGGTAGAACTCTCTCCATAGCTGTTATGCTCTTCTCCGAGCCCATCATCTTTTTATAAACAGGAGCTTTTTCATGCGCAAACTTATAGATTAACCCCCTGTTAAGAGCTTCTATATAATAGGATGTATAGCCGGTGGTGTCTTCGGGAACGAAGATATCGGGCATGATGCCGCCGCCACCGTATACAATTCTTCCACCTACAGTCTTGAATCTTTTGTTTTTATCAAGTTTAATACTGTCTTGTGAATAAAATTCACCATGATTGTATCTGTCAACAATGTCAAACTCATATTTCCCATCCTTGCCTCTTTTATATTCCTTCTGGATTGAGCGACCTGAAGGAGTGTAATATCGAGCCACAGTCAGCCTTATAGCCGAGCTGTCGGGCAGTGAGAACTGATTCTGCACCAACCCTTTGCCAAATGTGCGGCGCCCTATCACAAGACCTCTGTCGTTATCCTGCATCGCACCGGCGAATATCTCACTCGCAGATGCCGAATATTCATTTGTGAGCACTACAACTTCTGCATCTTGATAATGGCCGGAGCCATCACTTACTGCCATGGTTTCGTTTTCGGGTGTTCGCCCCTTGGTATATACTATCATCCGCCCGGCAGGGAGAAACTCATTAGCCATATATATGGCCTGATCCATGAACCCGCCCGAATTGCCACGAAGGTCAACAACAAATTTCTTTGCACCCTGCGATGACAACTCATTTAATGCCTGAATAAACTCATTATATGTGTTGCGTGCGAATTTGCTAACCTTAAGATATCCAACTCCACCGGATATCATATATTTGGAATCCACGCTGTTGGAGGGTATGATTCCACGTGTGATTTCATAGTCAATTGGCTTGCGGGAGCTCGCTCTCTTCACGGTGACTTTCACTTTGGAGCCCTCTTTGCCTCTAAGTGTTGAAAAGACATCTTCCGATGAAATTGACGCACCCGACAATTTTTTGCCATCTGCGCTCAGAATTATATCCCCATTTTGCAACCCAACTTTTTCTGCGGGTCCGTTGGCCACCACTTCTATGATGTTAACGGAATCATTGATTACCTGAAACATCACGCCCACACCTCCAAACGATGATTCCAGATCATCGTTGGTCATGGCAAGCTCGGATGCCGGAATGTAAACAGAGTGTGGATCAAGCGAAGAGAGCAGCCCGGGTATAGTCTGGTCGAGCAAGCTGTCTACATCTATCTTATCCACATATTGCGAATCGATAAGTCCGAGCACAGTGCGAATTTTCTCTTCTTCGGGCGACAATCTATTCATGCCCGCATACTTCTCAATAAATATGCCGCCTACCACACCCACTGCCAGCACAATTGGCAGCAGCACGAAACCGAAATTTCTTTTATTCATCTTTTTTCCTTAACTGTTTTCTTCCGGTGGCATATACACCACCTCCACTCCGGCTCTGCGCAACAGGTCAAGACCATCGGCAATCCGATATAAATCGGAAAATACCACGCGTCGTATGCCGGCCTGTATAATAAGTTTCGAGCACTCCATGCAGGGGCTCGTAGACACATAAAGTGTGCTGCCGTCACTTGAATTGTTGCTGCGTGCCACCTTGGTGATTGCATTAGCCTCGGCATGCAGCACATAGGGATGTGTCACGCCCTCCTCTGTTTCGCAAACATTGGGAAACCCGGAAGGCGTGCCATTATATCCGTCAGAAATTATCATTTTATCCTTTACCAAGATAGCACCGACTTTTCTGCGCACACAATATGAATTTTCACTCCATATCGCGGCCATGCGCAAATATCTTCGGTCGAGAATTTCTTGCTTGTCACTCATGATATCTGAGTTTGTTTTAGTTACTGTTTCATAAAAAAATTCAACATTATGGGCGACTTGTTTTTGAGATAATTTATTCAATCTCAGAGTGAGCAACCTCCCGGTTGTGACCGGCGGGATTAGATAAATCAACGAAAAAGAAGTCGGACTATAGTAATTTTTTCATTGAAACAGTCATAAGTATTAAATAAATTAATTCAACTTTCGCAAGTTTGCAACTTGCGAAAGCAAAGAGGTTAGAGTTAGAGTTTTTTTCAGCAACAATTACATTGTAATTTTACAATGGCTATCTCACTAACCTTCCTAACTAAACAACTCTAATCTCCAAGGTTACAAGTTGCCTGCAACTTGCGAAACTTGAGTTATATTACTATTGGATTCGCATGCATGGCCGGAGTTCACTCTTTTAATCAGTCACATAATCCACTGTGCTCTTAATTCTGCAAAGCCAAACCCGGATCATGCATGCGAGTCTTAGGCTCTTACATTTGATTATTGTTCATAAGGAAGCGCTCTGCATCCATTGCAGCCCGGCAGCCCGTGCCCGCGGAGGTGATTGCCTGGCGATAAATCGGATCGGCACAATCGCCGGCTGCAAACACTCCCTCGCGATTTGTGGCTGTGTAAGGCGCCTTGGTGATGATATATCCTGCTTCGTCAAGATCTATATAATCCTTGAAGATGTCGGTGTTGGGCTTGTGGCCGATAGCAAGAAAGAAACCATCTATCTCAATATTGAAGATTTCCTCATGATCAGTGCCTTTATAGCGCACGATTCTGGCTCCTTCCACACCATTCTCACCGAAAAGCCCGAGCGTGTTGCATTCAAACAGCACTTCGATGTTTTCGCGATTCATCACCCTCTCTTTCATCACCTTGGATGCTCGGAGATAATCCTTGCGCACTATCATATACACTTTCCTGGCCAGTGTGGATAAATAAAGAGCCTCCTCGCAAGCCGTGTCGCCGCCGCCTACAACAGCCACCACTTTTTTACGATAGAAGAAACCATCGCATGTGGCACATGCGCTTACGCCAAGTCCGTTATATTTCTGTTCGTCAGGGAGTCCGAGATACTTGGCACTCGCACCCGTGCAGATTATCACTGTTTCAGCCTTTACTACATCGCCCTTGTCATCGGTGCATACGTAGGGTCTCCGAGAGAAATCCACCTTGACAATGGTGCGTGGCACAACGTTTGTGCCAAAGCGCATGGCCTGGTCACGCAATTCATTCATCATCTGCATTCCCTGCACCCCCATGGGATATCCGGGAAAATTCTCAATCTCAGTGGTCTGGGTGAGTTGACCACCGGGTTGCTCGCCTTCATAGAGAATCGGTTGAAGATTTGCCCTTGATGCATAAATGCCTGCCGTGAAGCCCGCCGGGCCCGAACCGATTATCAATACTTTTGTCTCAAATTCTTTCATGTCCAATTTAAGGTGTTTATAGTATGTTTATGAGATTTTTAATTGAGGTTTCAAGCGACATGCCAATTTGGAGTCTGTTTCATAAATAATTTAACATCAAGGGTAGCATGCATGAGCTGAATTCTGCCACTTATGATGTATAAGCTATTAAAAAGTAGTCCAATTCTATCTCAAATCCACGAATTCATTATTTTTCATAACCGATTCGGGGCATTTAAAATAAGAACCGGGCAACGCCTTGCCAAGTTTGATATCCGTGACATTCACGGTGACTCGTCGATCATTGCTGTCGCGCACAATAATCCTCACCGGAAGTCCTGTTTTTTTGCTTAGCGCAACTTCCACAGCCTTCACCGACGAACCGCTTTTTTTAGGATTCAGCAGAATTAATGTCACATCCTTCTCTTTTCTCTTTGAATAAAAGAATCTGAAATCCGATGCGGAACTGTCGATAAAACCCACGGGATTGGTTTCAATAAGCTCATCGGCAGTGGGAATCACAGCTGTCACCTCTTTTGTTGACGTGTTTTCAGTCCACATGGTGTGTCCGTCATACCATGTTGTGCCAATCGGAGAAACAAGCTTGAATTTTTTGCCCATAAATTCCAGAGAGCCTGACACATTTCCACCATTGGCAGAAGTGCGGAACTTACACGACACCGATTTTGAATTTCTGATTTTCGACAACGCATTCTTGAATTCGACCTCGGGCGAGACCGCATTGCAAATAATTGCGCCCGACAATAAAACCAATATGAATGCAAAGAATCTTTTCATAATGCTTCAAACCAATGCATATTAAAAACGTTTCTTCTCAGCCAAGAGTTGCCAATATATTCTCAAGTCCAATCATATCCACAAGCACAGCCCTCGGCTTGCCGCCTTGCGAAGGACCTACAATGCCGCATGCTTCGAGCTGATCCATTATCTTTCCAGCTCTGTTATAGCCTATTGAATAATGGCGTTGCACAGATGAAGTGGAGGCGGTGCCACTGTTAACCACCGAACGCGCCACTTCTTCAAACAATGGATCACGATCTCCCACGATAGCTCCGTCTGTTTGATTATCCCCCGCTTCTACTTTAGGCTCAGGCAATTCGTATATTCCTGTGGGATATGGCTGTCTTTCTATATAATCGCATATGGCCTCTACCTCCGGTGTGTCGATAAAGGCACACTGCACCCGAATCATTTCAGAATTGTTGAAAATGAGCATGTCGCCACGTCCAATAAGATGTTGCGCTCCGGTGGTGTCGAGCACTGTTCTTGAATCCACACCTGACGACACCTTGAATGAAATCCTGGCAGGAAAATTAGCCTTTATTATTCCGGTGATGACATTTGTTGACGGGCGCTGTGTGGCAATCACAACATGCATTCCCACGGCACGCGCTTTCTGCGCCAGGCGGGCTATCGGCATTTCCACATTCTTTCCTGAAACCATTATGAGATCACCAAACTCATCCACAATCACCACAATATAAGGTAGAAACTTGTGTCCTTCAGCAGGATTAAGAAGTCCGTTACGAACTTTTGCATTATATTCTTCAATGTTTCTTGTGTGAGCCTTCTTCAACAAAGTGTAACGATTGTCCATCTCCACACAAAGCGAACTTAAAGTTGCCTCAACCTTCTGCATGTCGGTGATTACCGGCTCTTCATCATCGCAACCGGGAATTGCAGCCATGTAATGATCTTTCAACTTGTTGTATAGACTGAATTCCACTTGTTTCGGGTCAATCATCACAAATTTAATTTCATGCGGAGCTTTGCAATATAGGAGCGAAGCGATTATTGCATTCAGACCCACTGATTTTCCCTGGCCCGTTGCACCGGCCACCAGCAAGTGGGGCATTTTTGCAAGATCCGCAATATACACTTCGTTTGAGATTGTGGATCCGAGCGCTATTGGCAATTCATATCTGGATTCTTGATATTTCTTAGACTTTATTACAGTCTGCATTGACACCGTTTGAGGATCCTTATTGGCTACTTCGATACCAACAGTGCCCTTGCCGGGAATAGGAGCAATGATTCTGACACCTATTGCAGAGAGGCTCAACGCAATATCGTCAACCAGACTCCGTATTTTAGATATCTTTACACCTTTGTCAGGCACAATTTCATATAATGTCACCGTAGGCCCCACAGTAGCCTCAATGCGTGTAATAGGGATTCCGAAATCAAGGAGTGTTTTTTCAATGCGGTTCTTGTTTTCAAGTTGCTCTTCCGTATCAACGCTGATTCTCACCTTTCCCTCATGAAGGAGTGAGAAGGGGGGGAATTTATAATTGTGCGACTCATACATTTCAACTTCCGATTTGAAATGTTTCTTATCAGTCTGCCCAATGGTGTTGACATTGACAATCATTTTACCTTCAGAATCCTCAGTTGAATTTTCATCTTCTTCGGCATGTCCGGAAATTTCTGTAAGATTTTCATTATCCGGCTTTTCTGATTCTTCTGTTTCTTCATCTACAGGATTTTCCCTGTATTCATATGTGCCGCCCCCGGCATTTGAATTTTCCTGAACATTCCGTGGAGAGGCCTCAAGAGGGTTCAAATCATAAAGCACGCCATCTTCAGAATCAAACTTCATAGAAGAGATGTCAGGTTCATTCTCATCCGTAATCTCTGCCGAACCGATAACCGAGGTCTCCCCTGCTTTCAAATCATCGATTTTTTCTTGCTCCTGCATTCTCTGAATCTCTTCTTCGCGTGCACGGCGTGCAGCCATCTCTGCGGCAATTCTGCGACGTTTCTCCATATGCTTGCGCCTTTTATTGATAATCCATTTCACAATATCGCGTAAACAGATTGTCACAAACACCGCCATCATAAACAGACTCAGAAGAATAGCACCGATAGCACCGATGAAGTGGATTATAAATTCATTCACATATGTGCCATGATATCCACCCCAGTTCACATGCGTGTGCATGGAATATGTTGTCAGCCCTATGATCAGAGACACGGTGATGAGAGCCACGATGCATTTTATGGTGAAATCAAGTGCACGAAATTTCGGTCGTCCCACAAGGAGTTTTAGAGATATGGCGCCAAGCCATACGATAATCACCATTGAACCCAATCCGAACCCCCGGTTGATGAACAGTTCCGACAAACGCGCCCCACCCTCTCCACCGGGATTGGCAATGTTTTCGGCCGAACCCACTCCCACACGGGCAATGCTCGACTGGTCTTCAATGCAAGACGAAAAATATCCAAAAAAAGACACGGCGAGATACACTGTTAGACAGCCGATAAAAATACCTGCCAATATTCTGAAAGATGGACTTTTAAACCATGCAATGGTACGCGACGGGAATGAGTTCGATTCCGGCTTGCCGGCCTTTTGTGAAGGTTGCTTTTTTGAATCCTCTTTTTTGTTTCGGCTCACCCGCTGAGAACGCTTCTCTTTCCCGGCTTTTTTATTTTCCATCACCGGGAGTTCCTCGGAGTAATTGATTTCCGGCCTGTAATTATCGTAGTTTTGCATTAAGCAGCTGAAAATAAATCGGTATATGTTAAAAAGTTTAACATTAGAGGGCGCGTGCGAGGCTAATATAAATTAAAATATAAAAAAGGCATATGATTTATTGTCAATTTATTTAATACATTTCTATGTATCAACGAAAAAATCACGTTCGCCCGGCTTTTTTTTTTGACTGACTTATCCAATCTCGCAGGTCACCACCAAGAGGTTGCTCCATCTGAGAATGAAGAAATTATCTCAAAAATAAGCCGTCCCCTAATGTTGAATTTTTATGAAACAGTCTCTTAATCCACAAATTTAAGAAAAAAATATCTAAGTAGCTAAGAAAAATATCAAATTGAGTCAACTTCAAACGGCTTGTTGGCATCATTTATCTTTTCAGAATTTTCATTAATTGAATTCCCTGCGTTCGCGAGTGAATCCGCCTTCGCCTTTTCAAGCCTTATTTTTTCTTCTATACGCTTGTTTTCAGCAACTTCCTCGGCAGAAAGAGGCTTTAGTTGTCGCTCTTTCTGACTCATGGCATATTCATCGTCAGTAGGGAAATATGCTACGGCATATCCCTCTTTCCGGTTTACGGCACGGTCACGCTTGCCGGGAAGCACTATCACCGGCATTCCCGGTTCTACAAGCTCCACAAGTTCAAGAATATTTTCGTTCAATATTCTGATGCATCCATGGCTCGCTCTGTGTCCCATCGACCAGGGAGAGCATGTGCCATGGATTCCTATCTGCGATGTAGTCGGAATTCTTAGACGTATGAATCGCGGACCGAACTGCCCCTTCTTTTGCGATGTGTTGCCGTTATCGTCGGTATAAAGCCAATCAGTGCTGTTGTAAATACCCTCTACCGAAAAGAATCCCTCAGGTGTGCGTGAATCGGCACGCTTATGTTTTGTGCCGTAATTCCTGGCACATGCCATGTCATAATTTTTCAGTTCGTGACCATATTTATCATACAAAAGCACTTTCATACGAGCTTTATCCACAACAATGAATTTAGAATATTCATTTTCAAGCAATTTTTTCGCATATTCAGGTGCATACCTTACTGCGCTCATAATTATGCCCGATTTATAATCTTCTGCTTCAGGAAGCGAGTTGATATATTCTTCAATTTCCTCGGGAGTACTAAGATTTTCAACAGGCGACTTTTTAATCGTATCCTTTTGAATTTCCGCAAAAGTGTCGGACATCACCGTCTGTAAGGAATCAGAATCGGATATATTCGATGCTTTTTTCGGAGAACAAGAGTAAAGTATGATTAATAGCAACGATATTGCACATATATGAAATAGTTTTATAGACTTCATTCCCATTAGAGTTTGTTTTATAAAAAATTCGACATTCGGGGCGGCTTATTTTTGGGATAATTTATTTAATCTCAGAGAAAGCTATCTCTTGGTGGTGACCGGCGAGATTAGACAAATCAACGAAAAAGAAGTCGGACTAATGTAATATTTCATTTAAAAATTCATAAATATTAAATAGATTAACTCAAGTTTCACAAGATGCAAGCGACTTGAAACCTTGAGGATTAGAGTTGGTAGTTAGGAAGGTTAGTGAGATAACCATTGTAAAATAGCATGCTAATTGCTAAAAAATAACCTCTAACCTCTAACCTCTAACCTCTATGCTTTTCGCAAGTTTCAAAATTGCGAAAGTTGAATAAATTATCAATAAATCATATGGCTGTTTTAGATTTTTTATAAAACAAACTCTAACGATTAAACTCCGGTTTCGCAAGTTGCTGACAACATGAAAACTTGAGACGGCAACGGAAGCGAATTGCAAAATTACAAAATTGATTTTAATTGTTATAACAAATTACGGATTTAAATTGCCACACTCTGCTTCAAGCTGACGGGAACAGCCAATTTTGACACCGTTTCATAAATTTTTATGAAACATAACTTTATATATCGTAGTTTCTTCGGCAAGCAGAAAAAAATACAGACAGTCCTTCATGAAGACTGTCTGTATCAGGATGTTATTTTTATCAAACGGGATCTGAATTCATGAGCATGCGGTTGTTATTTCATGGGAATGAGCCTCATGGCGGCTCCTCCTCCGGGCGCAACGTGTTGCTTCATCTTTGTTTTGTTTGTGACTTTGACAGTACGGATTTTATATGCCTGCGGATTCGTTCTGAAATCGGCTTCCCGGGCATCTTCGTAAATTGTTGCCTCAAATTTTACATCCTTTGGCAGGAATGAAAAATCAATCATTGCAGTGCGGCTGTTGTCATCTGTGATTGTGCCCACATACCAGTCATCACTGTTTTTATCCTTGCGTGCAACAGTAATGTAGCGATTAGGCTCCGCTTCAAGATAGATGGAATTGCTCCAGTCTACCGGAACATCTTCAATGAATTTAAACGCATCCGGGAATCTGTCGTAATTTTCCGGCAAGTCGCACACCATTTGCATCGGAGAAGGCATTGTGAGGTATAGCGCCAGCTGGCGGGCAAGCGTTGTTCCCGCTTTCGATGTCTTTCCCTCTCCGTAATAGCTCAGGTCGGTCTGGAAAAGGCCGGGAGTATAATCCATAGGGCCGCCCTTCAGGCGTGTGAAAGGCAAAATGGCGGTGTGACTCGGGGGATTTCCACCCATCGATTCAAATTCTCCACCACGGGCTGATTCCTGCGCCAGCCAGTTGGGCCAGGTGCGGGCAAGACCGGTGGGACGCGGCGCTTCGTGGCTGTCTACCATTATCTTATAATCGGCTGCGCGTTTTGCCACATCCAGAACATGATCAACCATCCACTGACTGGTGTGATGCTCCGACCGCGGAATTATGGCACCGACATAGCCGGTCTTTACCGCGTCATAATTGTTGTCTTTCATAAATTTAAAAGCGCGATCGAGTTGCAGTGCATAATCTGCTGCATTAGCCGCAGTTTCATGATGCATTACAAGCTTCACACCCTTGCTTTTTGCATATTCACGCAAAAAATCCACATCAAAATCGGGATAGGCCTTATCGAAAAGAAACTGACGGTTCTTGCGATAAGACGCCCAATCTTCCCAACCTTCATTCCACCCTTCCACAAGAAGGGCGTCAATTCCATGTGCAGAGGCAAAATCTATATATTTTTTCACGTTCTCAGTGTTGGCCGGATGTCGGCCGTTGCTCTCAAGTTGGCTGTAGTCAGTCACTCCCGGCTTTGCAAGATAATCATTGCTGTATGCCCATGTTTTCTTGTTTCCGGTGAACATTTCCCACCACACGCCCATGAATTTCATTGGCTTGATCCATGACGTGTCTGAAATTTTGTTTGGTTCGTTCAGATTATATATCAATTGTGAAGCCAAGATGTCGCGTGCATCATCGCTCACTATAAGAGTGCGCCACGGGGTGTTGAAGGGCATTTGCAAATATGCGCTTACACCGAGACGATCCGGCACAAGATGAGTTTTCATGTCAAAATTTTCAGCATCTACATCAAGCAGCATTGCGGGATATCCCACAAGAGCAGCCTCATGCAAATTTATGTATACAGGTTTGTTTCCGGTTGTTTTGATTAACATCGGCGTCTGAATATTAATTCCCTCAGCGCGCTGAGCTTCAGAATGCCGCTTATACTTCCCGAGTGCCTCTTTCAAACCGGAGAAGTCAGTCTCCGACCACAAGTATTCATCCGTGTCATAATCGCCGGGTATGCAAAACAGTGTATGATTGTCAGTGAAATTGAATTCAGTCAATTCGTTGCGCAGAGTAAGATAATTATTTTTCTCCTGAGCCGGGAGTTCATAACGAAATCCGAGACCATCGTCAAACAAACGAAATCTCACTGTCACGGCTCGTCGGGGATTGTCAGCCACAAGATTCACAGCCAGCTCCTTATAGTGGTCGCGCACATTATCATATTCCCCCCATACGGGCTGCCATGTGCGATCCACAGTGACTGTATCAATTGATTCAATACTAAAACCGGAAGCAAATTGTATCTCATCGGCATTCAGACCCAATCGGCTTTTCTCCACAATGGAGTTTCCTTTATAGTCAAGAAGATAATACGGAATTCCGGACTCATCAACATTAACGCGGAGTGTAAGATTACCTCCGGGAGATGAAATGTCAGCAGCAGTGGCTTGAATCACTGCTGAGATCATTAATAGGTTAATAAATGTTTTCTTCATCATTTTATATTATGTATATTTTTTATATCAAGAGTCAGTTTTATAAAAAAACATGCATTAGAGGCGACTTATTTTTGAGATAATTTTTCAATCTCAGAGGGAGCAACCTCTCAATTGTTAACGGAGAGATTACAATATAATCCTTGCTAAATAACCAACATCTAACCTACGTGCTTTTTGCAAGTTGCAACTTGCGGATTAATTATGCCGAGAGAATCTTCATTATATCCTGCTCAAATGTTTCGGGAGAAACAGCCTTGTTTTTAATCTTTGACCGATACGTATACACGGTGGTGAGAGAGCAACGAAGAAATTGCGCAATCTTGTCACTATCGGCTATGCCTATACGAATCAATGCAAGTATGCGCAACTCTGTGTTGAGTTTGCCCAGACCTTTAACTAATATGAATGCGTCGGGTTGAAGAAGAGAATTCACCCTGTCTACGAAATTCGGATACATGTTGAGAATTGCCTCATCGAACTTGCTATAGAAATCTTTCAGAGTCTGGCTCACAACATTATAATTTTCGATTTTCTTTATCAACTCATTCATATTCTTCTTCACCACAAGATTATGAAGCAGTTGCTGATAATGCTCGAGATTCTTGATTGACAATGATGAATATTGCATGAAGAGCCCGGCATATTCCTCCTTAATTGAATCCGACTGCTTAAGAGCATCGTTAGATTGAGCCAGCTCCTTATTTACATCCCGAAGTCTGTGCGAAATAACCGACAATTCTTCGTTTCGGTTGCGTATTATTTCGTCGCTCCTGTGGATACTTCTCATTTGCTTCAATATAAAAATAATGGCCACAGCAAGAATCAATGTAAGTCCTGAAGCCAATGCAAGCAGCCAGATCATTCTTTTATGAAGCTTCTCCTGCCGATGATTATAAGCTACATCAATCACCGGCAACATGCGTGCTGATTGCGCATTACGCATGCGCGCTGAGAAAAAGTTGGCATCATCAAAACTCTTATGCAGATATATTTTTGCGTGGTCCAAATCTCCCTCATCAAATAGAGCTTGCGAAAGCTCCCGAAAAGACATGTTTTCTTTTGTGCTCGCCATCACATCGCTGATTGCGCTGAGAGTTAGGTATTTCTTGAAATTATAGTTGTCGCCTTTCGTTTTATATCCGTTTGCAAGGATAGAGGCAAGAATGGCATATTCACGTGTTGCTTTGTCATATTGCTTGATTTTGGCCAAAAGTTTACTGATAGCCTCATCATATTTTCCCGATTCTATCAACGCATTAGCCACATATGAGACTCTTCTGAAAGAATTCTCTTTGGAAACCAGCATAATGGAATCTGTATAAAGCGCTTTTAACGAGTCGCAATGTGCTGAAAATTTCTGATCATTTATATATTCGCTCATATATTGATAAAGGCCGCAATTCACATAATAATAAGACTCAAGCAAGGAAGAATCAAGTTCTTGCCTTTTGAAATTTTTCATTTCATCGGATGCTTCTTCAAAGAGTCCTGCATGGCTGAGCACTTCTATCCTTCTCAAAACAAGCCGTTTAGTCTCTCGGTCATTGCCGATGCTCTCAGCGATTTTTATATTCTTATCTATATAATGTAATGCAGAGTCGCTGATGTATGATTCATACTCCTTGATCAGACGGTCAATTATGGCGAGTTGTCCGCCGGCCTCGGATTCTGAATTTAAATCCTGTTTAAGAGATGTGATGCGTTGGCTCTTCTCCAGATCGTAAACATGCGCCCGCTGCAATTCATCATCAAGTTCAGCGTAATAATCCTTCAAACTGCGATCTTTGTCCGAAACTTTTTCACCACACGCGGGAAACAAATTCAAAACGCAAAAAACAACCCACAAAAATATTAAGAAGCGAATGTTAAAGATAGATTTCACTTGAAAAGGTCATTAAAATCAGTGTCAAATATATTAAAAAAATAGCAATACAACACTAAAAAGGGGGTAAAATTATTGCAAATTGAAAAATTTTATTTGATATTTTTTTAGATATTTTTTTAAGTAATTTCTTATAGTCGTCTTTATATCAGCAAATTGAAAAATGTAATGCTTTGATATTTGTTTGGAACAGCAAAAAGGTGTTTGGAATCGCACTTTTTGCTATATAAATTTGCAACAGAAAAAATGACTTAATGACAAAAACCTATCAGACAACGATAACAAAATCCGCATTACTTCATAATCTAAATAAAGTAAAAATTCGCATTGTTGCTTTGTGAAAAGAGGCTTTCGAATTTAGATGTAGTTGGAAAGATAATAAATTTAAGTTGGTTATTGTAAATTGGTAAGGATTTGGCACACGGGGTAAAGGAATCGTAAGATGAATAGTTGTACGATATATACAGGAAAAGCGATTCCTTCCCCGCCAACCTTACAAATCAAATTTATCTGACATTTTTCGGAGAACACTACCTGACAAACCAAAACTCAACAATCCTCTAACCGAAAAATACCGAAAAACTTGGAAAAATAGATAAAAAACACTACCTTTGCAACACAAACGCTCGGAAAGATGCCGGAGTGGTCGATCGGGACGGTCTCGAAAACCGTTGTACCCTTTGGGTACCCAGGGTTCGAATCCCTGTCTTTCCGCAATAAAGCCTGATTATCAGGTAGTTGCAAGACTAACACCCAATTTTACACCCAAAAATGTAAAGTTGGGTGTTTTTATGAATCTTTAACGCCGTCAGCCGCTCATCCGTTAGCCTCCGTTAACATTTGGCGTGGCTCATGACTTGGACTCCCTGCTATGGTAATTTCTCTTTTGCCCTGCAACCATATATAGGTTTAGGTTTATCCGGGCATATATAAAGCCCGAACCAAATTCAATGGCTGTGGAAAAAAATAAATTATAGACACCAACGAAACATACTCATTGGACAACGGTATATACTT